>JAJPHR010000057.1 GCA_021325145.1 Verrucomicrobiota bacterium | reverse complement strand
CGATTCTTTGGGTTTACGTTTCATCGGTCTGAGGAACCATTACTTCTCTCATCCTACCCACACAGATCAATATCGCCAGCTTTTAAGAACAGTGCGTGGATGCGCCCTGTGAAAGGCGCCAACGGGCGTGAGGACGGGCATTCATTTACACAATGTAAACGCGAACCTCCAACCGGTGTGTTCGCGGGCGTGGCGTCCCATGCGCCAGATCGCGATTGCATGCCAACTCCTTGCAACTCACTCCCCCCTTCATCCAGCCGCTTGCTTAATCCTCTGCTTCGGTTTCCTGCTCAGCCTCAGGCTCTTCTTCTTCGTCAGAAGTCTCCGCCTCTTCGTGGGTTGCCGCTGGCGCGGGAGCCGGCCTTGGGGCTGCGCTTCCACGATGCCTGGGGTAGCCCGGTTCACGATGCAGGCCCCGCAACGATTCTCGCAACATCTCGATCTCGTCCTCGGAGGCCGTTTTTTCACGCTCGGCTTGTTCCAAGGTGCGCAGAATCTCCTGAATCTCATCCAGCACTCTTCGCAACTCCGCCCGTACGTGGAGAACCTGGTCAATGGCTTTGCGGATGCTCGAAGAAACCGGCTTGCGGCCTTCCTCGGCGGCTGGGGCCGCTTGCTCACCACGATTTTCTCCCTCGACGCGGTCCGTCCGTTCGGGCCGACTATCACGCCCGCCGCCGCGCCCGCCTCGACGAAACCGCCCCCGGCGTCCGCCGCGATGGCGACGTGGTTCCTGGCGTTCGGCCCCGGCGTTCCCCGCGGGTTGAGGCTCTGCCGTACTTACCGGATTTTCTGTCGATTCCTCTGCATTCATCGTTTACTCCCTGCCAAGTTCCCCCCGTCCGGCGGGAAAATCAATGCAAATAAACGGTTTTTTGGGCCTTTTCGCAACGCGTACTTTTTGGACGCCGGGCCCGCCAGACAGCGAAATTGACCGCCCGCGAATCGTTTCAGCCCACATCCATGGGATCCAACACCGTCCTCACCGCCGCCACCAGCGCTGCCACGCGTGTCACGAGTTGAAAATCCGACGGCGCTTCGAGCGTGTACGAAAGCCGGCTCTTGTGCGTGATCAGATAAAAGGCTTCCGGCCAATCGGGGCGCGACCGCGGATCAATTCCCGGCCGTATGATGCCGTTGGATGCCTCGCGTCCTTCGATCAGCAGTGAAGTGTCCACGGGACAAACCTGGGCGACCCGGTTGATCATCGCCTCGGCGAATGACGGCTGCCCGTCCGGGTTCAACTCATAGACATAGAACCCATGTGCCTCCCAGTCCTCGTGGAGACAGAGCGAGATATCGAAGCTCGGCTGCCGTTCCAGCCAGGCGATATGGGCGCGCGTTTCCTCGGCTTTCGGTTCGAGATATTGCCGGTTCAGATCAGTGCCGCCGGCATTCTCGCGGCTGTTCAACGGAAAGCCGGTGGGATTCAAGCAAGGGCAGAGCCACAAATCTGCGTGCGCCGGCCAGCGATTCTCCTGCAAGAGCTGCAATACCGCCAGCGGCCCCGCCGGTTCATCGCCATGAATGCCGGTTGAAATATAAATCCGCTTGGCCGGGTTCTCCGTCCGTCGCGTCAGGCCCAGCAGCTTCAACGGGCCGGATTTTAAAAACACCTCGGTCTTCCAGCCGTGATTCTCCGCCGCCTTCTCCATCTCCGCGATGACCCGTTCGATTTCAATTCCTTCACCGAGATATTTCCCGAGATTTTTGCCGAGGCGCTGCATATGCAAAGGATTGGCTGCGAACAAAGGCGTGGGCATGGCTACTCGCTGTCAGAATGGAAATTATATTTGCTGTGGGCGAGCATACAGGACGGGCAAACAGCCTGCCCGCAAGCCAGGGATAACGGCGCGATAGTACTTCTCATCATACGCACGATTTCTACCACAGGATAATGAGCAATGCGACAGACATTTTGACGCCTGCTAAGCCTCCCATTTTTAGTTCGCAATTGCCCCTATTGCACCACAGATTCGGAGACGGCCGGTCGCCTCCGAATCTGCAGGGAAGATTTTGGAGTTTGGTAACTGATGTCTATCTGGAGCCTGGAACTTGGAGCGTGGAGCTTTCCCCCAGTTCCTCCTGATCGACGAAATCATGATTGTCCCAGCTCGGATCCAGTCCGAGGTCTTTAAGCATCTGCAGATCCTTCTCCACCGGCTGGTTAAGCGTGGTTAGATAATTACCGACCATCAACGCGCTGGCGCCAGCCGTGAAAATCATGCACTGCATGTCGCGCAAATTTACCGTGCGCCCGCCCGCGACCATGATTTCCTTTTTCGGCAAAATGAAGCGAAAACAAGCGATGGTCTTGAGAATTTCCATCGGCGGCAGGGGAGGCATTTTCTCGAACGGCGTCCCCGGTATCGGGTTCAAAATGTTAATCGGCACCACGTTCGCGCCGGCTTCCTTCAACGAAAACGCCAAGTCGCAGCGGTCTTCACGAGTTTCACCCATGCCGATAATTCCACCCGAACAAATCTTGATTCCGGCCTTTTTCAAATAACCGATGGTTTCGAGGCGGTCATCGTAAGTGTGCGTCGTGCACTGGTTCGGGAAAAAACGTCGCGAAGTTTCGAGGTTATGCCCGTAACACTCCAATCCGGCTTCCTTGAGCCGGTCCGCCACCGCCTGGTTCTTGATGATGCCCAATGACGCATCCGCCCGCGTTTTGCCGCTTTGGGCCAGCTCGCGAATCCGGTCGCACACTTCATCGAGCATGGGACCTTCCTTGAGTCCTTTCCAGGCTGCCACCAACCCAACTGCTGTGACGCTGTTTTTGGCCGCTTCCGTGGCCGCGTGCATCACCGGCTCCGGATCGACAAACCCATACCGCGGCGACCCGGTTTGGTAGAAGGACGATTGCGCGCAAAAGCTGCAATTCTCTGAACACGCGCCCGCCTTTGCGTTGACGATGGAACAGAGATGGATTTTGTTTCCTTTAAAGTGTTCCCGAATCCGGTTCGCGCCGGCCATCAAGTCAAAGATGTCCGCCGTACTCTCCAGATTGAACAGGCGCATCGCCTCCTCGCGCGTAACACTTCCCCCTGCCAACACCCGTTCCGCCAGCTCCGCCGGCCGGGGAAGATTTGCGTCAACCAATTGAGCACTCATGATTGACAGCGTAGGCATTCCCAGTGAAGCATGCAAAGCCAAAATGGGAGGGAAAATTCACTGGCGTGGAGAGGGAGAAAATGATGGCCGTGCCGCGTTGGGATCTACTATTTCGTCCAAATCAAAAATCAAAAACCGCAATTCAAAAATTCCTGTCACCCGATCGTAACGTGTTGCCTAAGCAAAACGCCTTGAACCCATCCAGCTCGGGGTTATAGGTTCTGTTAGGCCGCTTTTTAACTAGCATCAACTAAGGATACAATTATGAGCGAAACAAGTGAAACCATGTGTGCGCAACCCGGTACCGTTAGCTGGAACGAATTAATCACCCCCAACAGCAAGGCTGCTGCGGATTTTTACGGCAAATTGTTTGGCTGGCAGACCGAGGCTTTTGTTCCCAAGGGAACACCCGCCGGCGCGCCGCCTTACACCCTGTTTAAAATCCCCGGCAACGAACGCGGTATTGGTGGCATGATGCAACCGATGCAGCCCGGCGTGCCGGCCCACTGGCTCGCATATGTCGTCGTCGAAAACGTGGACAAGTCGCTGGCCAAGGCCGTTGAACTTGGGGCGAAAACCTGCGTCCCGGTGATGTCCATTGGCGAAGTCGGCCGCATTGCCGTTATTCAGGATCCGCAGGGAGCCGCCATCGGCCTCCACGAACTGCCGAAATCGTAAGGCACCCAAGCCTCTCAGCTCACAGCGAGCGCACCGGTAATGTTTCAGCCATGAGACACTACCGGCGCAGCCTCATGACGGCCAAGTCCCGGTGCCATGGCGACAGCCCCGCACTAACAAGCCCATTGGCTGAGCGCAAAATCTCGGCCAGCAGAATGCCTGAAAATGGTTCGCGCATAACCCATCAAACTTGCCCCTTCCCATAAACCTCCGCCCCTTTTTCCACAAACTCACGCGACTTCTCTTCCATCCCTTTTTTCAAAGCTTCATCTTCGGTCACGCCTTGCTCTGCCGCGTATTTGCGCACGTCCTCCGTGATTTTCATGGAGCAAAAATGCGGGCCGCACATGCTGCAAAAGTGCGCGGCTTTCGCGCCTTCCTGGGGCAGGGTTTCGTCGTGAAATTCGCGCGCAGTTTCGGGATCAAGGCCAAGGTTGAACTGATCTTCCCAGCGAAATTCAAAACGCGCCTTGCTTAACGCGTTATCGCGATATTGCGCTCCGGGGTGGCCTTTGGCGAGATCGGCGGCGTGCGCGGCAATTTTGTAAGCAATGACGCCGTCCTTCACGTCCTTTTTATTTGGGAGGCCGAGATGCTCCTTGGGTGTGACATAGCAAAGCATTGCGCAACCGTACCAGCCGATCATTGCCGCTCCGATGGCGCTCGTAATGTGATCGTAGCCGGGCGCAATGTCCGTGGTAAGCGGACCCAGCGTGTAGAACGGCGCTTCAT
>JAJPHR010000035.1 GCA_021325145.1 Verrucomicrobiota bacterium | reverse complement strand
GGGCCATAGATGCCGTGCTCTTTGCTCACGAACATCTCGCGAATCTGGCCGTGCGAACCCACCCAGCAGGTCAGGCCGTTGTTGGAACAGCGCACGAGCGGCACGGCGTTTTCCACGGCGCGAAAAACCGCCCCGGCGGCGTGCTGCCATTGCGCCGCGCCCTCGCCGAACCAGCCGTTGTTCGTAAGGTTCACGAGAAAATCCGTGTCGTCGAAAACATATTCGCGCGCCAGGTGCGGAAACACATCTTCGAAACAAATGAGCACGGAGACATTCACGTTGAGGCCGCTCAGATGAAACGGGACCGGCTGGTCGCCGGGGGTGAAGCCTCCGCCAATCGGAGTCAAATACCTGGCAAACGGCAGCCATCCGGGAACGTATTCCCCAAACATCACGAGATTCCGCTTCCGATAGCGCCCAGCCAGAGTGCCGTCGGGACTGACCAGAAAACTGCTGTTGAAGAAATCCGCCTCGTTGGTTTTGGTGGGTTGCGGATGGGGTTCGGCGTCGTCCGAACCGATGATCATCCAAACCTTGTGGTCGTGCGCAAACCGGGTGATGGCGTTGAAAGTGTCCTCATCGTAACGCACCATTTTCGGAACCGCGGCTTCCGGCCAAATGACCACGGCGGGGTGATTTGTGAGTGACTGTTCCGAGAGCCGAAGCAACTCCTGAAAGCGTTGCGCGTCGCCGGCCTCGTTCCAGATCAGCGTTTGCGGAATGCTGGGCTGAATCAAGGCGACCGTAATTTCAGGATGCGGGGGAGCGCTGGCCATAATTTTATGATAGCCCAGCGCATACGCGGCACCGATGACGGCCATGGGCAGAATGATTTCGCCAATCCATGCCGAGCGCATGGCCGGCTTGCGCAAAATAGCCATGCCCGCCGAAAGCAACGACAACGACATCCATACAACGAAGAACGAAACTCCGTAGATGGCGGTGATTGAAGCGACTTGGATCAATGGGGTCAGGCGATATTGCGAAGACCCCAACAGGTTCCAGGGAAAGCCGCCGAAGATTCGCGCCACGATCATCTCGTCCGTGACCCAGAGAGCAGCGCAGGCGAGCGACCACACCACCCGGCTGGCCCAGGGGGCGCTGCCAAATCGGTCAGCGAGTTTAACCCAATCCGGCTCGGTTGCAGGCTCGCCGGTCGTTAATGCGACTGGAAAGAATTTCCAGCCAAGCCATGTCCAGGCCCCCAAGCCGAGGGCGAGGAAAGCGCTCAAAGCCGTCCACCCCAGCACCGGCGCCCACTTCCACACCAAGGGCACGGGAATAAGCAGCAACCAGTAAAGTGAAGCCAGGTAATGGACGAAACCGGCGACGTATCCGATTCGGAACGTCTGCCTGGGCGGTTTGCCAATGGCCGCCAGCAAAATCAACGCGGGGGCGATCCATGCGAAACCCGCGATGCCAATTTTTGGGAAAGCCGCCGCCAGCAGCAATCCGGCCGCGATGGCCCAGGGATAACGGCTGCCGAGAAGCGTTCGTAATCTTTTCAACCTTCACACCCTCGCCCAAAATGACGCGGGAAGAAAGCTCCAAACTCCAAACGCTAGTGAGGCGGACAAGAATGTCCGCTTGGGCGAGCGCACGTTTAAAGCGGACATGACTGAGGCATTACAACCACCAAGCGCCAGAGAAACTTCCAAGCTCCAATCATCAAAGAAGCGTCGAGCAAAATTTGCAGCTTGGAGCTCTTCTGACGCTTGGTGCTTTGAATTTGGTGTTTAATTTCTCTTGTTCCCCAGCCCTCCCAGCGGATAAAAGCAGTCCAAAACGCAGGTCGTTAAAACGATCCATGAGCAGACGCCTATCCATTGTAATTTCTTGCTTCAATCAGCAGAACATGCTGACGGAACCGTCCCGGCGACTCCCCGCATTTGTTAAAACGCGGGCGATTTCGATTGGGATGGCATGACCGGGATGTACGCGAAACTTCAACGCGGCTCCCTGGTTTTTGCCCTGGTCTATGGCTGGAAAATTGTCCTGTGCGTGCTCACTGCGCAACCCGTGCCCTCAAACGACTCGTTTTTTTACGATGGCGCAGTCGTCAATTACCTGCTGAACGGCGGTTACCATAATCCATCGCTGGCCGCGGCGCTGCCGATCTCGGGAACGCAGGTATTCAGCGCCTACCCGCCGCTGTATCAAGTGCCCCTCCTCGCCTGGGCGTCGGTGTTTGGCGTCACCGCGCTGTCGATGATGGCGTTGCATCTGTTCATCTTTGGCCTGTACATGCTGGTGCTGCTGGCCATCCTGCGCCGGTTGCAGGTGCCGGATTGGTGTGTGCAGATCGCCGGCGCTTTCCTTGTGTTGATTACTTTTCATGACCGGCCGGACACCTTCGCCCAATTGCTTGGGATGACCGCCGTGTATGCCTGGGTGCGGTCGCGGCGCATTTTTGCCGAGGAAACTTCACCCCCCGCCGCTGGTTGGACGTGGCTGATGGCGCTCCTGTTGGTAATGACCCTGTTTACCAGCCTGCAAATTGGCGGGACCTACCTCTTGTGGCTCTGGATTGGAACTGCGATGGCGTGCTTGGTGGGCAAGGAACGCTTCCCGGTTGGGCCAATGTTGGCGACGATTCTGGCGCCCCTGGCACTCGTATTCCTGATCAGCAGGTTGTTGCCAACCGCCTGGCACGGTTTTTTAGAACACGTTCATCATACACCCACGTTCGCCGGGCTGCGATTTCCTCAATTCGCAGAGTTGTTAAAAGCTGGGCGGACGAATCCGGGTGTGCTGCTGGCGGCTTTTTTCCTGCCTTGGGCGTGGTTCAAACAGCGGCGGGATTATGACTCAGTTACCGGATTGCGGCATGAGGTAGTGCTGGTTTCAGCATTATTGGCAGCCATGGCGATCCTCGCGGGTTCATTATGCGTGTTGACACCCAACACCGTCGGCATCCCCAGCTACTTTCAACCGCTGATCGTGGCGGCTTACCTGAGCGTCTGCGGCGCGCTCTTTGCCGGGAATACCTGGCTCCGGGTCCAGGTTGTTCTCGTCCTGCTCGCATTGCTGCTGGGTTCGGTGCGCGCGGTGGGAATGAGCACCTGGGGCGTGGCCTGCGCGCGGGACGTCGGCTATTCCGCCGCGATCCAGCGAGTGCGGCAGGAATTGGACCAACAACCCGCCGGTTCGACCGTAGTGCTTTCCTCCGCCTTTCTCTACGAGGCAGCCCGGCACAAAAACATCCGCTGGCTGCATTCGGATTGGCTGATGGAATTCAAGCAGGGAGAAACCCACGCAGACGCGCAAGGACTGCTCCGCTGGCGGCCCACCCAATTGATCCTCACGCAATTTGATTATTTCCGCCGTTATCGGCAAGCGATCGCGGAAGTGGAATCGGATCCACATCTCCGGCGCGCTCGAATCGAAAACACCATCCACCGCCCCGCGCCGGATTCGTCTGAGCGCTTGCAACGAGTGTTGCAGCACATCTCATGGGCGCCGGTCATCGTGGATTTGGAATGGAAGTAAGCTTGCCTGTTTTTAAGTTGGGAACTGCGCGGGGAAGATTTCGCTTTGCGCAATGGCCTCGGGGTTTTAAGCTGCCGCCGGTTTTTAATTCGATATGGAAAGCATCCCCTTGGGCGTGAGTTCCCTCCTGAGCAGCCGGCTTGGATATGGCTGCTGGCGGCTGGCGGGAACCTGGAATCCCGGCGAAGTCACGCCGGAAAACGAGGTCCTCGGAAAAAAAGCCGTCATTGCCGCGTACGAAGCCGGTTACACGCTCTTCGATAACGCGGATATTTATTGCCACGGCGTGACCGAGCGCATTTTCGGAAATGCCCTGAAGCAGGTCAGCGGCATGCGGGAACGAGTCATCGTCGCCACGAAATGCGGCATCCGTTTCGCCGGCGATTCCGATCCGGAAGCCCCGCCGCGGTATGATTTTTCCGCTTCACACATCCTGCGTTCGTGTGAGGATTCCTTGAAACGGATGGGTGTCGAAACGATTGATCTGTATCAATTGCACCGTCCAGACTATCTGGCGGATCCGGAGGAGATAGCCGCTGCGTTCACGAAATTGAAACAGGCGGGCAAGGTGCGCTACTTCGGCGTCAGCAACTTTCGCCCGACGCTCGTGACCGCCTTGCAGGTGGCCTGCCCGATGCCGCTGGTGGTGCACCAGGTCGAGATCAGCCTCGCGCGCCTGGATTGCTTCACCGACGGAACGCTGGACCAATGCCTGATCGAACGATTGACGCCGCTGGCATGGAGTCCGCTGGCGCAAGGGCTGCTCAGCGCGGAAAAGAGCGGCTTTCCAGGGAGCGTAAAGAGTTCACCGATGACCGAACGAGTCGGCCCCGTCCTCGACGCCATCGCGCGGGCGCGCGGGAGCAGCCGTACGAATGTGGCGCTGGCCTGGTTATTGAAGCACCCGACGAAAATCGTCCCGATCGTGGGTTCGACAAATCCGGAGCGCATCCGCGAAGCCGCCCGCGCCACGGAACTGGAGCTGACCCGCGAGGAATGGTACCGGCTGCTGATCGCGGCGCGAGGGGAACGGCTGCCTTAAGTGGAGGTACCCTTGCATCTTGAAACAGGAAAGGAAGTTCCCGCCCGGCTTGGTTATCGCATGCCGGCGGAATGGGAACCGCACACGGCTACCTGGCTGACCTGGCCACGGCCCGAGGGCATTAGTTTTCCCGACAAGTACGATACTGTTCCACCGGTTTATGCGGAGTTGATCCGGCACCTCGTGCAAGTTGAGGAGGTGAACATCAATGTTTGGAACGCGGAGATGGAAGAACAGGTGCGGGACTTGTTGCGGCAGCACGGCACGCCGCTGGAGCGCGTGCGGTTTCATCATTTTCCATCTTACGAACCGTGGTGCCGCGATCACGGGCCGATCTTTCTCGTGCGTGAGCACGCGGGCCGACACGAGCGGGCCATTGTGGATTGGGGCTACAACGCATGGGGTAACAAGTATCCGCCGTTCGACCTGGATGACGCGATTCCACAACACGTGGCTGCGCAGCGGAAGCTGCCACTGTTTTCCCCCGGCATCGTCATGGAAGGTGGTTCGATTGAGGTCAATGGCCGCGGCACGCTGTTGACCACCGAAGCATGCCTTTTGAATCCGAATCGCAATCCGCAACTAAACCAGGTCCAAATCGAACAGTACCTGCGCGACTATCTGGGCGTGACAAACATCCTGTGGCTGGGCGAAGGCATCGTAGGTGATGACACGGATGGCCATATCGACGACTTGACTCGCTTTGTGAACCCGACCACGGTCGTAACCGTGGTGGAAGAAGATCCGAGCGACGAAAACTATTCTCTGTTGCAAGAGAACTTGAAGCGCCTGCGTACGCTGCAGACCGAAGCTGGCCGCCCGTTGCAAGTGGTGGAGTTACCCATGCCGGGCGTGGTGGAACATCAGGGCCAGCGCCTGCCGGCCAGCTACGCCAACTTCTACATCGCCAACCAAATGGTGCTGGTCCCGGCCTACCGCCACGCCAACGATGCCATCGCGCTGGCCATCCTGCAGAAACTCTTTCCCGGGCGCCGCGTCATTGGCATCGATTCCACCGAACTGATCTGGGGCCTGGGTTCATTTCACTGCATTAGTCAGCAGGAACCGTTGTAAAAGCTCCAAGCACCCAAACGTAAGAAACTCCAAATCTGGAATAAGAGCCTATCTCGGTAGATGGCATGGGTATTGGCGGGTGAGCGAAATCGCGCTACACCAAGGTTCATATGAAAAACAAAACCAACACCAATACCCACTCCACCAT
>JAJPHR010000109.1 GCA_021325145.1 Verrucomicrobiota bacterium | reverse complement strand
GTGGATGGATTATCGGTCTATGTGAACGACAGCAATCCAGTCAAGGAATTGACTGAGGCGCAATTGGCCGACATTTTCACCGGCAAAACCACCAACTGGAAAGATGTCGGCGGCAAGGACATGCCAATCACCGTTTACAGCCGGGAGAACAGTTCGGGGACGTACGAATTCTTCAAAGAACATGTTTTGAAGGGCAAGGACTTCATGGCCGGCGCTCAAACGATGCCGGGCACGGCGGCAGTCGTGCAAGCCATCGCCAATGATGCCAAAGGCATTGGCTACGGCGGAGCGGCCTATGGCGGTGGCGTTAAATCCCTGGCCGTAAAGAAAGACGAGCAAAGCCCGGCGGTGTTGCCCACCGAGGAAACCGTTCTGAACCACACCTACCCGATCTGGCGCTACTTGTACAATTACGTGAACCCGGCCGTGGACAAAGGGGAAGTCGCGGCTTACTTGAAATGGATCCGCAGTGATGAGGGACAGCAGGTGACGAAGGAGTTTTATTACCCGCTTCCCGCCGACCTGAGGGCAAAGTAAACTGGATTTGATTCGCGGTTCCTCCTGCGATAAAAGCGGGCGGGCGAGTGGTTCGTGATCGAATTCCCTCGACCCGCCCTTTTGAATTTGTGGCAACGACGGCAGACCATGACAAGCTCAACGCCCGGCGCAGCATTGGCTGGAAAGGAATGCAGCGCGGGCATCGGACGCATCCGCTCGAGTGGATTGCGGAGAAGGGCATTTTGCTCGTCTCGCTTTCCGCGATCGTGATGGTGTTTCTCATCTTCCTGTTCGTGGCGCGGGAAGCCCTGCCGGTGTTCACGGGACAGTTGAATACCGCCAGCGGCCAGAAGGTGATTCCAGTCGCGGACATGGAGAAGCTCAGCCCGGCGGAGTTGGAGGCGTATCTTGGCTTGACCCCGGAACAGGACGCGAAGATGGATGCCGACACTAAGCGGACACTCATGGAGGTCAAGCTGGAAGAATTGAAAGAAGCCTCCACCGACAAGGACACGCGCGTGAATACCGCCTCCTGGCGTTACTTTTTGCGGCCTTTCCAGTGGACGGGCTACAACAAGCCGGTTTACATCTGGCAACCCGTCTCCGACATCCAGAAGTACAACATCGTGCCGCTGCTGATTGGGAGCCTGAAAGCAACCCTCGTGGCCTTGCTATTCTCGGTGCCGCTCGCCCTGGGAGCGGCCATTTACGTTTCCCAACTGGCCCATCCGCGCGCGCGCGAATGGCTCAAGCCGGGCATCGAACTACTGGCGGGCATTCCCTCGGTGGTGCTCGGTTTCTTCGCGTTGATCGTAATGGCCTCGGTTTTACAAAGTGTGTTTCACTACCAATCCCGATTGAACGCGTTTGTGGCCGGGATCGCCCTGGGGTTGGCCATCATCCCGGTGATTTTCTCGATTGCCGAAGACGCCTTGACCAGTGTGCCACGCAGCTACACGCAAGCCGCCCTCGCGCTTGGTTCCTCGAAATGGCAGGCGGCGTGGAAAATCGTGCTGCCTGCGGCCATCCCCGGAGTTTTCGCGGCTGTGGTGCTGGGCTTCGGCCGCGCCATTGGCGAAACCATGGTCGTCCTCATGGCCAGCGGCAACGCCAGCATCGTTTCCTGGAACATCTTCGATTCCACCCGCACCATGACCGCCACGATCGCGGCGGAAATGGCCGAGGCGGTGGTGGGCGGCCCGCACTACCGCATCTTGTTCATGCTCGGCACGGTCCTGTTCGTGGTTACATTTGTGTCCAACCTGGTAGCGGGGTTGGTGATCATGCGCCTGAAATCGAAACTGGAGGGGAAACGTTGAGGCGCGATTTTCAGAACCAGCCATGAACACTCAAAAATCCACCTCGTTCCGGACCCGGACTTTTGACTTCGGCTCGTTCTTCTTTACCGGAGTGACCGGGCTGGCGACATTTTTGATCCTGGCGATCCTGGCGGTCATCCTCCTGAACGTGGTGATCAACGGCTGGCCGGGGATTTCGTGGCATTTCATCACCGCCGGAACGGAGAGGGACATGTTTGACGTCAAGCAGGCGGGCGTGCTGCCCATGATCTTCGGCACGACCGCCCGGGTCATTCTCATGACCATTTTCGTGATCCCCGTGGGCGTGATTACGGCCATTTACCTGACCGAATACGCGCATGCTACCTCCCTGATTACGCGCTTCATCCGGGGCGCGGTAAACAATCTGGCGGGCGTTCCCTCGATTGTCTTCGGACTGTTCGGCCTCGGTTTTTTTGTGAACTTCATCGGCCATCAGGTTTTAAACCCCGCGGTTTGGGGCAAACCGGCCCTCCTTTGGGCGTCGTTGACCTTGTCCGTGATGACTCTCCCAGTGGTAATCGTGGCCACGGAGGAGTCGTTGAAGGCCATCCCCCACGGATTGCGGGAAGCGAGCCTGGCCCTGGGTGCGACCAAGTTGCAGACCATCATCAGGATCGTGTTGCCGCAGGCTTTGCCCGGCATCCTGACGGGCGGGATTCTGGCCGTGAGCCGCGCGGCAGGCGAAGTGGCGCCCATCCTCTTCACGGGCGCCGCTTATTACATGGCGAAATTGCCAACTGCGCTCAACGACCAATTCATGGATCTGGGGTATCATATTTTCGTGCTCTCGACACAGTCGCCAAATATCAATAAAACCAAGCCCATCCTGTACGCCACCGTGCTGGTGTTGCTTTTGCTGACCTTCGCGTTGAACTTGGTCGCGATACTGGTGCGTGCCCAGGTGCGGAGAAAATTGCGCGCACTCCACTGATCAAAAACCGATTATGGCTGACCTGATAACAAGGCCGAAAATAGATGTTCCCGCGCCCGCCCCTTCAGTTGCGAGCCGGCAGCCTGTCCCGTCACCCGCGCCCGCCGGCCCGCTGATCGAGACCGACAAGCTCTCCTTGTACTACGGCAAAGCGAAAGCCCTCAAAGAGATCAGCATCGCCATCCAGGAGAAGGTAGTGACGGCGTTTATTGGACCGTCCGGCTGCGGCAAATCAACCCTGCTGCGTTGCTTAAACCGCATGAACGATCTCATCGATGGCGTGCGGACTGAAGGATCGATTCGTATTGCGGGCCATGACATCAACAGCCGGGACGTGGATGTCATCGAACTGCGCAAGCGCGTGGGCATGGTGTTCCAGCGTTCCAACCCGTTTCCCAAGTCGATTTACGAGAACATCGCCTATGCCCTGCGTTTACAGGGGACCAAGAGCCGGTCGGAACTCGACGGCATCGTGGAAACCAGCCTCAAGGGCGCGGCGCTTTGGGACGAGATCAAGGACCGGTTGCACACCAGCGCCCTGGGATTGTCCGGCGGCCAGCAGCAGCGGCTGTGTATCGCGCGGGCCATCGCCATCCGGCCGGAGATCATCCTGATGGATGAGCCTGCCTCCGCCCTGGACCCGATTGCCACCGCGAAAGTTGAGGAGCTGATTCTGGACCTGAAAAAGGATTTTACGATTGTGATCGTCACGCATAACATGCAGCAGGCCGCCCGCATTTCGGATTACACCGCATTCTTTTACCTGGGCGCGCTGATCGAATACGACCGCACCGGGAAGATTTTCACCAACCCGGCCCAGAAACAAACTGAGGATTACGTCACCGGAAGATTCGGTTGACAATGGCGAATGACAGTCGAGATTTGGGCGTAGATTATGACCATCCACTTCGAACACGAATTGATTGACTTGAAGGAAAAGCTCTTGACCATGGCCAGCCACTCGGAGGCGGCAGTGAACCAGGCCATCAAGGCACTGGTCGAGCGCGACGACGAACTGGCCCGGCGCGTCATGGGCGACGATGTCATCGTGGATCAGTTCGAGAAGGAGATTGACGAACTGGCGATTCAATTGTTGTCCAAGGCGCCGCTCGCGACTGATCTCCGGATGATCACCGTGGCGATGAAAATTTCGCACGACCTGGAGCGGGTTTCGGACGAAGCGACCACCATCGCTCGCCGCTCACTCGAACTCAGCCTGGAGCCGCAACTCAAGCCATACGTGGACATCCCGCGCATGGCGAGCATGGCGCTCGACATGCTCAAAGAAGCGCTGGACGCCTTCGTGAAACGCGATCCTGCCCGGGCCCGGGCGATTCCCCCGCGCGACAAGGAAGTGGATGTGCTCAACAAACAGCTTCACCGCGAATTGTCCAGCTACATGGTCGAGCGGCCCAGCACCATCACTCGCTGCCTTAATTTGATGGTCATCAGCAAGAGCCTCGAACGCATCGCTGACCACGCCACCAACGTGGCCGAGGAAGTCGTTTACCTTTACGAAGCGCAGGACATCCGGCACACCGCCCACGCTCCAGCCACGACGGTGGCCGGAAGTTAGAGTTGGAACTCTCCGTTCCCCATTTTTTCGCCACAAGCAGCGCCTCCGAATTCCAACCCAGGCGCCGATCCCTAAACTCAGTCAGACTTAATTTGTAACCTGACTGTAACCCCGGCGTCATTGTCCGCCGCTTCCGCCCGTGATAAGCAAAAGTGATGCGGCAAAGAATACTGGTTGTGGACGACGAATCCGACATGGTGGAGCTGGTTAGCTTCAACCTGAAAGCGGAGGGTTATGACGTCATTACCGCCAGCAACGGTTTGGAGGCGCTGAACCAGGCCCGCTCGGCTTTGCCTGATTTGATCCTGCTGGACTTGATGCTGCCGGAACTGGATGGCCTGGCGGTGTGCGAGATTCTCCATCGCCTGCCTTCCACGGCGCGGATCCCCGTCATCATGATCACCGCCTGGACAAGCGAACTCTCACGCATCATCGGCCTGGAAACCGGCGCCGAGGATTACCTGACCAAGCCCTTCAGCCCGCGCGAGTTGATGCTGCGCGTCAACCGAACCTTGCGCGCCCAAGCGGAGAAGAACGTGGCTGGCGGGAACGGAATCGTGGAGTAAGCGAGGGCTGAGTTTTCAGGAATTCCCATACTATTGGCCCTTTCCATCAGCAGCGTTGGGATTGCAGTTTATTCGTGAGGGGAAGGCATTCTGCTCCAGTTTCCAATCGCGGAATTTCATCCACTCCGCCGAACCTCCATAGCACCCGACCACGCCTCCCTGATTATGGTGCATTGTCTCATCCTCGTGAAACTCGACCGCCCCGTCATTCCAGCAATTCGGATCGTCCTCGTTGGGCTCGATTTGCAAAACACCGTCAGCCCGAAAGGCGCTCAACTTGAGACCGGAGCCATTGTTCCAGATCCCCGGCCCGTAGGGCTTGCCTCCTGAACCGCCACAACTGGTGGTTTCCCACAGGTACGTTGTGATTTTGACGATCCGGGTGGAAAACAGAAAATCGTTTGTCCGTTCAGCCGGACAATGAAAAACATTGCTGGCGGTTAGGTATGGGAGGACCTGGCCTTTTCCAAGCTGATAAGGTTCTGCCGCCGATGGTTCGTATTTGAAGCACCAGGCGTTGGTGTACAACGGGGGCAATCCTGCCCCGCAATAGGGAAGGGCCTCGTGAAAATCGTTGGCATACAGATGCGCCGCCAAAACAATCTGCCTGGTATTGTTGAAGCTAACGACCCTCTTTCCCTTTTCCTTGGTAGTCGACAAGGTTGGCAGCGCCAGTCCCACCAAAACGGCAATGGTGACGATGACCACCAACAGTTCGATCAGTGTGAAAGCTCTGCGAGGCAGTGGGCCTGGTTTTTGCATGATTCCAATGGCAGGCTTGATGCTCGGCATGCAGCTTCCTGGTTAGCTTCTGCTTCAAACCGCACTTTTGCTTTTATATTTGGCGCGCAGGAGATCGTTAAGCAGATCACCGCGGTCGCACGAGAATTTCTTCCACGATGGCCCGAGGCGGCAAATGAATCGCGAGCAACACGCAGGCAGCCACGTCCTCGGGTTGGAGCATCCGTTCTCGCGCTTCCGACGTGGGCGGATTTGGACGGCGTTCGAGCAAGGGGGTGTCAATGTCGCCCGGAAAAACAGCGCAGGCACGGATGCCGTTGGCGCGCTCTTCGGCATTGATGGACTGCGTGAACCCGGCGAGGCCAAATTTGGAAATGACGTAAGCCGGTCCCGCCTTGGCGCTCGCCTGTTTGGCGGCGTCGGAAACAATATTGATAATGGTGCCCGACTTGCGGGCGCGCATCGCCGGGAGCAGGGCTTGAACGCAGTAATACGGGCCATTCAGGTTTGCATCCAGGATCTGCCGGTAATCGGCAGCGGATAATTCCTCCAGGCTGCGGCGCGGAACATTCGTGCCAGCGGCGTTTACCAGCACTTCAACCGTCCCGATTTGGGCAACCACGTCGCGCGACATTTTCTCGACCGCCGCGGAATCACCAATGTCGCAGTGAAACGGCAGAAGGTTTGCGGCGTTTTTCCCAGCTAGTTGCGCGGTTTCCCGAAGTGTTTCAGGCCGGCGACCGATGAGTGCGACCCGCCAGCCTTCCCCGGCCAGCGCCAGTGCCACGGCGCGTCCAACGCCGCTGCCGGCGCCGGTAACCAAAGCGGTCTTTTCCATATCTCAAGGCTGCGGAATTTCCACCCAGCGCTTTTCCCGCACCGAAAGCACCGCCGCGTCCATGACGGCCTGCGCTTGCGCCCCTTCCGCAAACGACGGCACGCAGGGACGCTGGTTTATAATGGCTTGGATGAATTCGAAATCCTGGTCATAGCGAAACGTGATCAGCGGGTCACCGGCGCGCGGATCGCGCGGCGACCCGGGCACTTTAAGAAATTCGTCCGGCACGTTGACGGTTCGAAATTCAGTTTCACCCTTCTTGGCGACCTTGAGAGTCCATGGCCTGGCCAGTTGAAAAATCAGGCTCCCGTCCGTCCCATCCACCTCGCAATAATCTTCACTCCGCGCGCCTTCCCCATGCCCGGTGGCAACCTTGCTGCTCTCCAGCACGCCCGTGGCGCGACGCGACGAAAACTCCGCCAGGATCGTCACCCAATCCTCCAGGTCCGAAACTTGTCCGTCGCGCACGTCATGGAACCGCCGGTCATCGGCCACGAGACGGCGCATTGGCCCAACCAGCAAGTGCGCGTAATCGATGCGGTGCGAGAGCATATCGCCGAGTTCCCCGGTGGCGGCCATTTTGGCCACTTGCCGCCAGCCAATCGCGCGCGTGCCCCAATCCTGCAATCGGCACGAACGAAAATGATACGGCTGGCCGACGAAACCGCTCTTAACCAAATGGGCCATGTAACGCATCGCCGGCACGAAGCGGTACGTAAAGGCTGTCATGTGACGAACACCAGCCTTCTCGGCGGCGCTTAGCATGGCCAGGCTTTCCGCGTGGTTCATGGCAATCGGCTTCTCACAGAGCACATGCTTCCCGGCGGCGATGGCCGCCAGCGCGATGGGGGCGTGAAATAAATTGGGAGTGGCGATGATGACCGCATTGACGTCATCGCGCCCCAGCAGTTGCAGGTAATCGGCAAAGGCGGCTTTCACGCCCGTTTGCCGGACTGCATTTTCAAGCACCTTCGGGTTCGTGTCGCACAAGGCAACAAGTTTTGCCTCGGGACACAGCGCGAGTCCCGGCAGATGATTTTGAAGGGCGATTCCGCCGCAACCGATGATGCCAACGCCAATTTGTTTCATGCTCTGATTAAATTGAGCCCGCTCACGGCGGGTTGTTTGTGAAAACATCATGCCACAAGTGACCCGGTTTAAAAGTCAAAAGGCGCGCCAAAAAAACTCGCACGCGCGACCGACCCTTGGCTAAGGTGTGGCTCGATGAAGATCCACACGGACAACCGCCGGCAATTCGGGAGCGATAATTACGCGGGCATTTGTCCGGAAGCGTTCGCCGCGCTGGCCGAAGCCAATCGCGGGCACGCCGTGGGTTACGGAAACGACCCCTGGACTGAAAAGGCGGCGCGATTGATCCGCGACGTGTTTGAAACCGAATGCGAGGTGTTTTTTGTTTTCAACGGCACCGCCGCCAATTCCCTTTCGCTGGCTTCGCTTTGCGCGCCGTATCACAGCATTCTTTGTCACGAGTATGCTCATGTGGAAACGGCGGAGTGCGGCGGTCCCGAATTTTTTTCCGGCGGCAGCAAGGTCCAGCTTGTGCCTGGAGCGGCGGGCAAGATCGACCCGGCGGCCATCGAAAAAGTGGTGAAGAAACGGCTGGATCTGCATTACCCCAAACCGCGCGCGCTCAGCCTGACGCAGGCAACGGAAGCAGGCACGCTTTACTCCCTGGCCGAACTTCGGACGCTGATCGATGCGGCCCGGCAATTTGATTTGCGGGTTCACATGGACGGCGCGCGCTTTGCCAATGCAGTGGCCGCATTGGGAGTGAAGCCGGCGGAAATCACCTGGCGCGCCGGCGTGGACGTTCTCTCGTTCGGAAGCACGAAAAACGGACTCGCGGTCGGCGAAGCCGTTGTATTTTTTAACCGTGAACTGGCCCGGGAGTTTGATTATCGCTGCAAACAGGCAGGGCAGCTTGCCTCCAAGATGCGGTTTGTGACCGCGCCCTGGGTGGGCATTCTACAGGACGGCGCGTGGCTGCGACACGCGGCGCGCGCCAATGCCATGGCCCAGCGGCTGGAAAAAAGTTTGCGCGGTTTGCCTGAGATCAAGCTGGCCTTTCCGTGCCAGACCAATTCGGTCTTCGTGGAAATGCCCAAACCGGTCATCGAGGCCTTGTGGCAGCGCGGTTGGAAATTCTACACCCACGTCAGCCCGGGCCAATGCCGGTTGATGTGCAGTTGGGACACCATGGAAGAAGAGGTCGATCAATTCGCCGCCGATGTCAAAAATCTCGTATAATCCAGGCAAGGAAAACCATTGGGCAATGGCTCAACCCTGGACGGAGCTCCGCGCTCCGCGCGCGAATGAGGCATTAGGGATTTAAGCACTATGGAAAGCACACCGGCTACTGCGCAACCCCGATTTTTGGATTACGACAAATCGCTCGCCTGCATCCACTGCGGATTGTGCCTGTCGTCGTGCCCGACTTATCTGGAGACCGGCAACGAAAACGATTCGCCGCGCGGCCGGATTTACCTCATGCGCGCCGTGCAGGATGGGCGGCTGGCCCTGGGCGACACCGCGGTCCGGCACATTGATCTCTGCCTGGGCTGTCGCGCCTGCGAAGCCGTTTGCCCGAGCGGCGTCCAATACGGTGATCTGCTCGAACACACCCGCGACCACATCGAAAAGCATTACCAGCGGTCGCCGTTCCAGACTTTTTTGCGCCGGATTGCCATCGAAAAAGTTTTCCCCTTCCCGGAACGGATGCAGCTCGCGCTCCTTCCAGCCAAGATCATTCGCGCGTTGCGCCTGGAAAAGTTCCTGCCCCGGTTCGCGCGCGAAGCCCTGTCGCTGATCCCGGACGACGCCGTCGAAGAGGATCTACCCGTGATTTCGCCCGCACCGGGCGGAACCGCGAATGGCCGCGCCGGTTTCATTAGTGGCTGCGTGATGAGCATTCTTTTCGGCAAGACCAATGCCGCGAGCGTCCGATTGCTCAATCGCGCCGGTTATGAAGTCGTCACCCCGCCCGATCAGGGTTGCTGCGGCGCCCTTTACGCACACAGCGGCCAGCTCGAGCTCGCCCGCCAATGTGCCCGACACAATATCGAGGTTTTCGAGCGACAGAATGTTTCGACCATCGTCATCAACGCCGCCGGTTGCGGCTCGACCCTCAAGGAATACGGCCACTTGCTGCAGGACGATCCCCGCTGGGCGGAACGTGCCCGCCAATTCAGTTCCAAAGTTAAAGACCTCACCGAAATCCTTTCACTTCGGATTTCTGGTTTCGGACTTCGGATTTCGAACTCAGGGCCTGTCGTTACTTATCACGATGCCTGCCACCTGGCGCATCCGCAACGGATCACCAAACAACCGCGCGAATTGGTCCGGGCGATGGCGGGCGGAAATTATGTCGAATTGCCCGAATCGGACGTTTGTTGCGGCAGCGCCGGCAGCTATAACCTGACCGAACCGGAGATGGCGGAACGACTGCAAAAACGAAAGATCGATAACATCCTGAAGACCGGCGCCCGGATCGTCGTGACGACCAACCCCGGTTGTTTGCTCCAGATTCGGGCGGGTTTGCAAAAAGCCGGTGCTCAGGTTGAAGCCCTGCACATTGCAGATTTTTTGGACCGGGCGACGAAGCCCTAAGCTCCACGAATTCCCCGGCCTGAAAGCCGCAAATCCCGCTTTTTTGCTCGAAATCCTTCATTTATTCCGGGTTTTTACGGATTGTAACGTTAGCGACACTTATTCGTAACATGGGCTGGCGACGGTTTAAAGAAACTGGCCATGAAAAAGGTGCTTATTCTTACGGCGGGTTTTGGGGAAGGACACAACGCGGCGGCGCGCAATTTGCGCGATGCGCTCGAAATGGTTTCCGAGGACGTGCGCGTCGAGGTTCTGGATTTGTTCGAATCCAGCTACGGCTCATTTAATACCCTCGTGAAAAATGCCTACCTCGGCGTGGTGCAATACGCGCCGCGGGTTTGGGGCGGGATTTACTCGCTGCTCGACAACTCCACGTTCGTCGAAAACCGGCTGACCGGTTTTTCGCGATTGAAGAATGCCCTCGGCGACATCCTGCACGAGGCGCAACCGGATTGCGTCGTTTCAACCTACCCGGTTTATGCGCATGTGATCCGCGAACTTTACCGCAATTACTCCGAGCGTCCGTTTCGGTTTATCACGGTGGTGACGGATTCGATCACGGTGAACTCGACTTGGTTTCGCGCGCCAAGTGACTTGTATTGCGTGGCGAACGAACCCACGGCAGCAGTGCTCAAGGCCGGCCATGTCCCCGAGGCGCAAATCCGGACACTTGGCTTCCCGGTCAGCCCGCAGTTCACCGAACCGCCCACGACGCCCGTCAACACGCCGGTCTTTGGCGAACCGCGCCGGATTCTTTACATCATCAACACCGGAAAGAAGAAGGCAGGCAAGGTCATCGACCGTTTGCTCGAAATTCCCGACGCGCACCTCACCATCACGGTGGGCCGCGATGCGGAATTAAAGGCCAAGCTGATGGAACGGACACACGAGCATGACGATCGCGTGCGCATCCTGGGCTGGACCAACCAGATGCCGCAATTGATGTTGAGCAGCCATTTGGTGATCGGCAAGGCCGGCGGCGCGCTGGTGCAGGAGGCCATTGCCGCGCGCTGCCCGATGATCATCAACCAGGTCATTCCCGGCCAGGAGGAAGGCAACGCGCGCCTCATCAGCGAACATGAATTGGGCGCCGTCGCCGAACGCAACCGGGAAGTGCCCGACCTCGTGAAGGAAGCCTTCGCGCACAAGGCCCGGCTTTGGCAGCAATGGCGCAAAAACCTGGCCATGATCAGCAAGCCGGACGCCGCTTTGCGCCTGGCCGAACTCGTTCTGACGGAGTGCGAGTGCA
The DNA here is from genome assembly GCA_021325145.1 of Verrucomicrobiota bacterium. GTDB lineage: Bacteria > Verrucomicrobiota > Verrucomicrobiia > Limisphaerales > Pedosphaeraceae > JAJPHR01. The sequence goes on along the minus strand of JAJPHR010000109.1, from coordinate 27,841 downwards.
GCGACCCGACGCGCGGGAAAAAGAGACTTTTCGAACCATCCGCGACCCATGCGGTACCGCCAGCGCGGGCGGCGTTGAACGGCCCGGCCGAGTCACGCATGCTGCTGTGCGATTTCCACATCCACACCAATTATTCGGATGGCAAACTTTCGGTACCCGAGGTCGTTGATTTCTATGGCCGGCTGCGGTTCGACTGCATTTGCATCACCGACCATCTGGCCGACCCGCGGCGGCTCATCGGCAAGCTGGCGCGCCTGAGCAACATGACCCTGGCGGGCGACCAGTTGGAGGAATATTTCGAGGTCATCGACCGCGAACGCCGGCGGGCCTGGAAGAAATACAACATGCTCGTGCTCACCGGCATCGAGTTCAACAAGGACGGTTACACGAAAAAATCCTCCGCCCACCTGCTCGGCATCGATTTGAAAGCGCCCATCCCGCCCGCGCTCGACCTGCCGGAAACGATTGCCCACATTCACGCGCAAGGCGGGCTGGCCGTCGCCTCCCATCCGCACATCATGAAGAGCGAGTGGGGCAAGAACACATTGCACCTTTGGGAGAACCAGGAAAAGTATGCCCCACTGATCGACGCCTGGGAAATCGCCAACCGCCACAACATTTTCGATTGCGTGGGCATGAAACGCCTGCCCTTCCTGGCCAACAGCGACTTTCACAAGCCGAAGCACATCTACTCGTGGAAGACTCTGCTCTACTGCGAGAAAAATCCCGAAGCCATTAAAGAGTGCATCCGGCGCAACGAGCACGTCTCCATCACCCTTTATCGCGAGGACAATCAGTTCACCCGAAACGCGGTCCGCCCTGGAGAAACCGGGAATGAAGCGGACATGATTCGTCTCGAACCGCACCTGCAATTGAAAGCAGCCCACCGGTGAAGAAGTTGAACTGCTAATCCACGCATACTCGTCCCACCGTGTGCCGACCGGCGCCCTCGCCGGCCGCAACCAGCTTCATGATTCTGGCGGCGGGATTCTTCTCTTGGAGCGCCTGAACCCGGCCGTAGGTGGAAATCCCCCATTGCACCAGGCGCAAAAGCAACCATTTTAAACGGAGAGGGACGCGGACTGCACGGAGCCGACATCCAGGCCAATTCCTTGAAGACCTTGATCGCCGGAGGCGTTGCCTTCGCGACGCCGGATACAATGTTCGAACCGGCGCCCCCCGGGCACGCCTTTCCGGCTCTACGCCAAACCGGAAGATCAATGGCTGGGTTGGGCTCCGGCCATTCCGCTCTCGCCGGAAGGAGGACAAAGTGCTTCGAACAAATAACGTGGTCTTTTCGCCGCAACCCCAACTGAAACGCACGATGCGAAACCTTGCCCTGGCGTGCTGGATTGGCGCCGGCGCGGCCGCGATGGCTCTCACAGGATGCACGGGCGGGCACCCGCACGAGCAGCGCACCGGTGAACTGCTGGACGACAAAGTGACGGCTGAAAGGGTGCAGGAGGCGTTGAGAAGTAATGCCGCGTATGACTTTCCCCACGTCCAGATCACCTCCGCCAATGGAACGGTGACGTTGAGCGGCTCGGTTGAAAATGAACAGCAGAAGCAGAAGGCCGCTGCGATCGCGCGCTCCATTCACCGGGTCAAGACAGTTGAAAACCGGATCCGGCTTGAATGACCATCAAAGCAAGCTGCCTTTGACTTTCAAGCAAGGCTCCAGTTATGACCGGGTGCGCACGTTTAAAGCGAACAAGAATGCCCTCACCTCCCAAGGTTGAGGCCTTACGCCTTCAACCAGCTTCCACTGGTGCAATCCATAATTCGGTGATACCTTGGCTGGCAGGTTTAGGTTAACCAATCACTGAAATTCTATGAAGACAACTCTAATTGCCGGCGTGCTCGCCATCGCCCTCGCGTTCCTGGCCGGTTGCGCCGCTCCGCAGTCGAGTGGCGGGACCAATCCCAATGCGCCAGGCCGGGTCGAACTCCTGTTCAGCAAGCCCGAGAGGCCCTACACCGAACTGGGCGCCGTTTCCACCCTTAAAGTCCAGCCGGATCGCGCGGACACCTGGCAGAATGTTCTGAAGCGGCAAGCCGCTTTGATGAGCGCCGACGCCGTCATTGTCGACACCAGCACTCTGAACAACGTTAATACCCCGATGGTGATGGGAACAGCCATCAAGTACAAACCGCAATCGACACAATAATCAGTGCCCCGCCGAGTTTAGCATTTGGCATTCGGCCCTTGGCCTCTTTCCTCACGGCGTTTGCAGCAAATAAAACTGTTGCGCCTGACTTGGGCCTTGGGCGTTGGTAAAGTGAAAGCTGCCAGCCCCGTCAAACGTATTGCTGCCAACGTGCGCCCATTGCCCCGGCGGCAACCTTAGGTTGGTCGAAGTGAGCACGGAATAGGTGCCGTTCGGCAGGCCGCCGCTGCCGCTCAACACGAGATTGCTGCGCTGAACTGCAAGACCGCCAATAAGCGGTTGGGGCGAGGTCGCGCTCACCTGGGCGGAATTGGCGCTTTCGCCGAAAGCGTCCAGCGCCGTCACCACATAAAAGTACGTTGCGCCGCCGGCCACGTTCACATCCGTAAAATTGGTGCCCGTCAGGCTGGCAATGGTCGTGTACGGCCCGCCGCTTGCCGTTGAGCGTTTGACATTGTAGTTGGTGGCATCGACCGAAGCGTTCCAGGCCAATCCAATCTGCGCCACCGCCGGGGTTGTCCTCAGTCCCGTCGGCGCGGCGGGCGGGTTGGTGCCCGAACTGACCCACATCAGGATATTGGTGACGTACGCGTCCATCTGAAGTGTCGGGCCGTGCGATTGCTCGTAAACCCCGTCCTTCATGTAAAAATCTCCCGCCCCGTTGTCCGGCTGTGTCCAGACCAGTTTTTGGTTGATCCAAACCTTGATGGTTTGAGTGACGAGGTTGTGGTCCACGTTCAATTGAAACCATTGGTTCCCGAGATTTTTGGCCAGTTCCGTGCCGCTGTAATCATGCACCGAACCGCCGTCGCTGCTGAACCAGAACAGCATGAACGTCGTGGAGCCAAACGTCGTTGACTGCGCGTCGCCGGTGTGGATCTGGAACACGCAGTAGCTGTTCTCGTTCGACACCGCCATCAACGTGGCCTGGTACTGGATCTCACCATTCGTGTAATCCGGGAAACGCTGCTCCGTGCGGGGCAGCGTGGTGCTGCCGGCCTTGAACGGCGCGTCGTTGCTGTAAACCAGGCAATGGTAGGTATTGTTCGTGAACCAAAAGCGGTTGCTCTCGGCCACCGTATAGGGCCACTGAACGTTGAAGCTCACCGGCTTGGACGTCCAGCCAGTGCCGCCGATCTGGGCGAAAGCGCCCAGCGCCGGCAATCCAAAAGTCAGGAGCCAGACGATGAACTTGAACCGATTAAGCATAATCCAGCATGGCTGCGCATTCACCCGGCCCGACATCCGAGGACGGCCGATGTTCGCCATCAGATACACTTTCTCCCCTACCCTGGCTATAGAACGAATGACTGAGGCCGATTATCACAGATTAGATCGACCGCCATGGAAGCAGCCACGAATGACTGCCTGGGAAGGCGTCATGGCGGAATTGGCCGATGCGTTGGACTTTGTTTCGCCCTGTTTAACCACCCTCGTCCTCGACCTCGATTCCCCAACAGAACCATGCGCCACCCTCCCGAAACACCGCCGAAGTGTGCCAAAATGACACTCCCACCCCAAAACTCTGGCGATGCTGGCTTCAGCATGGCCAAACCCCGCCGTTTCCACCTAACCCGCTCCCGGGCAGTCGTTTACGCAAAATCCATGGCCTTTTCCGGTCGTGCCCGCGCGAAAAAAAGAGGTTTAATTTGGTTTAATTTACTTTAATTGACCTTAATTTTCCTGACCGATTTAAACCTCTGCTGCGTTTCGCGAGAACCGGCTGGGGGTGTGCCAAATTGTCCCAGTCGCGACCTTGGACCTAGGTGCTTTTCTGGCTCGCCGTACATGGCTTCCCAGCGAGGGCGGGTGTTCGTTGATTGTTGGCTCGTCACGCCGTAGCTGCTCGTGAGCAAAGGCGGATGTTTCCGGTGCTCCACGCCGGCGGACTTATCTTAATTGTCAAAGAACCGCCCCTGCTCCAAACGGAGCAAGGCAAAATTCAGGCGCATCGCGCACGGACGCGCCCTGCCCACTCGCTCGAGGATTCCCTCCCAATCCTTCACTTCACCAACGCCGCCAAGTAAAGCACACCCACTCCAGCCATGCAAACCGAATCTGAATATTTCTTTACAACCCATTCCGGCTCCTTTCGGAATTCCATAATCCGCAGCCCCGGCGGACATTCCTGTCCGCTTGGACGTGCGCACGTTTAGAGCGGTTCAAAAAAAGTGAGCCGTTGGTAGGGCGGGCACTCCGTGCACGCCGCCGATTGAAATAAGCGCGTCCAAGCCCATCGGTCCGGCGCGCACGGAGTGACGCGCCCTACCCGCCTCTGACTCGATGGACGGCTATATTTTAGCTTACAACCTCTAAAGCGGACAGAAATGTCCGCGCTCCCACCCAATGACCCGGACTTGCTTTTCGGCTAAAATTTCCCTTCGAATTTATACGGCTCGATCGTGCTTTCATCCCCGGCGAACGAGGTATCCACGTAATCTTCAAAACGAACCGTTCCTTGCATGATGCCTGTCTCGATTGCCAGGGCTTCAATCTCCTCGAAATCCTTTTTGAGCGGCTTGAGGCCGGTGTATTTGACGCGGTCGGGTGGTTTGCTCAACACGAACGTAAGCAGGCGCGGGTCCTGGTTGTAGTAATGCTGCGCGACAAATTGGGAAGCCTGCATGCGATGGTCCATGGTTTGGTCCAGCCATTTGCCGCTCTTGGCGATGCCCTCCACCAGGTATTGGACATCGGCGCGGCGATTTTTGATGGCATTTTCATTCACAGCGAGAACGCAGGAGATGAAATTCGGCCAAACGTCCTTGGTCAGGTAGAGCACGCGTCCATAGCCATCAAGTTCGGTCTGGGCCATGAAAGGTTCGCCCGACGTGATGGCGTCGACGGCGTGGGCGCGCAACGCCACGGGCATGTCGGGCGGCGGCATCTCGACCATGGTCAGGTCGGTGATCTTCATGCCGCGCTCCTTGAGCGCCTTGTAGATCAACAATCGCTGGTTGGAATAACGATTCGGCACCGCCACCGTCTTCCCTTTCAAATCTTCAATCCGGTAAATCCGGGAATCTTTGTTGACCATCATCGCGGTGCCATCGCGATGGCCGAGATAGACGATCTTGATGGGGACGCCCTGCTCACGCAAGGCCATGGCCAGCGGAGCAAGAATGAATGTGGCGGGAATGTAACCAGCCAGAAAAGCTTCCTTCAGTTCCGGAAAGCCATTGAACCGGACGGGCTCGAAAGAACTCTCCCCGGTCATGTTTCGGTTGATGAAATCAGTCACCGGGCAGGTGAGATGGCACGTGACCGGTATGAAGCCGACGCGGAATTTTTCCTCCTCGACTGCCTTTTTCGCGCCGAACCATTGAACGTGAAGATTCAGCTTCAGGTGAAGGATGGTGATGATCGTGATCCACGCAAGGATCGCCAGGAAACCTTTACGCTTGGGTGACATAACGTGGCTTGGCTGGGTTAAAGATGCGGTTCAGTTTCTACTCGTCCGCAAAGCCAATCTCTTTCAGCAAAGCATTAAGTTTGGGACCGACGCGGCTGAGTTCGTTGCGGTGAGTGAGGGAGAGCCGTTCAAGCTTGCGCTCACCACGGCTGGTGAGCCGCACAAAAACCTGCCGCCGGTCTTCAGTCGCGGATTCGCGCGCAACGAGCTTTTCCGCGACCAGGCGGTCAATGAGCCCGACGGCGCTGTGATGGCGCAATTGCAATCGCTCCGCCAGTTCGCTTACGGTCACCCGGTCCCGCCCCGGAAAGCCCTTGATGGCCAGCAACGCCTGGTGTTGTTGCGGCGTGAGGCCCGCTGCCTGCGCCGCCGATTCGCTAAAGTGAATGAACTGGCGCAACGCATAACGAAACGCCGCAAGGGTTTCATATTGCGCCTTGCCCAGCGGTTTCATCTGGGTGCGATTATTCCTTTCGTTCATGCAGCCTCCCGGATCTCCCCCACCCCGCCCCTCTCCCTTCGGGCGAGGGGCCGCTGTTCGTTCCAGGTCCGGGTGGAACGCCACTCTTTACTAAATCGCGCCCTTTTCGCGTTCATGGTTTGACACATATCGTAATACGATATAATCTTATTTTTCACGTTTATGCAAACGAAACCCGCCATGTCCGCTGAGATCGGTTATGCCGTCGAACCCGCCGCCGAAACAGGCCTGGCGGATTTCAGCACCAACCGCCGCGTGCTGCTGCTGTCCGCGCTGGCGTCGGTGATTGGCGTGCTTGGCGCGTTCGTGGCTTACGCTTTGATCTGGCTGATCGCCGCCATCACCAACCTTTCCTTTTATCACCGTCTTTCCACCCAGGCAGTGACACCTCAGGGCCATCACCTGGGATACTGGGTGGTGCTGGTGCCGGTTATCGGCGCGCTGATCATCGGACTCATGGCGCGCTTTGGTTCGGAGAAAATTCGCGGGCATGGCATCCCCGAAGCGCTGGAGGCCATTCTGCTGGGCCGCAGCCGGATTCAAGCAAAGGTCGCCATCCTCAAACCGCTCTCCGCCGCCATCTCCATCGGCACCGGCGGGCCCTTCGGTGCGGAAGGGCCGATCATCATGACCGGCGGCGCAGTCGGTTCGATTTTCGCGCGGCAGTTTCCCTTAAGCGCGGCTGAACGCAAGACGCTGCTAGTCGCCGGCGCGGCGGCGGGAATGGCCGCTGTGTTCGCCACACCGGTCGCGGCGGTGTTGCTGGCCGTCGAACTGCTGTTGTTCGAATGGAAACCGCGCAGTTTTATTCCGGTGGCCGTGGCCTCGATCATCGCCTCCGTGGTGCGCGTGCCCCTGCTCGGCGCCGGGCCCATTTTCCCAATCGTGCCCCACGCGCCGCTTTCCGGGACGGAATTGGCCTTCGCTGCGGGCATCGGAATCCTGGCCGGGTTCGGCTCGGGATTGCTGACGGCGCTCGTTTATGCCTGTGAGGATTTTTTTCAAAAGCTTCCGCTGCATTGGATGTGGTGGCCCGCCATTGGCGCGGTCTTCATCGGCCTGGGTGGCCTGATTGAACCGCGCGTGCTGGGTGTGGGCTATGACACGATTCACAGTCTGTTGCGGGGTGAACTCGTCGGCGCGGCGGTAATCGGCCTGCTGGTGGCCAAGGCGCTGGTGTGGTCCATCGCGTTGGGTTCGGGAACGTCAGGCGGAGTGTTGGCGCCGTTGCTCATCATGGGCGGCGCGCTCGGGGTCTTCGCGGGTTCCTGGGTTCCCGTCGGCGATCCAGGCCTCTGGGCGTTGATCGGCATGGCGGCCATGATGGGCGGCACCATGCGCTCCCCGCTGACGGCGATGGTTTTTGCCGTCGAGTTGACACGGGATTTCAATTTGTTTCCCGCCTTGATGATCGGCTCGGTGGCGGCGCTGGGCGTGACTGTGCTGCTGATGAAGCGATCCATCCTGACCGAGAAGCTCGCCCGTCGCGGCCAGCACATCACTCGCGAATACAGCATCGATCATTTTGAACTCGCGCGCGTGCGCGAGGTAATGGACAAAGAAATCCCGAGCATCCCGATGGACATGAAGCTTTCCGAGTTTTCCGATCGCATTGCCCAGGGCGACGCCGCGCTTAGCCGGCGGCAGGGAACCTTGATCCTCAACGATCAGCATCAACTCATTGGCATCATTACGCGGGGGGACATTGTGCGCGCGCTGCGGAAGGACGGAGCCACGCAGATGACTGTGGCTGAAGCGGGCAGCACCGATTTGGTCGTGGCCTTCCCCGATGAACCGCTGCACGCGGCGCTCACCAAAATGCTGAACCGCGACATCGGCCGTCTCCCCGTGGTGGAGCGAAACAACCCGACCCGCGTGGTTGGCTACCTTGGCCGCGCGGCAATCCTCTCGGCCCGCATGCGCATGCACGAGGAAGAGACAGTTCTTCAGCGAGGTTAACTGCGCGAAGCGCAGGTAGGGACGGCGCAGCGCGCCGTCCGCGCCACCGAGCGCAGCGTCAGGTGGCGCAATCGAATTTGCAAAACGGGCACGCTTGTTTAATCGTTCCTCCCGCTGGCCGAAGCCGTGCGATTCGGATGATTCGTTCCGTCGCCTGAGGCTGCGCTTCCGCCTTCGCTCGGAAGCTACGGCGAGACAAGCGGCGACGGTGACGGCGCAGCGCGCCATCCCTACCAAAGACAGGGTAGCAGCCCCATCCGATTCTCGTTGCATCCCGGTTTGCACGGATTAGATTGCGGGCGCGAAGAACGCCAATGACGGCAATGCCTTGAACCAATGAAACTGCTGGCCATCAACGTTTCCCAGCCCCGGACAGTCCCGATCGGCGGCCAGCCGGTCGCCACGGGCATCTTTAAAGAATCGGTGACCGGGCCGGTTATGGTTCGGATGCTGGGATTGGCGGGTGATGGACAGGCGGATCTGGAGAATCATGGCGGGATCCATAAGGCGGTTTATGCCTATCCCTTCGAGCACTACGCTCATTGGTCACAGGAATTGAAACGCGAGGATTTTTCGTTTGGCCAGTTCGGCGAAAACCTGACCGTGGAAGGTTTGTTGGAAGACCAGGTTTACATCGGGGACGTGCTGCGCATCGGCGACGTTCTTCTCGAAGTCACCCAACCGCGCGTGCCCTGCTTCAAGCTCGCCCACAAAATGGGAATGCCTGGGTTCCCAAAACTTTTCGCCAAAAGCGGCAGGACCGGCTTCTATTTGCGCGTTCTGGCAGAGGGGGAAATTACCGCCGGTGACGAGATCGAGCGGGTAAAGACCGATCCTCACGGCTTGAGCGTCCATGCCCTGATGGATGTGATGCATTTCGACCGCAACAACATCGCCGTGATGGAAAAAGCCGTCTCCATCCCCGCGCTGACGCCGAGCTGGCGCGAGGAACTGAAGGAACGTTTGGCCGCCATTCGCCCGGATTTTTCGCAGAATGATAATGCAGGAACCCCCAAGTCATGAATTCAACTCCAACCAGCAGCGGTCAAGGGAACGGCGTGCCCAACGCCGAAACGCAACGGCTCCAGGAGGATGCCGCGCGGGTGAAGAATTGGAAGCGTTGGGGCCCCTACCTCTCCGAACGCCAATGGGGCACGGTCCGGGAGGATTATTCCGCGGACGGCGATTGCTGGAACTACCTTCCGCACGACCACGCCCGCAGCCAGGCATACCGTTGGGGTGAAGACGGCTTGCTCGGCATCACCGACCGCGAGGGCCGGCTCTGCTTCGCGCTCGCATTGTGGAACGGGCGCGATCCCATTCTCAAGGAACGCTTGTTCGGCTTGACCGGGCCGGAAGGAAATCACGGGGAGGACGTGAAGGAGGAATACTTTTACCTGGACTCGGCTCCGACGCACTCCTACATGAAAGCGCTCTACAAATACCCGCAGGCGGAGTTTCCGTATGAGCGGCTGAAAGAGGAGAATGGCCGCCGCACGCGGCTTGACCCCGAGTTTGAGTTGGTGGATACCGGCGTTTTCAACGAGAACCGGTACTGGGACGTTTTTGCCGAATACGCGAAGAATTCGCCCAATGACATTCTGATTCGCATCACCGTCGCCAATCGCGGCCCGGACACGGCGACCCTGCACCTGCTCCCGACGATCTGGTATCGCAACACCTGGATTTGGGGCTGCACGCATGAAGGCTGCACGCTGCCGCCCCGCATCAATCTCGAAAAAAACAACCGGTTGCAACTCGAGCATGAAACGCTGAAACAATACTTTTTCGAGTTCAGCCCGGATCCGCGTGGAAAGACGCCGCCGGTTTTGTTCACCGGCAACGAATTCAATTTACAGCGGTTATACGGAGTTGAAAATGAAACGCCGTTCGTCAAGGATGCGTTCCACGAATACGTCGTTCACGGCCGCACGGAAGCCGTTAACCCAAAAAACCAGGGCACCAAAGCCGCGCCGCATTATGTATTGGAACTGAAACCCGGCGAGTCCCAAACCGTGAGGCTGCGCTTGTATTCGGCGGAAGAAGCTCCGGACAGCGCCAAGGGCCCGGGGCCGGGAACAATCGATGCGGCGGCGTTCGACAACCTCTTCGCATTGCGCCAGCGCGAGGCGGACGAATTCTATGCTGCGGTGAGCCCGGCGAAGCTGACCGAGGCTGAACGAAATGTCGTGCGCCAGGGTTACGCGGGCCTGCTATGGACCAAGCAATTCTATCATTACATCGTGAAGGACTGGCTCGACGGTGATCCTCATTTTCCGCCGCCGCCCGAAAGCCGCAAGGAAGGCCGCAACGCGCACTGGACTCATGTTTACAGCCGGGACGTGTTCTCCATGCCGGACAATTGGGAATATCCCTGGTTCGCGGCGTGGGACCTGGCTTTTCACATGATTCCGTTTGCGCGAATTGACGGCCAGTTCGCGAAGGAGCAACTCGGCCTGTTATTGCGCGAATGGTACATGCATCCCAACGGCCAGCTCCCAGCCTTCGAATTCGCTTTCGGCGACGTGAATCCACCCGTCCACGCCTGGGCGGCGTGGCGCGTTTACAAAATTGCCAATCGCAAGGGCCAGCGCGATCGGGATTTTCTGGAGAGCGTGTTCCTGAAATTGCTCGTGAATTTCACCTGGTGGGTCAACCGCAAGGATCCCGACGGCAAAAACCTTTTCGCGGGCGGCTTCCTCGGCTTGGATAACGTGGGCGTGTTCGACCGCTCCGCGCCCTTGCCGAACGGCGGCACGTTGCGGCAGGCCGACGGCACGGCCTGGATGGCGTTCTATTGCGTTACGATGCTGGCGATTGCCCTGGAATTGGCCCACGACGGCAAGCAGATTCGCTCAGCTTTCGAAGACATGGCATCAAAATTCCTCGAGCACTTCATCCAGATCGCTGATGCCATGAACACGCTGGGCGGCACCGGCCTTTGGGACGAGACCGACGGTTTCTATTACGACCAACTCAAGGTGGATGGCCAGATCATCGGACTGAAGACGCGTTCGCTGGTCGGCGTGTTCCCATTGATCGCCGTGGAAATTCTGGAAGAAGATAAAATCAAGCAGTTGCCCGGCTTCTACAAACGGTTCCAGTGGTTCCGGCAACATCGCAAAGATCTGGCCACGCACATCTCCCATTGCCAAAAGGGCACCGCCCATGAACACATCCAGCGCCTGCTGGCCATCCCTTCGCAGGAACGCCTGGCGCGAATGCTCCGTTACGTCCTCGACGAAAACGAATTCCTTTCGCCGTACGGCATCCGGTCCCTCTCCAAGTTTCATAAAGACCATCCTTACATCTTCGAAGCCGGCGGCGCCGAGCACCGGGTGGATTACGAACCGGCGGAATCGACCACCGGCTTGTTTGGCGGCAATTCCAACTGGCGCGGGCCGGTGTGGTTTCCCGCCAATTACCTGATCATTGAAGCCCTTGAGCGTTATCACCATTTCTACGGCGATGATTTCAAGGTCGAATGCCCGACCGGCTCCGGAAAAATGATGACGCTCAAAGAGGTCGCCCGCGATCTCGAATCCCGGCTGGCCCGTTTGTTTCTACCCGATGCGTCTGGCGCCCGTCCTGCCGCGGGCGGCGATCCCCGTTTCAGCACCAACCCGCACTGGCGCGACCTCGTCTTGTTTCACGAATACTTCCATGGCGACACCGGCAAAGGACTCGGCGCGAGCCATCAGACCGGCTGGACGGCGCTCGCGGTTCGGACTATCGAAGATCTGGCCCGAAGGAGGGCAACCATGGAAAAGCAAAGCGCAAAGTCCGAAACCCGAAGGCCCGAAATCAGAACGCCGAGTGGAGTGGCTTGAAGGCCTCGGGCCTGTACCGATGCATGCGGCAATGATATAGTTCGGCTGGCTGATGGCTTGCCATCGGCCATTTGCCCTGATATGTTCGTGTTGTGAGCACGGTCGCAGAAATCGAGTCCGCTATTGAAAAGCTTTCGCCAGCCGAAGTCGCGCAACTAGCCGCATGGCTGGAAGAGTATCGGCAGATGGTCAACGCCTCGGCTGAAGTGTTCGCGATGTATGATCGGGAGGAGGAAGGCCGGTAATGGCCAGGGCGCAGCGTGGTGAGATCTGGCAGATCGATCTCGGCCTGACACAAAAGACTCGTCCCTGTCTGATTCTCAGTGTCGCTTTTCTCGATCATGAACGCGCCGTGGTAACGTACGTTCCACGAACCACGCACCTACGGCAGACCCGATTCGAAGTGTCTCACTCCGCGCGCGGCTTTGAACCGGGCGCGTTCGATGTGCAAGGCGTGGGCAGTATTCCCGAAGTGAAGTTGGAGAGACGCGTCGGAACTGCGGAGGTTCCTGTTCTGCAGCGCGTGGAAGCTGCGTTGAAGGTTTGGCTCAGCTTGCCATAAATCCGCGGCCGCGAATGAAAGGCCGGCGGGGTTCCGGATTTAAGCAGTGCCGCATTGCCTTACGACCTGTTCAGCGCGCTCAGCACTGCTTTGATGGACGCACGCTCGATGTTCGTATCCACCGCCGCGCCCCAGCGGAATTTGCCGTCGGCGTATTTGATTTGAATGTAGGCGATGGCGCTGGCCTCTTCGCCCGCGCTGAGCGCGTGTTCCTTGTAATAGGCGACTTCGAACTTGGGAGCGCCGGCGGATTGCAGGCCGTGAACGAAGCCGGCGATGGGGCCGTTCCCTTTGCCTTCGAACCGGACTTTGACGCCGTCGCGATAAACGGTGCCCTGGCAAACGATCGTGCCGCTGCCGGATTCCTCCGCGCCGAATTCACCGAGTTTCCAGGGCGAGTCGCGCTCGATATATTCGCGCCAGAACATTTGCTTCAGATCCGCGGCGCTGACTTCGCGGCCCAGGCGGTCCACTTCGTCATTGGCAATCGGGCCGAATTCGCGCTGCATTTCCTTGGGCAATTCGATGCCGAATTCGCTCTCCAGAAGATACGCGACGCCGCCCTTGCCGGACTGGCTGTTGACCCGGATCACCTCGCGGTATTCGCGATTGATGTCCGTGGGATCAATCGCCAGATAGGGCACATCCCAATGCGGACGGCGGTCGTTGTGCCACTCGGCCAGGCCTTTCCGAATGGCGTCCTGATGCGAGCCGCTGAATGCGGTGAAAACCAGTTCCCCGGCATAAGGCTGACGCGCCGGAACGGTCATGCCCGTGCAACGCTCATAAACTTCGCGAATGGCATTGACGTCCGAAAAATCCAACTGCGGGTGAATGCCATGCGCATAGAGATTGAGCGCAACGGTGACAATGTCCAAATTCCCGGTGCGCTCGCCGTTGCCAAACAATGTGCCTTCGACACGATCGGCGCCGGCCAGCAATCCCAGTTCGGTGGCGGCCACTCCGGTGCAGCGATCGTTGTGCGTGTGCAGGCTGACGATCAGGGATTCGCGATTGCGGATGTGCCGGCAGACCCATTCGATTTGGTCAGCATAGACGTTCGGCATCGCCACTTCGACGGTGTCCGGCAGGTTAAGAATCATCTTGCGCTGCGGGGTTGGCTGCCAAACCTCCATGACTGCCTCGGAAATTTCCCGGGCAAACTCAACCTCAGTGGCGCTGAAACTTTCCGGTGAATACTGGAGCATCACTTCCGTGCCTTTGAGGCGCGGGAGGCGTTCCTTGATCCAGGTCGCGCCGCGGACCGCCACCTGGATGATTTCCTCCTTCGACATGCCGAACACGACGCGCCGCTGCGCGGGCGAAGTCGAGTTGTAAAGGTGAATGATGGCCCGCTTCGCGCCCACCAACGATTCGAAGGTGCGTTCGATCAAATCCTCGCGCGCCTGCACCAAAACTTGAAGCCACACGTCATCCGGCGTATGGCCGTCTTCGATCAAATGGCGGTTGAACACGAATTCGGTGTTGGACGCGGAGGGAAAACCGACTTCGATTTCCTTGAAGCCGCATTTGACCAGGGTTTTGAACAGCTCAAGCTTTTGGCCCACGTTCATGGGCACGGCGAGCGCCTGGTTGCCGTCGCGCAGGTCCACGCTGCACCAGATGGGCGGGGCGGTGAGCACTCGGCCCGGCCAGCGCCGGTCGGGCAATTGCACCGGTGGAAAAGGGCGATACTTGCTGGATGGATTTTTGAGCATGCGTCTATGGTTAGTTAGCGCCTTCCGACGGCCGGGTAAACAAAAAACCCCACCGCCGTCTGGCAGTGGGGTTAAAATTCGCGTAAACGAATCAGCACCCGACTGCCACGCCGCGCAGCAGCAGCGTATTAAGCAGCAGTCGAGTATTCAAATTACAATTCACAAAGTTACTATTAGTCGACTTGCGGGCGGCGGTCAAATCGATTCTTTGCAGACCCGCCAACCGGACAAGGCCCGGCATTTAGTTTTCATACCAGCGAAGATCTTCCGGCGGCGGTCCTCCCGTGATGACCTCCCCGGTCTGGGCATCGGCGATCCAGGCCGTCCATTGAAACCGGCCGCCGATTACCATCCTCTTCAAAAAGGCAAGCGCAAGGAAGGTTGCATGGCCTGTTCTCACGCTTGCCCTCAATTGCCGCTGATCACCCCAGAAACGCCTGGTGCACCGCTTGCATGGCCTGTTCGCCCTGGCCCAATTCGATGACGACGGAGATTTTGATTTCACTGGTTGAAATCATCTCGATGTTGATCTTTTCCTTCGCCAGGGTTTCGAACATTTTGGCGGCCACGCCGGAATGACTGCGCATCCCGACACCCACGATGGAGAGTTTGCCGATGTTTTCATCCGCGATGGCTTCGCGATAACCGATGTCGGCTTTGAGATTGTCGATGACCTTGCGGGCTTTGGGGAGATCGGGTTTATCGACCGTGAACGAAAGATCGGTGGCTGGCGTGCCCAGGCCGTGGCTGATGTTCTGCACGATCATATCGACATTGATGGCGGCATCGCCGATGGCTTTGAAAACGCGCGCGGCGACGCCGGGATGGTCCGGCACGGCCACCAGCGTGATCTTGGCCTGGTTTTTGTCAAGCGAGACGCCGCGAATGACGACGTCCTCCATGTTCATGGTTTCTTCTTTCACAATGGTTCCTCGGTTGCCGTTCAGGCTTGAACGAACTTCGAACACAACGCCGAATTTCTTGGCGAACTCCACGGAGCGGGATTGCATCACTTTCGCGCCGAGGCTGGCGAGTTCGAGCATTTCATCGTACGAAATTTCCTCCAGCTTGCGCGCGCCGGGCACGATTCGCGGATCGGCGGTGTAAACTCCGTCCACGTCCGTGTAAATCTGGCAGACGTCCGCCTTCAACGCCGCCGCCAGCGCAATGGCGGTCAGGTCCGATCCGCCGCGGCCGAGGGTCGTGATGTGGCCGGCGGAAGTCTGGCCTTGGAATCCGGCCACGATCACAACATGACCGCTGTCCAGCAACGCATGCACCTGCTTTGGCGCAATGGTCTGGATTTTGGCCTTGGTGTGGACATCGTCGGTGAGAATGCCCGCCTGCGGACCGGTCAGCGAAACGGCTTTGATGTCCAGCGCATGGAGCGCCATGGCCGTGAGCGCAATGGTGGTTTGCTCGCCGGTGGCCAGGAGCATGTCCATTTCCCGTTCGGTGGGCAGGGGCATGATTTCCTTGGCCAACTTGATAAGACCGTCCGTCACGCCGCTCATCGCGGACACGACCACGACAACCTGGTCGCCTTTCTGGCGGTAACCGGCGACGCGCCGGGCGACATTTTTGATTCGTTCCGGATTGCCGACCGATGTTCCGCCGAATTTTTGGACAATTAAAGCCATTGCTTCTGGGTTAGCTAATTTCAGGGATGCTACAGGAGACTCGCCAAGTTCACAACCCAATCACCTGCATCACCGCTTCCTTCTTCGCTTCGACCACAAACGGTTCGAAGCCCGAGGCTTTGATCGCGGTGTCCGGGTCTTTCAAGCCGTGCCCGGTCATCGTGGCGGTGATAACGCTGCCAGGAGGAATCTTGCCGGCCTTGACGCATTGAATGAGGCCGGCCAGCGGCGCGGCGGAAGCGGGTTCGACGAGGATGCCGTCCGTGCGGGCGACGGTTTTGTAGGCGTGAATGATTTCTTCGTCCGTTACTTTGGAAATTTGCCCGTTGGATTCCTTGCTGGCATTGGTCGCACCCTGCCAGCTGGCCGGGTTGCCGATGCGAATCGCCGAGGCGACGGTCTGTGGTTTCTCGATGGGATAGCCATCGACAATGGGCGCGGCTCCGGCGGCTTGAAAGCCGAAGATGCGCGGCAGGCGGTCGGAGAGCCCGGCGGCATGATATTCCTTAAAGCCTTTCCAATAGGCCGTGATGTTCCCGGCATTGCCGACCGGCAGAAAATGAAAGTCCGGGGCGCGGCCGAGTTGGTCGCATATCTCGAAGGCCGCGGTCTTCTGGCCTTCGATCCGGACCGGGTTGATGCTGTTCACCACTTCCACCTGTCCGGTTTCGCCCAATTCGCGGACGATGCGCAAGGCATCGTCGAAATTGCCCTTCACGGAAACGGTGATCGCGCCGTACATCAACGCCTGGGCGAGCTTGCCCAGCGCGATGTTCCCGTGCGGCAGCAGCACGACGCATTTCATTTTGGCGCGCGCCGCGTAAGCCGCCGCCGAGGCCGAGGTGTTGCCCGTGCTCGCGCAAATTACCACTTGAGCCCCGCGCTCCTTCGCCCTGGACACGGCCATGGTCATCCCGCGGTCCTTGAACGAACAGGTCGGGTTCAATCCCTCGTATTTCAACCACAACTCGAACCGGCCGCCCAGCGCCGCGACAAAATTATCCGCCCGGACGAGCGGCGTGTTGCCTTCGTTGAGCGAAATCACCGGAGTGGCGGACGTGACGGGCAAATACTTTGCGTAACGGTCGATCACTCCGTTCCAACGGTTGGGCTTCGGATTCATGGTCATTCGAAATTCTCGACGCGGATCATCACGGGCGGGGCCTTGACGACCGGCAACCTGGCGATACGGGCAAGCGCCTTTTGCATCGCGGCATTCGGGGCGTCATGAATCATCAGGATGAGCGGGATGCTCTCGCCTTCATGGCCTTCGGGCTGGATGACGGAGGAAATGCCAATTTTGGATGCGGCCAGGATGGTGGCAATGGTGGCCAATACGCCCGGTTTGTCCGCGACGCTGAAACGGACGTAGTAGCGCGAGATGGTTTCGCCAATGGGCGCAACCGCGCCGGCGACTTCGTGCGGCACGAACGGGGGCACGCGGCTTTTGCTGCCGTGCTTGAGATCGAGCGCCGCGTCGGCCACGTCGCTCAACACTGCGCTGGCGGTCGCGTCCTTGCCCGCGCCGCGACCGTAAAAGAGCGTGTCGCCCACGATGTCGCCACGGACGAACACGGCGTTGAACACATGATTGACGCTGGCCAGCACATGCGAGTTCGGCACCAGGGTGGGATAGACCGAGACTTGGACACGCGCGCCGTTGCGTGATTTGGATGCGCCGCCGTTCGCCACTTTCTTGACGATGCCCAGCAGCTTGATCGTATAACCGAGTTGGCCGGCGAATTGCATGTCCAGCTTGCTGATATGGCGAATGCCCTCCACATAAATGTCCTTGGGATTGACCCAAAAGCCATGCGCGAGGGAGGCGAGGATGCCGATCTTGTGCTCAGAATCGAAGCCGTCGATGTCGAGGGAGGGTTCGGCCTCGGCGTAGCCGAGCCGTTGGGCGTCCGCGAGCACGTCGGCGAATTCCGCGCCTTCGAGTTTCATCCGGGTGAGGATGTAATTGCAGGTGCCGTTGACGATGCCGTAGATATGCGTGAAGCGGTTGCCGACGAAGGCTTCGCGCATCGTTTTGATGATCGGAATGCCGCCGGCGACGCTCGCTTCGTAATAAAGATTCGAGTTGTACTCGCGCGCGGCGTTGAAGAGTTCCTCGCCATGCGCGGAAAGGAGCGCCTTGTTCGCGGTAATGACGGGTTTGCCGAGCTTGAGCGCGGCCAGCGCCATGGTTTTGGCAATGGTCGTGCCGCCCACCAACTCGATGATCACCTGCACCGCGGGATCGTTGACCACGCTTTGCCAGTCGGTGGTCATCAGGGCCTGCGGGATCGGGTAGGGACGGGGTTCGTCAAACGCCTTCACGGCGACTTTTTGAAAGTGGATTTTGACGCCCAGGCGCGAGGACATGAGGGCGCCGTTGGACTGCCAGGCGTGAAAAACGCCGCTGCCCACGGTCCCGCCACCAATCATCCCGATGTTGACCTGTCGCATAAGAGCCTTTCAGCATGCAATGAAACGCCCCACCCGACAAATCCTTTTTCAAGCGCGGAGGCTTCAAGATACAGGACGGAATTCTTCTTAAGCAGAGATGGACGAGGGCATGGCGATTCGTTGTTCCGTCGCCGTCCCTGCCAGGCGCGGTGACAGTGATGGGATGCACCTCCTGCATTCGTGCCGGCAAAATGGCGCTTGACGCCCCACCTTATAGGAGCATTATCCCGGTTAATGAGTTCACCAAGAAGCAAACCTGCAAACCCGTGAGCTATGTCACCTGAACTTCCTCCCGATCCAAACGCGACTGCGAAACCACCCGCGCCCAAGCCGGAGTGGCACAAATACGTCCGCGACGGCATTGACCGCGAGGGGCGAAAAATTGATGACGTTTACGCGATTGATGATGATTACGTCATTTATTTCAGCGGGTGCGAACTGTTCTACCAGGCCACTGCGGAGTTGCTCAAGGAACTTGGCGCCGCGGACGCCGCGTGCGCCCTGATCAATCGAATGCTGCCGGAGCTGGGTGATATTACCGACAAGGTCAAAGCTTCCTTCCAGTACAAGCGAAAGCTTTCCACGTTGCAGTTGGTGGCGGACGGCTACGAAATGATCTTCTGCGGGCACAAGGAGCAGGGCCTGCAGATTCTGGATGGCATTCGTGACCGGCTCCAGACCTCGGAGGAGGGAAAGCGCAGGTTATGGTATCAGGCGGGGACCGTTTCGATTGCCGTGGTGGTGTGGATTGCCTACTTCCTTTTTCACTGGTTTGTGGTTCACCATCCAAGCCACTGGGTAAAAGACGGGGAACCCTGGCTCCTGGCGGCGGCGCTGGCGATTGCGGGCGGCACTTTTTCCGTTTGTTTGAACATCGATTCGCTTCCGGTGAGCGTCAACCAGCAGGTATCCTTTCTTTTCGTGGCCGGGGCCACACGCTCGGTGGTGGCTTTGCTGGCGGGCGCGGGCGTGTTGCTGGCTTTGCGCGCGAAAATGCTGGCCGGATTTGCGTATAAGGATGCCGCGCCGGGAGTGACGGCGAGCTTGCAAACCGCCGAGATGTTTTTCTGTTTCCTCGCGGGCTTCTCAGAGAGATTTGTGCCAAATATCCTGAGCAAATCCGAAGACAGTGCCGCCAGCGGCGGGACCAAACCAACCACCGCCCCCACGACGACGCCGAAACCAACGACCGTTACGACGACGGCGCCAGCGACACCACTGACTACGACTACCACCACAGCAACCACGACACAAACTCCGCAGGAGATTGAAGCCGCCAAGGCCGCCGTCGCAGCAAAAGCGAAGGCTGATGAAGCGGCGAAAGCCGCACAAGCTGCCAAAGCAACGGAAGCGGCTGCAGCCGCTGGCACAGGCCCGAAGGCGGATAAGCCTCCGGGGACTGGATAAGAGGCTAAAGGGAAACACCAGGCTCCAAACAAGAAAAGCTCCGGGCTCAAGCGCTGGGAGCGAATCTTGGAGTTTGACGCTTGGGATGAATGGGCAGTGTGGACACGGATTTGGAGGGGTGGATCGGCTGGCAACTGGTGTGCCACTTTTTTGTGCGGGATGAGGGCTGGTTACCAGTTTACAGTTTCTCCCAGCCCTTGGCGCGGTGGCCGAAGTTGAAGCGGTCGGGGTGGCAGATTTCGGCGAGGATTTCGAGGGATTCAACGATGCGCGGGCCGGGGCGGTTGAAGTAGGCGTTGCCGTCGGTGAGGCAAACCTGGCGTTGGCGGACGGCGCGGAATTTGGACCAGTCGGGTCGCTGGAGGATGGGGGCGAGTTCGGCGCGGGTGCGGCGGAGATCGAAACCGCAGGGCATGAAGACGATGATCTCGGGATCGTGCTGGCGCAAGGTGTCCCAGGTGAGCCAGTCGGAATGTTTGGCGGCCTCGCCGACGAGGTTGCGGCCGCCGGCGAGTTGGACGAGTTCGGGCACCCAGTTGCCGGCAGCCATGAGGGGCTCGATCCATTCGATGCAAGCGACGGAGGGGAGTTGCTTGAGCATGCAGGCCTTTTCGATGACGCCGACAACGCGGGTTTTGAGGCCGCGCAAGACTTCGCGGCCATGGTCGGCGAGGTCCAGGGCCTCGGCGACGGTGCGAATGTCATCCCAAATGTCCGCCAACTTTTTCGGTGAAAGGGAAATGATCCTGGGGCGGGTCCCGAGCGCCTGGCTGACGGCTTGTTCGACTTCGGGAAGGCTGACGGCGCACACTTCGCATTGCGCCTGGGTCAGGATGAGGTCGGGTTTCAACTGGCGCAGCCTTTGAGTGTCGATGCGATAGATCGAGACGGCATCCTGCACCAGTTGCTTCACCTGGCGGTCAATCTCAGCGCTGTTGGCGGTCGCATCGAGTTTGGGCGCGGTGCAGACGGGCAGGGACAGGATCTCGGACGGGTAGTCACACTCGTGGGAGCGGCCCACCAAACAGTCCGTCGCGCCGAGGGCGCAAACGATTTCCGTGGCGCTGGGCAGGAGGGAAACAACTCGTTGCTTTTGCATAAGTGGGATTCTGCCCTGCCAAGGCTCCGGATTCCAAGCTCCAACCGCCAGGGGGCAGGCAATCCGCTGGCGATTGACAGAAGGCGCGTGTTCGTGCAATTTTCGTGCATGGGCAAAACCATTACCATCGAGGATGACGTTTATAAAACGCTCGTGGGTTTGAAGGAAGGGCCGGGCGATTCGTTCAGCAAGGTGCTGCGCCGGCACGTTTATGTCCCGGCCAAGACCAATGCGGAATTGCTGGCCTGGCATGAGAATCAGCCGCCGCCAAACGTGGACCTGAAGATTCTGGACTTGATCGGAAAAGGCCGCGGCCGTCGCTCCGGCGGACGGAAATGATAGCGGACACCACTTTCCTCATTCATCTGATGAGGGAAGAAATATCCGGACAACGCGGGCCAGCCCGGAGGTTTTTTGCCCGACATGGACGGGGCCAGCTAATTCGGACGTCCATCATCAGCCTGGGCGAGGTCGCCGTCTCCTTTCCAACGTCGGGTGAGGCTTGGAAATACTTCCAAAAATGGACCATCTATCGTTTGACGCCTGCCATTGCAGAAAGAGCGGCGGACGTTGACCGCGAGTTGATCCGGACGGGTGGACGCCTGGGGGAAAATGACAACTGGATTGCCGGCTTTGCCCTCTATTACCGGGAGCCCATCATCAGCCGGGACAGGGTCTTCGATCGTGTTGCTGGACTCCGCCGATTGGCCTACTGAGATCCTCGCTTCTTCGCGCAGCCGTCAGTTCTCAACGCCCAGAAAACAATTCTTCTCCTCTGGACAATTCGCCGATGCGCTCCATAAAAAAGCCGGCGAAGCAGTTTGGAGCTACTCCGCCGGCAACCAAAGTTCAGAGTTTACTTATGGACGTTATGCGGCAGGACGAGCGGCGAATGAGTTCCAGTCGCCTTCTCGACCTTGGTCGTCTGCTCTTCGGGAATGCGCATCCCGTAGAACGACCGATAAACGAAGATCAACGCCACGATGAAAAAGAACACGCCGATGCCCATTTTCATGCTCTTGTCGGTCATGGTCACCGCGATTTCGACGGCGAGCAAACCGAACAGCGTGGTGAACTTGATCACCGGATTGAGCGCCACGGACGAGGTGTCCTTGAACGGATCGCCCACGGTGTCGCCCACGACAGTGGCTGCGTGGAGGTCGGTGCCTTTCTGGCGCAGGTCCACTTCGACGATTTTCTTGGCGTTGTCCCAGGCGCCGCCGGCGTTGGCCATGAAGATCGCCTGGAAGAGGCCGAAGAACGCGATGCCGACGAGATAGCCGATGAAGAAGTAAGGATTGAAGAACGGCAGCGCGAGGGCGAAGCAGAAGATCACGATGAAGATGTTCCACATGCCTTTCTGCGCGTATTCGGTGCAGATGCGGACGACTTCCTTGCTGTCCTTGTCGGACGCGGTGGTGGCATCGAGGTTCATATTGTCCTTGATGTAAACCACGGCGCGATAGGCGCCGGTTACGACCGCCTGGGTCGAAGCGCCGGTGAACCAATAGATGACGCTGCCGCCCATGATCAGCCCGAGGATCACTTCCGGTTGCACGATGCTCAAGGCATCGATGACCGGCTTGAACACGCCCGAGGTCGGGTTCAGTTCGTACATCCGTTGCAAGAGCATGATGATGCCGAAGACCATGGTGGTGGCGCCGACGACGGCGGTGCCGATCAGCACGGGTTTGGCGGTGGCTTTGAAGGTGTTGCCCGCACCGTCTCCTTTTTCAAGTTGATACTTGCCGTTTTCGAAGTCGGGTTCGAAACCGAAGTTCTTCCGGATGTCTTCCTTGATGTTCGGACGCGTTTCAATCTGGCTCAACTCATAAACGGATTGCGCGTTGTCGGTGACGGGGCCGTAGCTGTCCACGGCGATGGTCACCGGGCCCATGCCCAGGAACCCGAAGGCCACCAACCCGAAGGCAAAAATCGGCGCGGCAAAGGCGAACTTCGCCGGCATGAGCCCGACCAGCGCGGGATTTTGGGAGAAGTAATAAGAGAGGAACATCAGGAGCATGATGCACAGGCCCATCCAGAACGCGGAGAAGTTGCCAGCCACGAAACCGGAGAGAATGTTCAGCGAAGCGCCGCCGTGCTTGGAGCAGTTGGTCACTTCACGGACGTGCCGCGAATTGGTGCTGACGAACACCTTGGTAAACTCGGGAATCAAAGCGCCCGCCACGGTGCCGCAACTGATAATCATCGAAAGCACCCACCATAAATCAGGCAGGGCAGCGCCGTCGGCGCCTTTGAAATCTCCCAGCAGCAACTTGCTCGCGACGAACGTGACGCCAATCGAAACCGCCGAGGTGATCCATACCAGGTGCGTCAACGGGGCTTCGAAATCGAAGTCCTTTTTGCCGCCAAACATGGCTTTGCTGATGACTTCATTCACGCCATAGGACACCAGCGAGGTCACGATCATCAACGCCCGCATCGTGAAGAGCCAGATGATCAACGTCGCGCAAATGTTCGGACTGGCCGCAAGGGCGAGCGCGAGGAACGCGATCAGCGCCACGCCGGTCACACCGTAGGTTTCGAAGCCGTCAGCAGTCGGTCCCACGGAGTCGCCCGCGTTGTCACCGGTGCAATCCGCAATCACGCCCGGGTTTTTGGGATCGTCTTCGGGCAGTTTGAAGACGATTTTCATCAAGTCGGATCCGATGTCGGCGATCTTGGTGAAGATACCGCCGCAAATGCGCAGGACGCTGGCGCCCAGGGATTCACCGATGGCAAATCCGATGAAACAAGGACCGGCAAGGTCCTTGAGGAACATCAGGATGCAAATCATGAAGAACAATTCGACGGCCACGAGCAGCAAGCCAACGCTCATGCCGGAACGCAGCGGAATGCCGAGGGTTGCGAGCGGGTTGCCCTTGAGCGCAGAAAACGCGGTGCGGGAGTTCGAGACGGTGTTGATGAGGATGCCGAACCAGGCGACGCCATAGGAACCCAGGATGCCAAGAATCGAGCAGAGCAGAATGATGAAGACCTTGCCGAATTCCTCATGCTGCAAGCCCATGAAATAATAGGTCATGCAAGCCGCAATCAGAACCCAGAGGATCGCCAGAAACTTGCCTTGAGTGAACAAGTAGGTTTTGCAGGTCTCCCAAATCGTGTTGGAAACGCTCGCCATGCTCTGATGCACAGGCAGGGCCTTGGTTTGCACGTATTGCCAAAGGCCAAACAGCGCGCCAATAAAGCAAATAAGAATTCCCAAATACATCAAGGTCGAGCCCTTCATGCCGCCCAGGCCTGGAAAACTCACATCGGACAAGGGGGGAATGCGGATGTCGGCCTCGCTGGCGAAGGCGGAAGTCGAACCGCCCAGGACTGCCAGGAAAAGCAGTGCCCACAGCCAAAGTTTATTTTTTCTCATATTAGTTAGATTAGTTCAATTTAAGTTCGAGACTATCCTTCAAGACGCTATTCGATTGCCAACCATTTTTTGTCAATTTTTTCTCTTTTCATTGTAAATCACTCATTATGAATTGGTTATACAAGTTAGCGGGCCTTATGACGCCCGATCAGGACGAGTTCCGGAGGTTCTGCTCTCAAAGTGACTGAGATTCGCAAATCTTTTGAAACCCATTGCCAGACCGGCTCTTAACGACACTCCAAGCCGGTTTTTGCTTCAAACTGAACCGCATAACCATTCTTAATCTTCTACCCATAAACCACACGACAGTAATCAGCAAGTTTCCTATTGGGCAATTGAAGTGCGGCTAAACTAGCCGAACCGGCAGAGTGATGCAACCCTGTAATTAGTGGGGAAAAACCCGCGCAAGCCGTTGCGAAACACCAACCAACAAAACCAAACACCCTTTGCGGGAAGCTTCGGCGAGGCAAGCCAGCAAGTCACCAAGCCTCAAACTCCAAAAGACGGGTGCCCGGGTTTGGCTATGGGAATTCCATGAAGTATTTTGTGCCTCGTTGAAAGCCGGGATTCGGCGCTTTGCCCCCAGTGCTGAGGCATTGCCATGTTTCTCGCTTTTGCCTTGTCGCCCATGCCTGCTTTGAACCATGTTTGATTTCAATGGCTGAAAAGACCGAACGAACCATCTCCGATGTGTTGACCAAGCCCGACGTCGCGCTCGAATTGACGTTGCGGCCGTCGCTGTTCTCCGACTTTACCGGCCAGCCCAAAGTCAAGGAACGCCTCGAAATCACCGTCGCGGCGGCGCGCCAGCGATCGGAAGCCATCGACCACATCCTCCTCAGCGGCCCGCCCGGCCTCGGCAAAACCACGCTCGCCAACATCATCGCCAAGGCCATGGGCGCAAATCTCAAAAGCACCAGCGGCCCCACCATCGAGAAAGCGGGCGATCTCGCCGGCTTGCTCACCAATCTTGAGGAAGGCGATGTCCTGTTCATCGACGAAATTCATCGTCTCCAAAAGACCATCGAAGAATATCTTTACCCGGCGATGGAGGATTTCAAGCTGGACATCATCATCGACCAGGGCCCCAACGCCCGCAGCGTCCGTTTGAATCTCCCGCGTTTCACGTTGATCGGCGCCACAACCCGCAGCGGGCTGCTCACCGCCCCGTTGCTCACCCGTTTCCCGGTCCGCGAACGGCTCGATTACTACCACGCCGAGGACCTCGAGAAGATCGTCGTCCGCTCGGCCAGGTTGCTGAACATTGAGATCGATCTCAATGGCGCGCGTGAAATCGCCCGGCGCAGTCGCGGCACTCCGCGCATCTCGAACAATCTTCTCCGGCGCGTCCGTGACTTCGCCCAAGTCCGTGGTGATGGCCGCATAAGCGTGGAAGTCGCCGACAAGGCGCTTGCCATGCTCGAAATCGACGAAAACGGCCTCGATGAAATGGACAAGCGCATCCTCGAAGCCGTCATCGCCAAGTTTGGCGGCGGGCCGGTCGGGGTTAACTCCCTCGCCGTGGCCGTGGGCGAGGAACCCGACACCATTGAGGAAGTCTATGAGCCGTACTTGATCATGGAAGGCTATCTCAAGCGCACACCACAAGGCCGGGTCGCAACCGAATTGAGCTACCAGAAACTCAAGCTCAAACCCACGTCCACAAGCCAGCCGGGTTTGTTTTAGGTTCGTCATTCAACTCCGTCCATAATGGACTCGAACCTTCTCGCAACCCAGGCGGTCGGAGAGCCTTTACCTGCAACTTCACGCTCTTCCGCTTCACGCTTTTGGCTTTGGGGTGTTCTCATCTTCATTGTGCTGTTCACGGCGGGCATTCGCTTCCGTTTGCGGGACGTTCCGCTGGAACGGGACGAGGGCGAATACGCGTATGCGGGCCAGCTCATCTTACAGGGGATTCCGCCCTACGCGCTGGCCTACAATATGAAGTTTCCGGGAACCTATTGTGCGTACGCGCTTATCATGGCGGTGTTTGGCCAAACTCCAGCGGGCATCCACCTTGGTTTCATCCTCATCAATGCCGCCGAAATCATTCTCGTTTATCTGCTGAGTGCGAGGCTGGCAGGACGTGGCGCAGGCCTCGCCGCCGTAGCCATCTATGCCTGTCTTTCCTTGAGCCAGGCGCTTTTGGGAATGGCGGCGCATGCGACCCATTTTGTCATTGTCCCGGCATTGGGCGGCTTGCTGCTTCTGTTGCGGGGAAGAGAATCATGCGCGAACGGCTGGAAGTTCTTCAGCGGCTTACTGTTGGGACTGGCGGTGCTCATGAAGCAACCCGGCGCGTTCTTCGCGCTGTTCGCCATTGGCTGGCTGGTCTGGATTCAGCCGCGCCCGATTCAATGGCCGCGCTTGCTTCGGGACGTGGGTGTGTTTGCCGCTGGACTGCTAACGCCCGTGATCCTTACCGGGCTCTGGCTTTGGCACGCGGGCGTTTTCGGCAAGTTTTGGTTTTGGACGATCGACTATGCTCGCGAATACGCCACAGAATACCCGGGGGCCAAATTTACCTGGCATCGGTTGCTCGACCGGACTCCGGGCGTTATCGACTTGCTATTTTGCGTCGCTGTCCCCGGACTTGTGTTGCTTTGGCGAAAAACTGATCGCTCAGTCGCGGCGTTTGCCACGGGTCTATTCATCTTCTCAGCCGCCGCGGTTTTTCCGGGTTTCAATTTTTGGCCGCATTACTTCATTCTTTGGCTGCCGGCGGGAGCTCTTCTGGGCGGCGTGGTGGTGGCTTCAGCCTGCCGTTTTTTTCAGCAACGCCAGCGTCCTTTGCTGGCGGCGCTTCCCGCCGTAATGCTGGCCGGCCTGCTCGCCTGCGAATTCGTCCGTGAACGCGCCTTGTTCTTCCAGGCTGCGCCCATCGAGGCCTGCCGCCTGATCTATGGCTGGAATCCCTTCCCGGAATCGCTGCAGATCGGCGAGTATCTGAACACGCACGCGGGAAAAAACGCCCGCATCGCCGTCCTCGGCTCCGAACCGCAGATCTATTTCTTTTCCCATCGGCACTCTGCCACCGGGTACATCTACACCTACGGTCTGATGGAATCGCAACCCTACGCCGAGCGCATGCAGCGCGAAATGATCGCCGAGATCGAAGCCGCCAAGCCGGAGTATATTGTTTGGGTTGAGATCGCAACTTCCTGGGCCATTCGTCCTAACGCGAGTCCCTTCATTTTCGACTGGGCCGATAAGTATGTGAACACCCTCTATCAACGCGTCGGCGTGGTGGACATCTATGCCAACGAACGCACGGATGTTCGCTGGGATGGAGAAGCCGGGCGCCTTCCGCCACAATCCCCCACCTACCTGAGTGTGTTCAGGCGGAAAGACACAAATCCGTAACCGGGCGAGCGGCTGCCCGTTTGAGCTCACTCCAAAAGACTTCGTGAAAATAAAAGGCCCGGGAAGATTCTTCCCGAGCCCTGGTGATTGGTTGCCGACCTGGCTTACTCCAGATGATGACCGGTGCCATCGCCCGGGGAACCGGGCATCACGAGGCAAGCCGGGGCGGTGGACAAGTCATTGAGGGTATAGCTGGTCTCAAAGGTCTTGGCCGAATCCGCCGGACAGGTCGGCGCGGTTCCGGCCGTGCCGCGGCCCAGGTAAGGCTGGATGTTGGCCAGCACCGGCACGGCATTCTGGCCGGCCTTGCTCTCCAGGGCCCACTGCTGCTTGGCCCCGTCGATCTGCCGCAGGTTGTTGATG
>JAJPHR010000007.1 GCA_021325145.1 Verrucomicrobiota bacterium | reverse complement strand
GCTCCGCCACTATCCTGGAAAGTCACTTCGAAAAAGAAATTGTTTCCGTCCCCGGCAGAGGAAAAAGAGTCCGTAGGAATTTGGTATACCCACCCATCCGCGTTAAACACTTCGCCCGGGTGCGCCGGCGCAAATTGGAAAAATCCACTAAACGCGTTGCCGCCGGTATTGTAGTCACCAAACATCCAGAAACTGTAAGTTCCGCCATGCGGAGCGGCTTAGTGGCGGTCACTGCATTCCCATTGTTGAAATTGTAGCCGACGTTGTTATACGTCGTCCAACCACTGAAATTTCCGGTTTCAGCGTCGGGATTGTTCAGAAGGTTGATGAGTTGTGCTCGTGCCGAACTCCCCGAAACGGCCAGGACGGCAACTATCGCCAACATTAAGATTAGGCGTGTGACCGAAGGTCTTCCCCCCGTTGAGGGCCGAAAGAATTCCACATTTGTATTCAAGGTATTGGTTGATTTCATGGTTGGTCTTTCCACCGAGTTTGATTGTAGGCTATTTGCTAGACGATCTTTTGCGACGGTTGGTTACAGGGCATGTAAAGGATTCTATTACAAATATCGGTTACGTCAACAATTATTTTTATGAAATTAGCCTAGTGATTGGCACTAGTATTGCTCGAATATTCTGTCACTTCCTGCTCATATCACTACAAAAAAGACATAAATCCAAGCAATGCTGAAGGTTACGTCGTTCCAAAGGCCACTTGCGTGTGTTCTGCCCATTCGCGGGTCAGCTTGATCTTCCTCTCGATGATAATTGACATGTAATTTAGAATGGTCAGATGATTACAAGCGGGGTAATATTTTAATTGACATTCGATCTTGCAGCAGGCACTCTCACGGCTATGCTGATAAATCACCCCTTCCAAAAAACTTGGATCGCCCTTTTAGGCCTAATTTGTTCAGCGGCGACTCAGGCCGCGCCAAATCCGGATGATCAGGCAGCGGCGTTGCTCGGCCGCATGACATTGGATGAAAAAATCGGCCAGATGACCCAGGTGGACATGAATGCGCTCCACGACAAAACCGATCTTCAAAAATACTGCATCGGTTCGGTCCTCAGCGGTGGTGATTCCGATCCGGCCGACATTACGGCGCAAGGCTGGCAAAAGGCGGCGCGGGAATACCAGGAACTCGCGTTGAAGACCCGCCTGAAAATCCCGATCATCTATGGCATCGATGCGGTCCACGGGCACAACAACGTGGATGGCGCGGTAATCTTTCCGCACAACATAGGCCTGGGCGCGACTCACAACCCAGCGCTCGTCGAACAAGCGCAAACCATCGCGGCACTCGAAGTTGCCGGGACGGGCATTCATTGGGCCTTCGCTCCCTGTGTCGCCGTGGCCCAGGATCCCCGTTGGGGCCGCACTTACGAGAGCTTCGGGGAATCGCCCGATTTGGTTTCGGAGTTGGGCGCGGCCTCCGTTCGGGGCTTGCAAACCAAACTTCCCAACGGCGCTTCCGTCCTGGCCTGCGCCAAGCATTTTGTCGGCGACGGTGGCACCCAAAACGGTGTGAACGAAGGAAACGTTGTATGCGACGAGGCGACCCTGAGAAAAATGCACCTGGCGCCTTATCGTTCCGCGATCAAAGCCGGCGTGAGTTCCATCATGGTTTCCTTCAGCAGTTGGAACGGCCAAAAAATGCACGGCAACAAATACCTGCTCACGGACGTGCTCAAGGGAGAGTTGGGCTTCCAAGGGTTTCTCGTCTCGGATTGGGCCGCCATTGATCAACTGTCCCAGGATTACAAGCAAGACATCGAGACATCCATCAACGCCGGCCTGGACATGGTCATGATACCCAACGGGCCCGGGCAAGCCCACAACTACCAGGATTTCATTCGCGGGCTTAAGCAACTCGTGGAAGCGGGGCGCGTGCCGGAGTCGCGCATCGACGACGCGGCGCGGCGCATTCTGCGCGCGAAGTTCCAGATCGGATTGTTCGACCATCCATTCGCCGACCCGGAATTGGCCGCGACCGTTGGCTCGCCGGAGCATCGGCAGGTTGCGCGCGACTGCGTGCGGCAATCCCTGGTGCTGCTCAAAAACGATCACCAGGTTTTGCCTTTATCAAAAAAGCCCCGACGTCTGGTGGTGGTCGGCAAGGCGGCCAACGACCTCGGAATGCAGTGCGGCGGCTGGACAATCTCCTGGCAGGGTGGAAGCGGTGAAGTCATAAAGGGTGGAACGACCATCCTGGCCGCAATCCGGCAGACTGTTGCGCAGGGAGTTGAAGTGGCCTTTTCTCCCGACGGCAAGGATTTGAAAAACGCCGATGCCATTATTGCGGTCGTGGGTGAAAGCCCTTATGCGGAGACGAAAGGCGATCGTAGCGATTTGCGGCTCGCTCCGGAAGACGCCAGCCTGGTTGCGAAAGCCAAAGAGACGGGCGCGCCGTTGGTGACCGTGCTTCTTTCGGGCCGGCCGTTGATTCTTGGGTCGGCATTGGAAGCGAGCGATGCTTTTGTGGCAGCGTGGCTGCCGGGCACCGAGGGCCAGGGAGTCGCGGATGTTTTGTTTGGGGACTACAAGCCCACCGGCAAATCCCCCCGAACCTGGCCCAGCAGCAATGGCCATCTTTCCAGCAAAAACGATGACGCAGGCGCCAAACCGGCGTTCTCGTATGGCTTTGGCTTGAGCTATCAGGCAACTGCGCAATCCGCTACGGGGCGTTTGGCCGGCGCGCGGTAATTAGGCTTTCCGGTATGCCTGACAGTCGTATTCGTGCCAGGGAAAATCGGAGCCACGCAGGGTCGAGCAAGGGGGTGGGACGGCCTATTGCCATGGCATTCTCCAGCCCGATGAAAAATTCAAATTCCCGATCCAGCGGGTTTCTCTGCCTCCTGCTCCTCGCCTCTTCGCTTGCCTTGGTCGACGCGGCGCGCGCCGACAATATCCTCACCAATCCCGGTTTCGAGTCCGATCCGGGACCAAGCCAGAACATCGTGGGTTGGACGCGGTACGGACCAAACGATTACAACGAAACCAACTCGCCTGCGCGCACTGGAAGCAATTATTTCAAGGTCTATCAAGCCTTCACCGGCATG
This sequence comes from Verrucomicrobiota bacterium, assembly GCA_021325145.1. Lineage (GTDB taxonomy): Bacteria > Verrucomicrobiota > Verrucomicrobiia > Limisphaerales > Pedosphaeraceae > JAJPHR01. Next base: position 12,942 of record JAJPHR010000007.1, on the reverse strand, counting down.
GTCAATAGCAGCGGAATTTATCAGGACAACATCTCCGCGCCCGGCGTGGTTTTCTCCGCGAACGGCTGGGCTTACACGCTCTCCACGGACAAGGTCGCGGGACAAAACGCGGTCTGGATCGAAGTCACCTTCCGGGACGCTCAAATGAAAATTCTGGCGTTGTATCGCTCCGCGGTCATCACCACCAACACGATTGCGACGGGCAAGTTTCCCGTCAATCAATGGATCAACCTGCCGGTAACGAACCAATACGACCCGAACACCTTCGCGATTACCAACACCACTGCGAATCTGGTCGCGCCTGCCGGAACCAGCTTCGTGCGCTACCAGATCGTGTTCCAGGGTGATGCCAACAATTCCAACGGTTCCATGTATTTTGATGACCTGACGCTGAATCGCAGCCAGGGCGCTGCCATGGGGAATTGGAACATTGTTTGGAGCGACGAGTTTAACGGTGCCGCAATCGATACCAGCATCTGGGCCTTTGACATTGGGAACGGTTCCGGCGGCTGGGGAAACAATGAACTCGAATATTACACCAGCAGTTTTCAAAATGCCTATGTCAGTGGCGGGTTGCTGAACATTGTGGCCCGGCAGCAATCCATGGGCGGGCGCAACTACACTTCGGCGCGAATGAAAACCCAGGGGATATTCTCGAAAACGTACGGGCGCTTCGAGTGGCGCGCAAAATTTCCGCAGGGTGCGGGTTTCTGGCCCGCGCTTTGGATGTTGGGCACGAACATCAACTCCGCTGGCTGGCCCGCCTGCGGCGAAATCGATGTAATGGAAAACAACGGCAGTTCCCCGACCAATGTCCAGGGCAGCATCCATTCGGGAAGCGACGCGACCAAGGTCTATACCTTGCCAGGAAGCTCAGTCACAAACTTCCACTCGTACTTGCTGGAATGGACGCCGAACGCGATTAACTGGTTCGTTGATGGGTTGCTTTATGAAAGCCAAACAAACTGGTCCAGTTCTCTCGGCGCGTATCCCGAACCATTTGATCGTCCCTTTTTTCTGATCATGAACCTGGCCATCGGCGGCAACTATCTGGGCAATCCCAGCACTAATACCATTAATGCCGGCTCAGCTTTTCCCGCCACGATGCAAGTGGATTACGTCCGCATTTACGATCAGACCAGCCCGTTGCAAATCTCACTCACCCGAAGCAATTCCAACGTGGTGCTGACGTGGCCCACAAACATTGTGTGCCATTTGCAGGCGCAGACCAACATCAACGCCTCCGGGCTGACTACCAACTGGTTTGATTTGAACACAGCCACCAGCCCGTACGTCACCGCGCCTTCTTCAGGGGTCTTTTACCGCCTCGCTTCGCCTTAGAACCTATCCCGGTAGGGCGGGCAGTCCTCTGCCCGCCGTCGGCGCGCACGGAGTGACGCGCCCTACCGAGATAGGCTCTTAAGATTCGCTGCGCCCGCCCAGCGGCTCGCACTGATGCGAGTCAAAGGCATCACAGGCCCCGGATTTCATCCCAGAGCGGTTCGAGGTCGCGATCATTCAACGCGAGTGGCTTGATGTGTTCCTTGCCGCCTACTATCACCGCTCGTTGGAAGAATGCGCGGGCGGCGTCCAACTCATCCAATTGGCAGGCGTAACAGGCAAGATTGTAAGGGATGGTCGGTTCGTCGGGAAATTTTTCGAGAGCGGGAGTCAACGCCTGCCAGGCGGCGCGCAACCCTCCGTCCGGAGCGCGGCGCAAAGCATAGGCATGATGCAGCCAGGCACTGGCCCGGTCGGGCGCAAGTTGCAGCAACTTGCGCGCGGCTTCGAGCGCCGCGGGCCAGCGGTGCTGCGACGCGAGGATTCCCCAGCGGGCTTCCAGAACATCCGGATGATCCTGGAACGGAGCGGAGATTTGTTCGAGTTCGGCCAGCGCCTCGACGGGATTGCCCAATTCGAGCCACCCAACAGCCGCAGACAGCCGAAATTGATCGGGTGGCTCCACAGATTTCATCCTTCCGCTACGCCTTGGACTTTGCCAATTGCTTGGCGAGACGGATTGCCGCCCGCATGCTGGACGGATTGGCAATACCCTGGCCGGCGATGTCGTAAGCAGTGCCGTGATCCGGTGACGTACGAATGAAAGGCAAACCCAGCGTCCAGTTCACCCCGGTTTCGAACGCGATCATTTTCAGCGGCGCCAGGCCCTGATCGTGATACATGGCGACCAACACATCGTAGTCGCCTTTATAGACGCGATAAAAAAGCGCGTCGGCGGCGAAGGGGCCCGAAACATCCAAGCCGCGACGTTTGGCGGCGTGGACCGCCGGGGTGATGGTGGTGGTTTCTTCCGTGCCCAATTCACCGCCTTCGCCGGCGTGGGGATTCAGTCCGCAAACAGCCACGCGCGCTTGTGACAGACCGAGGTCCGCGCAGGCTTGCACCGCAAGTTCGATGGCGAGTTCGACTTTCGCCCGGGACAGATTTTCGGAGACCAACCGCAAGGGAAGATGCGTGGTGGCCAGCACCACGCGCAACCAGCGCCCGCGATCATCCTGCCCCAGCAGCATCATGGCGGTGCGTTGCGCACCGGAGAGTTCGGTGAGGAATTCGGTCTGGCCGATGAACGGCTGGCCGGTGTGCAGGATCGCCTGTTTGTTGAGCGGCGCGGTGACCAGCGCATCCAATTCGTGGCGCAGGCAGCGTTGCGCGCCGTCCGCAAGCCACGCGAGCGCGGCCTGGGCAGCGGCTGGAGAACCTTCCACCACGTCTTCCGGCAGCGGTTTCGGCAGCGGATTGTGCAGCAGAAAACGGCCGGTGCTCTTGCCGTTCTGGTATGGCTCCAGCGGCAACCGCAGGCCGAGTTGCAGGTTCAAACGGTTGACCTGGTCGGCGTCACCGATCAGCAGATAGCGCAGATCGTCCGCCTGCGCTTCCGCCGCCAGCGCCTTGAGCGTGACTTCCGGGCCGATCCCCGTGACGTCGCCCAGCGAAATGCCAATCCAGCCGATCATGATACGGTTTTAAGAAACAATTAGAGCCAGTTCGCCGTCACTCCAACCCTGCCCGGGAGAGGGAACAGGTCCGGCGGCTCCACGCCAACTTTAAAACAATCGAACCCAGGTCTTTTTTCGCAGACGGTCAATCCAGCGCTGCTGCAAGCGGGTGGCTTCCTGGCGCATCAACTGTCGTTCAATCTCTTCGCGGACCTCGTTCAGAGGAGTGAAATGAGCGGGGCGGCGCTCCACGAGCAGCACCAGGAAACAGGCGTCCTTGGTTTCGATCACATCGCTGCACTCGCCCGCATTGAGCTTGGAGATCGGCCCGCGTATGGCTTCGGCGAGCTTGCTTGGTTCGAGCCAGTCGCTGGGTGCGCCTCGCGCGCGTTGGGCGCCGTCCGAATAAACCCGCGCCATTTCCTCAAAGGACGCGCCGCCCTTGATTTGCGAGAGTATTTCTTCGGCCCGTTTTTTGGCCGCACCAGGTTCGTCCGCTGCGGACTGGTTCACCACGATCATTCGAGTCTTGACCTGGTCCTCAATTTTATATTTGTCGTGGTTTTGGGTGTAGTAAGCTTCGATTTTATGCGGGGAAATAATCGGTTCCTTCACGAACTCGTGGGTCAAGTCCTCGATGATCAACCGGTCCCGCACCTTCTTGCGATACTGGTCGAACGTGAGCCCTTCCTCCTGCAATTTCTTAATGAACTGCACGCGATCGGGCTGCGTGCGGTGAATCTCATCCTCGACAATCCGGTCCACGATGCTTTCCGGAACTTTCCCTTGCAGCGTGGTGAATTCGTGGAGAATCAGTTCATGCTGGATCAGCAGGTCCAGGCCGTTGGTCCGCAGGTCCTCCATGCTTTGGCGATAGAGGTCCGGGCGGTTGGCATACATCTCATGCACGGCCTGCTCGGATTGGCCGATGAACAACTCGAGCTCCTGAACGGTGATGATGGAATCGCTGACCAGGGCCTCGATGCCATTGACCAAGGCGGCGCTGGCACGAGTCGCGGCGGAACTGAAAAGGACCACGGCCAGAAGCAGTGTGCAAAGGATTCTCATGCAACAGTTAAGCCGATATTACGGAGCGTGACAGCGGCGGTCAAGCGGCGACATCGGTTTGGCGTCGGGAAAGTGCGTCTGGTTTCGTCATGAATCGGGTCGGGCGCATTTCGGCGCCGCCATTCTTTGGTAGGATGGCGCTCTGCGCCGTCCCCGTCGCCGAGCGCAGCGTCAGGCGACGGAACGAATGATCCAGAGCGCACGGTTTCGGCGGCGCGTTCCGCCCGCTGGAACGCGGGCGGGGACATCGCAGCGCGATGTCCCTACCTTTCCGGGTAAGAACGCCATGCCGCGTCCAAATTGACACCAAGGGACCGCTTGACACGATTAGTTTCACTGGTATCCTCTCGCGTTCCGTGGCAGACGGAGTGTCCTTTCGCCTTCATTCGCAGTGGGCTGGGCCGCAGGAATTTAGCATATTATGAAACGTCAATATCAACCGTCGAAAATCCGGCGGAAACGCCAGCATGGGTTTCTGAACCGTAACTCCAGCAAGAGCGGGCGGGCCATCCTCGCCAATCGCCGCCGGGTCGGCCGCAAGCGTTTGACCCCGGTTTAAGGCCGCGGGGTTGCAATGACCGCCGGGACGCCGCGTTTGCCGCTGGGAAGTCGGATGCGCCTCAAACAAGCGCGCGACTTTGCCCGCGTGCGCCGGGAAGGGCGGCGGATCGTGTGTGGTTCTCTCATCGCCAATTGGCAGGTGTTGCCTGTCGGATCGTCCCCGCGAGTTGGGGTGATCACGACCAAAAAACTGGGTAACGCGGTGGTTCGCGCCCGCGCGCGGCGTTTGCTGCGGGAAGTCTTTCGGCTGCACCAGCACGACCTCACCCAGCCGGTGGACCTTGTTTTAGTGGCGCAACGAACTATTGTGGGTAAGGGTTTGGCCGCAGTCGAAAGCGATTTGCTGGCCGCCCTTCGGCGAGGCGGAATACTGAAAACATAGTGAAGTGAACTGGGCCCAATACATCCTGATTTTCGGGGTTCGCTTTTACCAATGGACCATTTCCCCCCTGCTGGCAACTTTGGCTGGACCGATGGGCCGTTGCCGCTTTACTCCCAGTTGTTCGCAGTATGCGATTGAAGCCATTCGCGTCCACGGGGCCATGAAAGGCGGCTGGCTGGCGGTGTGGCGAGTTTGCCGCTGCAATCCCTGGGGCGGCTGCGGCGACGACCCGGTGCCGGCCAAACACGGCGCTTCAAATCACGGACTTCACCAGAATCATCTGGCTTCTGGCGGGCATTGCTAGGGTTTTGCATGGATCGTAAATCAATCATTCTCCTCGTCATCTGCGCGCTGCTCATTGTGGTTGGGAAACCGCTGGTCGACCATTACTTTCCCCCGCCGCCGGCGCCCACGAATGTGGTTTCGCAGGCGACCAACCAGCTTCCCGAGGCGACGACGAACCAGCCGTCCGCGACCTCCAATCAACCACCGAGTCCCGGTTTTACGGGCGGCGAACCTTCGGCGGTGGCGGCGTTCGTGGAGCAGACGAATGTTCCGGAGAAACTTCTGTTGGTCACCAATGACAATGCCCGTTACACGTTCACCTCGCGCGGCGGCGGGCTCAAGCAGGTGGAACTGGTCCATTACCCGGAAACCATCAGTTCGCGCCGGACCAGGCGCTCCCAGACCAATGAGGTTGCCACGCTCGGCGCGCCCAATGCTCCGCCGTACCTGGCGATCCTCGGGTCGCGCGGGGACACGTTGCAGGGCGATGGCGTGTTCACGCTCACGCCAACCAACGGCGGGGTGCGCGCGGAGAAAACGCTCACCAGCGGTCTCACGCTGGTAAAAGATTTCCAAATCGGCACGGATTATATGGTCACCGCTTCGGTGCGATTGGAGAATCGCTCGGCGCAGCCGCTCAACCTGCCCGCCCAACATTTGATTGTCGGCGCGGCCACGCCGGTGGGGCCGCAGGACAACGGCCTGCTGATGAGCGTGGTGTGGTATAATGGTGAAAAGCCTTTTCCTATCCCGCTGTCGTATTTCAATACCAACACCACTTCGTTCCTTTTCTTTCCGCGCACGCCCAAGACCGAATATCGCGACGGCAGCAATAACGTCTTCTGGGTTTCGGCGCAGAACCAGTTTTTCACGATGGCCACGATCCTGACCAATCCGGCCCCCGAGGTGTACGTGCGGATGATCAACCTGCCGCCGCCCACCCAGGAGGAAATCGAGGCCAACCCGCGCACTGTGAAGATGCCGGAGGGACTGCTGGCGGCGCTGGATTATCCAGCCCAGGCGCTGGCGCCGGGTCAGAGCCTGGCGCGGACGCTCAATCTGTACGCCGGTCCCAAGGAATATCACACGCTGTCGCGCATCAGCGAGCGGTTCAACAATCACATCGACTATGTCATGGGGTTCAACGGGTTCATTGGCGGGTTTGCCAAGGCGTTGCTCGGCGCGGTGACCTGGTTCCATGACACCTTCAGCCTGCCTTACGGCTGGACCATCGTGGTCATCACCGTCCTGATCAAGCTGGTCTTCTGGCCGCTGACGCAATACAGCACCCGATCCATGAAGCGCATGCAGGCGCTGGGACCGCAAATGAAGGCCCTGCAGGAGAAGTACAAGGACGATCCGCAAAAACAGCAGCAGAAGCTGTGGGAATTTTATCGCAAGAACAAGATCAACCCTTTGAGCGGCTGCCTGCCCTTGCTGTTGCAGCTTCCGTTGCTGTGGGGTTTTTATCGCATGTTGCAAAGCGCCATCGAACTTCGCGGCGCGCAGTTCCTTTGGATCGGCGACCTCTCCAAACCGGACACGCTCTTTGTCCTTCCCGGTTTGAACATCCCGGTGAACCCGATGCCGTTGATCATGGGATCGACGATGTTATGGCAGTCGCACCTGACGCCGCCTTCGCCCGGCATGGACCCCGCGCAGCAGAAAATGATGCGTTACATGCCCCTCATTTTCCTGGTTTTCATGTATAATGTCTCCTCCGGTTTGGCGCTTTACTGGACGGTGCAGAATCTGCTAAGTATCTTGCAAACGAAATTGATCCAACGCAGCAGCGATACGACCGGCACAGCCGCCGACGGAGCAAAGCCAGTCGTTCCAGTCGCGCCGCAAAAGAAGAAGAAATAACAGAAAGCCCGACCGCCAGCCTGACACGACTATGCCCGCCGAACCTAAAGCCACCTTGCAGAAAATCCTGGACCTGCTCGGCTTCACCGCCACCGTGGAGGAACACTCGCTCGAAGACGGCCTCCTGTTGGACGTCAAAACCGAGGATTCCGGCCGCTTGATCGGCCGCCAGGGCCAGACGCTGGCTGATCTCCAATACATCACCAACCGCATGCTTTTCCAGCAGGACCAGTCCTGCCCCAAGGTGACCGTGGACGTGAGCGGTTACCGTTCCCAGGCCCGCGACGCGCTCGTCAAGAAGGCGAAGGAAGCCGCCGAAAAAGTCCGCCGCTGGGGCGACGTGGTGGAACTGGAACCCTTGAGCGCCTTCGACCGCCGCATCGTCCACAACGCCGTCAAGGACGACCCGGACATCGAAACCCACAGCGTGGAAGTGGAAGGCACCGATAAGAAGGTGATTTTGTTCCGACCCAGGCAGTCGTGAGGATTGTGGGTTAACCACGAATCCACACGAATTGACACGAATTCCGAAGGGTGGATTGGCCACGAAAAAGCACACAAGGCATACAATCGGCAAGCCTGCCTGAGGTAGGGCGCGACACTCCGTGCGCGCCGTTCAGGAGATTCGGAATACAGGTTCAACCGGAGGGAACGGAGTTAACCGGGACGCGAATTCCGCGAATGACCGCCAATTCGGCGAGGCCGGGGCGAGTCCAAAGTCTAAAGTCCCTGGGTAGGGCGCGCACTCCGTGCGCGCCGCCTGACGTTACCGCTTGCTCTTGAAGGCATAAAACTTCCATGCGGCAGCCTCTGAAGGCTTTCGGAGTTCCCCGTTCCATGTCTGTGTATTCTGCGTGGTCTGCGGTTAATTCGGCAACCTTTTCCCTTGATCTTTCCCAAGGTCTGATGGATCGATCCGACCTGTGGTGAAAAATAAGAGAATCGTTCGTTATCCTGAGCCCAAGCCTGAGCAAATCAACCCGCTCGACGGCATCGTGTTGGAGGAAGGCGCTGGCGCTCCAAGTTCCTCTTCCGCCCGCGCGGCTTCATCGCTCCACTTGGCTTACGAAAACACCGCATACGGCATCTGGCTTTATAATGATAACTGTCTGACCGTCCTGGATGCGATTGCGGCCAGATATCCCGAAGGCCGGTTCGACATGATTTTCGCCGACCCTCCGTATTTTCTCTCCAACGGCGGCATCACCTGCCATGCAGGCAAAATGGTGAAGGTGGACAAAGGCGAGTGGGACAAATCGCGCGGTTGGGAATGGAATCACGAATTCAATACCGCATGGCTCGAGCGCTGCCAGCGCGTGCTCAAACCCAACGGCACCATCTGGGTCACCGGCACGCATCATGTCATCTTTAGCGTCGGCTTTGCCATGCAGCAACTCGGCTACAAGATTCTCAACGACATCGCCTGGGAAAAGCCCAATCCGCCACCAAATTTAAGCTGCCGGTATTTTACGCACAGCACTGAAACCGTTTTATGGGCAGCGAAGACCGGGAAGAGCAAACACGTCTTCAACTACCGACTCATGCGCGAAACCAACGGCGGCAAGCAGATGAAAACAGTCTGGCGCATGGCCGCGCCGGGCAATGCAGAAAAAGTTCACGGGAAACACCCGACGCAAAAGCCCATCGCTCTCGTAGCACGCTGTATTCTCGCCTCCACGGGGGAAGGTGATCTCGTCCTTGACCCGTTTCTCGGCGGCGGGACAACTCTCATCGCCTGCATCCGGCTGAATCGGCGCTTTGTCGGCATTGAACTCGAACGCCATCATCTCTCGCTAACTTTCACGCGCGCCGACGCCGAACTCGTCGCGACAGTTCTCCGCTCGCTGCGCGTGACGATGGAGATTTCGATTTTCTTTCAAAATGATCTTGATCCGCCAGGCCGATCTATGGATCGGATCGGGTGGATGAAAGACGACGGCCCAAAGACCGACTGCATCTTTCACGAGACGAAATTCGTTTTCCTCTCGTGCGCCGTCGTCTCGTCGGCCAGCGTCGTGCACACCACCGTCGATGTCAGCATCACCGAGGCGTGGGCAAACGCGCCCGAAGGGAAAAAACGCGAGACGACCCATATCGTACGGTGCAAAACGGAGATTTTTAAAATAAAGGAGCACCAGTAACCGATGGACAAAAAGCCAATTCGAATTCGCTACGATTTTCTTGGCAAAAGAGCGAACCACGACTGATTCCTGCCGTGCCCATCCTGAAATTTGACTCCGTCATTCCAAATGAAAGGCATCGTATTATCAGGCGTTGAATAAAAAAATGCCACCAACAATCCCATCACAAAAAAGTTTTGCCCAAGGCGTTCGTTCAGTTCCTGTATTTGCTGCTTTTCCTCAGGCGAAAATACCTTATTGCTGCCATCATAATAGTTAAACGCGCTCTCCTCCAACTCAAGGGCACAAACCACCTCAAATGTTGAATGGTCCCTCACAGCTTTTATTCCCCGCGGTGTTCCACAAACCGAAAACAAGCATGGTCGGTGACTTGATTGAAGCGTGCTACTAAGGCGTGTCTTTATGAAATCAAGCGATTGGGTCCCGGTTCCAATGAGATCATCCACAAACACAATCCTGCTGCCCGGCGGAAGGCTTGCAGCCCTCCATGGATCGTCAATTCTTTTTAAGCCCTCGGCAGCGTGGCAAAACTCGTAAAAAATAACTTCTCCACTCTTACCTGCTTCCCCAAATCTAGAAATGAAGCAATTCTCAGCAAGAAAAATATCCGGATTGCTCTTCACGCCAGCCTTGATTAATCCACGAATTCTGTGCCCATCAAAAATCTGGAGACTTTCCAAGATTTTGTTCGAGGTTGCAGAACGTAAACCCAACTGACGTTTCCATTGGGTCACTGTCTTTTCGCGATACCGCGTTGACCCTTTCAATTTGCTTTCAAAACGTGAAACCGGAAAAAGAAGGTCGAATAAAAAGTCCGAAATTCTCCCGAGCATGTTATTCGATTTCATCCAATACATTTCTGATGTTTTCAAAAAGCCTCTTAAGTTGATCTATTACGTAGACATCGGCAAATGCGTTTGCCGTCGAGTGACTGAGAATATCCACAACAATGGCAGAATGTCTCATCAACGCAGCAATATTTTGTTCTTCTTGCATGTCCACAGTAAATAAGCTCAAGTCTGCATTTGGGGTCTCCAAAAATGCGGCGAGTTGCTTCTTAAACTCGCCAAAGTTGTGTTTCTCCTCATAAAAGGCTAGCGCCCTTCTAATATCCCGAAAATCCTTAACATCTTTTATGGTTTTTCCATCAAGAAATTTTGCGATGAGCCCGTCCGTCAGCTTTTCGATGCCCTCTGGAAAAGTAAACTCATCCTCTTTGCTTAGGCGTCTCGCAATAGGGTAGATCTCAATAAAAAAATCCGTGGATATTTTTCCGTTGCGCGCCATCAAAACATTCCTATATTTGTGAGGAAACCACAGTAGCGTTTTACACCTTCTAATCATCTGTCGGCTTACACCGGTATGTTTGAAAATTGTTGACTCTTGGTCAGTTCCTAAGGCTTGAAACAATTGCTCGAGTTTAAGCGCGGTCGGAAAAAGCTCCCATTCTCGTCGGTAGTGGTGGATGTTAAACATGTACAGAATGTTTTGCGTTACATCCTCGGGTTCATCTATTACATTAGCCTTTATCGTATTCCAGTTTAGCTGCTTTGCACATCGCCACCTTCTTTCTCCGTCCAGCAAGACGTATTGTGTTTTTGGAAATGGCCGCGAGTTTCTATAAACTGTCAGTGGGACCAGAATCCCAACTTTCTGCATCGAACCCTTGAGTTCATCCAAATCAGCATCGTCCCAAAATAGTCGAGGATTGTGTGGATTCGGTGCAATCTCGGAAATTGGGATTTCGAATAGCGTTTTATGCCCGAGTAGGCGGTATACCCCAGGTTCTTCAAATGCAATCGTACCTTCGTCACGTAGTTCTTGAAGAATGCGGCTCAAGGTTTGTTCCGGGGTTTGGCCGGTCGAACCAGCCTCACCGATAATCCTTGCGAGTTCTGAATCAATTAGCTCTTGACGCGTGAAGATTTGTTTTTGGGTTCGTGCGGTAAGCCGTTGAATAGCTTTTGTAACGCTCTCTTTCCAAGTCATGGGCCGATTAGATCAAAGGGCAGATCACCCGTCAACTGACTACAAACCTAAAAGCTGTGAATCTGATGGACGTTGGTTTTACAGCGTTCTTGCGATTGGCCCGTCACAGGGCAGAGGTCTCGCTGGAATTGTTCAGCAGTATCAGGATTTAGCGAAAAGAATGCAGGAAGCATTGCAATCGTCTTCGCCGGTGCATGGCGAACGGGCCAAAGACCAGAATCGAGAGCGCTGGCAATTCGAAAGCTCCGAAAGCTTTCGGGGCACCCTAAGACCTGGCGGTATTGATTTAACCTTTGGATTCTGTCGGACACGCTTGATGGGCGGACAGTGAAGCGGCCATGAACCGCGCGCCTTATGCCGGCCTTTCAGGCCTTGGGATGATTTTGGGGCGGGCTTCCCGGGCCTGCGCTCCACTTCAGTCCGGCTTTCACAATACGGGCCTTCGACCCAGTCATTCTGCGCGCCAGGTGAAGCGCGGGTTCCCCTCCGCACTCCGAATTCCGCACTCATCGGCCGGTCCCCACATTGAAGTTCCGACGGGAGGTGCTAAAATTCCGGACGATTGTTGTGCGCGCTTTATTGGCTTTGATTTTCCTGTTCGCCGGGTTGGCGGGAAGCTCAGCCGGGCCGTTATTGTCCGTGGGTCCGGCCACGGGCGCTCCGGGCACGACGGTGAATGTGGCCGTCAATTTCATTACGGACGGCACGATTACCGGGCTGAATTTTGACCTGCTGTTCAGCACCAATTACCTGCAAACGGGCACACCGGTGGCCGGCAACGCCATTCCCAATCCGTTTTTTGGCTACAATACGATCGCCCCGGGGCAGCTTCGCATTCTATCCATCGCGTTTCCCACCGCCGTGTCCAGCAACGGGGTCGTCGCCATCATACCGTTCATCATCGCGACCAACGCGCCGGATCAGCTCGAAACGCTCACGTTTACCAACGTTGCGGCCACGGATGCCGCGGCCAACAACGTGCCGTTGCCGGCAACCAATGGCGCGCTGGCCATCGTCACGCCGCCAAAAATCACCGGGATCTCGTCGGCCAGGGGAGTGATCCATCTCACGCTGGGAGCGAACGCCAGCCATCAGTATCAAGTCCAGGCGGCGACCAACTTGTCCGCCCCGCAATGGATGACGTTTACCAACCTCCTCACCGGCCCGAATCCGGTCTTTGACGATGCGAGCGCTTCGAACCTGCCGGTGCGATTTTATCGGGCGCTCATCGCGCCGTAGGACAATGCGGAGGGTGACACGAATTGCGCTGATTTGTTCCTCTTCAATTAACCGCAGACCACGCAGAATACACAGACATGGAACGGGCACACCGAAAGCCTTCAGAAGCTGCCGCCTCTTTTCTGTGTATTCCGCGTATTCCGCGGTAAAAAGACCTCCGAATCCGTGCATCCGTGCGCATCCATCTCTCGGATTAGCGTTAATTCGCGTCGATTAGCGGTTTACCGGGCCTCCTTCTTTGTTCCCTCCGCTTTTCCCGCTTTTGTGCCCTTTGTGCCTTTTCGTGGCCAGCCGAATTTCAGTGGGTCGTGGATAAAAGACGAGGTTGATGCCGGGAGGGAAGGCGCGGCAGATGGACTACTCCAATCGGAGGTTAATAATTCTGTTTAAAAGTGAATTTTACAGATGGGTCGCTGTGTTATGCTGGACTATGTTGGGTCATTTTCGGTGGTTT
>JAJPHR010000030.1 GCA_021325145.1 Verrucomicrobiota bacterium | reverse complement strand
GGGGAAGCCTACTGCCTGGCTCACCACGTCACAGTCAACGGAGCAAAACGAAGCTTGATGATCGCTTCGCTCCGCTACCTCGACACATTTGTGAAGATGGACGGCGCTTGGCTGTTTGCCGAGCGCCTGCTCTACGTCGATTGGATGGAAGAGCGCCTGCTGTCCTGAACACAACGAGCGCGAAGTACGATCGTGAAACAAACTGATTCAAGACTCAACGTCGTGGCGGAAATGCAAGCGCCCGCGACACTGGTGATCAAGCTGACCGGGAACGCCGGCGGAGATAACAATCCCGTTGGTATCGGCGTTGTTCGCGACGCTCTCGATCAGGCGACAGGAATCAGGCTGGTATCGTTTGAATCGAGAGGCGTGACCGATTGGGATTCGCGCTTCGTTGCTTTTATTCGCAAATGTGCCGAGTTGTGCCGCAAAAGGAATGTTGAACTTCAGGACGATGGCCTCCCAGAAGGCGTGCGCAGGTTGTTGCGATTGGCGCAGGCGGTACCCGAGCGAACGGATACGCGCCCCGAAACGGCGAAAGCACACCTTCTCCAAAAGCTTGGCGAAAGCGCCATCCAGGGGATGCAAGGTGCGACGGGATTATTCACGTTCCTGGGAGAAAACCTCGCCGCTCTGGCCAACCTTCTTCGTGGTCGAACTCAGTTTCGCTGGTCGGGCGCCCTCTTGGTGATGCAGGAATGCGGCCCTCAAGCCTTGGGAATTATCGCCATGATCAATTTCCTTGTCGGCCTCATTCTGGCGTTCGTTGGAGCCACCGAACTGACCAGATTCGGCGCCTCCATCTATGTGGCCGATCTTGTGGGAATCGCCTCTGTTCGGGAAATGGCCTGCATCATGACGGGCATCATACTCTGCGGACGGACCGGTGCTGCCTTCGCCGCGCAGCTCGGGACGATGAAAGTCAACGAGGAGATCAGCGCACTGGAAACCTTCGGCATCTCACCGGTTGAATTTCTCGTTCTCCCGAGAATGGTGGCGCTCATGCTAGTCATGCCGTTCCTTTGTGCGTTTGCCGACCTCATCAGCATTGCCGGCGGGTTTATCGTCTCCGTTTGTATGCTCGACGTTTCCGCAACGGAATACATGACTCGTACGGTAGAAGCTATCCAACTCAAGAGTTTTCTGCTCGGCATCGGCAAAGGTTCGTTCTTCGGGTTCCTCGTCGCTTACTCTGGCTGCCTCCGGGGTATTCAGTCGGGCTATACCGCCGCCGACGTGGGCCAAGCCACGACAAGGGCTGTGGTAACCGGAATAACGGCGATCATTGCATCGGACGGCATCTTCGCGGTCCTCTGTCATGCGTTGCACATCTAGTCCGGGCATGAAATCCGACCAAATCAAGATTGAAATTCAGAATCTCACGATGGCCTATGGTTCGCGTGTCGTGATGCGCGATATTTCGGCCAGAATTAAGCAAAGCTCGGTCTTCGTCATCATGGGAAACAGCGGCTCCGGCAAAAGCACGTTGCTTCGGCATCTGATCGGCTTGCAGTGTCCGGCACACGGAGATGTTCTTTATGATGGCAAAAGCTTTTGGGGAATGGACGACGAATCACGCAAAGTCCAACTCCGCAAATACGGCGTGCTTTTTCAAAGTGGCGCGCTGTGGAGTTCAATGACTCTCGCCGAAAATGTTGCGCTCCCGCTCATCGAATATACGGATTGGTCCGCCGCTGATCGCAATGATATTGTTCGGCTTAAACTGGCTTTGGTCGGCCTGAGCGGATTCGAGGACTATTATCCAGCCGAGATTTCCGGCGGCATGCGCAAGCGGGCGGGACTGGCTCGTGCCATGGCCTTGGATCCTGAAATCTTATTTTTCGATGAGCCGTCCGCCGGATTGGACCCAATTACCTCGCAAAATCTGGACAAACTAATCCTGGAATTGCGCGACAGCCTTGGCGCAACCATCGTTGTAGTGACACATGAATTGGCCAGCATCTTCATGATCGCCGACGATTCAATCTTCCTTGATGCAGATGCCAAGACGATGCGAGCGCAGGGCAATCCAAACGATCTTCTCAATCATTCCACGGACGCGAAGCTGAAAGCCTTTCTCACCCGTGGCGCGTCTTTGGAGGCTCAGTAACACTATGAGCAAAAAGGCGAATCCCACTATCATTGGTCTGTTTTTTGCCATCGGGCTGGCATTAGCCGTCGCGGGGCTGCTTATTTTCAGTTCGCGCAGTCTTTTTCATCCCCAACACAAAACCATTGTTTACTTTAACGCCTCTCTGAAAGGTTTGAATCCCGGCGCCCCGGTGAAGTTTCGCGGCGTAACCATCGGCTCGGTTGTGGACATACTAATTCGGCATAATCAGGCATCCAACGATTTCTCCATGCCAGTCGTGATTGCGATTGACAAGAAACTCGCTCAAATCAAATCAGACGAGCAGCTTCGTATCGGCGATAAGGCCAACCTCGACCAAGTCATCGGCCAGGGGCTCCGTGCGCGTCTGGATAGCGAGAGCCTCGTCACCGGCGTCCTCTACGTTGCCCTGGATATAATCCCCGACGCTCCTCCACCGGCATTTCATCAAATTAAACCGGAATATCAAGAGATCCCAAGCGTCCCCAGCGACCTGCAACAATTGATGGCCAGCGTTGCCCATCTCAATCTTCAAGGTCTTTCAGAAAAGCTTGGCGGAATTTTGACGCACGTTGACCTGATTCTCGGCCAATTGGACATGGCCGCCATAAATTCAGGAGTAACCAATCTGCTCGGCTCGGCCAACCACTTTGTCACCACGCCTGATCTCACAAACTCGTTGACTTCCCTCAGAAGGACTTTGGACCGGGCGGACGTGTTGGTGCAACATGTGGATGGTCGCGTTGACCCGCTGGTTGACAGCGCCACCAACACGTTGAACGACGCGCGGAAAACTCTGGCCGAGCTCAGGATTGGCCTTCAAAACATTTCGGACCTCGTAGGGCCGGACTCCGCCGTCCGCCCTGATCTGGCGCAGGCGCTGCAGGAGTTGGGAAGCGCCAGCCGCTCGGTCGCCGACCTTGCGGAACTCCTTAAACGCGATCCAAACGCGTTGTTGGTCGGAAGAAAGTCGCCGAAGGAATTGCCATGAAATTAAGCTTCTACGCGCAGCTAACGCTTGTCAGCGCACTTCTCTCCGGGTGCATTCTCAAGCCCGTAACTGTTTCAACCCGTCACTTTGCTCTTGCACCGATTCCACAAAGCGACCCAAGACCCATCGCACAGACCGGCTCCGAACGCCTCTCGGTTGGAATTGGCTTCGTGAAAATGCCTTCGTATCTCCTACGTAATTCAATGGCTTTGCGCAACGGCGCCAACGAAATTGAATATCTTGAGAACGCGCTTTGGACCGAGCGCCTCGACGAGTCTTTTCAACGCGACTTGGCGGCCAACCTGGCCGAACTTCTCCATTCCGACAGCATTTATCTCACCGATTGGGCTCACGACCAGGTGACGGTCGCTGTATATATCGACGTGCAACAATTCGATGTCGATATAAAAGGCCACGGCACATTGATAGCACAATGGCGAATTACCACTCCCGGCAGCGACGTTCCGCTGAAAAGTGGCCGCGCGCGACTTGACGAGATTGGTGCTTCGCCGCGAGGCAAACCCGAAGTTATTGCGGAAACTCTAAGCCACCTGGCGGCTCAGTTCAGCCGCGACCTGGCACAATCTATCCGCGAAGCAAGAAGATCATAACTTATGACGCCTGCAGCAGAGATTTTACCGAACAGTAGTGATGAATACTCTTAGCGAGAAGCAGATGCGGGTTGTCATTGTCGGCGCGACTGGAATGGTGGGCGGATACGCGCTGCGCTACTTGCTTGATCGCAACTCAGTCGCACAAGTAACAGTCATCGGGCGCAGAGGGCTCGGCATCTCGCACGCCAAGCTGAAGGAGGTTCTGCATCGGGACTTCGCAAACTGCTCCACACTCGCTGAGGCGCTTTCAGGACAAAACGCCGCCATCTTTTGCCTGGGTGCATACACGGGAGCGGTCTCGGACGAGGGTCTCCGCAGGATAACAGTCGATTACACAGCCGAGTTTGCGCGAGTTCTACGGGCGGCAAGTCCCGACGCGGTGTTCTCATTCTTGAGCGGAAGTGGCGCGGATCCTACGGGACGAAGTCGGATGGCTTTCGCCCGCTACAAGGGCGAGGCCGAAAAAGCCCTGCTCGCGTTGGGGTTCCCCCGAGTTTACATCTACCGGCCTGCCTATATCTATCCTGTGAAGCCGCGAAAGGAACCGAATGTCAGCTACCGTCTCTTACGCGGGATTTATCCCGTATTTCGGCTGCTATTCCCCGGCCAAGTGATTCCGGCGGACGACTTGGCCCGGGTCATGGTTGATGTGGCCGTCCAGGGAACTGGAGAACGCGAAAGCCTAATTTTCGAGAACAGGGACATCCGATCTATGGCCGAGTCGCTCAATCGCACAACATCCTGATCCATCCAGGAGCGTGAGTTGGAACGGTGCGGTATTGATGAACGGAAATGTTTCTGAGTTTGATCAGGTTTCGTTTTCCGCCGGCAGAATCCGCGGAATTGCGCGTGCGTTGCTACTCTTCGTGAGGAACTGATGAAGGAAATGGATTGTGGCCCGGGTCAGAATCATGCCGTTTCACGGCTTCGCCGTATTCGTACTCGTCCATCGGCTCGTATTGCCAAACCTCCGGGGGGCGAGGCGGGTTCATTTCTTTTGGGATTACGGGAGGCAGATAGGAAAAACTCCGTCGCTTAGGGCGCGATCCCACTACCGCCCACACAGCGATGAGCGTTCCGATGAACATGATCGCCAAAAATTCCACGCTTAAATCCTAGCACACTTTCCGAAAAAAAGCAGCCCCGTTAGCCTTGAGAATATGGGTTTCGCGTCTTGCGGAGAAGCTCTTCAACGGTCTTGTCGCCAGAAGGATCATTTTGCGGAAATCGCGGCTGATTTTTGGATTGTGCATTGGCTCGCGGCTCTTGGAATGCGCGTATTTGGGCGAGTGAGCCCACCAGAGATCCGCCGTTGCTCAATGCAGTTCCAGCTACCGTCTCGCCCGCGGCTGCGGCAGCGACAACGCCTGCTTGCACGAGTCCGATTCCACTTTTTCCCATTCCGGCTGCGGCAAAGGTCGAAGCGCCAGCGGCCAAAGCGGCCCGGCCTGCGCCGAACGCACCGCTAAAAAGGTCCGCTCCCATAGAACTGCCGGTAGTGATAGCCCTTTGAATCATGACTGGCGCGGCAATCGTGCTGAAAATAAGCCAGATTCCGAGGAAGGCCAAACCCATCAAGTTTTGGAGGGAATACAGATCGTTTCCGACGACTGACGTGCTTAAAAATGATCGATCCGTCATAAATGTGAGCATCCCCTGGGTGACCAATCCGGCGACGCCCCAACCGAGCGGCCAGATCATCACGCCAACCAAGTTGAGCAAATATCGACGTCCTGGTTGTTGTAGAGACGGAAAGGCCAGCATTCCAATAAAAATGGGGGAAAGGGCGTAGCCAATAAACAGAATCGCATTTTGCAGGATGTATGCCCACCAGACAATGGCGCTTGCAACCCAGCCCAAAAGAGCAAAGGCAACCGTCATCAATGCCTCGACCATCGAGGCCCGCCATTCGACGACCTTTTCCCACCAGCTTTGGGTCCCATCAGCGGACTTTTTCAATTCGAGAGCGGCTTTATACTGGTCCTGGATTTGAGCCGGATCAACCTTGAGGACATTCTTAACGGTGTCGTCCACGATGGAGACAATTTGATTGCCCCAAGTCGGGAGATAAACGAGCAACATGAGGAGGACGATAATCCTGCCAAGCGTCCGAAGATTCGCGGAAGGGTGTTGATGTTTGGCAATTGTGGCAGAAATCAATCCACCGGTAAGCAGCAAAAACGCGACAGGTGTGAGAAGTGTTTTGAGTTGCAGGCATTGCTGCAAAAACTGCGGAAACATCGAGTTGAAGTCTGACATGGCGGCTTTCCGTCAGAAGCGTACCCGCACGTTCTGGCTGGCCCTCGGAGGCTGAACATCTTGTCCGGCTGGGGAAATGCACTTGCTGCACCTGGCCGCAATCGCCTTGACCACCCGGCTGGTGTCCTCGGCGGGAAATTTCTCGGCGAGCAATTCCTCAACCGTGTTTTGAAGGTCCTGCTTGACCAATTGGAGCATCTTCCGTTCGCTCTCGACGTAATCCTGCAAAAGGAGCGACGGGTTGTTGCTCGTGAGGAGCAATTCAGGATTGCCTTGAGCCTGGGCGTAAGCGGAGTTCGGGTCGAACTTCTCGAATACCGCAAATTCACTTCCCTCCGCCAACGCGCGGGAGCAGAACAACAGTTCGCTGCGGTTCGTTTTGACGAGGGTTTTGAGCACATGCCACTGGTTGCCCGTATTTTCGCCGCCTGCCACTGCCAGCACCGGCGAGGCGGCGTTTTCCAACTGGCCTTTCCACTGCGGGATTTGTTTTTCGACATCCGACAAAGCGCGGGCCGCTTCCGCGAGGTCGTGCAATTGATTCTCAACCGAGGCGACTGCCGCCTTGTAGGCTCTCAACTCGGCTGCCGTGAGCCGTCCAGGGTAGTCCGGAACTTCAGCCTGACAAATTTCTCCATTTCGCTTTAACATGTTGCCTCCTATTCGGTTTTCAACAGGCGCAGCAATTCGGCGCGTGGAACCAACAATTTGCCACGCAAGGCGCGACACGGTTTTAATTTTCCCCGCTGAATCAGCCGGTACACGCTGAAATAATTAACGCCCAGCATCTCCGCTGATTCCTGAATCGAATACGCCAACCGCTCTGCGCTGGGGGCCGGAAGGGCTTGGACTTGCGCTGTGGCATTCATACTATTAGCCAATTTTTACCAGCATTGCGGGATTGAGGTGTAATGATTTCATTACAACTTTTGCCGTGCCGCTGGCTCCTTTGGTGTGGCGGTGGTACGTCTTCCTCGGGGTACGTGCCAAACTAAAACGTCGTAACGGGTGTTCAACTCGCGCACAGATTCTCGTTGCGTCTTAGCATGCCACGGGCGGGCGAACGCAGAAGAACCGCGAGCTGGAAGCCCAAAGCACGCCCGTTCTGCTCGTTTTACCTACCTGCCGAAGCCTTCTGGTAGTTCGTGGTCCGCGAATGAACCAACTCGGATTAAAGTGACGCAAAAGCATACCCGTTACCACGGCCAAGCGTGGCCCGTTACACCGTTGGCTCCCATGAGCCTGGTCATCGTATCATGAATGGGTTTGCCCGGGTCGATATTCGGGAAAAGATCCGTCAAACCAACTTGAAAAACGCGAGAGAAGTACGGCAGGTCTTTGTCTTTGACACAATGGCACTGGCCCTCGATTTGTGCGATTACCTCCCGCGATACATCCAGACCTTTTAGTTGCAGTTGAATTGCGAGCTTCGACTGCGACCAACCACTGTTGTAACGGAGCTTTCTAACCTGCGGCCCCACTAAATTCTGCACTTTCATACGATCTGACGCGCGCGGTGACCCAATATATTCTATCCACTCCAACTTCCAGATTTCCAAGTGACAAGATGGTGACATTTGCCCGAAAACCGTGATTTGGCAGACTGCATCAGACAATCTGCCACAATTCCCCGGTACGCCTCGAAAAGCCGAAGGCTTAATGGTCTGCTTCGTGAATTCCTAAGAGCCGCAGTTTGCGACGTGAGCACTGTCAAGGTGGAGCGCAGAGGGCAACACGGGCGAGCAATACCTTGACAGGCGCAACGGAGCGGTACAATGGAGCGCGGCGATTCACGAAGC
>JAJPHR010000044.1 GCA_021325145.1 Verrucomicrobiota bacterium | reverse complement strand
TGGGCGCCCGCCGCCGACACCCGCACCAAATAGGCGTTGTTGGGAATATACGAAACAATGACCGCGCCCGCCTGGCCCAGGCGCGCCCGAAAGGCCGCGTCCACCGGCCCATTGGCCTGCACCACATAGGCCCCATTGTCCGGGGCCGCCTGCAACGAGGCCGGGACCGGGAGCCCCAGGGGCTGCCGGGTGGTGTCAATCAACGCATTGGCCAATAAAAGCGCGTGCTCACTGTGGGCCAGTTGCCGCACGCTTTGCGCCGTGTTGCTCAAACGATACGCCAGCCGGCCCTGGACCTTGTTGGTGGTGGAGGTTGCGACGGCATTCGTGGCGGTCTGGCTGGCGGCGGTTTGCGCCTTCGCCGTTCCAAGGGCAGAAGGTTGGGGTGAAGAGTGCGCCGGCTGACCGGCCGAGGACGTGAACGACGACGAGGACGAGCGCGATTCGGAAGCGGCACCGGGGGCGTTTGAGTGCCGGAAATAAATAAATCCCCCCACGCAGAGCAGGCCAATGGACAGCCAGAACAAAAGTCTTTTATGCATTTACTTCAGAGTTTTCGGGTACGACTTGAGAGATCAGTTCAGATTTCGATCAGGCTCGTCATCATCGCAGGAGTGCTTTTGATTTCGGGCATATAATAGCTCAGGTTAAGCTCGGTTCCAAATAACGACTCTACTCGGGTGGCAGCACGTTGAAACTTTCCACCACGATTTGCGGCTGGCGCTGCGGCAAATTCAGCGGCTGGTTGGGCAGCGTCGGAAGCGGCCGGGTTTGATCCACGACCCGCACGACCGCGCGCGTCACGACCTCGCCCGTGACCTGGTAATTGGTGACGATGCCGAAGGAAGGGCCAGCGCCTTGAAAAACGGAATGATCCGCCGGCTTCAGCGACTGCCCGTAACAATAGATGAGATAACGCGGCTCGCCGACTTTCAGCAGCGAGAGGATTTGTTGGGGGAGGCGTTCGTAAACGGCATCGCTGATTGCATTCGGTCCAATAGCGTTAGTAAGGAAAGGTGATGCCGTCGTAAGTTCAGGCACTGAAAGGATGTCTCCCAAATTCGTAAATACCCCGCCCGGATAAGTAGCGCGCTGCCGGTTGATGCCATTCACTATTGTTTGGAACTGCGGATCATTAGAATTCGGATCGATCACCAGCGGCACGTAGCCAGGTGCGATATTCGTTGGAACTAGCGTAACGACACCATCCAGAACTGCCGCCCATGCCGCCATTCCGGATTGGTTGATGGACAAGCGGCCACGCGTGGCATTGTCGTTCGGAGCCACGGTGAATAGATCAAGAATTTTCCAATCGTTCGTGGGTTGGGTGGCGGCGCGGTTCAAGAAGTTGGTATTGAGCGTCCAGCTTTCCCACTTGGGCACCGTATTTGTTTGTGCTTTGAGATAAATGGTTTGCCATGGAGTTCCGCGATGAACCCGACCCAATTGACCAATGCTCGCGAACTTATTTGTGGGGAAGTCCCAAGCGTCAGAATTTACGGCCAGCGGATCTTTAAGGGTCATATCCGTGAGCCCCGGGTCCGTGGTTGAGTTTGGGTTGTAGTTCCACGGATGGTAGTGACTGGTAACAACGCCAACTTGTCCCAAAAGGGGTCCTTGCGAGCTAGGTCCATCAGGAGGTACGATGCGAACTGGAGGATTGTTCTGGTTCGCAGGGATATTTATATCCCTCAGCGTATAGTGGACCAATGGATCGTTTGCCTGCCAAGCCCAAGCTTGATAATACTGAGCCGTTGGAGTAAAGGGAACCTCTTGAACCAAATTTGTCGGAGTTGTACTGCTCCACCAAGTGCTGAATCCAGCTATGGCGTTAGCCATACTTTGCGCGCCGGCTTGATGAATCTGAGCATTATTCCAGTCGGTTGGACTCACGTTGGTATTGCCCAGTGATATTTGTAACTGATTATTTGGACCATAAGGAATTCCCCGAGCAGACCTCTGGTCCCAGGATCCCGTAGGATCTGGGTTATATGTAGTTAATTCTGCGGTCAAGTCACGCGTGCTATCCATTGAACTGCTATCTGCCCCGCCGAATTGCACATAGTCGAGAACACGGATGTCACCGCCGTCTGTGTTATCCAGTATCACCATCCTCAGCCGATTCGTCACGCCCAAAACGAAGTGAGGAACAGTTGTTCCAAGAGGTTCGAATTGCGCGAGGCTGGAATTAGTTGGAATCAGCCTTTGACCGCTGACACTATATTGCATATCCGGAATGAACACCACATTGCTCCTGTATGACTGAAAGCTCGGATTGTTATTCCCCGGAGTCGAAGAACCCCTAAACCCAGCCCAAGCGCCAGGAGCCATATTAGTAACCGGGCTAAAGTAAGACTGGTTCGGGCCCAAAGGCTGGAGGACAGCCAAACTCGTCGTATAGATGGGGGTGGAGCCAGGAATGGCGTTGCTGTTAAACACGCTGAAAGTCATCCTGAGGTCATCGTTAGCGCTCAAATTCAGACTTCTCGGATAAGCAGCGGAGTACGAATTCCAAGCATCCAGCGCCAAAGTGTTCGAAACCCCGATGACATACATCTGGTTTGTCGTCCACAACTTACGGTTGGTTACACTGCGCGTCTTGTCGATGTTGAGCCGACGTGTGATATGAGACATGCTTTGGAACCCAAATTGGTTGAAGTTGGGCAATCCTTTTTTCGCGCCTACAATCCAGGGAACCCCATAAATATTTGCATGATTGGTGGCTGTGTTGTTCTGCAATTGGTTGATATCCTCGGGCAGAGATAGAGGTTTGGCCAACCAATAGGGATCAATTACGCTGGTCAAGTTTGTAACCTCCTCGTACCCGCTAATGTAAACGACATTGACATTGGATGTGCCGACCGTGAGGTTGGTCCGGCCGAAGGTGGGCCGAAACACCGAAGGATAGAAATTCGTGGTGCTACTGCGAAAATGCCGGTTGGTAGTCGCATCATAGATGTTTGCGGCGACCTGAAGCATCCGGTGCACAGCCGAATCATACAGGCTGACGTTGGTGGGCCAGACTGGAATGAACGCAGTGCTTAGATTGGTGGGATATGGCGGGCCAAGAGTTTGCAACAACCGGGTGGCGGCGTTGGTAAAAAACTGCACCGGCACCCACGGAGTGTAGCTGCCGGCACTGGTGCCACCGAGGCTGGCGTAATTCAGGTTGATCTTGTTGTTAGTCTCGGGAGCGGACTCGAAGGCCGCCTGCGACAGGAGCTTGTAAAACGTGTACCGCTGGTCGGAATTATTTGTGTTAAAGCTCAGGGCGTTGAGGCGATCCACGAAGTTCGACGGGCTGCTCGGGTTAACCTGGCCCAGGAACAGGTTATTGGGCACTGAGTTCGTGAAATTGAACAAATCCTGATGGGAAAAAAAGTGCAGCGGGTTGTCCGCCCCGGACCACGCGGTATTGAGCACTGCTCGTGTTACGGGATAATTGGTCGGCGAGTGCGCCGTTGTCCATAGCGGACCCTGGGAATAAACGTCAATGTAATCGAAAGGGAAGGCGTTGAAGCCCGGCTTTCCGTAAATCAAATTGAAGTTGGCCAGGTTTGGCCAGTTCCCATTGGGTGTGCGGGTAGTGTAACGATAGATGAGAAAGCTGGTGGCATCCTGGAACGCCGTGCCACTGCTGGGACCCAGCGTGTTGATGGTATTGAGATCGGCGTTGGCGTAAGTGTACGTCCAAGTGTCAGGGTTGAGATAGTGCAAAAAGCCCGCCAAGTTCAACTCCCAGGAACCGAATCCTTCGTTGCGCAAAAAGCCGTCCCGCAATCGACTGGGCTGCTTGGCCTGGTTATGGATATAGTTAAGGTCGAGCGTATTGCCGATGGGGATGGCGATATAGGCATAGCGGGCGATGAACAGGTTGCTGGCGGAGTGGCTCAGCTCGGGATGGTTAAGAATTCCAATCCACTCGGGGTCGCCCACGTAGTTCGCCATCAATGGCACGCCGCCCACGACGATGGGAACGTTGTTCGAGTATTGGAAGCCGAAACCGTTGGTGTCATAGACGCCGTTGCGGTTCAGGTCGAGATAGAAGCGGAAGTCGGGGGGGAACGCGGGGTTGCGGTTCGTGCTGACATAAACGGGGACGCGGGGAAGGATGCGGAGGTTGGACATCAGTTTAGGGATGTCCTTGCCGGCCACCTGCCCGCCACCCAGATAAGTGTAGCTGACATTTGTGATGTTGTCCGGGAAGGCGTTCCCCAGCGTGGGGTCGAACCCGCCCGCCCGGATTAGCGCGCCATTGGTGCCATAGACATTGGCATTGATATAGTTCGTGGAGACGAACAGGCCGAGATCGTAGCTGTTGTTCCGGGCCAGCATGGAGGCGATCATCTGGGCCTTGGCGTGCTCCAAGGCAACGTCGGCACCGAATTTGGCATCGCTCTGGCTGGTCTGGGTGATTGACCGCTCACGCTCACGCCGGGTCACAACCAGGAAGGTCACCGCCATGAAGGTAATGACGGCGAGAAAGATCAGCGTGATGACGAGGGCGACGCCGGCGTTCCGCTGGTGGATGCTCGCCCTCACCCCGGCCCTCTCCCCCAGGAGACGGGGAACCATTTGGCTGCCACCTGGCGTGCGCCTGTGCTGTAAAATTGCGGGCTGGCCGCGGTTTGAACGACTTTTCATGGGCCTTGATAAGCGGAAGGATCGACGTTGCGGATGGGAATGCGCTGGCGGAACAGGTGGACCTGGGCGGCGCGGTTCGTCCGGGTGAGCCACGTTACAGCGGCGGTGAGGTTGTTGGTCAAGGCTTTGAATCGTTCGAAGGTGCGCGGCTCCAGTATCCCCAGTTCAAGTTCAACCGCGGCGGGAACGGCGTTGCTATTGAATGAATAATCGTAGTCTCCGGTATAAACAGAGCTGGAGAACGGAGGGTCAAGCTGCGCTCCCATGTTGGCTGTGCCAAGATTGAGGCTGTTCAGCCTGAGCGCGCGTGGAGCCGGGTTCATTAATGGAACCAGCACGCCGCTCGTGCCGTAGGCGCGCACGCGCAAGTGCATGACACCGTCCGCGATGCGGCTGAAGTTCGACGGCACGGTTTTGTTCAACATGGCTGCGCCCACCAGATTATTGAAGTCGGTCAAAGCCTGGGGAATTGCGGCAACATTGGAAACACCGTAGGCCCGCACATAATTGGTACTGAGATCAAAATTAGTCCGGTATAAACTGGCGACGCCCAAGTCGGGCCGATCCAGCGCATACCCAGTGGCGGACCAGTGCTGGTTATAGCAGCTCACGAAGAACAAGATTTGCATGACGTTCGTCTGGTAATCATTGGCGCCAAGCAACGGCTGCAACAAAACGGCGGGCGTGTTGGGATTGTTGTTTTGCAACTCGAGCTGAGCATAGAAATTCCAAGCGTTGGGATTGGTGGAATTGCAGGGAGTCATCTGCTCCAAATCCCTGGCGAGAAGATCGGCGGTGGCGCGGCCTGCTTCGAGAATATCCGACTGGGTGGTGCTGCCCAACAAGGCCCTTTGCGTCTGATGGAACATCGCGACCAGACCGAGGATGATCACGGCGAGCAGGGCGACGACGACGAGGATTTCGATGAGGGAAAAAGCTCTGAGCCCGGCAGAGGTCACAACCCCTTTGGGGTTGCCGATTCTCCCGGCGCCGTCTTCCCCAGGTAGCTTGTGCCTCGCAACCCTGGGCTGGAGGACGCAATCCCTTTGGGATTGGGGACAGGCGGGCGAGACGCCGATGGGTGTTGGAAAGTTCATTCAGTGATTACGTCTCTAAAAAGCGGCGGCGTTTGTAGTCGCATAGCCTTGCGGCTGCGCAAACCAGAGGGTGATATTTTGACCTTTGGCCGGAACAGACTGTTTGGCAATCGAACCGCCGACGGCGGTCCGGAACACCTGCCGGCCGGTGCCGGTTTTGCCATTGGCCAAAACCGGCCAACGGAAACGGAGCCTAAGCTCGCTCAGGTTGGCCTGGAGGTTGGCGGCAAGAAGGAAATTGTTGGACCGCCACGCGAACTCGTATGCAGTCAAATTGGGCGCGGTGAGATTTGTCCATGAAAAATCGTGTCCGGTGGCGCCACCATAGCTGTCGCCGTACTGCACAAGCTCCGGCTCGACGCGATAACGAAAGGCAAAGTCCTTCGAGTCCTGGCTGGTTCCCTGGTCCACGGCGGGTCCGCTGATGCCGCGGAAATCCGCGCTAATGTAATTGCTGATGAAGCCGCCGTTGATTGCAATGTATTTGGGAGTCGTCAACAGACCGACGATGTGTGACCCAACGCTTAAAAAATTGGTGCGGACAAAAGTGCCGTTGAGGTCTGTAGCATTCGGCGCCGTGTCGTTTTGAAAGGTGTAAAAGGCGGGATTGCCCGACACATTGGTCACGTTGCCATTGATCCGATAAGTGGTGGCGATGTTCGTGATGCAGATGACGTAATTGGTCAGGTCATCCTGGCCCTGGGCGCCGCTGCGGATGGCGTCCATGAGGAAGTTGGCTTCGTAGTTGATGATGGTTTCCTCGCGGTTGTCTTTCTGGACGGAAAGGCCGGTGGGGAGGACACCGATGATCGCGACCAGGGCGAAGCCAATGATGGCCAGGCAAAGGGCGATTTCGATCATGGTAAAAGCCTGAATGGAGCCGAATATTCTTTTGCCCCCGTTCTTTTGCCCTGCCTCATTGCCCAATCCGGTCCGCGAGACTTTGGACTTTGGACTTTGGCTCGCCACGCCGGAGCTTCCGCACGAAGGGGGGACTTTGGATTGTTCCTCTGGCCTCGTTTTCATTGGATTTCAAGTTTTTCGACGCGGGCGCGGCCGGTCAGCCAGTCGATGTGGATCTGATTGAAGGAGTTGCTGGGATAATTGGCGCTGTAAACCGTGTTGGTCCCGGGCTTTTCCAGGACGTCGGGAGGCTGGTTGATGAAGTCCCCGTTGGCAGCGCGCGCGTAAAAAATGCTGCCGTGCACCAGGGGGATGGTTTCATCCCGCTGGCTGATCAGGTGCCCGAGATAATCAAAGGCAACATACGGGAGAACGGGCGAAACCCCGCCGGGCGTGGCGTATGGTGGAACGGCGTTGTTCGTCACGAACGGAAACGGAAAATTCATGGTGGGGAAATTAGTGACCTCATACGGGTAAAGCGGGGTGCGGAAATCGATGAGGAATTTGTTGGAATGAATGAAGACTCCCTCGGGCAGCGTCCGCCACGAGGTCAAATATCTCGGGGTGGAGCGTCCCGGCTGGTCGCCAATCATGCGCAGGCTGAGCAGGGCGTAAGTCGTGTATTGGCCGCCATAAAGGCGCGTGATGGCCGGACCCAGGATTGGATCCGTCACGGGAAATTGACTCTGATCAATGATCCACGGCGGGATGAACACGACATAGACAGTGGTATGGTCGGCAATCGCGCGCTGACGGGCGTAGGCCAGATCGTCGAGCATCTGGCGGTCAGCGGCGGCCATGGAGTTGGATTTGCTCATGCCGCGAATCGCCGGGATGCCGATGGCGGCGAGGAGGCCGAGGATGACGATGACGACAAGAAGCTCGAGCAACGTGAAAGCTTTCGGGTGCGGAGTGCGAGAAGATCTTTGATTGTGAGGGCGCCCATTCGCGAAGCACCAACCGCCAACCACCAAGCTCCAGAAAAGCTCCAAGTTCCAAGTTCCAGGAGCCGCGAAGCCGCTTTGGAGGTTGGAGCTTGGTGTTTCTCTGGAGCTTGGTGGTTGGTGGTTGGTGTTTTTACCACCGGCACTGAACACGTATCGGCAAATACTGGGATTGGTGGTGCGCATGGTTACTGCCAGCTTAGAATGTTGTCTTTGTTCGCACCGGCGTTGGCTTTGGCGGTCGTACTGTCGTCGTACTTGCCGTCGGGACCGAGGGACCAGATCATGACGGGGGCGTCGAGTTCGAAACCGTTGCCATGGTCAACCAAACCGTTGTAACCCGGCCCCGGGCCCTGGCTGCCGGGAAAGCGGGAAACGGCGGTGCTGTAAAAGGCGTCGCGGCAACGTTTGTCACCGTCGAGATCCATGGTGATGACATAGGGATGGCCCCAGGGGTCGCGCAGTTGGTAATCGATGGTGCTCAGGCCGGGGGAATTGGTATCGCTAACTTGATGGACGGGAAATGTGGTTGCCCCGCTGGGATTCATCGCGTGATTGATGTTCACGCCGGTGGGAATGTCCATGAGGATGACCATGACTTCGGAATTGGCCGGGACGCCCGCAACGGCGCTCGCGTAACCGAAAGTGAGATCGGATGCGCCGGTGGCTTTGGCAGGGAAACGACTGTAAGTAACGTCGTAACTGGTAATGGCGACTTCGAGGCTTCTCATCTCGACTTTGGTGGTTTTCTTTTTGGCTTCGAGAGCGCCTTTGGAAAAGACAGGCATGAGCATGGCCGCGAGCAGGCCGATGATGCCGATGACGACAAGGAGTTCGATCAGGGTGAAAGCGGACGCGAGGGAGGATTTCTGACTTTTGATTTCTGATTTCTGATTTTCAGGAAGTCTGTGGACGAAACACCAAACTCCAAACGCCAAGCTCCAGAAAAACTCCAGGATCCAAATCCCAAGAGCCGCAAAGTCGCTCCGGCCCTCTCCCCATTGGATGGAACGATGGAGAAGGGAAGCCGCTGAGGCGGCGGGCGAATTTTTTTGCAGACGGGTCCGCATACGACTTGCTCCTACCAGCTACGAACGTTGTCTTTGTTGGGGCCCTGGTTAGCCTTCGAACCGGTAGGATCAATCTTTCCATCCGGACCGAAGGACCAAACCATGACAGTGGCGTTGCAGTCGAATTTGTCGCTGTTGGGGTTTGCCGTGTCCGAATTGGACAGCCCGTTGTATCCGGTAGAACCAGTTTGCTGGGAAACATTCTTCTGGCAGTAAAATCCATCCCGGCATTTATTGTCGGAATCCATGTCCAGAGTGATGATGTATGGATTGCCCCAGGGATCGCGATAGACGCCGTCGGCGCCGACGCCGGGAGCCGTGGGATCGTTGGCATCGCTGACCTCCTTCGCGTGCAGGAAGACGACTTGCTGCGGGTTCCTGGCATGGTTCACATTGACGGAGGGAGTGGTGTCGTTATACGCAACGCGATCCAGAAGGATACCCATCACTTCGGCGTTGGAGTTCTGATAGCCACCAGCGCTTTGGCTGCCGCCATGGGGCGTGATCACCGAGGGCAGGGCTATGTGCGCCTTGTTCTGCAGGTTGGTGCCTGCCAGCGTTACGGTCCCAAACGTGAAGTCAGGACACGCCGTGTCATTCGCAACCGAAGCAGCGGCGGTGTTATTGTTGCCGCTCGACGCAGGGAAGCGGCTGTAGGTGGCCTCGTATTGGTGAATGGCGGAGACGATGTCATTGATCTCGACCTGGGCGCGGCCGACCTGGGCGCGCTTTTTGGCGCCGGCCAAGGTAGGCAGCAGCAGGCCCGCAAGGATGGCGATGATGCTGATCACCACGAGGAGTTCGATGAGCGTGAAACCGCGCAGGGGACGAATGGAACGGCAAGATGGCTTTTTCATGGGGTGTTTTGCAAGCAGGTTGGCGGAGTTGGGCAGACGGATCAGGCACGAAGCGGTGGACCAGGGGCGAGGCGGGGCGAGGACATTTCTGTCCGCCTTTTGCGGACACGCATTCAAGCGAACCGGAATGTCCGCGCCCCGGCGGCCAAGGATAATGCGGGGCGTCCAGGCGCGTTCGGACCAGCGGACGCGCAGGGGTTGAGAAAACTTGGAAAATATTTTGCGCATAGGCTTGAGCTGGGGTTGGGTCGGAGGTGGTGGTTTCAGTCCTGCCAGTCGTTGACGATTTGCGGCTCTTTACTCCAGTTGGAAATGCGGTTGGTCTTGCCGGCGATGAGGATGTCCGTCCAGAGGTCGTAGGTGTCAGGATTATGCTGGGGCGGCCGCACATCGTTGGGCGAGACGTAATGCCAGAAATTGAATATCTGCGATCCCGTCACGCCCGCGGTCAAATCTTTGGGCCCATGGACCGAAAGCGTCATCACTGAATAAGTCGGGCCCGGATTTTGATTCGGATTTATAAGAATCGACCCATATTGATCCTTCCTCATGGAGGTGAAAAAGTTCTGAATTTCAGTGGCGTCTGGCGACGAATTCAAAATGCCGCCGGTGCCGAAGAAAAACTGCACCTGGAGAGACGTCAGATTCTCCTGCGAGACCTGGGAGTGAAAGGAGGTGTTGTTGTTTGTCAAAGCACTGATTACGCCGGTGAGTTCGTAAAACAGGGAACTCTTGGTAGTAACAACCACATTATTCGACACGTTGCACGGCGGGTAGTAGCCTTTTTTGGCTTTGTAGGCGTCGATGGCCGTGGTCAAAGCGCCGAGTTCGGCTTGGGCGCGGGTGGTCCTCATTCTGGCGCTGGCGATGGAGGCGCCGCCGAGCACCAGGCCGGCGAGCAGCGCGATGATGGCGATAACGACGAGGAGTTCGATCAGGGTAAAGGCGGGCGGGGGTAAAGGCGTGGAGCGTGGGAGTTTGCAGGGGCACCATTCCCCTGCCCTGATGAGCCGGCTTTTTTTCCCGATTCCTGGTTTGAGCTTCATAGGTTCAACGTTCGCGCAGTTCCTGTTCCATGCGTTCGCTCAGCCATTGTTTGATCATGCTTTGATAGTTCAGGAAGCGGGAACGGGCCAGGCGCTTGATGCGCGCGAGCATGCGCGGGTCGATGCGCAGCGAGATGGTGACCGATTCGGCGGCTTCGCTGCCGCCGGCGACGGCGGATTCCATCAAGCGGAGGTCCGGGCGGTTTTCCGACCAGAAATCGGCTTCCGCCCTTTCGGTGTCGAAGATGGGCACTTCTTCCCAACTGGTGAACGTGTTCATGAGATATTAATGTCAGCGGTCTTTCAAATTCCAACTCAAAATTCATTCCGTCCCCGGCGCGGACGGCGCAGCGCGCCATCTCTACCCTATTGCGCCAGGGTCTGATCCATTTTCCGTTGATAAAAGAACCGTTCCTCCGGCTCCATGAGCCGGGCATGGATAATTCGAACCTGCTTGCCGTTGGTCCGATAAATACTGAAGACCGCCGACCCGCCGGCAGACATGCCGAGGTTGAAAAACCGTGCCTGAACCGAGAAGCGGGGCGAGTCCGGCAAGAGCCGAATCGCAAAAGGATCTTCGAAGGATTCCTCTATCTCCTGTCGCGTCAAAGAACTTTCCAAATTGAAGGGCGGGTTGTGCCAGTCGAACTCCATAATTGACTTGGATGTATTTCAATCGCCCATGCAATGTGTTTACATTGTATTTACACAGTGTGGGCATTGTTGTCAACAGGAAAGTGGAAAAATGTGGAATGGCTACGAAAAATGTGAGCCAGCGAAAAGGTTGTCTCAAAAGGGTTATAAGGCGTGAAGACAGGTTAGGACTGTCGGAATCAACGACTTACAACGCAAAGAAAAGTTGTCTCGTTTGGACGGAGGGGGAGCAATTCCGAGCTAATCTGGACGGAGCCTTTTCGTGTTTTTAGCCGGTCGGCGGAAATCAGACTCACGGTTTTTGAGGGCAATCGCCTGGCGCATAGCTGACCAGGCACTGCGATCCGGCGGCGGGCGCGGCGCGGCTGGTCCGCAGCGGCGCTGCCAGGGCACAAAAAAGCCCGGTGACTTGCGCCACCGGGCCATAACGACTGCCATGCTAATTGCTGGCCGACGCCAGCGCCTTCCAAAACACCAGCGCGGCATCGTTCGCGATGCACCAATTCAGCGCGGCATGTGGATCGCCGAACCGCTTGCGCCTAGATCGGAACCGGCTGCCGGCTCGGGTGACGATAATCGCCTCGTTCCCTGGGGATGGAAGGAACATGGTTTTGGGGTGCGAAAAAGGATCGATACCCAGACCTGTGAAGGTGTTACCTTTCATTGTCACACCCCGTGCAAAACCCCGTGCATGGCTACCAACTTTCCGAAGACACGCTTAAATGTTTCAGTCAGTTCATTGCCCTGGTCTATCGAGAGTATCAGCATACCGTTGAACATGCGTGATAGGCTCTGGTCAAGACTATCATCTGCAACGTTCACCCCAAGTTGACCCTGAGTTTCCGCCAATGACCGCAGCTTTAAGATCAACACCTCAAGCTTCGTGAATTCGCTCCACATGGCATCCCAAGCAGGAGTGGACGACTTGCCTAGAAACGGTTCGCCCTGGCCGGTCAAAAGCCAGTGCGCGTTAACGTTCCACTTTTGGCAGACGCGAAATGCTCCCACTAGCGGGATATTGTTCGCGGGCTTCGAGGTAAAATGGCGATTGGACTGCCTGACCGCTGTTGACATTTCATTAATGGGAATGTCCAGTTTTTCTCGAAGCCACTTTAGGCGGCGGTGGACCGCGACCTTGAGATCACGTCCCTGATTACACCTAAGTGTGGATTCTTCGGATGCCAAAATCCGTGTTTTTAGGGACGCGGTTTGCCCTTGTGGAATGGGCTTTTTCCTGCTACTTCCTTTTGCGGACTCGGTTGCTTTTTTCATTCACGTGATGAGGTTTCCGGGTCTTACGGCCCTGCTGGCGGTTGCACGTCGGCAGGGTTTTTTGTTGTTTGTCTTCTTCTGCCCTGACCCATTCGAGCAGTTGAAGCGTGACTTCACCCCCAGGCTCATTGTCTCGGGCAACCACCCACTTATGAACAAACTGGGGTGTCACTCCAAGGAAACGTGCCAATTCCGATTTCCGACCGTAACGTTTTTCGCATATTGACTGAACTGAATCGAGAAGCGTGTCCAGTCGCGGTGTCGGCTTTTTAGTCACATCCCGACTTTGATAAAATAAGTGTAAACTGTCAACACCTATTTTAGGGGGAAGGCATTGTCCGCACTGAGTAAAAAACCAGTGACGTAATTTGCGGGAAGTGAAAGCTGTTGCTGAGCGCGCTGGCCATCAATGCGTATCACGATACCATTGGTTGCGGCCTGATTAAGCCATTGCCGCGTCACTGAAAATGAAATGGCTTCCAACGTGAATGCATCAGTGCCCACTCGTCTCGAAGTGGCAGGCCGCACCAATTCATTCCCGTTTTGGTCATGGGCATCCTGCCAGAATGCCCAACCTTCTTGGGGACTTCGCTTTGTAGCCATCCAGACTGTATAATCAATCGAAGGATCAGCATCGTATTTCGTTGCCGACAGCCCATAGGAATTGATTCCCATTTCGCCGAATTGCAAGTTCATGCCCTCTAGCACGGTATTTTTTCGGAACTGGTCCCGGCTGAGTTTGGATCGTTGCGCAATTTGCTCCGGCGTGAGGCGTTCAATATGCTGTGGAGTGAAACAGCCCGATAAGAGCGCCGCATAGAGCACACAGAGAAGTTTTGTTTTCATGCCTTGCCTGGATTTAAGTCTTCCCGCGTTTGCTCTGCAAGAATTTTTCAATCTCCTTTTTGTGCCTGGCATGGAAAGTGACCACGGCGCTGACCACATCGCTGGTGAGTTCTGAATACAGATGGGGCGGGATTAATTCGAGAGTTCCGGCGATGGCCTTGCTTACCGTCAGTTGATAATCTTGCATTGGCAACGGAGCTACGGGACTGAATTCAACATGGATGCCGGCCTTTTCCCCCGCTGCGATCCAGGCCGACTGCCGCTCGACACCCCTCTTCAAATGTTGCAAGTAGGCATTGCTGAAAAGTGCATTGCTTGGAATTGCGTTCTCAAGTTCCGGCGCGAAGTGAATATATGGGCTGATGGGCAATTCACCTTCGAAGAGCCAACGCTGATTTACACCAAACCGTTCGCAGATTTTTCTTGCGATAGCATATCTCAAGGGTGAGCGGCGATGTTCGATACTGGAAAGTGCCGAACTATCAATGCCTGCCTCGCTGGCAAAGGCAACCCGAGAAAGCTTCGTATTTTTCCGGAATTCCATAAGCCTCCGGCAAATCGCTGCTTCCCTATCGGGGATTGGGTTCTTTCGCGGCACGACCATAAGAATTACTAGACTGCGCGGAAAAGAAAGATTTTGTTTGACGGGTGCACGGAATTATGTTCCCGTGTTCCATAATGAAACAGGCAGCCTGCAAAACCGTCAAGCGGAAATGGCGCTTTCGTGGCATTGGTTCCGACGCTATCACGCTCGGGGTCAATGAGAGGACTTTACGGCGCGCTCTGACTGGAGAGTGGAAATTACCAAAGCTCAAGGCGCGTTACGAGGCGCTTAAACAGACCCAACAACTAACCCCCAAAAATATGACCACATCCTGCAAATCCAGGATCAAAGCCACGGCTGCAAATCTCGTCCTGCTTCTTTGCATCTGCGCTACTTTGTGGCTTGTGCCTGCGGCATCTGCCGCGCCCTTTCAGACGGGCCAGCCGAATTTTGTTACCGTTGTCAGCAACTACACCGGCCTAACGGTCGTGAGTAATACGACGGTAACGTTCGGATCGAACGACGTTTCGCTTGCAGCCCAGCAGCAGTTCACTATCACGCCCAATGCGGGGATGTCGTTTTATGCTCAGTTCGTATTGACGAACGCGGCTGTCGGTTACTGGCTCTTGAATTTCGACACATCGGACAACACGGCCAATTGGACCGGCCCGAATAGCCACTACCAGGTTTGGTCGAACAACTTTTCGGGCGCATTTGTCGGAGGCACTAATGGATCGCCGTTTACAAACGGGGTGGTGTTTTCCCTGACACGCGATCAGTTAGCTGGTCATCGTTTGATCTATCCGAGCGGAATCACCGTTGTGACGAGCAACAGTTGCGTTACGGTCCTGCAACTTTTGGAATCCAAATCAAACCAATAGCCGCCCATGCAAACCAAGAAAATCATTTCCTTCGCTCTTGGGACAGAAGTCACAAAAATCTGGGCAGGCAACCTGTATCGCGGATACATCCCGGCGCTTGACCTGGTCAAAGCGAAAGCGCAAATCGGCCAGGGCCCAATTCCTTACGTGGTCCAGAATGACCCAAACGGCGTGCCGCAGTGTTTTTTGGTCATCAATCTGACCGAGGAAGCGAACGACCCGACTGGCGAGCTTTTCCTTTACGTAAGGTCAATGGATGCCGCGCCAGACAAGCTCGGCAATGGCTATCGCAAGCTTGACCCAGCCTGGTTGATCGACGAGGCCATGGCGCTGCGTGCCTGGCCAATGGGGATTGATTCCCAGATATGACTGACAGCGACAAATTTCCCTACCCGCCAAGGTTGGCCGAGCAACAGGCAGACGACTGCGCGGAGATTCAGCCGCTTAAGGAAATGGCAGAGCGTCTTGGTCCCCTTTTGGTCAAGTTGGAAGAGATGCAGAAAGAGGTTGCCAAATTCGAAAAGGTCCTCGCCCCGCTTTTGAAGGACCCGAACAGTCCGGTTGAGGCCCGGCTTGCCAAGGCTCTTAGGGTTCGGGAAATCAATGAACGAGACGTTCCCGCGCTGATGGCGAATTACGCTCAACATCTTGAGGCTACGCAAAAGCTTAATCAGTTTTGGAATACCGAGGTTGGCCCGCTTCAGCAACAACTACAGGTGGAATTTTTTCGCGTGTTTTCGCTATACCAGCAACACAGCGGCAGGGTTAGGATTCGCTGCATCCGTGAGTTGGCGGCAATGTTAGCGCCTTATTGCCGCCATAATGCGATGCAGTTAGCTGAAAAGGTGGATCTGCTCGAAAACCTAAATTTTACGATCATCGGAATTAACACTTCTTACACCGTAGTTGGCAAAGCCCAGGCACTTATCCGTGAGTGGGAGCGCCTCCAACCTTACTTCACTGAATGAGCTACGATCCTGAAAATCTCAAGACAGATGGCGTGATTACTGGGAAAACATCCGGTGATGTAGCCGAATTCCCAATGGACGGCTTTGGCATGGACTTTGCCGCGTGTTCTGTCGCATTGCCTTCCTTAAAAGAGACGGCTGACAAAACGCAAGGTCCCAATCCATATGTCATTGTGGACGGCAAGCCGGTCGCATTCCGATGCTTCGCCTTAGATTCAGATAGCAACCAACTGCGTGGCATTGGCACGCCCCTTGATTACAAGGCCAGTGAAATGAAGGACTTAAACTTCCGTCTCCTCACTCCGGACTGGTTGCAGGAGGCATTAAACAAGACCGTGCAGGCCAGCCAGCCCTATGTGGGCAACCGTTACGATTCACTTTTAGTCCAAGGGGGGCGCGTATGATTCGAAACTCAGTCACATGCAGCGCACTGGCCACTGACATCAGCTTGACGGCAGCGGGGGAACCGCCCTCCGAAATTCAATGGATGGCACCAGGCGAGCACCCCATCCAACCGCTGGTGAACGGGGAGCCGGCTGAGAAGCCCTTCCAATTCAACGTTACAGCGGCAATTGCGGCAACTGTGGGCGCTGCCTTGCAGTCAATGCGCGCAAGTTACCTCGCAGGCGAGGGGGATGAACCTTATCTGGACTTCTATCACGAGGACCGGGAGCGCAGCGGAATCCCGACGCAGGTTTGGTGGGGCGGGGAAGATCCAAAGTCCGGAGGCATCCGCATGCGGGTTAATTGGCTGGCGCAAGCCGCTCAAGCCATCAAGGAACGCCGCGTGCGTAAAATCTCCCCGCAATGGGAAATGGACCCTCACACGTTTGAGTTTGTGGGAGTGACGGAGAATCTGGGCGGCTTGGTGATACGATCCGCATTCACCAGGAACACGCCGGTAATGGCCAAGGCGGGCAGTGTAACCGTCCGGGGCATTGCCGCTCGCACGCAACAAATAATAGCGCAGGCAAAGGCCGCAGTCAGAGCAGATCGAAGCAACCCAATCAAATCTGAACGAATCGACATGGCTACAGCCCTGGTTGAGGCGCTGCATGCCAATCCCGACTTTTATCCGCAATACCGTCGCGCCGTTCTCATCGAAGGTGCATTTGGACGGTCCACCCTTAGTGGCGGCGCTGGTGGCCGTAGCGTTGAACTGACCGTGTCGAAGGAGGCAAAGGATTTCAACGCGGAATTCATGCAGCAAGGCCGCGAGCTTGCCGAGCAGCGCGGCATTAGTCTGACCGAGGCGCTCACTGAACTGGGGGCGAAGAATCCCGGTTTGCTTGTGGAATATAGGCGGCGCGTGATGACGGGAGGTTTGAAGTGATACCAACATTTATAAACAATATTCTCAAGCCCTTAATTGCGCTCTGTGGCCTTTGCTTGTCCCTTCGCGCTGCCAATCCGCCGATCTACGGCGTGCGAACCGATACAAACGGCCTGATCACAGCCCCAGCCAACTTTTTCGCTATTAATGGAATCACGAATTCGGCGACACTTTTCGTCGATCCTGCGGGCAACGATACCAACGCCAGCCGGGAACGTCACACTCTCACCAGCCGGGACGTTTACCGTGGATGCCGCCATCCGATGAAAACAGCTTTAAACTTTTTGGTCAAGGTTGCCGCGTCGCCCTGGCTGCCAGTGGCTCTGGCAGCCAGGCGGACTATTGGCCCGCCATAATCGAATGAAAACTGAGGATGGAATGAGCATCCTATCGAACTATAATTTAAAATTTGGTGTAGGCCGCGCTGGTCTTTTTAGGTCTGCACCGCTGGTGCCGGTGCTCATTCCACCGGCACTTTTTATTTGCGCTACAAGAATCGTTCGGCTAGAAGCTCAATTGCTCGTCGATGCTGAGTCCGGGGCGGTGACAACAACAGAAGTCCACGCAATCAATGTCCACGCCCTGATGCTATGAAAGTGACGAACAAAAAAGAAGCGGTATTGACGCTAGAAATTTTCGTCAAGACTGGCTCAGCTTCTCAGATTGCCGTTGCCATTCCTTCGCAGCCAACTCTCAAAGCGGAGCCGCGCAAGCGCGATCCAAAGAACACAGTTGCACTATCGAGTGCGCGCCGCCGTCGAATCCTGGCCGAGTTCGACGACCTGGTCAAAAAAGGTTGCAGCGAAGCGGAGGCCGCCCGGACCTTGAAAGTCAGCGTAACAACTCTCTGGCGCTGGCGGCGCAAGGGCGGCGCGGAGGACCAGCGCGGGCGTTGCGGCAGAAAGGCGCGATATTATCCAACGGCCAGCGAAACGGAAATTGTCCGTTCATTGCTGCAACCGGGGATCGCCGTCAAAGAAGCATTCAAGGCCGCTGCGGGCCAGCCGGGCGTGAGCGAAGAGTTCCGCGCCGTAGTCCGCAGCTACCTGCCGGCATCCTGGTTTCGCCTGGTCGAACCCCAACGGAGCGAAACGCCATGACCTGCAATTTCTGCAATGTGTTCTTTTCGCCGAACTGGGTTGAATGCCAGGGCCGCAGGGAGACTGTATGCGAGTGTGGCGCGGTTTACTTTCTCATTCCCTCTCGCAAGACGTTCCCCGTGGAACAATCGCCCCTTGCGAAGTGTAAGGCAAAGCCAACCGTCACGGTTTGCGGCGGCTTCGATAATAACGCGGAAATTCTACCTAACCCATCATGCCGGTTCACGCCACGTTCACTCTAACTTTTGCCAGCGGCAGGACCGTTACGGCCCAACTGACCGCGCCATTTCATTCCACGGTCGCGGATGTGGAATGGTCCGGGCTTGACGATGCCAGCCAATTTCCACCGCGCCTAGTGGCTCACGCCTCCCATTGGCGCAAGGCCAGCGTTTCGAACCTGCGGGCCATCTTCCTCAATCTGGAACGGGAGTTGGGACCGAAATTCAGTGAGAAATACGAGGGGCAATATGCTGCTGAAAATGAGTGAGGCAGTCAAAAGCTCTAAAATGCCCTGTGGCGCGTTTTCCGATGGGGGGGGATAACTCGGCAACTTCAAAGCAAAAAAACGCAGCCTGCCCCGACGCTGCGAGACGCAGCAACCCTTTAAATAAATCACTAAGCTTATGAATCGAATCCAGAACCAACCAAGTCCAGGACCGGCAACCTTGGCCTTTCAGGCGAATTGGGAAAAGGAGCGCAGGCTTGCGGAGCAATGGTCAGAGGAAATGCTCCAGCCTGAACCGGATTTAATCCCCCTGCTTGCGGAGCGGCAGGCACTCTTTGACCAATCGCTTGACCTGTTAATCGCGGCAAATGCTGAAAACCCGCATCCGGATTATGCAGTTATCGCCCGGAACTGTATCGCTGGCTTGCAAACTGCCAGGGAGCATTGCAATGACCCGCATTGCCCATGTGTCGGCAAGGTGAAGATTTACCTCAAACAGAACGGCCAGCGAACTGAGTTGTTCAAGGCCACTCCCGAACAAACCAAGCGACTCCGGACAGCTTTTCCCAACCTTTAACCCAACTGACTATGGATGGCGTAACAATTGTATTTGATGCGGAGACGCAGGCTGCATTCAAGAAGGTGCAGGACTTCGTCGCCGGCATTTCCGGCGAGTTCGAAAAGATCACCGTCGCAGCCAACAAGGTTAACCAGCAACAAGC
>JAJPHR010000009.1 GCA_021325145.1 Verrucomicrobiota bacterium | reverse complement strand
GTGCCACCGTTTGGTGAACCGGGCGTGTGCCCGAGGATTGTGTTGTTTTCATCTACCACCAATCAGTTCCTGATCGGTGGCGCTTTTCCAACTGAATTGTTCCGGCTGAGGCAACGTGGCAGCAATTCACCGCCATGGGTGTGCCCTCAAACGCACAGTTCGCGACGACAACTTTGATATTGTGTTTCCCTGTCGATTCCGGCTAAAGTCGTGGAAATCATAGGAGTTTGCCGGCCAGCCGTGCTGACTCATCAGGCCGCTGGACGTTTCGGCGGCGCGAGACGGATAATTCATTCGGAAGGAACAAGTGAAACAGCTCAAGACCTGCGCGGTGCTGTTGGGGGTGCTCGCGCTTGCTAGTGTAATCGCGCTTACCTGGAAACATTCATGGAAGGCCCCCGGAGCCGCTCCCGCCTCGAACCTGACCCTGACGAGCGCCCCAAGACTCCAGCGAACTGTCCCGGCCAGGGTCGAACTGCCCGCTTCTGCCGCGCCAGTGGGCAAATCGGAGGCTTCCTCGCCTCA
This sequence comes from Verrucomicrobiota bacterium, assembly GCA_021325145.1. GTDB lineage: Bacteria > Verrucomicrobiota > Verrucomicrobiia > Limisphaerales > Pedosphaeraceae > JAJPHR01. The sequence goes on along the minus strand of JAJPHR010000009.1, from coordinate 152,980 downwards.
GCCCTTCCCGGAATTGAGGGACTTCTCGGTTTGGGCGGGCAAGTTTTCCGCCGGCAGCAATAACTTGAGCACGGCGGAGGGCGAAGACCTGGCGCGCAAGCGGCGCGCGGTCATGGTGCGCCTGATTCAGACCGACCCGGAGAAAGCGCTGGCATGGACTGTTCCGGCGCGCTGGCGGACCGAACTCCCCGCCTCCGTGACGCAGTATTTCGAGCAACGCGTGGATGGCCGGGGTCCATTGAACGTGGCGGTGGCGACGGATTTTGAGAAGCAAACCTCCAAGGTCCTGCGCGATACAACCATTGGCGGCCAACATTATAACGTGTTCGTTTATGGCCGACGGCTGGACCAGGTTTCCCAGGCGTCGATTCCGATTCACGGCATTACGTTGGATGGCCAGCTGGCGGTGCACGTTGATCCCGTGCGCATTTTGGAGCCGGTGGAAGTGGCGGCGGCGGAGAAGGCCGGAGCGATCGTGCGCGAGCGGATTTGCGGCGTTTCGGGCAAACCGTCCAACTACCGCAACCAGGAAGTGACGGCCGACCTCGGGGGCGAGATCATTTTTTGCTGTGGGGTGGGCCATGTGGACCTGATCAACCAGCGGTTGGCCGCGGCGGAAGGCGGGAACAACGACACTACTCCGGGCAACGAGGGACCGGGTGTGATCGGCTGGACGCAAGGCAAAAAAAACGTGCTCTACATGCGGGTGAATTTTCCCGACGACCTGCGGGAACCCATCAGCCTGGAGAGCGCCTATGCCACGATGAACGGCGTGAACGATTTCTACGTGACCAGTTCGTACGGCACGACTTCGTTGACGCCCACGGTGACGCCGTTGTTGATGCTGCCGCAGTCCAAGGATTGGTATGCCACCGCCGGAGCAGGCGCCTTGCTTGGCGACGCGCGTGCCGTGGCAAAGGTGTCGGGTTATGACACGGCCAATTTCGACCTGGACATTGTCGTGTTTACCTCGGTGCCGGGCTATGACTTTGGCGGGCTGGCTTTCGTGGGTGGCAAGGGCGTCTGGTTGCAGAGCCCCGGCGTGGGTGTCACAAGCCACGAACTGGGCCACAATTACGGCCTGTGGCATGCAAATTTCTGGGACACGAGCACCACCAACGGCGACAGCGTCATTGGACCAGGCGCGCACGAGGAATACGGCAACATTTACGACACGATGGGAGCGGCGTCCGCGGGCAATAACCAGTTCAACGCCATGCACAAGAACCGGCTGCATTGGCTGCCGGATTTGTTCGTGCACGATGTGGCCAGCAACGGCGTGTATCGCATTTTTGCCTTCGATGTTCCGCAACGTGTAGATGGGCAGTTCTACGCGGCGAAAGTCAAAAAGGATTTTCAACGCGACTATTGGATCGAATTCCGGCAGTTGTTCAAATCCAATCCCTGGCAGCAGAACGGCGTGCTGTTGAACTGGTCGCCCTGGGCCCTGAGCCATGGCGGCACGCATTTACTCGATACGACGCCCGATTCACCCAATGGCAAGGATGACGCGCCCGTGGTGATCGGCCGAACGTACACCGACGCGCCCGCGGGTGTGCACATTACGCCCGTGGCGCATGGGGTGGTCGGCACCAATCTCTTCATCGACGTGCAGGTGAATGCGGGCACGTTCCCGACGAACCAGCCGCCGATACTGAGCATCGAAGTGCAACCTCAGATCGCCACGCCCGGAACGCCGATTTATTTTCATGCCACGGCGTTTGACCCCGATGGAGACACGCTTGCTTATTCGTGGACGTTCGACGATTTCACGTTCAGCACCAACAACCTGCCCTGGACCATTCAAACCTGGAACGCGCCCGGCCAGCATGTGGTGCATTGCGAGGTAAGCGACATGAAAGGCGGCGTGGCCAGCGCCAACGCCCTGGTCACCATCGGTTCGCCCGGCGGATTCCTCATCACCGGAACAATCACCGATCTCAATGGCGATCCAGTCGAAGGCGTGCGGGTGGACGGTGGTTTGACCAATGGCCCATACTTTGGCGGTTTTACGGACAGCGACGGAAATTACATCATTGCCAACGCCAGCGGCCAACTCACGCTCAACGCGGTCAAGTACGGTTACACGTTCACGAACCTGACCTGGACAAATCCGGTGACGGATGTGATAACCAACGCAGACTGGGTCGCCACGCCGGTGCAGGCCGTCATGATCGCCGCGAGCACGAACGCGGTGCTCGAAAACAGCAGCGACATCAATTATTTCACCGTCACGCGCACCGGGGACCTGGCCACGAACCTGACGATCAGCCTGTATCTTTCCGGCACGGCTGATCTCGGGTCCGACTACACTTTGAATCCACCACCCGGGGCAAATGTGCTGGCGCCGGGAACCAACGTCTACGATTTCCCACCCGGGAGCAACCAGTTGCAGTTTGCCTTCCAAACGATCAACGATTCACTGGTCGAGGGGCCGGAAACGGTCACGCTCACAGTCCTGGAGGACACCAACTACATCAACGGGTCGCTGGGCGAAGCGACCATTACCATCATTGACGACGACGTCCCGTCAAAATCGACAGTATCGGTCGCCGCGACGACAAGTTCGGGCGACAACTCTGTGATCGAGAGCGACCCGAATGGAGGAGCGTTTATTTTCACGCGCAACGGAAGCACGGCGAACGATTTGACCGTGAACTATTCGGTGAGCGGTTCGGCAACACCGGGCGTCGACTATCAAGCCTTGCTGGGTGTGGTGATCATTCCAGCGGGAAGCAGTTCAGTGAGCGTCCCCTTCCGGATCATCGACGACACTTTGGTGGAAACCAATGAGACCGTGATTGTCACCGTCAGCAGCAGCCCGTCATACACTGCGGACACAAGCGCGGCCACCATCACCATTATCGATGATGATTTGATCAACGTAAGCATTTATCCGACGCGTCCGGCTTTTGAACCCTCGACTGCGGGCAAGTTCACCGTGGTGCGCACCGGTGACCTGGCGCCGAATCTGGTGGTGAACTACAGTATCGGCGGCACGGCCACGAGCGGCGCCGATTACGTGGCGCTCAGCGGTTCGGTCATCATTCCCGGCGGCCAATCGTCGGCAGACATCACGGTGACACCGTTGGCCGACAATCTGTTGGAAGGCGACGAATCGGTGATTATAACGCTGCTGGCCAACACCAATTATAGCGTGGGTGAAGCCGGCATCGCGGCCATTGCGATTCACGACGCGCAATTGCCCACCGTAACCATTGTGGCCACCGATCCCACCGCGTCCGAACCTGGCACCGACACCGGCGAATTCCGGATTTCGCGCGGCTCGGCCGTGAACGGCGACTTGACGGTGAACCTCGGCATCAGCGGAACGGCGGTCAATGGCGCGGATTATGTTCCGCTGGACAACACCGTGGTGATCCCCAATGGTTCGAGCAGCGTCACGCTGGAGGTGATTCCCTTCGATAATCTATATTGGGGAACCAACGAAACCGTGATCCTGACCCTGGTGGCTGGCACTAATTATAACATCGGCGCGGGGAATTCGGCGGTGGTAACCATCATGGACGAGGATTCGAACAATGTGCCGGCCGTAAGTTTCACTTTCACCGCGTCAAGCGCGGTTGAAAGCCAATCGCCGGGGGTGAGTGTTTCCCTGACCGCCACGTCCACCGTTCCCATCAGCGTTGACTATATTTACATCGGCGGCACTGCTCCGAGCAGCCGCTTCCAGTTCACGCCCGGCACCTTGACGTTTGCGCCGGGTGAGGCGGCGAAGTCGCTGCCGCTTGCCATTGTCAATGACAGCGTTGTCGAACCGAACCAAACCATCCGCCTCGCCATCATAAATCCTGTCAACGCGACGCTTGGCCAGCAGAAGATCCATACTTACACCATTCTCGACGATGATGCCGGCACGGTGAGCGTATCCGCGACGGTCCCGGCGGCCTCGGAGAACGGGCCAGTCGCCGGCAACTTCCGCTTCTCCCGCGCGGGCCCCACCAACGCGGCGATGGTGGTGAACTTCGAAGTAACCGGCACTGCGAGCGCCCCGAGCGATTACGCGTCCATCGGTAATTCGGTCACCATCCCGGCCGGCGCATCCTTCCTGGACGTGCCGATTTCGCCGGTGCGCGATATTACGAAGGAGTATCCCGAAACCGTTGTCGTCACCCTCAGCAGCGCGCCGGGTGCAAATATCGGATCACCGTCCGTCGCCATCGTTACGATTGCGGACAATAACACGAATACGCTGCCGATCGTGTCCGTGACCTCGACTAACCAGCCGGTGGCCGTGCGCGGAACCACCAACAACGGCGCGTTTGTGTTTACGCGCACTGGTTCGACCACGGGAGCGCTGGCCGTTTTGTTCTCCATCGGGGGCACGGCCGTCAACGGCACGGATTATGCCACGTTGAGCAACTCGGTGACGTTCGCACCCGGCCAGTCTTCGCTGACGCTGCCGGTGATGGCGTTGGATGTTCATGCCGTGGCCGGCGAGGAGCGGGCGATCGTAACTTTGACGGACAACAGCACCTACCAGGTGCTCTATCCGGCATCGGCCACGGTTCTTATCCAGGAAACCAACCAGACAGTGCGGTTGGAAGCAACCGATTTTATCGCATCAAAGGTCGGGCCTGATCCGGGGCAATTCACGTTCACGCGCGTCGGCACCACGAATGCGGACGTGGAGGTTCTCTATAGCATCAGCGGCACGGCGAGCAACGGCGTGGATTACGCCACCATTACGAACTTCGTCATCATTCCCGCCACGCAACTCTCCAACACGCTGACGATTCTCCCGCTCATCGATAACATCCCCGTGGGGCCAAGGACTGTGACGCTCACGTTGCTCAGCGCGTCCGGCTACAACCTCAGTTCGCCAACTTCCGCGACCGTCACCATCAACGACAACATGCCGGGGGTGGGTCTGGTGGGAGTTGCAACCAACGCGTCCGAAGATGGGGAACACCCGGGCATCATCACCATTACGCGACAGGGTGATCCGCAGATTGACTTTACGGCGCATCTAAGCGTTGGCGGAACCGCCACGTACGGAGTGGATTATCCGCCGTTCCAGACCAACGTGTTTTTCTGCTGCGGCATGACGTCCTACAATCTTTATATTTATCCGACGAACGACCTCCTGATCGAAGGCACTGAGACGGTTTCCGTCACGCTGTTGCCCGATCCGACAAATTACACGATCCAAGGGGCGAGCAATGTCGTCGTGACCATCGATGACGTCGGCACGAACCGCTTCCCGGTGGTGGACATCACCCGGCCGGCCACCAACCTGGTGTTCCTCACCATGGTTGGAACGAACGTGGGGATGATCCTGAACGCCACCGTGACCGACGACGGTATTCTGAACCCGACACTCACAACCACCTGGACCAATATTAATGGGGCGGACACCAACACGTACCAATTCGGCGACACAAACTCGGCCAGCACGACGGTGGTCTTCAACACCAACGGGGTTTTTGTCCTGGAATTAATCGCGGACGATGGACAATTGCGCACCCGCAAGGACATTACCGTGGTCGTAAACAAGGACATCGCGCTGGCTCCCGATTTGCTTTACTGGAATCTCGACGATGGCGGCGGAACAACCGCGCTCGACACCACGACCAATGGCCACAACGGCACACTGGCTGGTTCCAACGACTGGGTCACCAACGGGATGATCAACGGCGCGGTGTCCCTCGGCGGGACCAACGATTACGTCAGCGAAGCGAGCGGCAAGCCATTCCTTGACGGCCTCAAGGCGTTGTCCATCTCGATGTGGATCAAATCGGCCACGCCCAATCCGGATGTGGGCTTCATTTCAGCAAATGACTCCGACACAACGGACCAGACCTTTGCCCTGCGCGCACTGGCCTACGATGCCCGCAGTCATGGGACGAACGTCATCGAGGCTACCATTCCATCGCGAAAAGGCACCGTGCGCTACGTGAGCGCCAGCAACACCACGACGAACCAATGGCAGCATGTGGCCGTGACCTGGACCAACGGGAGCGCCCCAATCATGTTCATCAACGGCCAACTCGACATGCCGACGTTTCCCCCGCTCGTCGGCAAGGGATATTTGACCAACTGCCTGCAATTTATCGCGGGCAAGGGACCGGGCGATGGCGCCAATTCGTGGAACGGTTTGATCGATGACGTGCGGCTTTACAAACGGCCCTTGCAGGCCGGGGAGATTGCCGCGTTGGCCGCGCTGCCGCCGGCGAACCTGGCGCCGGTGGTGAACGTCGGATCGAATGTCACGGTGCAAATAAACCTGCCGGTGGAATTTGATGGTGTGGTGTCGGATGATGGCCAACCGAACCCGCCGGGTCTTTTGACCAACGGCTGGAGCGTCGTGACCAACGCCGGACCGGTCACCTTTACCCCCACCAACAGCGCCACGAACACCTTCATTTTCGGAGCGACGGGAGATTACGTCCTGCGCCTGATTTCCGACGATGGGCAGGTGGCGGTGTTTGGAGATGTGGATGTTACCGTCACGGAGCCGACGGATCTCAGCCTCTCCGCGTCCATTCCGGATGCCGCCGAATTGGGGCCGGTGGTGGGCCAGTTCACCTTGCAGCGGGTGGGCGATCTCAGTGTTCCGATGACGGTCTATCTGGACATCAGCGGCATCGCCAGCAACGGGGTGGATTATGTCACCATGTCGAATGCAGTCGTGATCCCGGCGGGCCAGGATACGCTCCAGTTGCCGGTAACGCCGTTCCTGGACCTGAAGACCGAAGGCGATGAGTCGGTGATTTTCACCCTTGTGAGTAACGCGGCCTACACCATCCAGAGCGGACCGGCCACGGTGACGATCCATGATTCGCCTTATGGGCAATGGAGCATAGCCAACTTTTCGCTGGAGGAATTGACCAACCCCAAACTGACCGGCCCGACCGCGGATTTCGACCACGATGGCTTGATCAATTTTGCGGAGTATGCGTTGAACCGTGATCCCAAAGCGGTGGAGACAAACGCGCCGGTGGCGACGGTCATTCAGGTTGACCCCAACGACGGGCTGAATCACGTGATGGTGACGTACCAGCGCCGCGTCATGCCCACAGATGTTCGTTATGGACTCTTCGTGTCCGGCGACATGGTGAATTGGAGCACGAACTACGTACAGGAACTGAGCGCCACCGCTGATCCCAACGGATTGACCGAAACCGTGGTGTCTGAAGTATTGCTCCCCTATTCGACTTCGACGAATCAGTTCATCAACCTGCGAATCTGGCAGCCGGCACAGTAGCTCTCGCATGAGTGAGGAAAGCTTGGAGCCGCCTTACATGGGCTGCTACGATTTTTGAGTTTTGGAGGAATGGAACTCGGCAACGACTTCAATTTCGCCGACGATATTCCGGTTCATTTCCTCGAGGTCTTCGGCCGGAATCCAGAGTTCCTGATGAATTGAGGCGCCCACGGTTTTGACGGGATAGCGGGCGAGAAATGAGGAACTCACGCGGAACCGGGTGACGTAGCCCGAACCTGAATCGGGAGCGTTCCAGTCGCGGGCGATCTGCGTGGCGTACTCCTCATTGAGCACCGGGTAAAAGATAGGCTGTTCCGGGAGGCGTGGTGGGAAAGCCTTCATGCCCGAGTCGCGGATCAACGCGAGTTCCTTCGGGCCGACAGGACGGAATAGCGTTGTGGTTTGTTGCTCACTCACATTCATTTGCGATGGGTTCCTTAATGTCATGGAGCGCTCCCGTGCCTGGCGCTGGTCATATTTCTCCGCGCGCCTTTAACACGAGTTTGGTTTTCAGGTCGTGCAGGCCAAGTTCCAGGCCAGCCGGATACTCGTGCGGGTTCACGAAGCGTTTGATGCCGGCATGCAATTGGGCGAGCTGGCTTTGGGTGCGGTGCCGGGCTTCGCGGAGGTCGGGCAACGGCGACACCAGTTTGCCGGCCCGGAATATCGGCACCAGCAGTTCTTCGCTGGGTGTGCCCGCCGGGACATGCTTGCGGCGGGTCAGGTCGGAGGGATCGACGATCACAACTTCGCCGCTCGGAGGATTTGGCGCATCGTAGATTGCGTCGGCCACGAAGCCGCCGGCGTCGCGGAACCGGCGGACCTGGGGAATGCCGGGCGTGGTGATCTTGATCGCTTGTTCGGAGAGTTTCAGTTTGTAATCCCAGCCGCCGGTCGGGCTTTCCATGGCTGAGAGTTTGTAAACTCCGCCCAGGGCGCATTGGTCATGGCCGGTGACGAGGCGCGTGCCGACGCCCCAGACATTGATCGTGGAGCCTTGTTCCTTGAGGCTGTCGATGATGTGTTCGTCCAGGTCGTTGCTGCCGACGATCACGGCGTCTTTGAACCCGGCGGCATCGAGGAGTTTGCGGGCCTCGATGCTCAGCCAGGCCAGGTCGCCGGAATCGAGCCGGATGCCGGCGAGTTGATGGCCTTGTTCGCGCAACCAGCGACCGGCCTCAATGGCGTGACGGACGCCGTTGAGAGTGTTGTAGGTATCGACGAGAAAAATGCTGTTGTTCGGCATGGCCGCGGCGTAGGCGCGAAAGGCTTCCAGTTCGTTGTCGAAGGACATCACCCAGCTATGGGCATGCGTGCCTTTCACGGGGATCCCGAAAGTTTTGCCCGCCAGCACGTTCGAAGTTCCCGCGCAACCACCAACGTAAGCCGCCCGGCTCGCCGTGAGCGCGCCATCGATGCCCTGGGCGCGGCGCAGACCGAACTCGATCACTGGATCGCCTCTGGCCGCGAGACAGATGCGAGCGGCTTTGGTGGCGATCAAGGATTGAAAATTCAACATGTTCAACAGCGGGGTTTCCAAAAGCTGCGCCTGGAGAATGGGCCCGCAGACACGCAGCAGCGGTTCCTGCGGAAAAACGGCGGTGCCTTCAGGAATGGCGTCCAAATCGCAGGTGAAACGCAAGTCCCGCAAATACCCAAGAAAAGCAGGTTCAAAAAGCGGCTGATCGTCATTGCCCCTTAAACCGGCCAGATATGCCGTGTCCGAGTCCGTGAAGCGGAAGTTTTGGAGAAATTCGACGGCTTGCGCGAGCCCGCAGGCAATGGTGAACCCGCTCCGGAAAGGCGGCTTGCGGAAGGAGAGATGGAAAACCGCCCGGCGGCCGGCCAGGCCCGACTTCCAATAGCCATAGGCCATGGTGAGTTGGTAAAGATCGGTCAACAGCGCGAGGCTGTTTCCCGATTCCGCGCTGGATGTCTGGGTTTGCATCTTAGTGTTATTATTACACTAAGATGATGCGGAAGGCAAGGATGCGTTCGGCTTTGTGGGTTCCTGGTAGAGGCCGACCACGTTTCCGGCGAGATCGCGAAACCTTGCGGTAATTTCAGGCGCGTCGCCGCCGATGGGCTGCACAATTTCGCCTCCGTTGGCGATGATCGTGGCGATGGTTGCCTCGACACTGTCAACCATGACATAAAACAGCAGGCCGGGCGTGGACATCGGAGGCCGGCCGAGTTTCCAAGTGCCGCTTACCTGGCCAACGGTGTCGTCAAAGGCGGTGCTGCCATCGCCGCGCCGCCGAATCGGCCAGCCGAAGACGGCATGGTAAAAGTCCGCCGAACGTTGGATGTCGGTCGCAGGAAACTCAATGTAGCAGATTTTGCCGTTGGCGAGAGTGGGAGGCATAGGTCAAGCGTTGGTAACGGGTTAGCGGGCTGAAATACAAAAGAGATGTTTCTCGCCGCGAATCAGGAGGCGGTTGGCGACGGGGACGGGGGAGGCGATGATGGGTTCGCCCATGTCGTTGGCGGCGAGGAGTTCGAATTTGTCGTTGCAGTGGGCCACAAAGACAACGCCGTCTTCACGGGCGGCGTAGATTTTCCCGTCCGCCAACACGGGCGAGGCGTAGAATTCGGCGCTGCTGCGGGGAAGTTCGCCTTTGCACAGGGTTTTGCCGGTGGCGGCACCGAGGCATTCGAGTGTGCCACGATCGGCGCCGTGATCGTGGAGGAGGTAAATGCGGCCAGCGGCGGCGGCGGGAGTGGAGACAAAAGCGCCGGTGTCATCGCGCAGCCAGATTCGGTGCGTGGCGGTGACGTCGCCACTGCCGCCGAGTTTGATGCCGTGCAAACGCGCGCCGCGACCATAGGGGACCACGGCCATGTCACCGGAGATGACGGGGGAGCCGACGGGCACCCAATTGGCTTTGGCTTGCGGATTAAAATCGCCACAGGACCAGAGGAGGCTGCCGTCGGCTGCATCATGGGCGGTGAGGTGTTCTCCGCCCAGAATCACGAGCGCTTCCCTGCCCTGCTCGTGGATGACAATGGGCGTGGCGTAGCTGTGGTCGCCTTCAATGGGCGTGGTGTAGTTGCGGGGAACTTTCCAGTGGAGCGCGCCGGTGGTTTTGTCGAAAGCGGCGACGTAGGAATCGCCGTGGTGCATTCGCGCCACGATCACGTCTTTTTCCGTCAGCACGGGCGAGGTGCCGTAGTCCCAATAAAGGGTGTCCCGGCCATAGCGTTCGACGAGGTTGGCCTGCCAGCGGATTTTGCCGTCGAAATCAAGCGCTGCCAAATCGCCGCTTTTGAAATAGACGAAGACGCTTTGGCCATCGGTGACGGGTGAAGGATTGCTGCCGGATCCGTGCGCGTTCTTGCCGGCGCGCTCCGGGCCGAGGGCGGTCTGCCATTGAAGCTTGCCGGACCAATCGAAGGCGAGGAGGGCGTCCTGGCCGTCGGCGGGCGCAGTGAGGAAGATGCGCTGGTCCCAGACGATGGGTGTGGAGCAGCCTTTGCCGGGAAGTTCCGCCTTCCACAGGACGTTCGAGGTCGTGTCCCATTTGACCGGGTAGCTGCCGGAATCAGCGCTGCCGTTGTCCAGCGGGCCGCGCCAGTGCGGCCAGTTCGACGGGCTGGCAGCAAGCGCGAAGCTGGCGGCGAGCAGAGCGGCGACGCAGACAAGGGCGGAACGGAACTTCATGGAGTTAGTTTGCGGGAGAAGGGGCGGAGGTCAAGAGGGTTTGATGAAGAGTAAACCGATCGACAGGCCGGACCATTCTGCCGTCCCTCCGGGACTTGGAACTGGGCCAGGCGTTGAAACGTCAGACCATTGTCGGTTGTTCGTCCGGAACAGAAGCGGGAGTTGCGGAGCCGGACGTCACGGGTGATCAGGAATCGTCAGAGGTTCAGCCCAGGAAGCCGGTTACTGGATACATCTGAATAATAATGTTGACAAGCTCGAGCGATAGGTGCAGAATGGGAGAGTATGCCAAATGTAATACGCTGAAGTCCGCTCCTGCGCGGCGCAGGAAGCCTCCGCCTGCGCACAAAGCCAGTTTTGGCGGGCACGCCAACCACCAGGAACCAAAAACCCAAACACTCGAAAAAATGAAACGCGGATCTCAATCCGCCGACTGCGGCCTTTTCCCTGCCGACACCGGCGGATGGGACGAACGGAAATTAAGCCTCCGGAGCAAGAAATCAGGCCGAATTAAAGTAAATTAAACCAAATTAAACCTCTTTTTTTATTTTGGGCCGCCATGATCAGCGACATCACTCATCTAACATTCGATTGTTACGGGACGTTGATTGATTGGGAGCAAGGGATTCTGGCGGCGGTGACACCGCTTTTTACGCAGTCCGTGGGGAAACCAAGTCCCGAAGCGATCCTGCGGAGTTTCGTGGCGCATGAGGCACGTGTCGAGTCAGAGGCATGGCAGCCGTATCGCGGGGTTCTCCGAGCGGTGCTGGCCGGGATGGCGGCAGATTTCAAGGTTGTGCTGCCTGATTCGCAGGCGGGTTCGCTGGGTGACTCGCTGCCGCATTGGCCGCCCTTCCCGGACACGGTCGAGGCTTTGCGGCGGCTCGCGAAGCATTTTCGTCTGGTGATCGTTTCGAACACCGATGACGCGCTGTTTGCGGAGACGCAAAAACGGTTGGTCGTTCACTTCGATGAGGTTGTCACTGCCGAGCAAGTGAAAAGCTACAAGCCTGGGAAGGCGCACTTTCGGGAGGCGTTGCGACGTCTCAACGTGCCCGCCTCCCAAATCCTGCACGTGGCGCAAAGCCGCTATCACGACCATGCGCCCGCGCAAGAGCTTGGGTTCCGGACCGCCTGGATCAATCGTCCCAGCCGCCTGTCGGGAACGGGTCTCGCGCCAGCGGCGGTCGTCGAGCCGGACCTCGTATTCTCTGACCTTGGCGCGCTTGCGGAGTATGTTATTCGGTGATTTGAACCATGACCTTCCAAAACCTGGCGGAGTTGGCCGGCGCTTCGATGTCCGGCGAATTCATTCGACAGGGTTATGGGCGTTTTGAATAATCCGCGCATGCATGCTTGCAGTTTGGTAACGGGCGCGGCTGGCTTCATCGGCCAGCATGTCTGCCGGGAACTTTTGGACAAGGGCCACAAGGTCGTCGCACTGGATGATTTGAGCGGCGGGTTTGAGGAGAATGTGCCGCCGGGCGCGCATTTTGTGCGGGGGTCGATCAATGACGTTGCGTTGGTCAACAAGCTTTTCCAGGAACACCGGTTTGATTACGTTTTTCATCTCGCCGCGTATGCCGCCGAGGGGCTGAGCCATTTCATCAAGACGTTCAATTACACGAACAACCTGCTGGGCAGCGTCAATCTCATCAATGCCTCGGTGAATGCGGGCACGGTGAAGTGTTTCGTATTCACGTCCTCGATCGCGGTTTACGGGCGGAACCAATTGCCGATGACGGAGGACGCGGTGCCGCAGCCGGAGGATCCGTACGGGATCGCGAAGTACGCGGTGGAGCTGGATTTGAAAGAGGCGCATGAGATGTTCGGGCTGAATTACGTAATTTTCCGACCGCACAACGTTTATGGCGAAGGGCAGAACATCGGTGATCCTTACCGCAATGTAATCGGGATCTTCATGAACCTGATTCTGCAAAGCAAGCCGATGACGTTGTTCGGCGATGGCAGCCAGACCCGGGCGTTCAGTTACATCTCGGACGTGGCGCCAATCATCGCGGACTCGATCCATCGGCACGGGGCGCTGAATCAGGTTTTCAATGTGGGCGCGGACACGCCTTATTCGGTGCTGGAGCTGGCGAACACGGTGGCGGAGGCAATGGAGGTGAAGCCGGACTTGAAGTTTTTGCCGGCGCGCAACGAGGTAGTCCATGCTTATTCGGCGCATGAGAAGGTCAAAAAGCATTTTGGTGACCTGGTGAAAAACGTGCCGCTCAAGGAAGGCGTGCGCCGCATGGCGGATTGGGTGAAAACCACGGGGTCGCGCCAGGGACAGCCGTTCCGTAATATTGAGGTTTACCAAAATTTGCCGCCGTCGTGGCTGGCGCTGGCGAAGAAGTGAGCACTCTGGATCATTTGTTCCGTCGCCTGATGTTGCGCCCGGCGACGGGGACGCCGCAGCGCGACGTCCGCACCGCCAGGAAAGTTCGCGCCTCGGCATGAGAACAGGTGTATTGACGCATGAGCCGTTTTATCCGCCGAGCGGGGGCGGTTCAACGCAGGCGATTTACCTGGTGCAGGAACTGGTGGCGCGCGGGCACGAGGTGCATGTGTTCTGTCCGGCTTCGCCCAACCCGGCGGAAGCGGAGGCGAAGTTCGGCATCAAGCTGCACGAGTTCAAGCTCTGGCGCATGGGGCGTTATGCCTCGCTTCGCAACCTGAAATACCTGGCGTTCCCGATGTTCTTGGAGCGGATGGTCGCGGCGTTCGCGCGGGAGAAGCCTTTGGATGTGCTGCTGGCGCAGCACGCGATTTCGTGCGTCACGGCCGGGCGGTTGCGCCGGCGGCTTGGTTGCGCGGTGGCGATGAACTTCCTGGATTATTTAACTGGGTATTTCGACAGTTGGCCAAAATACCTCGCGCCGCCCGCGCTGGTGAGCCGGCTGAAGCGGTTCGAGCTTTCGTTGCCGACGAAATACCAGGTGGAGGGCATTTTCACCATTTCCGACGAGCTGGCCGATTTGTTCAAGGAGGGCGGTTATCCCGAGAAGCGCGTGCTGCCAATTTACTACGGCTACGACAGCAAGTTGTTCCAGCCAACATTTCAAACGTCCAAAACGCCGCTGGTGGTGATGCACGGTTCGCTGGACCATCATCACATCAATGAATTTGGGGCGCGGGCGTTCGCGCGCATTTATGAAAAACGGCCGGACACGAAATTTCGGTTTGTGGGCCATCGCACGGACGCTTTGGTGAGCGTGCTCGGGTTGCTGAAGCCGCACGTTCCCGACACGGCCATCGAGTGCACTGGATTTGTGGCGTATCCCGAGGTGGCGCGGCGCATCCACGACGCGAGTGTGGGCGTGGTGCCGTATGCGACTTCGACGGGCGCGCATTGCACGATGGTGGCGAAGACGGTAGAGTACGCAGCGATGGGAATTCCGATGGTTTGCACGCCCTTGCGCGGAACGATGCGCTACTGGGGGAACGATCCGCTGATGCGGTTTTCGGAGATGAATCCCGAGAGCTTTGCGGACCGGGTGCTTTCGTGGTTCGACGAACCCATGGAGAAGCGTCACGCGGCGGGCCGCGCAGCGGGCGAGAAGGTGTTGAGGGAACTGGATTGGAAGCCGTTTTCCAGGCGGGTGGTGGAGCGGCTGGAAGCGATTGATCAGGAGCGGCGGGCGAAGGCGGGAAGCAAAAAATAAACAACCAGCTCCAAAAACCAAGCACCCGTCTCCGCTGGGAAACCACGGCGGGGCAAGCCAGAAAAACACCAATGGCCAAATTTCAAGCAGAGCGGGTTGGCATTTATTTCTTTAGGTTGTTATGCGTCCGAGCGATGTTCAAATAATTGGCGAGGAATTGGCGATCAAGTGGGAGGACGGGACCGAGACGTTCCTGCCGCTGGTGAAACTTCGGCGGCATTGCCCTTGCGCCGGGTGCAAGGGGGAGGTGGACATCATGGGAAAGCTTTACAAGGCGGCGGACAAGCCACTGCCGCCGCAGGCGTTTCAATTGGTGCGCGTCGTCAACGTTGGGGGTTATGCGATCCAACCCATCTGGGGCGATGGTCATTCCACCGGGCTTTTTCCGTTCGATTACTTGCGGCGCGTGGCTGAGATGCCGTGAGGCAATCTTAATCGTGGAACGTCATCTCCGTCTGGCGATGGTTCACAAATTCGAGCAAGCTGGAGCGCTGCGTTCCGTTCACCGGGTTGCCTAGGCACAAAAAAACCACCGTCCCTCGAGAGGGACGGTGGTTCCGAGTGGGTTAGGTGATTTACTTCGAGTCGTCGGGGAAAGCCGAGTTGGAATCGTCTTTCTTATGACCCAACAGCTTGCTCCAGTCCTGCGGCTTGCCGCTGTCCCAGGCGCCGAAATCACTGGTGTTCTCGCTCGGCGGCTTGGTCTTGAGGAATTCGGTCACGGTGGGCTGGAAGTCCTCGCTCTGGACGATGGTTGGAGTGATAAAGATGAGCAGGTTTTTCTTGTCCTGCGATTTGGATTCCTGGCGGAAGAGATGGCCGAGGACCGGGATGTCACCCAGGACCGGCACCTTGATGTTGTCCTTGGTGGTGCTGTCGCTCACCAAGCCGCCCATGACCAGCGTGTTGCCGCTGGGAATGAGGACGTGAGTTTCAATCCGGCGGATGTCGAAGATATCGGCCTGGTTCACCACACCAGCCACGGTCTTGGTCGCGACGCCAGCGACATCGGACACCTCGGGAACGACCTTGAGGGCAATGGTGTTGTTGGCGGAGATGTGGGGCGTGACTCGCAGAATAGTGCCCACGTTGGTGTAGCTGACTTGCGAGCCGCCGGGCGAGCCCTGTGTGCCGGCGGTGGTGGCGAAGATGGGTTGGGCGCGGGTGACGGAGAGGGTCGCCATTTCATTATCCAGGGTCACCGCGCGGGGTGTCGAAAGGATGCGCGCATCCGAATCCTTGTTCAGGAAGGAGAGCACAGCGCTTGCTCCATCGGCGTTCAGGAAGAAGGTTTTGGGGAATACGCCGTCGTGCGAATTCATCGTGAACATTGACTGCGCGGGATCCAGGATGCGGCTCAGCACTTCAGGCTGCGAGGGCACGGCCGGCACGCCGGGCGTCGGGGGAACCGCGGGGATGCCGTTGGCAGGGTCGGCCGGTATCCCGGGCACCGCTGGCACCGCAGGCTTGCCGGGAACGAACGGAATGGCGGTGGCTGGATTATTGCCCATGCGGATGGTTTGGGCACCGAACGTGCCGGACCAGTCAATGCCTTTGGAGGTGCTGGGACTCTTGGAGGTTTCCACGAGCTTGGCTTCAATCAAGACCTGCTTGGTGGGAGTGTCCAACTGGGCCACGATCTTGTTGATCTCGACCAATTCCCGCTCGGTGGCCAGAACAACCAACTGGGCGGTGCGGCCATCCGAAACCACCTTGCTGCGTTTGTCGGTCAAGGCCGTCTGAACGCTCATCACGATGTTGGTCGGGTCGGCATACTTCAACTGAATGATGTCGGAAACCAGCGGATCCGGCGCGGCAGGATCCTTGACCGTGATGCGGGCGATTTTGGTCTTGGGATCGTCCACGATGGCGAGGTTGTAATTGTTCAACACGGCGCTGAGCGCCTGGTCGGGCGTCAGATTCTCCCAACGCAGCGACACCATCGGCTGGGGGACAATCGCGCCTTGGGCGTCGCGCTGCCCGTAAGGGATCTTGGGATCAAGCATGTAATTCAAATTGGCCTGGCGGGCGAGATTCTTGATCACGTCGGTCAGCGGCACATCATCCATGACGATGAGCGGAATAACCCCGCTGGGCGCACCGGTGGCCGAACCGCTTGCTGCGGCTGCGTCTGGCGCGGCTGACGGGGCCAGCGCTGCTGCAGGCGCGGCAGCGGCAACCGCTGGCGCGGCGTTGGTGGCCGGGGCTTCCGGCGTCGCAGCGGGCGCTGCAGCCGGTGTCGCCGGTTCAGCAACCGGGGTGGCGGGCTCGGCCGCCGCAAGCGCGACTGGCGTCGCCGCTTCAGCCGCCGGAGCAGCGGGCGCCGCGGCGGCGGGGGCCGCAGCGGCAGTAGTGTCCGCAGGCGCGGCATTGGTTGTGGACGCGGGATCTGCCGCCGCAGTGACAGGTGTGGGCTGCTTGTCCGTGGCGGGCGCGTCAGTCTGGGCCAAGGCAACCATGCCGCTGGTGAGAAGCGCGG
This sequence comes from Verrucomicrobiota bacterium, assembly GCA_021325145.1. Taxonomy (GTDB): domain Bacteria; phylum Verrucomicrobiota; class Verrucomicrobiia; order Limisphaerales; family Pedosphaeraceae; genus JAJPHR01. The sequence continues at coordinate 135,944 of JAJPHR010000009.1, read as the reverse complement.
CGAGACTCAGGACGATGATTTTACTTTTCATGTTCATTTGCTTTTTTTAGCGACAGTGCATTGGCCATTCGCGGCCCGGTTTTTCCAAGAGCGTTTTAGCAGCAAGGGTGCCAAGCGGTTAAAACCCCAGAAAACCCTGTGTTTACCGTGGAAATCCGGATATGGCTGGTCTGCTTGTCCAGCCTTGAGACAGACACATGATGGATTAGAGACTGAGTGACCACATGGGAAACACCAACCGTCAAGCGCCAAATACCAGAAGAATTCCAAACCTCCAAACACCAAAGCGGCATTGCATTCATTGCTGCCTGGAGGTTGGTGTTTGCTTGAGGTTGGAGCTTGGCTGGTGTTTCATTCGGGTCACCCGGCAAGACTCGATGGCCCCGGAACCAAAGTTCCAGGAATTTGGAGAGGGTGCGCACTGACTTGGCTCAGTGCTTAAGGAAATGCTCCTCGTAGTGCAATTCGATGGGGCTGATCTGATTTTCCGCGCGGATGGTGGCGGTGTTGGCCCCGATTTCCACGCAGCGGATCTTAATCTTTCGGCCGTCTGGAACTGTAACTTCAGCCACTTCTCCCACCGCGAGCGTGCGATTGTTAATCAAGGCCAGCCGATGCCCCATCGGACCCGAAAGCCCTTTGAGCGCGAAGATGGAGGCGTCAATCGCCGCCACAACATTTGTATTCGTGGCGACTGGCATCGGCAACCGGGTCGTATGGGGAAAGAATGGGTCCTTGACCGGGGAACTGGTGATGTCAAAAACCGACTGCGGAACTTCCGGTTCATGCGGCGCGGCATTGGTGCCGGCAACGGCCGCAGGCAGTTCGCTCGGAGCGGACGCGGCGTTTAAAGCGCGCGCGCACACGAGCAGGCCCAGGGCAAGCGCCATCGGAACAAAGCGAAGGAAACGAAAGATTTTCATGGATTAAGAAAGCGTGCGTTTCAGGACTTGATCAGGGTCACAATGTCGAAATGGAAGGAGAGTTTTTCCCGCTCGTCCGGAGTTGCGCCGCCGCCGGGCTCCATCGTCAGATTTTGGATGCGCGAATAAGGAAACTTGTTTTCAAATTCCGAGATGAATCTGCCGAGGTCCCAGTAATAAGCCACGCCCGTGACGCTGACCGTGGCTTGATGGTAGGGGAAATCCGGCAAGGGAACCTCGCCGACAACCGGGAGGCCGAATTGCGGAATCTCGACACGGAAGCTCGGCGCATTGAATTGCTTGAGGCGGCTCACGAGCAAGGAATACAAATCGCCGGATGGCATGGTGTTCTCGATGGCGGAGAGTTTGTCAGTGGCCTCCTTCAGCGCGGCGCGCACCTGGTCGGCTTCGCGGACCACTTTTTTGGTCTTTTCGATCTCCTGCTGGACGCCGTTGATTTTGTGCGCGATCTCCGCCTGCTTGGACTGTTGAAACGAGATCAAGAACCACCACAGCGAGGCCATGATACCGACGGTACCAATGGCGATCAGGACGAGTTGGTTGCGTTTTTCTTTGGAAAGTTTCTTCATGATCAGTGATTCCGGTCAGGGTACCGGCATTCCAGGGTGAACATAACGAAAGGTTTGCCCGTTTCCGCATCCGCCTGGGGCATGCTCAGGTTTTTAAGGAGGATGTCATTGGTGGTCAGGTGCTCTTTTTGAAAGTAAGCCTGGCGCGTGAGACATTCCTTGAATTGGGTGATGGTTTCGCTGCCCGGATTGGCGCTGGAGTCTTTCGCCTCGAGCAGCAGAACGACCTTCTCCAGGCTGGAACCCTGCTGTCCGGGCACCACGCGGTCATCGACTTTGTGCGGTGGGACTCCGGGAACGACCGTGAAGGCTTGCTCGAGCCTGAAATGCGAAAGCGTGATTCCTTCCACAGTGGTCCGCTGCATGGCGTTGAGCAGGTTGGCCTGCAAAAAGCGGTTCGTGGTCAGGCGATTCAACTTTTCAAGTTTCCCATTCACCTCGCCCAGCTTCGCCTGATTGGCGATGATCTGCGCGTAATCGTTGGTTCGGGCATTGAGACTGGCTTGGAGCCGGTTCAATTTCACGTTTTCCGTGATGAGCCGCATTTGGATTGATCCACTCCAGACGAGCACGAAGAGCACAAGGAGAGCGGCAATGTAACCGGCGCGTTTGGCGGGATCACGGCGGCGCAACTCTTCGGCAGCTTGCGCCTCGGCGAGCAGATTGATGCGTATTGGCATAGTTGGTTAAATCGTAGCAGCGGCCCCCACCGCTGCGGTCAGTTGTGGCGCCACTTGCTCCAGTTCGGCGGTCTGTTGGGGGGACAGAGCGAGCTGCAGCGTGACCGTTGGGTTCCAGGCAACGCAGCCAACCATCAGTTCGGCTTCAAGGCCTTTCACAATAAATTCGGACCGGGCCGTGCCGCCGGACACATACACGCGGCCTATGGTCTTGTCCTGCTGGTGTTCGAAGAAATCAATGGATGCGCGCAATTCGCGGCCCAACGAAGCCAGCAACGGCTCCAGCGAGCCCTGCACCTCCGCCGCCATGCCGATCTTGATGCCTTCGGCTTCCGCGTAACTTATCTGCATGGCTTCGGCCAGTCCGTTGGTGAGATGGTCGCCGCCGATGGCCACCACGCGGTTCACGACAAGTTCACCCCGGTTGAGCAGGCAAATGGTGGTGCTCCTGAAACCAATATCGACGAGCGCAATCGCTTCCTTCGTAAACACGTCCGGCATGGCCAGTTCAAAAGCGTTGACCGGGCCGAGCAGCCCGGGAAGAAGCTGGTCGGGAATGAGCCCGGCGGCCTTGGCCGCGGATTGCATGTCGGCGACGAGTTGCTTGCGCGCCGCGCCAACAATCACCTTCTGCTTTTGCATGCCGGGCTTGGGTGCTTCTGCGCCAGGAAGCCGGGTCATCGGGAGCAGCCAGCAATCGAAAACATGATTTGGCAGGTCCTGCTGCAAATAGCTTTTGGGGCTGTTCTTGAGAATCTGCCGCATGTCATCCACGGGAATCTGCGGCATTTCCGCGTGCCGAAGCACCGAGTCGTTCGCGCTCACGGTCAGGCTGGCAAAGCGGGTTTTGGCTTCCAGCGCCTTGGCGACGCTTTTCAAGTGCTCAGCCAGGACCTCAACGGAAAGTTGTTTCTCGTAGATGGGCGCGTCCAGGACCGCATAGCGCAGCAGCGTAAAGGCATTGCCTTTGCGCTGCATATGCACCGCCTTCGTGGACCGTCCGCCCAGATCGATCGCGAGGATCTGGTCGTGTTTCCGGGCCCGGTCGTTAAGAAATGGCAGCGCCATAATGTCGTTGTTGCACTACGTTGCGAGTTCAACGCAGCAACTCCTTTGCCACTTCGACCAGAAAACGAATCCTAACTGCTTACGCCTGCAACTCTTGCGCCCGTTTTTGAAATTCGTCCAAAAGCAGTTGCATTACAGGGGATGGCTTGCCTTGCCATAAGACACCCAGGCTCACGGGAGTGAAACCCGGCAGCGGCAAGGCCCGGACTTTTGGGGACATTTTTGTCTTGGGAATAGACACCGTCAGACCAATGCCAAATCCGTTGGAAACGTATGCTTCGATCAAATCCACCGAGCTGACCTCGATCCGCGGAAACCAATCAATGCCCAACTTTTGCAGTCCCTGCTGAAAATGTTTGCAAATCACCTCGCTCGCCGGAAGACAGATCAGCGCTTCTTCGATGGGGTCGCGTTTCCACAGTTCATCAGCGCCGCGGAACGGACTGTCCTCCGGCACCAGCAGGGCGAGCGGCAGTTCCAGCATGGCGCGCGATTGCATTCCGGGCGGGATTTTCTTTTCGAGCACCGTCACCGCCAGGTCGATCTCCTGGTTTTGCAGCATCGTTTCCAACTCCGGCTGATAGCCCTCGCGCAGCGTCAGCTTCAGATGCGGAAATTTTTTTCGCGTGCTCAGCAGCAACTCCGGCAGATGGTCCCGCAACACAATATCCGACGAACCGATGCGGATCTGCCGCGTGGCGCCGCCTTGCAATTCAGCCGCCACGGCATCGACGCCGGAAAAGAACGGCTGAATGAACCCATAGAGCTTTTCCCCGGCGGGGGTCAGCCGGAACGGCCGGCGGTGAAAAAGCGTGGTGCCCAGAAAATCTTCCAACTGCGCGATCTGCCCGCTCACCGCGGGTTGCTGAATGCCGTAGGGGATGTTGCGCACCGCCTCGCTGATCCCGCCGTGCCGCGCCACATAATAGAAAAGCTCCAGGTGATGAATGTTCATACATCGAAATAAACGATGATGCGTCCAGTTTTATCGATTAACGCTCCCGAGGCAAGCTGCGTTATTTGTTGGGATATGAGCACCACGGTGAATTCAAGAACGCGTTGCCCGGGTTGAAGAAAATGTCCGCCCGCTGGTCAATATGAACCCGCCCGTCCTCCATTTCAACCTGCTGCTGGCCTGGCTTTGGATTCTGCTCGGGTTTCTCTCCGGTTCGCTGCTCGGCTTGAAGTTCCACCGCGAAGAATGGCTGGGCGGCTATGCGAGTCATAAACGCAGGCTCTATCGCCTCGGCCACATTTCCTTCTTCGGACTGGCATTGATGAATCTCCTGTTCTACTTCACGGCACGCAGTTTCCCCAGCAGTTCCATGGCCGTGGAAGTGGCCGCGTGGGCATTCATCCTCGGCGCGATTTCCATGCCGCTCTGCTGCCTGATCATGGCGCACAAGCCGCAGGCCCGCGCCTTGTTTCTCGTCCCCGTGCTCAATCTCCTGGCGGCGGGCACGCTTACCTTTTGGGAGGTGCTTAAATTATGAAAATTGGATTCATCGCCATGAGTGGCGTTCGCGCCCACAACGAGGAACTCACCCGGCTGGGGCTCACTCTGCCCGGCTTCGTCGAGCGGAACAAAATCATTGCCTCACTGCCCAGCCTCTCGCTCCTGACGCTCGCCGGACTGACCCCGGGCAGATTCGACGTCGAATATCACGAAATCGCCGACCTGAAAACAGCCGGCGCTCTGCCGTGCGATTTCGATCTGGTGGCCATCAGCACTTTTACCGCGCAGGTCTTCGAGGCTTTTGCCGTGGGCGATTTTTATCTATCCAAAAAAATTCCGGTCATCATGGGCGGATTGACCATTTCCGCCCTGGCCGAAGAAGCCAAGGAGCATTGCACCAGCGTGGTGCTGGGGGAAGGTGAGCCGCTGTGGGCGCGCGTGCTCGCCGATTTCGAGCGGGGCGGCCTGCTGCCGTATTACGAGCAGAGGCCGCCCGGCTCTTTCGACTTGCGCGACGCGCCCATGCCGCGCTTTGACCTGCTCGACCCGGAGAAATACAACCGCCTCACCGTCCAGACCAGCCGCGGCTGTCCGCACCGATGCGAGTTCTGCGCCAGTTCGATCCTGCTCACCTCCCGATACAAGCTCAAACCAGTGGAAAAAATCATCGCCGAAATCCAGGCCATCAAGCGGATCTGGCCGAGACCGTTCATCGAGTTTGCTGATGACAACAGTTTCGTTCAGCGCGAGCATGGCAAGGCTTTGCTCCGAAAGTTGACGGCAGAAAAGGTTCGCTGGTTCACCGAGACCGACATCCATGTAGCCCAGGATGACGAATTGCTTGGGTTAATGCGCGATTCCGGCTGTCAGCAGGTCCTGATTGGGCTCGAAAGCCCACGCCGCGCCAGCCTGGATAGGATGGATTTGAACGGCAATTGGAAACTGCGTCAGCATGAACATTACCGGGCGGCCATCGAAAAAATCCAGTCTTACGGCATCACGGTGAATGGCTGTTTCATCCTGGGATTGGACGCGGATACGCCGGAGGTGTTTGACGAGGTGTTCCACTTTGTGAAGGAGTCGGGCTTGTATGAGGTGCAGATCACGTTCCTGACCGCGTTTCCCGGCACGCCGCTTTACCGGCGATTGCGGGACGAAGGGCGTTTGATCCGCGAGCGCGCGTGGGAACTTTGCACGCTCTTCGACATTAACATCATACCCAAAAACATGAGCGTGGCCGAATTGCAGAGCGGCTTCCTGGGACTTGCCAGGCGTCTGTATTCCACGGAGGAAACCAATGAGCGCCGCAGCAAATTCAAACGGATGTTGAAGAGTTCACCGCATTTTGGACGCCAGGCTCGAAAAGCAAACGAACGGCTGGCGGCATGAACGACCATCGGCCAACGCCCTGGTATTTGTATCTCGCTTTTTTAGTGGTGCCATTCCTCGGCTCCATTTGGCTGTTTCACCCGAACCCAATGGACAGCGGCATTTGGCTGGGAATTCTTTTCAGTCTGGCGTTTGAGGCCGGCCTTGCTCTTGCTTCCCGGCGTTGCGAGCCGATTGGGAAGAGGACCGTTGCAGGCGCTTTGCTCGGCCTTGGAATTCTAGCGATCGGAATGCCTATACTGTTTCTCATTATTGTGTTTACCCACCCAATCGGCCCGTGCCTGTGAGCTTACGAAACCAGGCACTGGCTGCGGGAGGTAGGACTCTATCGCACGGCATGCGTTATGCGCCTGTTGTGCCTCATTTTTCGATTAACACTTTGCTTTTGGACGCGTAGAGTCTCCGGGCACTCGAACTGGGGTGGTTGAAGTGTCTCCAGGTTCGGAAGAGCAAAAGACATGTTGTGTTCTGGACTAAACATAGTTTCGCGCGCCAACGGCGGTTGGCGTCGCTCCTTATCGTTTGCCGCCGCGCTGGCGATTTCCGCCGGCGGGTGTTCGATCAAGCACGTCGCCGTCAACAAACTCGGTGACGCCCTGGCGGGGAGCACCAGCGGAACATTCGCGTCTGACGATGACCCCGAATTAATCAAGGCCGCCGCTCCGTTCAGTTTGAAGCTCGTGGAAGCCCTGCTGGAGGAAAGCCCTGAACACCGGGGCTTGCTCTTTGCCGCGGCAAGCGGGTTCACGGAATACGGGTTCGCTTTCGTGCAGCAGGACGCCGACGAAATGGAGGATCATGATCTCGCCGCCGCCATCGCCATGCGCGATCGCGCCCGCCGTCTTTTCCTGCGCGCGCGCAACTACGGACTTCGCGGCCTGGCGGCGAACCACCGGGGATTTGAAAAGGCGTTGCATGAGAATCCCAAAGCAGCCGCCCGAATAGCGAAGAAAGCCGACGTTCCCCTGCTCTACTGGACGGCCGCTTCCTGGGGTTCGGCGATTTCCATCTCCAAGGACAACGCCGATCTCATCGGCGACTTGCCCATGGTGGAAGCGCTGATTGATCGCGCGCTTGAACTGGACGAAAGCTATGGTGGCGGAGCAATCCATTCCTTTCTTATCTCCTACGAAATGAGCCGTCCGAACGGCGCTGGCGATCCCGCCGAACGAGCGCGGAAGCATTTCGACCGCGCGATGGAGCTCTCGAATGGCCAGCAGGCCGGACCGCTGGTGAGTCTCGCCGAGGCCGTCTGCGTGCAAAAGCAGGATGCGAAGCAATTCGAATCGTTGCTTAATCGCGCGCTGGCCATCAATCCCGACCTCAAGCCGGAGTGGCGCTTGCAAAACCTCATCATGCAACGCCGGGCCAAATGGCTGCTGGCGCGCGAGGACCAATTATTTTTGAACAGCAAGAATTAGCTTTATGCGAATGATAAACCTGCGGACCTGGTCCATTGCCCTTTTGGCGCTTGGACTTTGTCTCACTCGAACGAACCTCCATGCGGCCGACAAACCCATCACCCTGAAATTAGGAACGCTTGCCCCCGCCAATACCTCGTACCACAAAAACCTTCAGGCCATGGGGGAAAGCTGGAAGAAAGCTTCGGACGGCGCGGTCAAGTTGATCATTTACCCGAACGGCACGTTGGGCGGTGAATCGGACATGGTCCAGTTGATGCAGACGCACAGCCTCGATGCCGGCCTGTTGACGTCGGTCGGGCTTGCCGAAATCGATCGAGACGTTTTTGCCTTGCAGAGCATGCCGATGGCCTTTCGGTCCCTCGATGAAGTGGACTACGTCGGCGAACACCTGCGTCCGCAACTCGAAAAACTGATGCTGGCCAAAGGATACCTCGTGTTGTTTTGGAGCGATTCAGGCTGGATTCGCTTCTTCACCCGGACGCCCGTTTTGCACCCGGACGATCTGCGGAAGCTCAAAATCTTTTCGTGGGCGGGCAACGCCCAGCAATATGATCTCTGGAAATCGGTCGGCTTCAGCCCGGTGGCATTGGAAACCGCAGGCATCCCGACCGGGCTGATGTCCAAGACCATCGACGCCGTTCCGATGCCGCCGTTCTTTGCCCTCGCCGGCCAGTTGGATACCCAGGCAAAATATATGCTCGAGTTGAATTGGGCGCCGCTCGTGGGCGCAGCAGTCGTTCGCAAAGATGCCTGGGATCGCGTTCCGGCAGCCGCGCGCGAAGCCATGCTGAAGATTGCCGCTGAAGCCGGCAAACAGGTGAAGGCCGCCGGGCGCGCCGAAAGCGATGCCGCTGTCACTGCCATGGTCAAACGCGGCCTCACCGTCCAAAAAGTGACGCCGGAGGTCGCCGAGGAGTGGCACGCGATGATTGAAAAAATCCAGGGCCAAATCCGCGGCAAAATCGTTCCTCCCGACGTGTTCGACGAATCCCAGCGCTTGATCAAAGAATATCGCTCATCGGGTGCCGCCGCGGGAAAGTAAGCTTCCGCAATCATGACACCCACGCTCGGAGATCCCATGAGCGGCGAGCCTGCAGTCAGCCATCAAGTGGGGCTTGATCCGGGCGCATCGCTGCCGCTGTGGCTCAGGGTCCTGCGGCAAGCGGAGAATTTCCTGCTGATCATTCCTCTCACCGCCATGATGCTGCTGCCGGTGATCGAGATCCTATTGCGTTCGCTCTTCAAAACCGGGATTTCCGGTTCCAGCACGATCGTTCAGCATCTGACATTGATCGTGGGGATGTTCGGCGGCGCAATCGCCGCCCGTGAGGGACGGTTGCTCGCGCTCTCACCGGCGCAGACGCTCCTCAAAGGCAAGGTGAAGACGGCAGCGCAAATTTTCAGCAGCGGTTTTGCCGCGGCCATCAGTTTTTTTCTCTGCCTCGCCAGTGTCCGCTATGTTGAAGAAGTAAGGCCGCTCGGAAAAATCCTCGTGTATGGCATTCCAGTCTGGGTCATTCAACTCGTCCTGCCGTTCGGTTTCGGCCTCGTGGCGTTGCGGTTGGTCTGGCGCGCCTCGGAAAAATGGGGCGGGCGTCTGCTCACGCTCGGGCTCGGTGTGGTTGTGTTGAGCCTCGTTCATTTGGCGTCCGGTTCACCGGAGCGGTGGATGATTCCGGCTTTGGTGGCATTGGCGCTGGCTACCTTGCTCGGCGCGCCGGTCTTCACCGCGCTGGGCGGCGCGGCGCTGATTTTGTTTTGGGCCAACGGTTTGCCGGTGGAATCCGTTCCGCTCAAGCACTACAGCCTCACGACCAATGACATGCTGCCCAGCATTCCCATCTTCACGCTGGCGGGTTATTTCCTCGCCGAAGGCGGCGCGTCCAAACGGCTGGTGCGCGTGTTCCAGGCGCTGGTCGGACAGTTCCGCGGCGGCCCGGCGATTGTTACCGCGCTGGTCTGCGCCTTCTTCACTTCGTTTACCGGGGCTTCCGGCGTAACTATTCTTGCGTTGGGAGGCGTGCTCATGCCCGTGCTGCTCGCGGCCCGGTATTCCGAACGCAATGCCTTGGGCCTGCTCACCGGCGCAGGTTCCCTCGGGATGCTTTTCCCGCCGTGCCTGCCGCTCATCCTGTACGCCATCGTTGCGAACAACAGCGCGCACGCCGACTTGACCATCAAACAAATGTTCCTGGGCGGCATCGGGCCGGGAATTCTGCTGGTCATCCTGACCGCGTGGTGGGGCATCCGCCGCGGGCCCAAGGACGCCGCTGCGCGCGCGACCTTCACCTGGCGCGAAGCCGGGGCAGCGCTTTGGGCCGCCAAATGGGAAATGCTGATTCCGGTGGTCGCCATCGTTTCGCTCTTTTCCGTGCCCACGACGGTCGAAGCCGCCGCTGTCACCGCCACCTACGCCCTGCTGGTCGCGACCGTAATTCATCGCGACCTGCGCCCGTTCAAGGATCTGCCGCGCGTGATTACCGAGTGCGGCCTGCTCGTCGGAGGCGTTTTGTTGATCCTGGGCGTGGCGCTCGGATTCACCCATTACCTCGTCGATGCCCAAATTCCCGGCCAACTGGTGCAATGGTCCACCACCACGATCAAATCGAAGTGGCTGTTCCTGCTCGGGATGAATGTTGTGCTGATCCTCATTGGCGGCCTCGTGGAAATTTACGCCGCCATTGTGGTAGTCGTGCCGCTGCTGGTGCCCATCGGCGTGGCCTTTGGACTCGATCCCGTCCATCTCGGCATTATTTTTCTCGCCAACATGGAACTTGGTTTTCTCGCGCCGCCCGTCGGTCTTAATCTTCTCCTCTCTTCCTACCGCTTCAACAAACCCATGATCGAAGTCACCCGCGCTGTCCTGCCGATGCTTCTCGTGCTGCTCATCGGCGTGCTCCTCATCACTTATTTCCCGCCCTTGACCACGTTCCTTCCGAATTTGTTCAAGTAACGAAATCGGTCGACCCATTAAGGCTGAACCGCTCGATAGAAGCGCTCCCCAGTCCTGGTGTTCGTCGTGTCCATGATCTGCACCGGTGAGGCCGACATGGACAAATTGGTGAGCACGAGCCAGTTCGTCGTCGGCAGCGACAATGCATATTCGACGCGATAGGTCACACCAGTCATGCCCGACAAGTCGAACTGCGCCTGCCCGCCGCTCAGCCGCAGGTTTCGTAAAGCGGGCCGCGGCGTCAGGAGGAAACCATGCGAGCGGAAGGATGGGTTGGTACCGATGCCGACGATTTGCCCATTGTTGTTGATGCCCGTGGCGCGAGTGAGGGTCCAACCCGATCCGGGATCAACAAGATTGTTCAAGTCGCTCATGGTTCCGCCGCTGTAAAGGAAGGCATGTGCCGCGGTTTGGTAGCCGCTAATCCCGCCTACGATCTGGCCGCTGTTATTGATGGCGCTCGGCACGACGTTTGTATAATACCCACCGAGATTTCCAAGATCGGTCATCGTTCCGCCACTGTAGAGAAAACCGTGTTTGACAGTTGGGCCGCCGGTATCAACCCCGCCCGCATATCCGGCGATCTGGCCGCTGTCGTTGATGGCCAGCGCCTGGATCGCGGGCAAGTTGCCCAGGCTGCCGAGCGCGGTCATCACTCCGTTGCTGTAAATGAAAGCGATATCCGACAACGCGCTGGTGTTGGTCCAGGAATCCCCCACGATCTGGCCGGAGTTATTGATGCCGTAGGCAAAACTCGCCGTGCCGCCCAACGTGCCCAAATCATTCATGTTTGCGCCGTCATACAGAAAGGCATGTTGCGGCCCTGCGGGCACTGACCAACCGACGATCTGGCCGCTGTCGTTGATAAAGTCAGCCTTGGACTGCTGGGCAATGGCCAACACACCCAGGTCATTCATTTGTCCTTGATCGTAAAGAAAAGCATGAATGGCGCCGCTGCTGTTATAAGAGAACCCGACAATCTGGCCTGTGCTGTTGATTCCGTCCGCTTCGCTCACGCTGACCGTCCCCTGCACGGAGGTATACGTGCCCAGCACGCCAAGATCAGTCATTACTCCGTTGGTATATAGGAATGCGTGTTTGGAAATGGGGCTCGTGGTGGTGACGTCGGCCGATCCCACCGCCTGCCCGGCGTTGTTGATGCCGTAGGCGGCGCTTTGTGAACCACCAAGAGTGCCCAGGTCGGTGATCGAGTAAAGGCCTTGCCCTGCCGATGCGCTGGAAGCTGCCAGGGCCAGTGCTAATGCTGATGCACAAAGCACAACTCTGAAACCGATTTCGTGAAGGACTGTCTGGCGGCGGCTCTTCATAAATTCGCGTCTGAGTGAATCACCCAAATGCTAATGCGACCCCATTTCCGCGACAACTGTGCGTTTCATGGCACATGTTTGTGAAGACACCAACCACCAAGCCTCAACCCGCCTTCGCTTGCCAGCTACGGCGGGGTTGTGGACAGGGCCGTGTGAAGATCACCTCAACGATACTGTGCTCACACAGACGGCCCATTGGCGGTCTGGTGTGCGGACGAATTGAAGCCAGCCAGTGCGGTGTGCAGCCGATCGGGCGAGGCGCTCTTCACGACATAATGGTCCGCGCCGAGGTTGAAAAGCTCGACGATTTTCAAGTAATAGTTGGATCCGCTGAGGGTGACCACAGGCAGTTGTGTAGGATGATACCGGCCGCGAATCCAAGCGAGCACTTCCTGTCCGGAAACTCTGGGCAAGTGCAGATCCAGCAGCACGAGCTTGGGAAAAGGATGCAGCTCGCGGTCGGCATAAACGCCCGTGCCGCTGAGATATTCGATGGCCCGCTCGCCATCCTGCACTACGTGGAGGGAACTGGTGGCTCCCCACCGTTCGAGCAGAGAGTGAAGGAGGAACACGTCGTCAGGACGGTCTTCAACGAGAAGAATAGGGCTGATTTGCATGCTGTTCTGAGTTGCGTGCCCGCTGTCGCGTTGGATCGGAATCGGGCAACGATTCGGCACCCCTACCGAATCAAGCAGCCCGATTAAACTCGGTTCGGATTATTTTGTCAAGTGAAGTTTGTCCGTCCGCGGAGAAGATTGCCGCAAAGAATTCCCAGTGACAATCCGCCGGGTTCGTGACTTAATCGGGCGGTTGCCGGGGAATTATGAATGAAGCCAGAGCCATTTGTCCGCAATGCCGGCGCGAAGTCGTTTTTCCAGCCGGATCCCCGCTCGCGAAATGTCCAAATTGTGAGTTTGAGTTTAAACGCGAGACCAGCCAGGGAGCCGAGAAGCCGAACGCCAATTCTGATTGGAATGTTCTCCTCAAGCCGCTGGTCAAGATGACCCTGGTGATCGCAGTCATCATGCTGGTGGGCGCGGCGATTGTTTACGCCGGCTGCGCGGCGCTTCTTGCCACGCACTAAATTATTATGAACGACTCAATGGTAGTTTGTCCGCGCTGCCAGAAAGAGGTGACCTTGATGATCGAGGGGCGAATTCCCACCTGCCCGGAATGCGGCATGCGTTTCCAGTATCGGGTGCCGGGTGGCGCCCCGGCCAGCGAGAAGCCGGAGTCTGATTTTGGGCAAGCCGTGGGCGATATTTTTCTCGCGATCGTGAAGGTGGTTTGCTTCATGGTGGTCATCGTGTTAGTGGGGTTGGCGGTGCTCTTCGCGGGTTGTGTCGTCATGATATCCGGGCATCATTGAATGAATGGAAACGTGGAAATGCGCAAATTATGAAACTCTCGCTCTTGCGGAACCTCATGTTACTGGATGCGGCGGTGCTCCTGTTGTTGGGATTGCTGCTGATCTTTTTTCCCGCCCACGTTGAAGCGGCGTTCCGGTTCAAGGACCTGCCCGTGGGGGTGCATTATATTTTGGGGCTGTGGGGTTGCGTGCTGGTGACGCTTGGATTCGGTTATACAGTGGCGGCCACGAACCCACTGCGCCACCTCGTGTGGGCGCAAATGGGCATCGCGCGCGGGTTGCTGGAGTGCCTTTTGGGGTCGGTTTTCCTCGCGCGCGGGTTGGTGACGTTCCAGCAAGCGGGGGTTGGAATCATCGTGGCAGGATTGGTTACAGTTGCATATTTGGCATGTTACCCACGCTCGACCGCGGGCGTGCCGCAGCCAAAATAGCGCCTATGCCTTTCGGAAATTTCCACAGCCAGCCCGGCAGGGCGAAAGCGAATAGCCCACCGATTTATCGGTGGGTGAGCCGCGAGCGACATGAGTCCCATCAGGGACGAAAGAATATCGTGGTGAAACCGGGCGTTCTCTTTCGCCCCTCCGGGGCTTTTGAGCCTTCTGCGCATCACCCAGCGATCAATCGCTGGGCTATTTTCGGGTGTCCCTCCGGAACAAAGACCTGGCGAACTTCCGAGAGGCCTCGGGGTTAAGGTGGTTTACTCCCATTATGGACGATGTTCCCCAAATCTGCCCGAGATGCCAGAGCCGCTTGACCCTCCTGCAAGGCGGGCTGCGTTGTTGTCCCAAGTGCGGTTTTGAAGGAGACACTCCCAAAGGCGGTCCCGAGGAATCGCGGCGCCGTTCGCCGACACTGTTCTGGATTTTGTTGGTCACCCCCGCGTTCCTGGCGCTGCTTAGTTTCCTGGTGGGCCGGACGAGCGACAAGACACGGGGCCTCGGCATGGCGATCGGCCTTATTGCTTTGCCGATTGGATTGGCAAGCTCCCTCTATTGCAGTATTTGGCTTGCCCGGCGTTTTGGTCCATCTGGCTCGCTAAACCTTCTAATGGTTTTCTTCCTGCTTTTTGTCCTCGCGGCGGTGAACTTTGTGATTATTGGCGCAGGCTGCGCGCCGAATTTCACAATTGATTAAATCCTAATGACTTTTTCAACTCTACCTATCATCCAAAAGGAGGAATTGCTCAAGCGCACCACGAGCCGCTGCCCGATGTGTCATGCGGCTTGTCCGGCGGAGGTTTGGCGCGTCGCGGGGAAGCCGTCCAAGGTTTTCCTCAAGCGGGCCTGCCCGACGCACGGCGAGGTTTCGGTGTGCATCGCTTCGGATGCGCGGTTTTATTGGGTGGCGAAGGGCAGTTCCGAGAACGGCTGTTGCAGCGGTGGGGATTGTTGCTCCCCGTCGGGCACGACGCGTTCGGTGCTTGACCTTCAGTTGCCCCAGGGCGCGGCCATTTCGGTGGCGGATAATTCCGTGGCGGGCACGCTCGGACGCAACGCCAGTGGCAAAGGGGATGGCCCATTCGAGAAGCTTTCCACCTGCCTCGCGCTGATTGAAATCGTCAACTCGTGCAACCTGGCTTGCCCGACTTGCTACGCGGATTCTCCGGTCGGCGCCGGTCATAAAGTGGATGCGGTGCCGCTGGAAAACTTGAAGCAACGGATTCAAGGCGTGATCGACCGCAAGGGCGGAATCGAAATCCTGCAACTCTCCGGCGGTGAACCGACCTTGCATCCGCAGTTTTTCGAATTGGTCGAATGGGTGCAGGCGCATCCGGCCATTGATTACCTGCTGCTGAATACGAATGGACTGCGCATTGCCCAGGACGAAACATTCGCGGCTCAATTGACGGAAGTTGCCCGACGGCGGCGCTTCCAGCTTTATCTCCAATTCGACGGCACTCAATTGGACGGGCAACATTTCCTGCGTGGGGCGGACTTGCGGTCGGTGCGCGAACGCGCCATCGAACGCTGCCGGGAAATGAACCTGCCCATCACGCTCGCGATGACGGTCACACCGGAGAATCTGCCGCATTTGTGGGAAGCCATCGAGTTCGGGCTGAAGTATCCGCACATTCGCGGAATCAGCTTTCAGCCGGTGTTTAATAGCGGACGTATCCCCGACGTAACGCGCGCCTCCAGCCCAGTGACTGCGCTCAACACCGCGGATGTCATCCTCGCCGCGGTGGAACAGTCACAAGGGAAATTGAGGTTTGAAGATTTCACGCCGTTGCCGTGTGGTGATCCGAATTGCGCCACGATTGGTTACCTATTGAAGATTGACGGGCACATTCGGTCAGTGAGCGACTTCATCGATTTCACCCAGGTGCAGGGATTTCTGCACGACAAGGTGCGTTATCGTCTTGAGGATTTGATGAAGTGCGGTTGCGAATCCGAGCCGTTGGGCGATTTGCTCAAACAATTCGAGTTGGATGAATCCCACACGTTTCGCCTCTTCATCAAACCGTTCATGGATGCCTGGACGTGGGATGAGGACCGGATCGATCGTTGTTGCACGCATGTAATCCGGCCGGATGGGAAGCTGGATTCCTTTTGCCGGTATTATTCCGGATTTCCGGATGTGCGAAGGGCGCCTTGATACTTGATGAATGCCGAGTCACCCCCACCCGCCGGCAGACCACCGGGAAAATCACCCGCGTTTGCACTTCTATTGGCCTTCGTGCCCTCCGCTCTGTTCCTCACATTTGCCACTTTGCGCCTCCCGCCTTCGGTGTTGTCGTTTAGCGCGGTTGCGTTAGTAAGCCTGGGGTGTTGCGTGACCTCTTCTTTTATCCTCTTTAAACGGAAAACGAAAACTTCCATCGTTGTGGGGATTATTTTCCTGCTTCTAAATGCGGGCATGGCTTTCTTCATGGGTTGCAGCGCGTGGATCATGAGCATGGGCGGCCTTTGATGACTACCGACCTTTTGCCCAAATCCACTGCCTACGGCTGGCTGATGCTCGGCGGCATCGCGATCAGCATTCTGTTCTGGTCGCGGCTGGCGCGGCGGGACGATCGTCTGTTGATGGTGTATGTGGCGGCGTTGGGTGGCGCGTTTTTTGGAGCAAAGGTGATTTATATAGTCGCCGAGGGCTGGCTGCATTTTGGCGCGCCGGACATGTGGTTGCAACTCGCGACGGGCAAGTCAATTCTCGGCGCGCTGTTGGGCGGTTACCTGGCGGTCGAGTTGGCGAAAAAATGGGTGGGTTATCCGGGTGCAACCGGTGACTGGTTCGCGTACATCGCGCCCATCGGCATCATGGTGGGACGCGTCGGATGCCTGTTGCACGGCTGTTGCCAGGGAATCACCTGCCAACCGGCTTGGTACACCCTGAAGGACGCCGATGGCGTGTCGCGCTGGCCGGCGGTGCCGATGGAAATCCTTTTTAATGCGGTGGCGGTCGTCGCGTTTTTCATCCTGCGGCGTCAAAAAAAATTGGCGGGCCAGCATTTTCATCTGTATTTGATCTCGTACGGGATCTTCCGGTTCTTGCACGAGTTCGTCCGGCAGGAGCCGCACATCCTTGGTCCTTTCAGCGGGTATCAAATCGCCGCGCTGGCGGTGCTGGCACTGGGAGTGGTTGGTTTTGTTCGACGGCGGAAAAGGATCACGGCGGCAACTGCGCCGTCGCCTTCCGCGCCTCTCCACGTCTAGTTTTGGGAAACGACATTGATTCAAATGATGATGTTAAGCAATTTATCAATTTTGGCGGTTGGATCTGCCGGGTAATATTGGCGGCACGAATTCCATGCACAGCATCACAAATATATTTGCGCATCAGGCACGCGCGGGACGCCGTTGCCGAAACGATTTACGATGTTTCGTAGAATGGGCTGAAGATGAACACGGAATTCCATTCACGGTAAGATGAACCCCAAACGCCTCAATCCGGCCTGGACCCTCGCGATCCTCACCGGGCTGAACCTCTTCAATTATCTCGATCGCTTCGTGCTTTCGGCTGTGTTGCCGAAGCTTCAGGCCGAACTGCGCATTGGAGACGAGCCGGCGGGCAAGATCGTCACGATGTTCATGATCGGTTATTTTGTGACGTCGCCGTTTTTTGGCTACCTGGGGGATCGTTTTCCGCGCAAGTGGTTGATTGCCGCCGGTATTTTCATTTGGAGCCTCGGGACGGTCCTGACCGGCTTTGCGAGAACCTTTGAGGAGTTGCTGGCTTACCGCGTTTTGGTGGGCGTCGGCGAGGCCAGTTATGCCACGATCAGTCCGAGCCTGATCTCCGATAATTTTGGACCCGAGCGGCGGAACAACGCGCTGACGATCTTTTACGTGGCTATCCCGGTGGGGGCGGCGCTGGGCAATATCATCGGCGGCCAGATTGCCGCGCATTACACCTGGCGCGATGCGTTCATTTGGGCGGGCGCGCCTGGTTTATTGCTGGCGCTGGTGTTGCTGCCGTTTCAGGAACCGACTCGCGGACAGGCGGAAGGCCGTGCCGAGGAGTGCAATGCCAAGCCAAAACTGCGGGATTTTCTAAACCTGTTCCGGCTGGAAAAATATCTACTCGTGGTTCTCGGCTATACGGCTTATACCTTCGCGATCGGAGCTTTTGGCACCTGGGGACCGAGCTTCCTCGTGAGGATCCACCACGTCGCCGTCGACAACGCGGGGACGTTTTTTGGATTGGTACTGGTCGTGTCAGGACTGCTGGGCACGTTAATCGGCGGTTTTGCCGCCACGGCATGGCAAAAGCGCAATAAAGCCGGCTATGCCTGGACCCTCGGCTTGTCGGTGCTGGTGGCTGTGCCCACCGTGGTGGCGGCGTTCCTGAGCCATCAAACAGTCATTTCGATGGCTTGCCTGGCGCTTTCCATGTTTCTCCTGTTTCTCTGCACCGGCCCGGTCAACACGCTTATCATCGAGACAGTGCCGCTGAACCTGCGCTCCAGCGCCATGGCGCTATCCATTTTCATGATCCATCTGTTCGGCGATATGTGGTCCTCCCAGATTGTCGGGCACTTCTCTGACGTTTGGAACCTGCGCAAGGCGGTGCTGATTCTTCCAGTGGCGTTGCTGATCAGCGCGCTGCTCTGGATCGTCCTCGCCATCCGAACGGCGCGTGAAAGAGACGCGCAGGCGCAGGCGCATCCAATTGTACAGGCTTGAGCGGCAAGGCAGCGCGCAGGCCGCCAGCATTGGTGGTCCCGTGGAAAGAAATATTCACTTGAGTTCAGGGAAAGGGTATGCTCTATTCCTGGTGTCGATCCAGAAGGGAGGACCGGCGCGGACGCCGGAATGCCCAATGACAAATGTCCCGGGCGCAGGCAGGCGCGTTGGTGAATTTTGCCCGATTCCCATCGGGAGCGGGGATGGTTCTTTGACAATTGAATGTGAGGGCTGCAGGGCCGGACCATGGAGTCCAAACCCAAGGTCTAAAGTCCAAAGTCGGGACGACCAAATCGTATGCCAAAGCCGAAAATGAGCGCCGAGTTTTCGCTTATTTCCACTTATTTCCGTGTATTTCCGCATATTTCCACTTATCCCGGAAAAATTGGCGGAAGCCGCAATCCAGGCCGATGGTTCCGGCTCATCCAAGTTTAAGAACCTATCCCGGTAGGGCGGGCACAGAGTGACCGTCCTTCGCTCGGAAGCTACGGCCCGGCCCGGCCAGCGCCCCCCACCGAGATTGGCTCCAAGACGCCCGGAAAATTAAGGTGAATTAAAGTAAATTAAACCAAATTAAGCCTCGTTTTTCTTGGGGCTGGGAGGGCGGAAGCCTGGAAAATGGAGGCAAGGACTTGATGGGCAGTGTGTTATGACGGAAAAGCGGCGTTCTTTGCTTTGGTGGGGTTGCGAGAGCGCGTTTCGACATGCTCACCTCTCATTCCGGCGGGGAATGCACTGGGCCGAGACGCATGGTTCAGATCATTCGTTCCGTCGCCTGACACTTCGCTTCCGCCTTCACCCAACTATGGCGAGACAAGCGGCGACGGGGACGGCGTGCAGAGGACTGCCCGCCCTACCACCGTATGCCGGCGGGGGGCGCACAGGAGGGCGCGCCACCGCGAGCCCCGGCGCATTCATTAATGACGCGTGTATAATAGAACCATTCATGGTCTGTGAGCAGGTCCAACGGAACAGGGAACCACCATGGCAATTCCGTCTACTTCCCGGCGGATTGGGCGGGAGCCGCTGGCGTTTCCACCTTGACGTAAAACTCTGCCAGGAGGGCGTCGTCCAAAGGCAGGTTGCATTTCTTGGGGCGGAATTGGGCGAATAGTTTGTATGTGCCGGGTCGTGGGAACAGCTCAAAGAAGCGGATGGGGTCGGGCGAATCGACAACTTCGCGATGCTCCGGGTGCGCGTGCAGGTAAACCGAAAGATCGTCCTTGATGAGCACGAGGTGCATGGGAGCGCCGAGAAAGTTCTCCGTCAGGACCTGGCTTCCAGAAGCATCGTGGATGACGAATTCGAGGCGGTTCGTTTTTCCCACGAGCAGAGGATTGGAATGGGTCAGCTTGATTTCGTAACCGCTCGTGATCACGCGTTCCTTAATATCGCGGGTTTCGTTCGAAGGATTGATCTTGCCGGAAACCGTCAGCAACGGTTGCGCGAAGCCGTAGGAGACTTCCTGATATTTCACATCGGACCAAATCTTGTAGTTGCCGCCGTTGGTGAAGGTGTGGGTGACAAGCCACGATCCCGGACCGTTCCGAAGCGGATGTATGTGAAAGAAGCCACTGAGGTCGTCCCGGACGCCGATGACGTGAATCAGCCGTTCATGCTCGACTTGAAGGCCATCCACGGGAACATCGCCGGGCTTGCGGTTGACGTAGAAGCGCAGGTTGACCGGCTGGCCGGGTTGCGCGCCCCCCACAAACATGTCCACCGACAATCCCTGCCTGACTTTGTCCGCGTCCCAATAGCGGTAATTACTCGTAAAACCGCAGATCGCTTCCGTTCCCGGGGGCACCGGCTGTGGATCCTGGGCCAGGCCGGACCAGCCAGGCAGCAAGAGGAGGGCGAGCAGGCATTTTCTCACGACACACAATCATTAGGAGAGAACAGCAGTCCTGTAAAACCATCCTTGCTCCGGAAATATACGGAACAATGCCTCAGTAATCGTGCCGACTAGACCGTTTGGCGCGCCTGTGGTCTAGTGTTGCCAGTTATTTAAATTATCCACGACGCCATGGGTAGCAGAACCCGCCGGGCGTTTCTTTGAGTTGTTTGACTGGCCTACGCAGGATTCCCGGAATCCCGCGGAGCCCAGCGGGTGCTGTCGGAATATGAACAAAAGACATTTCGTCCCTGACTGGCCACGAAGCAATGGCGCGCGTTGCCGGAATTCTGCGTTGCTGATTTTTTCTGTTTGTTTGACCGCGCTTTTCTTCCTGGTTTCCAACGGTCTGGCCCAAACTGCTTACATTTCAGACGCGTGGTGGACGTATCAGCAGGATTGCAATGGGGACGGCTGCAAGGCGGGGACCCTGCCCGGCAATATGGCCCGGCTGAATTGGGCTTCGGACGTGACCAATTGCGACGGCACGCTCACCGTGTTCGAGATCGTTTATTCCAAGCCTTGCGCCTCGAGCACCTGGACTGCGGTATTCACGAACGCGGCGCATTCGATCACGGGTTGCCGGAGTGTCGGCGCTGATCCTTCAGTAAATCTGCCGATGGCCGCGGGATGCGCCTGTCGCGATTATAAAATCGAAGTGTATCGACAGGGGCAAACGAAACCTGATTACGTGCAGTCCGGGACCAATGATGTTGATCTCGCCCATCACAGCGAGCAATTGCTGTCTGAGGATTACTGCCTGAGCGATTTTTTTGCGACGTGCGTTTCCTTGAGCGGCGCTTCCGGCTCGGAGTCTGATAACAACAGTTTTGCGAGCAAGGAACCGGGTGAGCCGAATCACGCCGGCAATCCCGGCGGCCATTCGCTGTGGTATTGCTGGACCGCGCCCACAAATACGCCGGTGACTTTCGACACCGTGGGCAGCACCTTCGATACGTTGCTGGCGGTTTATACGGGTGGGGTTATTTCCAATCTCACGCTGGTGGCCGGGCAGGACGACATTGCCGGGGCCACGGATCGCTGGAGCCGGGTGACTTTCACGCCGACCACCGGGACGACGTATCACCTCGCGGTGGACGGCTTCGGCGGCGCGACAGGCGACGTAGTCTTAAATTGGAACCAGACCGGGACACCGCTGGCTGATCTGATTATTTGGGGACCGTCGGCCAATCCGGTCATCATCTCGCGCACGTTTTCACCCGGTGATTGCGAGGTGGTCGAAGGTTGCGAGGTGGTGGGCACGCGCCGGCTGCTGAGCTTCAACACCGAAACGCGGAACGTCGGTTCCGGCGATCTGGTGGTGGGAAACCCGGCCACGAATTCGCTTTTTGTATGGGCGAAATGTCACCAGCATTATCACTTTGAGAAGTTTGCCGAGTACCACCTGCTGGATCTCAGCGGGAACGTGGTTCCCAGCGCCTTCGGTCACAAGGTTGGCTTTTGCTTGGAGGATTATCAGCCTTGGGCGCCAAACGCGCCGCCGGGCAAGTACAATTGCACCTTTCAAGGCATCCAGGCCGGCTGGGCCGATGTCTATTCCGGCTACATTCCTCCGCCTAACGGTTTCATTGGCGTCGCGTGCCAATACATGGACATTACAGACGTGCCGCCGGGTGATTATTCCTTGCAGATGATCGTCAATCCGGACGGCTTGCTGCCCGAGTCCAATTACGGCAACAACACCACTTATGTTCCGGTCCGAATTCCGCCCGCCACGAGCGATTGCCCGTCGCCTCCCGTCAACAACGATTTCGCCAGCGGCACCGTGATTACCACCAGCCCGTGGAGTTCAGTGGAATTCAACAATTGCGCAACCACCGAACCGGGAGAGCCGAATCATCTGGGAGTGGCGGGCGGACATTCTGTTTGGTTCACCTGGACGCCGGTTTCGAACCAGACTGTCGTCGTGACAACCAAGCGCAGCGACTTCGATACCATCCTGGCGGTCTATACTGGCAATACGGTCAGCAATCTGACTTTGGTGGCGAGCAACGACGACATCATTCCGGGAATTTTTGTCCAGAGCGCGCTTTCCTTTAATGCGGTGGCGGGCACCACTTATCACATCGTGGGTGATGGTTTCCTGGACAGCAGCGCCGGGCCGTCGGTGGGTGCGTTGGTGTTAAATCTCAATCCGCCGGCCAGCGACGATTTTAGCAATGCCTGGGTGCTGGCGGGTGGTTCGGGCACGACCAACAGCTACAATATTGGCGCCAGCAAGGAATCCATGGAACCCGCGCACGCCGGAGACGTGGGCGGGCACTCGGTTTGGTTTACCTGGATGGCTCCAAGCAACGGGCCGGTGGATTTCAACACGGCAGGCAGCGATTTTGATACCACGCTCGCGGTCTATACCGGTAACACGGTGAGCAATCTCACCGCCATCGCGTCCAACGATGATGATGCCGGCGGGGCTGGGTTGGTGACGAGCCGGCTTTGGTTCAATGCGGTCGCCGGCACGAATTATCAGATTGCGGTGGACGGTTTTGGCGGAGTCACGGGGAACATCGTGCTTAACTGGAACATGGAGAACAAGCTGGGTATTGCCAGACTCTCGAACGGAGCCTGCCAGGTCAGTTTCACGGGAGTGGACTGGCAGCGGTATCATATTTTGGAATCCATGGATTTGATTCACTGGATCACCAACACGACCGTCACGATGTCGGGCGGGTTGCATACGTATACGAATGGCGAAACTGCGCCGTTTGAATTTTATCGTACGATGCGGGTTCCGTAAGGACGATCGAACGATGTGCCCCGCGATGGTCCTGGTTGATGGCACTATTATGGCAGGAGTCGCATACGTTGCTCGGTGCGCGTCCGCCAGCAGCTACGCCTCCTCGCCACGATGAGTTTTCACAAAAGGCCATGTCCAAAGGGTGGTGAAGCGTCGGGTTAAGTGCCCATGGAGTTGGCACCTGGTGTGTTCACAGCGGATGGTACTCCGCCCGGAGGCCATTGCGCCCGCAGTGCAAAACCGCGACACTGCGCGCCAGGTTAAACCGGGGTTTACCGGCATAGCCGGGATTGAAGTAGAGCGTCCGGCCGATCACTTCATTAAACGGCTTGTGCGAATGACCGAAGACAACCACGTCCGGTTTTTCCCGCGCAATGCGCCGCCGGATGGGTTCGGCGGGACGATGCGCATCGACAATGTGATGGACAAGAAATTTGCGCCCGCCCAATTCGATAGTTTCGGTTTCTTTGAATTGCAGCCCGGCATCATTGTTTCCCAGGACGGCGGTAACGGGCGCAATGGATTCCAATTCCAGAATCACCCAGGGCAGGCCGATGTCACCGGCGTGCAGAATGTGATCCACGCCGGAGAAGAGCACGGGAATCCGGGGATCGAAGTGGTTGTGCGTGTCCGAGATGACGCCGATTTTCATGCGGGTTGGTGGTCTGGAGTTTCGCGATGGCATTCCAACGCATGGAGTCCCGGCTTCAGCCGGCATGACTGCCGCATGATCGAGGGCATTGGAAATATTTCATGTCATCCTGCAGGCCAGACCCTTACCGCCTGAAAGCGGAACTCCATACAAGATTGAGGCGCTCCCAATCACCCTCAGGCCGCCGGATGGCTCGGTTGCGAGGCATCTTCGGGGTGCTCTGACGCAGGTTCTTCGGGTTGTTCCTCCACTGGTTCCTCTTCCTCGGCGGGATCCAGGGCGTCCATCAATTTCATGGCGCCCGCAAACAGCGCGGTAAACAGGCCGCTGCTCGTGAGTGTGTTGCGGAAAAACTCCCAGGTCTGCGCGTAGCCCGCCGTTCCCCGGGTGAGCGCAATCCACCAACCAGCCAGAGTCTTCGTGTATTCCGGATTGTGGAAGGGATTAAACAACCAGGCAATGGTGTTGCTGACCAGGTAAAACAGGACGGCGCAAATCAAACCTCCGCCCACGAGCGAGACGAAGGAGGCCTTGGAACCGAACCATCGCCCAAGCCAAAGAAAGGCCGCGTAGGCGAGATAATTCCCGAAAAGTTCCGGGCTGAAGATCGGCGTTTGATAATGGGCGTGGTAATACCAGTTTAGCAACAGGTCACTGACCAGCATGGTCACGAGAGGTAGCCACCAGACCAGCCGTCGCGGAAAAAAAACGCCCGCGCAGAAGATCAGCGCATAGACGGCGCTGAAATTTTGCGGCAGCAAGCCGGGAATCCGCGACACCGCCAGCACGATCATCAGGATGACCGGCAATAATATTTTTTCCTTCACCCACAGCATGATACGACAAGCGGAGGCAATGACAAGTCCGCTGCAGGTGCGAATGCGGATGGGCGCGCCGCCGCCATTTTCTCCCCCCTCCAAAAGAGGAGAGAGCGCCGTGGGGTTTACACCGAATAAAGGCGAGTGCAGAACAAAGAGTCCGAATCACATGGCGTCCATTTGGCTTCTCCTTTTTTACATATCCAAGTGAACTTTTGGTGTCCGATTTTGTGAAAAATAGCCTATATATTGGGAGGCTATGCAACTAACGTGCAACTTTTGACAAATCGCGTGTGGTGCGATGCAGACGAGCCGCTAGAATGTGACAGGCCTCCGGCTTGTTTCACGACCAGGGGAAGACGGCGAACGGAAACACCTGGGTTGCTATGACGCTTACGTTGCCAAAAAAAGAGCCACCACTCTCGTTCCTCCACCCGATGCGCCGGGCGTATGGCCTGGTTGATGAGTTTCTGCTCCGGACTTTCCGGTTTCGAACGCGCGGGTTTCTGCGAATGCAAGACGCGCCCGGAACCGTTCCGCCGGTGCCCGCCCGGGGATGTGGCTGTCTTTATGTGCACATTCCCTTTTGCGAGACGCTTTGCCCGTTCTGTTCCTTCCACCGGGTGCAGCATTGTCACCGGCAGGCGCAACGTTATTTTCATTCGTTGCGCGAGGAGATCCGGCTTTACCACGACGCTGGGTTCCGATTTTCCACGGCATATTTCGGCGGCGGCACACCCACCACGGAACCGGAGGAACTGGTTGAGACGATCGAATTGGCCCGCAAACTTTTTGATTTGAGCGACATTTCCGTCGAGACCAATCCGAAAGACCTGCATCCGGAAATTCTCGAGCCATTGCGAGCGGCGGGCGTCACCCGGTTATCCGTCGGCGTGCAGAGCTTCGACGATCGGTTGCTCAAGGACATGCAGCGCTATGAAAAATACGGCAGCGGCGCGGAAGCGCAGGACCGCCTCCGCCAGGCCGCCGGATTTTTCCCGACACTGAACGTGGACCTCATTTTCAATTTGCCGCACCAGGATCTGGCATCGCTGGAGCGCGACCTCGAAATTCTCCGCGGAGTGGGCGCGAACCAGGTTTCATTTTATCCGCTGATGATTTCTCCGGGAGTCGCTCAACGGATGGCTGATTCGACCGGCCTGCCTGATCGCCGCCGGCTCCGTCAATTTTACCAAACCATTCTCGCCCGGCTCGTGCCGGAATTTACGCCATCCTCGGCCTGGTGTTTTACCCGGCGCGGTCGATCGAGTGACGAGTATCTCGTCGATGCCGATTTCTATGTCGGCGTCGGCAGCGGCGCATTTAGTTATTTGGACGGCACGCTCTACGCCACAACGTTCTGCCTCGACACCTACGAAAAGCGCGTTGCGGAGGGCTTGACGGGAATCGTGGTGGAAAATCAGCTCTCCGTAGGGGATCAAATGCGTTACACTCTGCTGGTGAAAATGTTTGGGCTGGGGCTGGACAGGGAATGGGCTTTGCGGCGATATGGGCCGCGCTTCTTTCGCAAGCTGTGGGGCGAACTGCGCACGCTCGAATGGCTGGGCGCGGCACGGCGGGACGAACACGGCTGGCGGCTCACCGAGCGTGGGATGTATTGGTTGATGCTGATGATGTGCGCTTTTTTCGAGTCGGTGGGTGAATACCGAGAGGCAATGCGCGCACATATTCGCCAGGAATTGGAGTTTCCCGGCAGATTGTGTCCTGCCTTAAAGGAGGTTCCTCATTGATGCCCTTCTCAAAAAGGAGTGTCTTTGGCCATTTCGCCAACGGCTCGTCATCCCTGAGCTCAAGGCGGCACTCGTCGCGTCGAACCCCAAGGATGAGTGGCCGGGTGAGGGGCAGCTTAAAGGCCATATGAATGCCAGAAGTGACCACACTGTCCGTTGAATGGAACGTCTGTTTGAAATTATCGACGAGAACGACGAATTGCTGGTGCTCAACAAACCAGCCGGGCTCGTTTGCCACCCTACCAAAGGCGATGCATGGTCCAGCTTGATCAGCCGCGTGCGCCTGCACCTTGGGACGGAAAGCCATCCCCACTTGATAAACCGGCTCGATCGGGAAACCAGCGGGGTGGTGGTGGTGGCGAAAACCGACCCGGCCGCTCGAGTCCTCCGAAAGGCTTGGGAAAGCCGGACGGTCGAGAAGGAATATCTGGCCATCGTTCACGGACACGTCCGTGAACCGAACGGGCTCATTGACGCGGCCTTGGGACCGGACACAGCCAGCCGGGTGGCGATCAAGGATTGTGTTCGGCCGGACGGCAGCGCCGCACAAACCGAGTTTCAGGTGGGACGACGGTTCGCCCGCGCCGAAGGGCCGTTCACCTTGCTGCGCGTAAAGCCGCGCACGGGACGAAAGCACCAGATCCGAATTCACCTCGCTCACTTGGGACACCCAATCGTCGGCGATAAATTGTATGGCGGCGATGAGGATTTGTATTTGGCGCTGGTCGAAGATCGGCTGACGGAAGCACAGAGGAGAAAATTGATCCTGCCACACCATGCGCTCCATGCGAGTGAAGTGCGATTCGCGTGGCACGGGGAGGCGAGATCGTTCCAAGCCCGCCCGGAACCGTGGTTCGTCGAGTTTGCTTCGGGCAACGGCGGCTGAGCAAAGGCCGGTTTATTCCTCGTGATAGGGTCGGTTGGCCCGGTAGAGTTCGAGCAACCGGCGGTTAGTCGCCGCAAGGCGTTGATTGCCGCCGCGTTCAGCCGTTTGGATGGCCTGATTGGCGGACGAAACCGCTTCGGCAAAATGCCCGGACTCGGCGTACGCCGCCGCCAGCGTGCCGGTCACCAAAGTGTTGGTGCCGCCGCTCAGTTCGTTGGCGCGCTCGGCCAGGCGAACCGCCGGTTCCATTTCGAACCTGGCCATCCGGGTTGGTCGCGAGAATCCAGGCCAGGTTGTTGAGCGCTTCAACCGAATCCGGTTCCATGCGCAATGCCATGCGGTAGTGCGCCACTGCTTCGCTGGTTTTTCCCTGTTTGGATGCAAGCATGGCCAACTGGAGGCGCGCGGGTGCGTAATCAGGTTCCAGACGCAGGATTTCGGAGAACTGGTTCGCCGCCTCCCTGGGACGCGCGCGAGCCAGCCACGTCATCCCGAGTTGGAAACGAGTTTGCACATCGTTCGGGTTGAGACCGAGTAACTTTTGGCACCGGCTGCTTTCCTGCTCGAAAGCGCGCTGCTGGTCCCATGCCCCAACCGCAGAGTGGCCATCTGCGTAATGGCTGGTTCCATCCAGCGCCTGGGTAGCCTCGAAGACATAGAAGCATACCGGATTGACCTCTCCCACCGCGAACGGAAGCAAGCCCTTGCGCCAACTGTAGAAGCAAGCTTCAACCGAGTAGCTTACGGTGGCGTAATATCGGTTGGGCCTAAACCCCAACACCTCAATCAGGCGGACGACATCCGCCGGCACGTCGAATACGTTGCTGGCAGTCCGTGGGTCCGGTAAAATCACCCGGTCCCCGGGCGATAGCACGGGTTGCAGGGTGTCCAATGGTTTGGCTCCCAACTTTTCCATGTAGTACTGGAAGCCCCAATGCCCGCGAAACCAAAGCACCTTCCCCGGGCTCCGGTAGCGAGCGCATAATTCATTCGCCGCAACCCGGTTTACGCTGGCCAGGTCGTAATCCGCCTTGACCAGCAACAGGCTGAGCACGCCGGCTGAAATCACCGGCCAGAAGAACCGCCATTTCGGCACGACTGCCGTGCCGGGATACCGCTGATCGAGACGTCTTGCCAGAAGAATGGCCGCGGCTGGGGCCATCGGCAGCAAACTGCGGCCGTTCATGGTCCAGTTCACCGCGCTGGCGAAAATAAAAATCCCGGCGGTCCAAAGCAGCAGGCAGAGCGCGCCGGTATCGCGCCGGGTCCAAAAGTCACTTCCCGCGAGTATCAGGATGTGGAGGCTGGCCACGGTGAAAAGCGCGCTTTGCAGGAAACTCACCCAGTCGAATCGTTCATCCGGCCGCCAGAACAATCGTCCAAGCGGCCCGATCTCGGGGAGAAACGCCAGGAACGGCACGAGGCAGATGAGACCAACCAGGATGGTTCGAGGCCGCCACAAGGCCGGCGCAAAGAACAGGGTCGGCAAAAAGCAGCCGCCCATGAAACCGAGGCCCACCACCACTCGCTCGATTAGAAGTCCCTCATCGGCTTGACGCTGGCTTGAAGCGTACGTCGCCGCGGCCAGAAGCAAGCCCTGCCCATACATTTTGCGGGTGTACCACTCGTAACCGGCCGCCACCAACAGCGGGACCGCCGGAGCCAGGAGCCACCAACCCAAACTCAACCGGCGTCGCCGGTGCAAACCGCAGGCACCCAGCAGCGGAACCAGTGCAAGGCCGGGAAACTTGGTTAAAACCGCAAGCCCACCCACGATTCCGCTCGCCAGAAATAGCAGCGGACGGTTTTCCTCCTGTCCCTCCTCGAACAGCACGATCGACCAAACCCAAAAGGCCAGCAACATGACATCGCACATCACGGTCGTGCTGGAGATGAGGAAAACCGGCGACAACACCGCCATCACCGCCGCCAGCAATGGTCGCCGGCAATATCTTCGCGCCAAGGAATGAATTCCCCAGGCACTGGCGAGGGCTGGCAGCAAAAAAGCCGCATGCATGGCTGGTTCGCTCCAACCCACCACCCGTGCGACCAGCGCAATGTAATAGCAGGTAAGCGGCGGATTTTCGAAAGACTTGACCATTGGATAGGCGAAACCGAACCAGTTCACGGTGAATCCGAAAGGATCGGCGGGATGCCGCTGAATTTGCTCTCCCACCCAGAGGAAAAGAGTATCGTCAATATGGTAAGCCTTGCCTAAAAAAGGCACGAGGCAGGAAAGGGTGAGCGCCAGCACCCAGACCACGGAGGGAACGGACGTCAGACGCTGTCGGAGGCTCGTGGTCATGAAAGCGCAGTCAAAGGTCTTCCTGGAAAGACCGGTTGGCAGGAGGGAACTCCAGGCAACCCAGTCAGGACATGAGGGCTTGGGCTGGCATACCATGGATTATTGTGAGTCACAAATTCGCGGAGTTCGTAGCCACAACCCCATTCGTGGGCACGGAGAGGTAGGTTGGGCACCACACCGTCTGCTGACGCCAATCAACACCTAACTTCAGCCACTGGCGAAGATGATTGGTCACGCTGACCACTTTTTTTATGAGCGCGTTCTTGCCTGAATAGCGGCGCCGGATGAAATAGTCGAAGCCGACCTTTCGCGGCGTGGTTCCGGGCGTGATCGGGATAAGGACCGTGGAAATCCCGCCGCCAGATATAAAAAATTCCGGCGTAACGGACCAGCTTGCCGCCAATTCCGCGGTGGGCGCCGGTGCTTTGTGAACCGCAGTTGGAATCCAGGAGTGTTTTGGCTTCTCACGGTAAAAATACGCCGGGAAAATATTGCCCCACGCGGCGGAGACCTTCGGAATGTAATAATCACTGGTCACATTGGTGAGAGTAAGAACCGCGAAGGCTGGGCCGGACTGACCCGGTTGCACATACTTGACAAAAACGAGTGCCGGCCCGTTCGAAACGCGCGTCATGATCAGGATCAGCAACGCTGCCACCAAAACCAGACCAATAGCGAGCCAGATGACTATGCGGCGATTCATTCCTGGTGAAAGGCACGCCGGGCCTGGTAAAGTTCAAGCAGCTTGCGGTTGGTCGCCGCCAAGTCTTGATTACCTGAAGTTTCTGCCAGCTTGATTGCCTTGGTAATGGCGTCAATTGCCTGATCGAACTGTCCGGCCCTGGCATAGACGGCCGCCAGAGTGCCCGCCCATGTTTCGTCCGGCTTAAAGTCACAAGCCAACCGTAATTGCTCCGCACCTTCCGCTTGCTCGCCGAGCTTCGCAAGGGTCAAGCCGAGCAAATAATGCAGTTCCGGACTGGTGGGCTTGAGTCGCAATCCTTCCCGTGCGATCGTGGCCGCCTCCTGATCCCGGCCCAATCGCGACAGCCACTCACACAGACTTGGATAGCCATCCGCCTGGTCAGGGGCCAATTCCAATGCCTTCGTCGCCTGGTGGACTGCGGCTTCCATCTGGCCTTGCCTGGCCAGGATTGATGCCACCATCAGACGAGCTTCGGCGTCATCTGGGGCATCGTTCAGCACTGGTTCAATGCGCGCGCGGGCTTCCTCGGGCTGGCTTTGAGCGGACAATCCCATGGCGAACATCTTTCTCGCCGTAACATTACGCGGGTCGTGCCGCAGGACGCCCTCGAAGAACGGCACAGCGTCGTCAAACCGGTGCTCCCGCAGGAGGAACAAACCGCGTGTGACCGACGTCGCCGCCGCTCCACTCGGGATCCAGAAACAGGCATAAGCATTGATCGCCCATACACCCAAAGCAACCGCCAGCATAATCTGAAACTTCCCCACCCTGCGGCCCAGGGTTTCCCAACCCACCGCGCCAAACGCGCAGACCGGGAGCAGCGCGATCAAGCAATAAAAGGCCTTCACGTTGAAGTAGAAAGGCAGTTTGAGACTCACATAGAGCACAGCGGCGAACGTCGCGCAGCCCAAACCGATCAGCAATGACCAAGCCGGCTCTGGCCGCCGCGCAAACCTCCAGAACGCCGTGCCCGCCCCCAACAGAATGATCAGCGTGGGGGTCAACGCAAGCAGGGCGCCGATAGCCATCAAATCATAATTCCAAGGCGGACGAAAAGCCACTGACGCCTGCCCCCCATAAAGCGCGTCACCCCAGAGTGTCGAGTAAATACCATCGCCAAAGCTGCTGAACACGCTGTAAGCCGGACGAACCAAACATTCACCAAAGCGGGCATAGTATGCGCTGGTCCGAAAACCGTCGTCGGCCCAAAGTTGGCTCCCCGGCCCTGTTCCCGGGATATTGATAATCGGCGTGCCGCAATAAATCCACATTCGAGCGTAATGCCAGCCGGCTACAGCAAGGCTGCTCACCGCCAGAACTCCGAGCGTGGCGGTCCAGGCGCGAAAATCTCGGGGCCGGGTAATTAACAGCCAATGCGCCAGTGCTCCCACGACAAAAGGCACCGCCAGCAGCGCCGTAACTTTAGTCAGCAGTGCGCCGCCCAGGCACAATCCCGCCGCCGCGGACAGCCGCCACGAAACGACCTTTCCCGTGACGATGCGCAAACAAAAGTAGATCGCGCCCGACACCAGAGCCGCAACCAGCGGCTCATTGGTAATATAGTGGCAGAGGTAAAGGTGCGCCGGCAGGCAAGCCGCCAGCACCAGCCCGAAAAGTTGCGCGCCCGCCCTCCAGGGGAACAGCAAGCGGCAGCTCAGGAAGATGAACACGCAATTTGAGATCCCGATCAAAAGTCCCAATATCCGCATCGCATAAATGACCGTATCGCTGAAAGCACCCGCGAAAAAAGGTGCCAGGACCACATTGCAAAGGAGGTAATAGAGCGGGGCGTGATACATCTCCATCCCATCACTCGGCAACGGCAGCGCCCAGTTGGTGCGGATGAAATCGATGTAAGCCAGATGATCCAGGCTGTCGAAGCCAACGGTATTAGGCAACAAGCCAAGGTTATGCAGAAAAAGCGCGGTCCAAAGGATGGCGACGCCCGCGAGCGCCCAGGCTGCCAATCGCGGTGAAAGCACGGGGGCAGCCGGCTGGGAGGAAATTCCTCCGCGCCGTTTAAGCCACCAGGCACCGGTGCCGATGACACCGCCGGAAAGGACCACGAACACCAGCAATGCCCGCCACCGCCTGATTGCCGAATCCAGCGTGTTCTCCCCTCCGAAAAGTCGATTCCCTTTCTGCAGGGCCATCGGCTCTGAAGCCAGCCGAGCCTTGCGCCAGACAGCTCCCGCCTCAGAACAATCCCAGTCCCGATCCGAATCCAGCCGTTGGCCGCCCGCTTTGAAACTAAGCCACAAAGCGGGCGGACCATTGCTATTAAATACGACGGCTGAAAGTTCGTTCGTGCCCGCCTGCAGCATGCTTGAGACCTCGAGTTCAAGCGGCTGCCTCCAGTTCGCCACCAGTCTGGAGCCGGTGCCTGCCTTCCCATTGATAGTAATCGCGCACCGCTTCAAACTCCGCACTGCCAAAATGGCTTGTGCGGGAACCCGATCCAAAACAAAACGACGCCGGAATTCCGTGCTCAACTGCCCGTGTGTCTCGGCCAGACCGTCGGGCGGTTTGGGATAGAGGATCCACTCTGCGGATCCGGATTTCGTCAGAAAATCAATCTTTGTACTCCGGCAGCACAACCACCAGAACCACCCCAGCCCGCCTGCCAATCCCACTGCCAACACGGCGATTGCCAGGCGGCTTTGGTTCTTTGCGGTCATGGCATTCGATTGTGTTTAACGCTTTTCTGGGATGCAATCTCAAAACCCGCCTCCTCCAACACCAAGCGCAGCTCCTCACCGTTGGCATGTTGGCAGGGACGTCGCAGCGCGATGTTTACCTTCCCGCCTCGCCTATTTTCTTGGCCCTTACCTCCCGTTCCTCTTATCTTCAACATCGTGACCGCCGAAATTCCCCGCACGATGCGCGCTGTCGTTTATCGCGGCATCAATGATTTGCGGCTCGAGACCCTGCCGGTGCCCCGCATCCGGAGCGACGAATTGCTGGTCAAAGTCGCCGCCTGCGGCGTCTGCCCCACCGACATCAAGAAAATTCAGTATGGCACCGTCTCCCCGCCTCGAGTGTTTGGGCATGAAACCGCCGGAACCATCGTACGCCTTGGCGCGCGGGTCAGGGGCTTTCGGGTCGGCGATCGCGTCGCGCTGCATCATCACGTGCCTTGTCTCGATTGTCATGCGTGCCGGCACCGGTCATTCGCCCAATGCGCGCAATACAAACGCACCGGCATCACCGCCGGCTTTGAACCCGCCGGCGGCGGTTATGCGGAATACGTCCGCGTAATGCGCTTCGTCCTGCCTGGCGTGGTGAAGATTCCCGCGCGCAACACCTTCGTCGAAGGTGCCATGCAGGAACCCGTCAACACCGTCCTCAAAGCGGTGAAACGACTTAACCTGCTGCGGGGAGACGCCGTTTTGGTGGCAGGCCAGGGGCCCATCGGGCTGGTGTTCACGCGCCTGCTCGCGCTCCAAGGCCTGAAGGTCATTGCCACCGATTTTCTTTCCTCAAGGCTCGAAATTGCCCGCCAATGGGGAGCAACGCGGGTTTTCAATCCCAAAGAACCTGATCAACTGAGGCACGGAGTCCCGCCTTCAGGCGGCAAGGCGCCCACCAACACGACGCCACGCTCCACGCTCCACCCTCCACGGTCCAGCGGCGTTCTCAACGAGATTGTGGACCGTTTGACTCGGGGACGCGGGTTGGATGCCGCCGTGCTGGCCGTGCCCTCGGATGAGGCGATGACCGAAGCACAGTCGTTGTTACGCGGAGGCGGCCAACTGTTGCTTTTTGCCCACACGCGGCGCGGGACGCTGACGAAACTGGATTTGTCCAACGTGTGCGTGGATGAGAAGGATATTTTTGGAAGTTATTCAGCAGACTTTACTTTACAGAAGGAAGTGGCACGACTTGTGCTCTCAAGGCGGTTGGATATTCGCCCTCTCATCACTCATGAATTTGCCTTGGAAAAGACGGCGGAAGCCATCGAATTGGCGGCGCATCCACAACCCGGGGCTCTGAAGGTGATGGTTCGCCCCTGAAGTATTGGCAAAACCTTGCAGTTGTGATAATTCCGCCGGTAATCAGCCCGTAGAAACCCGGTATTCAAGGCGAACAAATCAAGGATTGGGATGGGTCAATTTGACTTAGTTTTGGGCATGAAATTCAGGCTTAGAAAATGTTCAAAAAAAAGCGAAAAATATGTTGACACCCCATTGCGGGTCTGAGATAGTGGCGGCACACACGGTAACAACAAACGTAAAAAAACATGAGAACAAATACAGCAGTATTAGGCGCCGCAGCCTTTGCGGTAGGGGCGTTGTCCAGTGCGACAGCGCAAAACGTCTATTCGGTCAACGTGGTCGGCTATGTGAATGTCGTGATTCCTCACGGCTATAACATGCTGGTCAATCCGCTGAACGCGACGGACAACTCGGTCAACGCACTCTTTCTAGGGAGCAGCACCAACGCGGGTGCATACAGCCCAGCACTCGGCTGTACTGTTCTGCAGTGGAGTGGGACAGGGTTTGTTAACGGTGATGTGAGCAATCCGTATGCTCCCGGCGCTGGTGTAAGCAATGGTGGCTGGGGAAACCCAAACCTTCAACTGGTCCCTGGTACCGGCTTCTATTTTAACAATCCCGGAACTGTGTTCACGAATACCTTCGTTGGCACGGTGGTGCAGGGTTCGACCAATAACATTCCGACGGGCTACAGCTTGCAAGGCTCTCAATGGCCGGTGGCTACCAACTTGGCATTCTTAGGCTTGGCTGGTGGTCTGTCTAATGCCAGCCCGACCAACGGAGCGGGCGACAGTGTTCTCTTCTTGATCGGTGGTAGCTTTATAGGTTTTAACAAAAACGCCTATGCTCCTTACACGTGGACAGTCGGAAATCCCGCCTACAACAACCTTGTGAACGCCACCAACGGTCCGCTGATTGGCGTGGGTCAAGGATTCTTCTATCAGAACAACCAGGGCGTCGCCTTCAGCTGGCCGCAAAACTTCACCGTCCAATAACCGAATGCCAGAAAGCAATTAACCAAACGACTACTTAACAACCTACACCAAATCCAAACCATGAAGAAAATAATCCTCACAGCGGTTCTAAGTGCCGCGACCTTGGGCGCGTTTGCCCAGGGAACCATCGACATTGGTAACTTCTCGAAAGGCACCTTTGTCGCGCCGATCTTCTCTCCCAATCCAGCCAGTCCTGGCGTTCAGCAGGTTGGCAATCCGGGAACCACGAGCTATCAAAACGGCGGAACTCCTTTGGGCACGACAGTGTACGGTGGCGTTCCGTTGCAGGCTGGGTATGACATGGTATTCCTGTATTCGACCAGCAGCACAGTCCCTTCTCAGATGTCAGTGGGAACTACTGTGCCTTTCCAGACCGCTGCAACGGCAACGGCAAGGCCGGCTGGGACGATGGTTTCACTTGGTGCATTCGTAGTCCCGGGTGTTCCAGGAAACAGCACGATCAATTGGTGCTTTGGCGCGTTCTCCACTGAGGGTGGAACTGTCACGACTTGGGCGCAAGCTCTGGCTGCGTTCGCCAGCGGTGATCCGAATTCCCAAATCGGAAGCGGCACTGTCGTCACCGGAACGTTGTTGGGCGGAGGTGCTAATCCGGCCGAGCCTACCACGTATGCTGGCTGGACCAGCTTCAGCTTGGTTACCCCAGCTCCCGAACCCTCAACGATCGCGTTGGCTGGTTTGGGCGCGGCTGGCTTGCTCTTGTTCCGCCGCCGCAAGTAACCCATTGGGTTCGTAACTTCTTCACAAGCCGCTCGAAAGGGCGGCTTTTTTATTTGCCCATTAAGCAGGCTTGGAATCGCGGCTGAGACATTCCAAGGTGCGGAGTCCGGCTTTAGCCGGTAGGGCTGACGCATTGCGAAGCAGGTTGGAAATTTTCCAAGTCATCGTGTTCGCGCGGGTCCCGCCAGAAGGTGGGACTTCATACCTTGTCGCTCCCGGATCTGGTGACGGGCCAAAGGCCCTATTCATGCCAGCCTCGGCCATCGGCCCAGGCAATCAGTACAAAACAAACCGGGAAGCGCCAGCGAGCGATCCATCAATCGGGCGTGGTTTGGCTTGCGATGATTAATGGCATTGGAAGACCTTGGACTTGGCTTACGGCCCTGATGATGTTTGCGACAGGAAATCCGAACCGCCGCCCCAGGCTGGCATGAGGCTGCGCCGTTGGCGCTGCCTGCCGTTTGTGCCGCACTTCACTGAGGCATTATACCATTTTTGTTCGCAATTGCAGCATTCCTCACAGATTCGGAGACGGCCGCGGATAATGAGAAAGCCGGCCTGGTTCATTATCTGTGGCCGTCTCTGAATTTGCGGAGCAAAAGTGCAGTTTCAAGCTGGAATTAGCATTACACCGCATTGTTGAAGCAGCATCAAGCCGCTCCTTTGGTGGCAGCTTTGCCGTGCGTGGAAAATATTCAGGTAACTGCCGGCAAGCAAATTACCGGCGGCCCGTGGTCCCGTTGTTGTTGTTCCCCTCGTTATTCTGCTGCAACATCGGGGACAAAGGCGTGGGCGGCATTTCAGGAAGGAGACCGGCTTCGGTCAGACTCTTTGTGCGTTGGCGCTCGACCTCCATCATGACATACTTTTCCTCCGGGCTCAGGTTGGCCGTTTGTTGCAGCGGGTCTGACTGGGCCTGTTGTGCCTGTTGGGGCTGTTGTCCCAGCAGTTGCAATGGGTCCACTCCATTCCCGGTTCGCAATGCCCGGGTGGGCAGAGTGGACAAACCGTTGCCGTTATTTGCGCCAGATTGGCTGTATTGGGAAAAATTGGGAACCGGCACCCCTGCGCCGCCGGTTGGCTGGCGATTGTAAGCGGCATTCGACGGGGCGGCGAGAGTTGGCATGTGGGGTGCGCCGGGCAAGCCGGGAAGTGCGGGAGGTCCCCCCGGACCGCTCGGAAGCTTGGCGGAGGTATCCAAGGCAATAACCGACTCATTTCCATCGTTCTTGATTTTAACGGTGGCCGCTTTCTGGTTGATCTCGAGGACCTCAATCACACCCTGGCGCTGGCCTTCTTCAAGGATATAAGATTCCTCTTTTCCGGGCGGTTTGCCCGGCTGCGCCGCTGCCCCGACCATAAACAATGCCCGCTTCGTGCCCAATATGCTGGTGATGCCGGTCAGCTTCACGTTCGGAGGGGGGGTATTGGTGACCGTCGGAGGCGCGACCGGCGGTGGGGGCGGCTTCAAATCAAAGACATTCCGTTCTATAATTGCGCGGTACGGATTGTTGTCCACTGCTCCGTGCGCGGTCATCACAATTCCCGCGGCTGACACTACACTGCCGAACAGGCGGGCGGCTGCTTTGGCACTATGTTTCATGGCCAAGTAATATACGGCATTTGCAAATAAACACCACCGATAAATGCGAGTTGCCGCAAATCCTTCTCCGGTCGGATTTTCCGAAACCCGCCGCGAAAACGGGACTGGCGGCTTTGCGCCCTCCGCAGTATCCTCGCCTTATGCTTTGCGAGATGTGCGGTCAGCGAGAAGCGACGATCAATCTGGGTTATTCTTTTCCGGATCGGCAGGTGGAGCAGCATTTTTGCTTCGAGTGTTCCGAAAGGCCAATGACTGAAGAACAATGGCGGCCTCAATTGACCCCGGAGCAGCAGGCAAACCGACAACTCCGGGCTGTTGTCCAGATGCTCCAAAAGGAGCTTTTCCTGCCCCGCCTTCCCCTGTTGCAGAGCAATCAAGTACGAACCCTGGGCCGTTCGATCTGGCCGCCGGATAAACTGGTTTTATTTGCGGTCGGTTCGTTGTTGCCCCATGTCGATCCCATGGAAATCCTGCTGGGACCCTCCGCGGCGGGGCTGAATCACGTTGTGAAACCGATGGCGGACTGGGAAGTGCATATCGTGCGTTGGGCGGACGATTCGCGGCAGTTCCTGAATAACATCTTCGAGCCTTTTCCAAACGCGGGAGCACGGGTTGACCTGGAGAAAGGCATCCTGTTTGTCGAAGGACAAAGCCGGTTGTTTCCGAGCGCGCAAAAGAGTCTGGGCTTTTGCCATCTGGCTGCGGCCCAGCTCAATTCGGCAAGCGCGCCATCGGGCCAAAAAATCCAATTTCAAGCCCAATCCTAAGGTTCGCCAGAGATTGACATATGAGAAATCCCGGCTACGATTTGCGGAGACTAACGAAATGGCGCGTTCGTCTATCAGTTAGGACGCGGCCCTCTCAAGGCTGAAAGACGGGTGCGATTCCCGTACGCGCTACCAATTCATGCACGCATTCCAGATCATTTTCAATCCCACCAGCGCCGCCGAGCTGGCCCGCATGCCCAAGGAACTCCAACTCCAAATCCTGGGCGAGTTCCGCGGCCTGCCCCAACAGGTCATGCACACGGAACTGGATCAATTCGGCAAACTGGAGCGCGCGGGCCGCAGCTTGCACCGTTTCCGCGTCGGGGATTACCGGGTTTATTTCGAGCGCCACGACCTTGGCGTGGTCGTTCATCGCATTCTCAGTCGGCACACGCTGAAGGATTTTTATTTCCGCACTGGGCTCAAGCTGGAAGAAGACGAGGCATTGCAGCAAAATCCTAAATTCTGGGAATTGATCGAAACCGCGGTTCGATCCTCCGCCAAGCCGTGAAAGATCAGGCTGGTGTGAATTTAAAGATCCGGGTTGCAAATTTGAAATCCCGGAACTCTCCCGGGTTGCCGGCGCTGAATCCGCGCGGAAACGCCAGCTAATCAGCCAATCTGTGGCCAGACGATTTATCCAGTCCCACCCAGCCTTGGCTGGCGGCCTTCTCCTCGCCCTGGGCACGCTGCTCATCTACGCCCAAGTGGGAGGCTTCGCGTTTATATCTCTGGATGATTCGCACTATATCTATGATAATCCGATGGTCCGCGGCGGACTGACTGCGCGAAGCCTGCTTTGGGGGTTGACCACGGACTATTTCGATTGCTGGCATCCGCTCACTTGGTGGTCGCACATGCTTGACTGCGAGGTGTTCGGCTTGAAGCCAGGCTGGCACCACCTCGAAAACCTGGGTTTCCACATCGCCAATACGCTCCTGGTTTTTGGATTGTTCCGCCGGATGACCGGCTGTCTCGCGCGCAGTTTCATCGTGGCAGCGCTTTTTGCCTGGCATCCAACTCACGTCGAATCCGTGGCTTGGGTGGCGGAACGCAAGGACGTGCTCAGCACATTCTTTTGGTTGCTGGCGGTTGGAGCGTATGTCGGCTACGCGAAAGGAGCCCAAAGCCCGAGGGCCAATCAGCCGGAAGTTGGTCCCCGTTCAAAATTCAAAGTTTACTATTCTTTATCCCTCGCCTTCTTTGGCTTGGGCTTGATGTCCAAGCCGATGGTGGTCACGCTTCCATTTGTGCTGTTGCTGCTGGATTTTTGGCCTTTGGGTCGGATTTCGGATTTTGAATTTCGGATTTCGCACTTCAAATTACTGCTTGAAAAAGCGCCTTTCCTGGCTCTCGCTCTTTTCTCCTCCGTTACCACGTTTCGCAACATGAATTCCGGAAGTAATATTGTGTCGAGCGAAAGCATCTCGTGGGGCCTGCGTTTGACCAACGTTCCTGTTTCCTATCTGCGGTACTTGGGCAAATTATTCTGGCCGGTGGACCTGGCGGCTTTCTATCCCTTGCCCCCTGGTTGGGCCGGTTGGAAAGTTGCTGGCGCGGTGTTGCTGTTGGGGCTGATTACCGTGCTGGCCGTAGTCTGCCGACGCTCCGCCGGCTATTTGCTGACAGGCTGGTTGATGTTTCTGGGCATCCTGGTTCCTGTGATCGGTATTGTCGCCATGGGTTACCAATCCGTGGCTGACCGCTATCTTTATGTTCCATCGCTCGGCATCTTTGTCGCAGTGACCTGGCTGGCCGGGGACTTAACATCCAGATGGAGGTTTCCAAATCTGCTTGTCGTTGCGGCAACGACCTTGGTCCTGGCTGCCTTTGGTTGTGCGACTTGGATTCAGGTCCAGACCTGGCGCAACAGCAACTCCGTATGGACCCAATGTTTCAAGGTAAATCCCGAGAACTGGTTCGCTCACTATTGCATCGGCTGCGACCTCCAGAACTCAGGCCGGGTACAGGAAGCCATTGCTCATTATCAGCAAGCCTTGAATTTCCAACCGAATTATTTCCAAGTCAATCTGAACCTCGGCGTGGCCCACGCCAGCCTGGGCAATTTCAACGAAGCCACCAACTGGTTCGCCAAGGCGTTGCGGATCCGGCCGCATTATGACAAGGCGCCTGCCGATATGGGGGCAGCGCTTTTCGAACTTGGCGATTGTGCGGGTGCGCTGACAAATTTCACCGAGGCGGTTCAACTGGATCCGGCTGATGCCATTTCGCTGACCGGACTGGGCCGGACGCTGGCCTGCCTGGAACGGTCAGATGAGGCGGTGCGCTGTTACCTGGGCGCGCTTCGCCTTGATCCAACCAACACGATGGCACGCTATCATCTGGGTCTTGAGTACCTCCGGCGCGGCGCGGCGGACCAGGCGGTTGCAACGCTGAAGCAGGTGGTGGGCCTCGATCCAGAATCAGCTCCCGCGCACCTTGCGCTGGCCTCCGCCTTGCAGAAGAAGAATGAAATTGGCGGAGCGGTGATTCACTACCGCGAAGCAGTTCGG
This sequence comes from Verrucomicrobiota bacterium, assembly GCA_021325145.1. Lineage (GTDB taxonomy): Bacteria > Verrucomicrobiota > Verrucomicrobiia > Limisphaerales > Pedosphaeraceae > JAJPHR01. Next base: position 95,260 of record JAJPHR010000009.1, on the reverse strand, counting down.
CTCAATCCCGGTCTGCCGGTAGCGCGTAACAATCTTGCGTGGATCATGGCGACTTATCCGCAGCCTGAGTTTCGCAATGGAACTGAGGCAGTGCAGTTGGCGGAAGCCGCCTGTGAGCAAACTCATTATCAGGAAACCGTGTTTCTCGGAACCTTGGCTGCCGCCTACGCGGAAAACGACCAATTTGAAAAAGCGGTTGAAACCGCCCGAAGAGCCTGCGACCTGGCCGCGGCTTCCGGCCAGGCCGAGTTGCTCGCCCGCAACCAAAAGCTCCTGCATCAGTTCCAAAATCGCGAGCCATGCCGTGACCGGGATTGATGAAACCGTTCTGGTCGGATATGCGAGCATCATTCCTGCTCGGACATTGAAACCAGGCACCAGTTTCAAATCAGTTGGATGCCGTTGCGACCGGGCGAGCCAGCGTCTGGCGGGGCTGCAGGATTTGAAACAAGCTGGCAAAGTCATCCGTCCAGAGCGGCAGGTCCGCCCGGGTCCTTACTGGTCCAGCCGCTTCACGAATCGGCGGGGAGTCAATGAACGCATCGTTGTGCGTCAGCAGAATCCATCGTGAGGGCTTGATCCACCACTGCCCCGGAGCACCATTGCAATCGATAACCGCCATTCGGTAGCCGAAGTGATTGGCCAAATTGGCCAGTACTGGCTCCAAGTCCAGATAAAGATTGGAGATGTGCGCTGCGATAATACCGTTGGTCTGCAACTGCCGCTGGTAAACCTCGAAAGCCTCCGTGGTCAACAGATGCACCGGGATATTGTCCCCACTGAACGCATCAATTACCAGCAGATCAAAATGCTGGGACGATTCCTTTTCCAGCGACAAACGCGCGTCACCCAACACCACTTCTATCTTGCCTCGGCAGCCGTTCAAATAACTGAATCGCGATCTCGCCAACCGCAGGACCTCGGGGTTGATTTCATAAATGCGCAGAAGGTCGCCTGGCTGAGCATAGGCCGCGAGCGTGCCGGCCCCCAAGCCGATTATACCGATGTGCCGGCTGCCAGCAGGTAACGCCTGCATGGCGAGCCCGACACCGCTTTGCTCGCTGAAATAGAGGATGGGCCAAGCGGCGCGGACCGGGTCGGCAAACTGCCACCCGTGGCTGATACGCTCATGCAAGAGACCAAAAACATGCCGTTCCGGTTCGTTGGGAAATGACTCGAAGACTCGCAATCGCCCGTAAAAGTTCCGCGACGTGTCAAGAATTGCCTGGGTCGGCAAAGGCCGTTCGCGCGTCATCCACAGCGACGTTGCCAGCGCGAATATGCCGAACCCCAACCAAATGCAGGTCAGCATCTGCCATGCCCGCGCCCGCTTAAGCCGGTCTCGATAAACCCAGCCAGCCCCCGCCAACAGTAGCGCGAAAATCCACATCGCCACACGCATGCCGCTGGCGTAATCACGGATATCCACCTCCGAAGCCCCTATCTCACGAAACAGCCAATCACCCCCCCCTATCAACACGAGCGGGAGGAGGCACGCCGTCCAACGCCACTCCTTGAGGCTGCCTGAGTTGTGGTCGCGGGCGCATACCACCAAAAACAAAGTCCCGCAAAGCAGCAAGCCCGTGTGCAGTTCGTAATACCCGGAAAAAATCATCGGCGCAACCACCGCCACGAACACGCCGCCCAAGGCCCCACCCGCCGCAATCAGCAGATAAAACTCCGTTAAGTAGAGTGGGCCGGGCCGAAGGCGATAAACCTCGCCATGGCACGCCATGCAGCAAACAAAGAGTGCCCCGCCATAGGCCACCACCAGCTTCCAACCCGGCCAATGGTCCCCGCGGAAGATGGCCCAGCAGATGCCGCCCAAGGCAACCGCCAGTCCCAGTGCGAAAGGCAGCCGCGCATACCAGCGCGGACTGTCGAAGCAAATGATGAAAGTTAACAGATAGATTGCCAGCGGCAACACCCACAGGAATGGCATTACCAGCATGTCCCGGCAAAGTTTATTGGTAGTTGCAAGCAACAGCACCGATGCACAGGCTGGCAGCAGAACCCAGAGCGTTCTCTGCCCAAGGCTGGGCCGGACTGGGGCCGGGGTTCCGCGTGTGGACGATGTTTCCGTGACCGAACGGCCTGCTGTCCTCCACATTTTTACCGCGCAAACCATCCCGCAAGCGGCGTAGAGGACCAGTCCACAGCCCCAAATGAAGGCTTGCATCCTGCGGCTGAAGTGCGATTCAAAATAAAACGGATAGGAAAGCAGCGCCAGCAGCGAGCCAGCGTTCGATAGCGCGTACAGCCGGTATGGCGAAACACCGGGGTGGGTGCGTGTCAACCACCGTTGCATCAAAGGCGCAGTCGAAGAGAGGACGAGATAGGGCAAGCCGATGTTGGCGGCCAGCAACAACAGGATTTGCCAGACGGGGTCATCGACATTGAGCGGCTTCCAGGCGTTCCCGGGCGTGATGGGAAGCAGCGCCACCGCTCCCCCCAGAAGGACTATGTGGACAATGGCCTGCACGCGCGGCTTCAACCAGCGCGAACTCAAATGCGCGTAACCGTAACCCCCCAATAACGCCAACTGAAAGAACAACATGCAGGTGGTCCAGACGCCCGGCCCCCCCCCAAACCACGGCAAAATGTACTTGGCGATCAGGGGCTGGACCTGAAAAACCAGGAAAGCCCCGGTGAAAATCGTCAAGGCATACAAAAACATAGCATGAATTCTGCATAAGTTGGCTATCCCGCGCCAGCGCAAAGTCTGGTCACCTTTTATTCTGGCGAGATTCCATCGCGCCATTAGGATTAGGCGATGCAAAATGCACAACGAGCCCAGATCATCTGCCTCGTGCTGGCTGCGATCACCCTGGCCGTGTTTTCGCCAGCAACCCATTTTGCCTTCCTCAACTGCGATGATCAAACTTACGTCGTGGACAACACGTCAATCCATAATGGCGTCACCGGGGCTGGGGTCATCTGGGCATTGAAAAGCAATTATGCCAGCAACTGGCACCCACTCACTTGGGTATCGCACATGCTTGATTGTGACCTGTTCGGATCAAACCCAAGGGGGCACCATTTAACCAACGTTTTGCTGCATGCCGCCAATTCCGTGTTTCTCTTTCTGGTGTTACTGCAACTCACCGGCGCACTCTGGCGCAGCGCTTTCGTTGCCGCGCTCTTCGCCTGGCATCCGGTGCATGTCGAATCAGTCGCGTGGGTTTCCGAGCGGAAGGACGTGCTCAGCACACTTTTCGCACTGCTCGCGATCGCGGCGTATGCGCGCTACGTGAAAGCGCCCAAAGTCCAAAGCCCAAAGTCCAAAGTCGAAGAGGAGCAAAATCAAAAATCAAAGATTTATTATAGCTTGTCCCTGCTCTTCTTCGCCTTCGGTTTAATGTCCAAGCCGATGGTGGTAACACTCCCATGCCTGTTGCTCCTGCTCGACTTTTGGCCCCTCCAACGGATATCAAGTTTCAAGTTTCAAGTTTCAAGTTTCAGGGCTTGGCGTCCTCTCCTTCTGGAAAAAATCCCCTTTTTCGCTTTCGCGGCTCTCGATTGCGTCGCAACCGTGTGGGCCCAGAGATCCGCCGATTCCGTGGTGAGTTTTAATGCGCTTCCTCTTTCCCTGCGCCTGGGCAATGCCCTCGTCAGCTACGCCCGTTACCTCGGGAAAATCGTTTGGCCAACGCACCTGTCGGTCTTTTACCCATATCCGGATCACTGGAACCTTTGGGCAGTAGTGGGCGCGGGATTGCTGCTGCTGGTTCTCTCCATCGGCATGGTCGCACGGGCGAGACAACAACCATTTCTGGCGGTGGGCTGGTTGTGGTTCCTGGGGGCGCTTGTGCCGGTCATTGGGGTTGCGCAGGTCGGCCCCCAAGCCATGGCTGATCGCTATGCCTATCTGCCGTCCGTTGGCGTCTTCGTGCTTTTGTCCTGGAGTTTGGGCAGCTTCACGGAAACATGTCCTCGCCTTTCGAAGCCTGCTGGAATGCTGGCTGGCGTCTGGCTGATCGCTTTGATCCTTTGCACGCGGGTCCAATTGCAATACTGGCGGGACAGCGGCACGCTCTTCAGCCACGCATTGGCGGTGACGCCGGACAACATTTTCGCCGAGTACAATCTCGGCCAGGCGCTCGACCTGCAAGGCAACAAGGAAGAAGCCGCCGCCCATTATGCCAAGGCACTGGCTCTTCGGCCAAGCCGGATTGAGGCCGCACGCAACTCCCAGTACGCGGCCCACTATAACTGGGGAATCATTCTGGCAAACCAGCAACGGAAATTCACGGAGGCGGAGGCACAATTTCGCGCTGCGCTCCGTGCCAAGCCGGACTTTTGGCAGGCCCACGAAAGCCTGGGCGAAGTTCTATTGGCGATGGATCGTCTCGATGAAGCTGTGGCGGAGTTCCGCACTTGGGTGCGCCAGACCCCAAGCAATCAGCAGGCTTGGCAACATCTCGGCACAGCACTTGAACGTCAGGGAAAAGGCGACGATGCCGCCAGGGCTTACGAAGAGGCTGCCCGGTTGACCCCTTCCATCCTGACGCGGTAAAAGGCTTGGGCACCCCTTTTGAGCGGCTTGGCCCCCACCACAGGCGTTCCCTTGAGCATTTGCGCTTGCGCGTCACATGCCTGCCTGTAAAGTGTGACAGTCATGAGTCAGCAACGCATCATTTTCAACAGTTCCTTCCCGCGTTCGGGGTCAACGCTTTTGCAAAACATTCTGGCGCAGAACCCGCGCTTCTATCCGAGCCAGACCAGCGGGGTGTTTGAGCTGTTGCTCGCCGCGCGCACAATGGTATCTGAAGGCGCTTCGTTCAAAGGGTTGGACCAGGAAAAAGTGCGCGTGGCATTCCTGGAGTTTTGCGCGGGTGGACTGGCAGGCTTTTACCAAAACATTACCGATAAGCCAATTGTTGTGGACAAGCACCGCGCCTGGTTTCATTACTATGACTGGGTAAAGACATTCCATCCCGATTCCAAGTTCCTGGTTTGCATCCGCGATCTCCGGGGCGTGGTGAGTTCCATGGAGAAGCTATTCCGCAAGAATCGCGATCGCCAGGATCCGGCGGACATATCCGCGACCATAAACATGGTAACCATCAGCAATCGTATCCGTCATTGGTTGAATAATGTCCCCGTTGGCCTGGCTGCATCGCGGCTGCTCGAGGCCCTCCAAACGGGGACGATCAAGGATTTCCAGATCGTCCGTTTCGAAGATCTCACGTCGAATCCCGCCGTGACCATGCGCAAGATTTACGCCTATCTCGGGGAACCGGAGTTCGAACACGATTTCCAAAATGTGCGGCAGGTGACCTCCGAGGACGATTCGCAGTTCCTCTTTTACGGCGATCACCGAATACGCCAGAAGGTCGAGCCCGTCCGACCGGATTGGAATGAAGTGCTTGGGAAGGACCTGAGCGAGGCGATCCGGACGAATAACGCTGTCTTTTATAACGCCTTCTATCCAGGTGTCAGCTAAGCTGGATCCAGCGGCAGATTTCCACCATTATGACGCAACAACGCATCATTTTCAACAGTTCCTTCCCGCGCTCGGGGTCAACGCTTTTGCAAAACATACTGGCCCAGAACCCGCGTTTCTATTCGAGCCAGACCAGCGGCGTGTTTGATCTCCTGCTCGCCGGCCGCGCGATCGTTTCGGACAGCCCGATGTTCAAGGGATTGGACCAGACCATGGTACGGCGGGCCTTTCAGGGTTATTGCGCGCAGGCGCTCGCGGGGTTCTATCGCAAGACGACGGACAAACCCATTGTCGTGGACAAGAACCGGGACTGGTTTCATTACTACGATTGGGTGAAGATGTTCCATCCTGATCCCAAGTTCCTGGTGTGCATCCGTGATCTCCGGGGCGTGGTGAGTTCCATGGAGAAGCTATTCCGGAAAAATCGCTACCGCATGGACCCAACGGACCAGCCAGCCTCGCTCCACATGGTTACCATTCACAACCGGATCGCCCATTGGTTGAATACCCAACCCGTCGGCCTGCTGGCCTTCCGGCTGATCGAGGCGTTGCAAACCGGGACCATCAAGAACTTTCATATCATTCGGTTCGAAGACCTCACGACGAATCCCGCCGGCACGATGCGCAGAATTTACGCTTACCTTGGCGAACCCGAGTTCGAACACGATTTCAATCAGGTCGAACAGGTCACCGTTGAGGACGATTCACACTTCCTCTTCTATGGTGATCACCGGATTCGCCAGAAGGTCGAACCAGTCCGGCCGGACTGGAATGAAGTGCTTGGCAAGGATCTGAGCGAGGCGATCAAAACGAATAACACCGCCTTCTACGCCACGTTTTATCCGGACGCTCGTTAGCGTCCGGAACGGTTCCTTGTTCTCCAGCGGTGTCGGCCTTGGATCGCCCGGCCCTAGGCATCGTAGGCTACTGCAGAGTAAGCACTGACAAGTCTCGGCGCTGCGCTGCTGCTGCTCGGGCGTCGACTTACCGCGCGTCCTCGCCCAGTTCCACGTTCCAATAAGCGAGATCAATGAAATGTTTCCAGCTTTCGTGATGGTGGAGGCCGAGGTTGATCTGGACGAACGGACGCCACTTGGGCCGCTTCGGTTTGCGGATCAGGTGCATGCCGGCTTCCTGGGGCGTATGATTGGCCTTGCGGGTATTGCACGGAATGCAGGAGCAGACGATGTTCTCCCACGTCGTCGGTCCGCCGCGATCGCGCGGGATGACGTGATCCAGGTTTAAATCGTTTCGATCAAATACCTTTCCGCAATATTGGCAGGTGTTGTTGTCTCGTTCGAAGATGTTGTGCCGGGTGAACTTCACTTCCTTTTTCGGCATGCGATCGAACATGACCAGAAGGATCACGCGCGGTACACGGATCTTGAAGGAAATGGTATGGATGCTCTCCGGGTGCGGTTGTTGCTGGGAGAAATCCTGCCATTGCGTGAAGCTGTAGGTTTGAAAAGCGCCATCATCCCCGCCGAGCACGACCTGGGCATGGCCTTCAAAGAGCAGAGTCAGAGCGCGACGGGCAGTGCAGATATTCACCGCCTGCCATAACCGGTTGAGCACCAGCACATGTTGGTTTAAGAACGAACTCATACCCTACGGCACTTGTCGCGGAAGGTACCATAGCTTCGGTCGGCCTGTCAATCCGCTCAATTACCTTACCTTTTTCCGTTTCTTATTCATGGTAAGGGCGATTCGACTCATACCGAGCCAGCAGTTCGTCATTCCTGGCCGCGATGTCTTTCAAACCCGCGGCCGAGGCAAGATCACGCGCTTTCCGCGCGGCATTGACCGCCTCGGGAAAGCGACCGGCCTCAGCCAAAGCGGCCGCAAGAGTGCCAAGGAACAATGGCTGGCTATCATGGGTAAGTTCGCAAGCACGGCTGGCCAAACGCACAGCCTGCGCTCCGTCCCGATACTTCGAGTCAGCGCAGACCGCCCGAATCCAGGCCAGATTGTTCAGCACTTCGACGAAATCCGGCAGTGCGCGCAAGGCGGCCTCATAGTGCTGAATCGCTTCCGCAGTCTCGCCACGCTGGCTGAGAATCGACCCCAATTCATAATGCGCGCCTGGATCGTCCGGTTCAACGCGCAGGGATTCGCGGAATTGCTCCATGGCCGCTTCGGATTTCCCTTCCAGCACCAGCGCGGTTCCCAACTTGCGATGCGCTTCCGGGTTGTCCGGCTTGAGGCGCAAAGCGCGCGTGTAAAGGACAATGGCCGAATCAGGTTTGCCCGAAACGACCAGCGCGCTTCCCAAGCCGACCAGGGCATCGATGGAATCAGGCTGAGCAGCGAGAAGAAGATTGAACTGGGCAATGGCTTCGTTCACCTGTCGACCTTTAAATAGCGCCAGGGCGAGGTTCAACCGCGCTTCAAGATGGTCCGGGTTGGTTTTGAGCGCCGCCCGATATTCAGTTTCCGCCTCGGCAAGTTCGCCTCGCTGAGCCAGGATGACTCCCAGCCCATTGTGGGCCTCGGGATAATTCGGATCTATTTCCAGGGCTGCACGGTAACTGGCCATCGCCTCCTCAGGCTGCCCTACTTTCAGCAACACACGGCCTTTTCCAAACAGCGCTTCCGTGGAATTGGGCTTGATGGCCAGGGCGAGGTTATAGTCAGTAATCGCCCCCTCCGGATCGCTCGCTTCCTTCTTGGAGGCCAGCACCGCATAGGCAACAAAATTTCGGCTGGTCACGTCACGTGCGTGGCTGAAAAGAATCGTGTCATTCTTCCAGAACCCAAGTTGAATGTGAGTCAGAATAATACAGGATAGCACCGCAGCACCGGCCAACAGGGTCAAAATCTGACGCCGGCGGAAATGGTGGTCGGACCATTCCGCAAGCGCCCAAATCAAGGCGATGAACAATCCCACCGACGGGACATAGCTGTAACGATCTGCCATGGCTTGCTGGCCGACCTGGATGATTCCGATGACGGGGACCAACGTTCCCAAAAACCAAAACCATCCCGTGACCAGGCAGGGAAGGCGTCGCGCCTGCAACAAACTCCAAAACGAAACCGCCGCCAGGAAGAGCAAAGCCAGTCCTGCCCGCTCAATCGGCAGTTCGTCCGGATGGGGATAGAACACCGCCAACCGGCTCGGCCAAAACAGTTTGACAATGTATTCCGCATAGGAAACCACCGCGTTGGCCAGCCGCAAATCTATTGGGGACTGCTCCACTGAACTGATGGTATTGGCTTGAGCGTACAGGGTGATGCCCGCAGAAACGGACGCCAATGCAAAAAACGGCAGCTTTTCGAAAACCAGACCGCGCCACATCGGGAAATCTGACAGTTTAAGCTTCAAATTTGGAATTCGTTCCAACGGCCAGAAATCGAGCAGAAGGAGCACGCATGGCAATGTAATCACCATTGGCTTGGACAAGAGGCCCAAAGCAAAAGAAACCAGCGACAAAACGTAATAGACTTTGGACTTTGGACTTTGGACTTTGGACTCTTCTGCATAGCGCGCATACGCCGCTACCGCCAACAACCAGAAGAACGTGCTGAGCACATCCTTGCGCTCAGAGATCCAGGCTACCGACTCAACGTGCAAAGGATGCCAGGCGAAGAACGCGGCCACCAAGGCGCTGCGCCAGATCGCGCCCGTCATCCGGCACAACACGAGGAACAGGAGAATCACATTAGCGGTGTGGAACAGGACATTGGTCAGGTGATGGCCGCCAGGATGGTTTCCCCAAACCTGAAAATCCAGCATGTGCGACAACCAGGTGAGCGGATGCCAGTTGCTGGCATAAACGCTGCTGAAGGCCCAGACCACGCCGGACCAGTTTAACCCGGACTGGACGTGATAGTTGAGCGTGATATAGGTCGGGTCGTCGTAGCAGAGAAACTCGAACGAGCGGGCGCGCCAAAAGAGAGCCAGGGTAATCGCGGCCAGGACCAGGCAAACGATCCGTTTGGCACCGTTCATCTCTGTTCTGGCGGTCATGGCGAGCCGGGCAGCCGCCTATTTGGGCGTCGCTGGCACAACCGGCTGCGCCGCGCCCGGCTGCGCGATTACGGGCGTCGGTTGAGACCCGTTCAAACGTGTCCGCGTTTTGGGAGCGCGGGGAAATTCGTTCTGCAATGGAAAGCCAGCGGCCATTTCCCAAGCCAACCCGTATCCCAGTTCAAACGACATCAGGCCCAGGGGCGACTTTCGAATGATGGTCAATTCGTGGGTTCCGGTCACGGTCGCCTCAGTGGCGGCATTCCCCACCCGGCTGCCGATGGCGGCCAGCCACTTTTGGGCTGGGGCGTTCGCGCCGGTAAAATATTCTCCCCGGAGCAAATGATGGAGCATCATCAAGTTCCACCATTGGCCGACGCGCTCGCCAGTGATTTCCCAATCGTAATACACTTGATTCGTGTGGCCAAGGATCTGGGCGAAGAGTTCCGGAGGCACTTTTCCCGAACGGGGCAGTCTGGGGAAAAGTCCCGCGAGTGCAAAGTCTCCGTTGGTTTCGGAAGCCGGCGTCAAATAAGGCGCAACGGCAGGGAAAATACCCGTCCAGTTGACAGTGGTATGCCTCTCGTCCCAGGCCAGATGCCCCCAGTTTTTGTCGATCAATTTCGGGTTCTCCACCTCAATCAAACGCGTTCCCAATTGCTGTACGAAATTGGTGCCCTGAGCCACTGGTGTCGCGAAATAGGTTTCGAACGGGGTGCTGGACATCGCCCAGGAGCAAAACTGATCGGGCATGGGGTCCAGTTGCAACTGCTTGAAAAATTCGATCCGGCTTAACCAGGGCGCGACACCGCGTACCGCGGTGAAATTGACGATCGGGTTGTGGATCAGGTTGGTGGGAAACTTCCACTCCGGCAGCGTCAAGTTCAATGGCTCCGGAAACTGCAGGATGGCTTTCGTGCGCACATTATCGTCTTTCATGCTCAAGCCAAGCTGCATGGTCGGTAACTTGAACGGAGCGGAGGCCGCTGTCTCCTGCCGAAGCAATCGCGGCCAATCAGCCCACGCTTCCAGCCAATGCTCCTGCAGCACGGCTGCGGGACGTCCATCCGCCTTGATCTTTTGCAGCCAGCCCCGCAAAGCGGGAATGTCGTCCTGCCCCCAGGCAAACACCGCCCAGTCCCCTGCCCTGATGAATCGGATCACGTTCGGCGGGTGATGCTTTTTTAATTCCCATCCCGAATAACCTTCCGCTTCAAGGTTGCTTACGGTAATCCCCGTCCAGTTCTGCAATATAGTGGACAGATTTGTCTGCCAAAGGGCGGCGCGCTCTTTGCCCAGGTGAACGGCCAGCAAAAGGTCTGGCACCGGGTTGGTCGGCCCGCGCAGCTCCACATAAGACTCATTTGGGATCAAGTCTTCCAACAGGGGACGGATCAAAGCCGCCTCGTCCAGTGCTTGACCATCAAGCTTCTCCTTTTCCCGCAGAAAGCGATATGGCGCGGTGGCGAGTTTGGTGAGGGTCTCATCCCGCAATGCCGTGGTTTCCGGCATCGCGGCAACCTCATTCAGCTTGGCAGTCGCCTTCTTGTCTGCCAGCAACTGGGTTGTCCCGACGAAGTGAACTTGCGCCAGAACATCGGCTTCCGGTTTGGGAACGATTGGCGTCGATGCGGGCGCGGAGGGTTTGGCGGAGGCCTGCGGCGCAGCATCTTCCCGGCCGCAGCCAGTACCCAAACTCACAATCAAAGCCATCAACAATGCCAGATTAATACGCATAGAAACACCTTTCTCTGCCAGAGAGGGCGCTGCTTGGCAATTTTATACTTGTGCTCTTATCGTTGCCAAGTCCCAGTCGCCTTCGCTAGACTGCTGGCATGAAACGTTTTCTTGCACTGGCGCTGCCATTTTTCTTGGCGCTGACGCCGGGGGCGTGGGCCGACGGCCCGGATGATGATTATGTGAGCATCTACAACATCATCCAGCAGGCCGATTCGTTGAACGAAAAAGGACAACTCGGCCAGGCCAGGGCGCGCTATTCCGACGCGTTCACGGCTCTCAAAAAATTCCAGGCCGGTTATCCGGATTGGAACATCAAGGTCGTTCGTTACCGGCTCAATTACCTGTCCTCGAAAATCAGTCAAATCTCCCTCAGCCTGGCCAATTCCACTCCGGCCCCGCCCGCCACCCCGGTTTCGCCGCCGGTCATACCAGTGGCCCCGGGTGTTTTGCCCCCACCGGCAGCCAAGCCTGAAATTCCCGCTCCAATTCCGACTCCCAGCGCCACGGTTTCGGACGTGGCGGAGAGTCAAATCAAGGATTTGCAGGATCAGGTCCGCCGCAGCGAGGCGGAGAAGACGCTCTTGCAGGCAAAGCTCAAGGAGGCTTTGAACGCGCAACCAGCCGCAGTCGATCCCCGCGAACTCGCCAAAGCAGAGGAGAAAATCAAGGAATTGCAGAAGGAGAACGAATTGCTCAAAGTGGGCCTGGCCGAAGCCCGGACCAACGCGCTCAAAGCCGACCCGGCCGCCTTCGAACAGACTCGCCAGGCCCTTGCCGAAGCCAACAAAAAAGTTGCGCAACTCACCCAGGCCAATTCCGCGCTCACGATGGAAAAAGAGTCCCTGCTGGCGCGGATGAAAACATTGACCGCACCGGATGACGCATCGGCTGCGTTGCGGGCGGAGAATGACATCCTCAAAAAAGAAGTGGCCGACCTTAAGAGCCGGGCCCCGGCATCCGGCAAAGTCACGGACCTCAATCGCAAGCTGCTGGAGGCCCAGTCCCAAATCGCCGCTTTGCAGTCGGACAAGGAAATCATGCACCTGGAAAAAATCGCGCTGGAGAACCGGGTAAAGCGCCTTTCGGTCACGCCACCGGCCGCCATCGCGGCCACGCCGGCTCCCGCCCCCGCCTCTGCGGTGGCCGAAGCCGCCGCAGCGGCAGCGGCGACCGATGCCAAAATCAAGCAATTGGAGGTGCAACGCGATGAATTGCAAAAAAGTCTGGACGTGGCGACCCGGGAACTTCAGGGACGCAAGCGCGGCAAGGAAACCGCCGACCGCATCGCAGACATGACTCAGCAGTTGGCGTCATTGCATGCGCGCATCGAAGTGCTTGAAGCGCGGCAGGTGCCTTACACGGAGGAGGAAATGGCGCTCTTCAAAGCCCCGGCCAACGCGCTGGTCGCTTCCGCCCATGTTTCGCGCCGGTCCATCAAAGACCTGCCTCCAGCCAACGCCCGCCTCGTCGCCGAGGCAGACCGGTTGATGGTATCCGGTCAATTGGACAAAGCCGAGGGGGTCTGTCTAGACCTGTTGAAACTGGATGAAAAGGACATCGTCGTTCTCGGAAAGCTGGCGGCAATCCAGGTGGAGTTAAATCACTGGGATGATGCCGAGAAACACGTTCGCCAGGCGCTCGCGTTGAATCCGGACGATCCCTACTGCCTGGAGGTATTGGGCCAGTTGAAGTTCCGCCAAAGGAAATACGACGATGCGCTCAACGCCTTGAGCCAGGCGGCGCAACTGAATCCCCAGGATGCCGAGATCCAAAATTTCCTGGGCCTGACGCTTTCGGAAAAAGGCTTGCGCGGCCCGGCCGAAACCGCTCTCCGCAAAGCGATCCAAATCGATCCCGGCTACGGCAGCGCACATAATAACCTGGCCGTGGTTTATATTACCCAAAAGCCGCCCCTGGTGGAGCTGGCCCGCTGGCATTATCAGAAGGCCCTCGCCGCGGGTCATCCCAAAAACCTCCAACTGGAAAAATTGCTCGACGCTCCGCCGCGCGGCCCCTCCACCGCCACGATCACGACGCCGTAAGCCGGCAGGGCGAGGATAATGCCGGGAGAAGTAAAGCGATGTTCCGCCAGGACACCCATGAATTTGTCATCAGCACGCGTGGCCGCGGCTTCTACGAGCTTACCGGCATGGTGGTCGCGTGGTTACAACCGGCCGGCATCATCCAGGGGTTGCTCACGCTTCATCTTCGCCATACTTCGGCCTCGTTGCTGATCCAGGAAAACGCCGATCCCGAGGTCCGGCGCGATTTCGAACGCTTCTTTTCGCGGTTGGTGCCGGACGGCGATCCTTTGTTCGAGCACACCGCGGAAGGAAACGACGACATGCCGGCGCACGTACGAACGGCCCTCACGACCGTTAACCTCAGCATCCCAATCGTGGAATCGCGCCTTGCGCTTGGCACCTGGCAGGGAATCTACCTGTGGGAACACCGCCGGGATCCCCACTCCCGCCGCGTGATCGCCCATTTTATTGGGGAATAAGCTGGCCAAGCAGCGCGTGGAATGGCTTGATTGTTCCCTGAATGTTAATGCTGAATTTTACCAGGCGGACACGCGTGGCGGCCCTCGTGATTGTGGGCGCGTTCCTCACTTTTTTTTCGCGCGCCGACAGCGCAACTAATCGCTTCGGCTTCAAAGGCCCCGAAATTTTTCCCATCGACAGCCAGATCGGATTGTTGCGCTCGGCCGATCTGAACGGCGACGGCTTGAACGATTTGATTGTCGTCAACAATTCCCGGTCGAAGATCAACCTGCTTTACAACCAGACCGGCTGCACCAATTGCACGAATTTAGGCGCAAATTACCGTCCCGGCGCCAAACAGGAACCCAATGAGCTGCCGCCGGATTCACGGTTCCGCATCGAATCCATCGCCTCCGAGAAACGCATTTCCTCGTTGGTGGTCGCCGACCTCAACGGCGATGGCCGCCCGGACCTCGCCTATTATGGCGAGCCCAAGGAATTGGTGGTGCAATACAACCAGGGCACCAACGGCTGGAGCGCGCCAAAACGCTGGGCCATCGACGATGGGCAAATCTCGCCCAATGCGCTGGTGGCGGGTGACTTGAACGGAGATCATCGCACGGACCTGGTGTTGCTGGGAGAGACTCAGATTTATGTCCTGAGCCAAAAGGCCGACCACACGCTGGGCGAGCCGGAGAAGATTCCATATTCCGGCGCGGTCAAGGCGATCCAGGTCCTCGACATCGATGGCGACGGACGCGGCGACCTGTTGCTGGTGAATTGGGAAAGCCCGACGCCGTTTCGTTTCCGGCTGCAAAACGACGTGGGTCAGCTTGGACCGGAAATGTATTTCACGCTGCCGCCCGTCCGCTCTTATTGGGCCGACAACCTCGAAGCCAACGAAAAGACCCAGATCATCACCATCGCGCAGAACTCCGGCCGGGCGCAGGTGTCCGAGTTTACCCGCAAGCCGGCGGAAGATCTGTCGGGCACATTCAAGCAAGGACAATTCCAGGTGTTGCCGTTGAACAAGAGCGACAAATCACGCCGCGGCCTGCTTTGGGCCGATGTGAACGGCGACAACCTGCCGGATTTGCTCGTGGCCGAGCCTGAGAGCGGTCAAATTACAGTTTTTCTGCAAAAGTCCGATGGGTCGCTGGATGCGCCGAAAACATTTCCGACGCTCACCGGAGTAAGCGACCTCGCGGTGGCCGATTGGGATGGCAATGGCAAGCCGGACATTTTCCTGCTGAGCGGCGACGAACGGCAGATCGGCATCACGCATTTGGACGAGAAAGGCCGGCTGCCGTTTCCGACGCTGATTCCCCTCGAAGGCAAACCGCTGGCAATGGCGGTGGGCAAGCTTCAGGCGAAAGGCAAGCCCACCCTGGCTGTAATCGTGGACCAGGATGGCAAGCGCTCGCTGGTGACGCGCACCGCCGACGGCAAAGGCCGCACGCAAAAGCTCAATGAAAGTTTCAAATCAAATCCCACGAGCATTTCGTTCCAGGATGTCAATCAGGACGGTCTGCCTGACTTGGTGGTTTTGATTCCTTATGAGAAAATCAAGGTGCTGCTTCAAATCGCCGACAAGGACTTTGACGAGGAGGACATCGCGCCCCCGGGCGGCAGCGTGGAAGAGCCCTGGCTGAGTTCGGCGGACGTGGACGGAGATGGAAAGCCGGAATTATTGCTGGCCCAGAAAAACTTCCTGCGGGCGGTGGTGCTCAAACAGGAATCCGCCGCGCAAAACTCCACGAACCGCGGCGGCTGGGTCTTCAGCGTCAAGGAGCAAATCAACGGCGCGGGAAGCAATTCGCGATTGGTGGGCGCGGCGGCGCTGCCCAATGGCACGAATGCGGTCAACTCGATTTTCCTGCTCGATGCCGAGCGCAAAGTGTTGACGCTTTGTGAGCGCGATGCCGCGGGAGTGTGGCAGGTGGTCCGGAATGTTTCCCTGCCCTACACCGCATTCAACAGCCTCCAAGCCATCAACCTTGGCGATCCCAAGCTCAATACCGTCGCGTTTATGGGCAAGGACGCCATCGGCTGGATGCCGCTTCAAGGCAAGGTTTGGGAATTTACCGAGTTGGATGGTTATGAAACCCCGATTAAGGACGGGCACCTCAACGACCTGGTTTCCGGCGACCTCGACAATGATGGCCGCAAGGACCTGGTCTTTTTGGAAACCGCGAAGAACTACCTTGATCTGGTCATCTTCGACGCCAATCGGAAGCTGGTGCCCGCCAACCGGTGGCAGGTCTTCGAGGAACGAACGTTCCGCAGCCGCCGCAGTGATCTGCCTGAGCCGCGCGAAGCGTTGGTGACGGACGTGACCGGTGACGGCAAGAACGACTTGGTGATCCTGGTACACGACCGCATTCTGGTTTATCCCCAGGAGTAACGCGACCTGAACACGCAGCAGCGTGTTTAATCATTCCCTGCAATTTGCAATCCCGCTTCATTGCAGATCGCAAGCAATTCTGCCGCGATACAATTCTTCCGTACTTGCACGTAAGATAAAAACCTTTGCCTGCAAGGCATTGAGTTAATTGACACAGTTAAGAATTGTTTGGCACGCTCTTCGCTTGTGTCCGGCAACAAATAGGACGTGGGATTTACGTTCTCCTTCCACTTCCCGGCGGCAGCCGTCATTGACGCGTCTCGCTGTCGCCTGTTGTTGATCCTGTTTCTAACTGAGTTGACTGACCACGCACATGGTGCGGGAAGGCATCACGCCCTCCCCAGGCTTAATAAAAACATGAGTTGCAACTGGACTTCGCAGAATCGAAGGTGGGCCTTAAGCTGGCGCGCGCTGGTGTCCGTTCTGATCCTTTGCGGCGGCGTGGCGGCCTGGGGTGATCAAAGCGTTCGGATATCCTGGAATCACGACCCGGACCCCGCTGTGGCCGGCTACCGGCTTCATTATGGCAGCGCCAGCGGCGTTTACACCAGCATCGCCGACGCCCGGACGAACGTCTCCATTTCCATCTCCGGACTGACGCCGGGGCAAAAATATTATTTCGTTGTCGCGGCTTATAACAGCGCAGGCATTGAAGGCCCACCGTCGAGCGAAGTGAGCTTTTCCGTACCCATAAGCTCGACACCGCAACCACTGGCCCCGCGCGTCAATGTGGCAAGCCCGGGAAGCGCCGCTGCCGGAACGCAGATATCCATTTACGGGGTCAACTTCACCACCACAACCGAGGTGCAGTTCGGCGGGGTGAACGCCAATTTTGTGGTCGCCTCGGATACGCTCCTCCTCGCGACCGTCCCGCCGGGGGCAGGCAGCGGGCTGCTGAGCATCTATGCGCAAACGGGCGCCGCTTCCATTCAATTCACGGTTTTACCCCTGGTCCCGCCAGCCAACGACAATTTCGCCAACGCCCAAACGCTGACCGGGCCAACAGCGATTGCCTTTGCCAACACGGCTGGCGCGAGCAAGGAATCAAACGAACCAAACCACGCCGGCAACCCGGGCGGGAGTTCGATCTGGTATCGTTGGACCGCCCCGGGCGATGGCGCGTGGTCGCTGGATGCGGACGGAAGCACTTTCACTCCCCTGCTTGCCGTTTATACCGGTAACAGCCTTCCCAGTCTTTCGCCGGTGGCGAACAACCGAACCGCAGACAATTTCGCGAAAAGCCTGACCTTCAACGCGATTCACGGCGCGGTTTACTATATCGCGGTGGATGGCGCCGGTGGCGAAACCGGCGAGGTGACTTTGCGGCTTGCGCCAGTGGCTTCAGTGATTTTTTCAAGCGCCTTCGAACCCGTCGAAGGTTTCACCAGCGGGACCACGCTGGCGGGGCAGAATGGTTGGTTGAGTTCGGTATCAACCGCCTGCGGAGTTGCCAGCAATGCCCTGGCTAATCTCGGGCAGCAGGCCTATATCGGATTCCCTTCCACTGCGCTCGCCGGCAATCTGGTGACCCTGTCCCGGCCTCTGAATTATACGCTCGATGCCAACAGTCACCCCATTATCCAATTCTCCTCCGTTTTTCAACTGAACGATTTTCTCGGGCTGTATCACGATCTCTTCGGGTGGGCGGTGAAAAATGCCGCCGGACACCAGCTCTTTGCCATTACCTTCGACAACTCCTCATGGATCGTCAATTATGACCTGGACAATGCCGCTCCTCCAGTCCCAACGGGCGTCTCTTATGACAATACCACCGTTTACACGCTCCTCCTTACCATGGATTTCAGCAACAACCGCTGGAGTGCAACGCTGAACGGAACGCCACTCGCGAGCGGATTGCCGATTACCACCACCGGAGCCGCTTTGACGCTCGGCGAGATCGACCCCATCGCCGTATTTCAGAATCTGACACACCCCGGGCTCGATGCCATGGTGTTCGACAATTACGTCGTGACCGCCAATCCCAATTCTGCGCCGAAAATCCGAACGGCGACCGGCAATCAAACCGTGACGACTGGCAGTGATGTTTTTCTCGGGGTTGCGGCCACGGGAAACGCGCCGCTTTTGTACCAATGGTATTATGATAACATGCCAATCCCGGCTGCGATCAGCCCCAGTCTCGTGCTGAAAAACGTGGCTCCGGGCCAGAGTGGGAATTATTCCGTCAGCGTCTCCAATCCCAATGGCAGCGTCAGCACCCAATCTGTCATCACGATTACGAGCCCGCCGGCAAGCGCGCGTCTGGGCACGCCTGCATTTTGGAGTGGCCAGGCGCTCTTGAACCTCGGTTTGGCCATCGGCAGCAACTATCGTCTGCAAGTCTCCACCAACCTGGCCGATTGGACCACGCTCGGGTCCTTTCACGCGGACGGCACCAACGCTGTTGGCTGCGATCCCGACGCGATGCATTTCAGCCAGCGGTTCTACCGCGTGGTTTCTCCGTGATTGCTCCGCTAACGCCCGAATTTCCGCCAGGGCTTGGAGTGCGGCGTGCAGCGCCGCTTTCAAACCGCCAACAAACGCCCGCTCTCTCTCCCGATTCAATAAGGACGCTGGCGCGTGGACAGTGCCCCTGATTATTGATTATTTCGCCGCCTGTTGTTTCAACGCAGGTGGCGTGGGCGTGAATCCTTTGAAAGCCAGCCCCTCGGGAGTCGCGGTTTCCGCGAAGACACTGAACGAAAAGTATTTCGAAATCTTGTCGTAGCTCGGCAGCAAGGAAACGTCGAGCCACTCCTTCAATTTTGTGTCGCTGGTGATGCCGATTGCGGCGAGCACCGGGCCGAGATTGCCGTCCGAGAGCAGTGAATCGAAATTCTTCTTCACCCCCTCCAAACTCACTCGCATCGTTTCGCTGTCGTTCGAGTAGGTGAAAACGCTCGTACCCGTGCCGGCCACCTTTTGAGTGGCCTCGCTCAAACCCGGCGTGTCCTTCAAGGATTTGCCTTCGGCCTGGCTGCTGCGCAAATACTCTTCCAGAATGCTGTTGTCGCTGGCGATCGCCAGGTATCCGCCGCTGAAAGCGTAATTGATGCTGGCCGGTTCCGAAGCGCCTTTCGGACCCGGCATCGAGGGCAATGGCATGCTGTAAATCTTGTGCCCGAGAAACTCCCGCTCCGTGGGCGGAGCACTCGTTCCGAGGAAGACAAGCACACTTCGCAACGCCGCGACGAGTTGTTCGGCGTTGGGCGAACTGATCAATGTCAGCGACGCTCCGGAACTCAAGTCCGTCGAGTGATCACCCTTGGGCGCTTTCGAATAGATGATGACGTCATCTCCGAGGTTGCCAAACAGGTTCTTTTTGATGTCGAAGTCCGGGTTCTTCTCCTTGGCCGCGCCTTCGGCGGTGCTTAACAACAGGTTCAGCCCGTTGATCCATTGCGGGTTGATATCGCTCACCATTTTTTGGATCGTCGCCCAGGTCTTCTGTCCGTCGATGCGCCAGCGCTGGAATTTCACTGCATCGATGGGCACAAACGGCGGCGGGTTGTATTCCTTGGCTTCCCCGGCCAGGATTTTAAAAATCCCCGTGCGGCTGGCTTCGGGCACGTTGAGAAACAGCGTCCCTTGTGCGCCCTCATCGGAAACCCGATAGCTCAACGCCACGCTTTTGAGGCCCGTCAAACCAATCGCGGCGAGCAACTTACCGGTCCCGACCCCAAGCGGGCCGGACTCCGCATCGCTGGAACCGTCATCCGCGTGGCTCAGAATATCAATGAGCACCTTGGTATTCACCCATCCGATTACCGGCGCATCCCGGAACACCGCCGCCCGATTCGCTTCGAACGCCGGCACATCGCCCACCGTTTTCACATCGGCCCCGCCCAGGCGCGCCAGGAGCTTTTCAATCGGCTTCGCCGAGTCGCCGACCACCAGCAATGAATCGACCTGGCCAATATACACTTCCTTTTTCGAAGCGGATTTCTTGGAGTCCGGATTTTCCATCGGCTCGGGAAGGTCCGGTGAACCATTCGCGGGCTTGTCCTTCTTCAAAGTCTTGGGCAGGTCATTGGTGGTCACGGTAACAATGGAGAATTCGACGTCGCGAATTTTCTCTGTGCGCACCTTCCGGCCGGCATCGATCCACTTTTTCCGCAAGTCAGTGAGGTTGGTTTTAAGCTGCCCACTTTTGTCCTTCGTATCGACCAGCAGCAACAACGCCGGGGTCACATCGGCCGTTTGCTTGCCCGCCCAGCCGTTCTGGATGACCGCAAGTGTGAGCTGGCCCTGCAGCAGCCCGGCATAATCGTCCAAATGGACGCCCAGGTCGTGTTCCAGCGGGCCGACAAATTGCTCCTTGAGCCGGTCCACGAATTTGTCCTTGAACGCTTTGAGGGAGGGATCCCGCCAAAGCTGGCCCTGGGGCGAATTGTTGTAGAGGTCCCGTGCCCTGGCAAAATCCGGAATCGAGAACAGCGCCAGAGTGTCGTCGGGCAGCAACTTTTCAGCGGGCGGTACTGCGGCAGGGGCTTGGAACGTGGCGGCAAAAGCCGTAACGAACAACAGCAGAATCGTAATTAAGGAGTTCCGGTGGTTTTTTTGCATTAGGTTATGAGTTCCAGGTTAGGTATGGAGTCCAGGCTTTAGTCGGCGGGGCTTTCGCTACGCCGGGAGTGCGAGATATTCTCCAATTGGTTGTGCTTGCGCATGCTTTGCCGCCCAAAGGCGGACTCCGTTCACACCAGAATCACCTTGGGTCGCTCGATGCCTGTTTCGAGCGGCTTGGCGGTTCCAAGTAACGATAAGGATTGCTGGGATTGTCGTTGGAATACGCGAAGGCATCCCGATGATCCAGGAAATACTTCACCGCGCTGATCGGAATGGCGAAACCGAGGCCTTCGCCGAAAGTGATTTTCATGTTGGTGATGCCCACCACTTCGCCGCGCAAGTTGAACAGCGGGCCGCCGCTATTGCCGGGGTTGATTTGGGCTGTGGTTTGCATGTAGAGCTCGCCCTGCATTTCGCGCGTCTTGGTACTCAAAATGCCCTCGGTCACGGTGCGCTCCAAACCCAGCGGGCTGCCAATGGCGAAGACCGATTCACCCACCGCCACCGCGTCCGCATCGCCCAGGAGCACGCGGGAAAATTTCGGCGCATCCTTGTCGTCGATCTTCAACAGCGCCATGTCCTGAAATTTGTTGATGGCGATGATTTTAACGTCCTTGTAGCTCTTGCGTTCCAGTTGGCCGTCCTTTTGGTGATAGACCTCGACGGCGATCTGCGTCTCGCCTTCGATCACGTGGAAATTGGTGATGAGAAAACCGTCCTCGCTGATGATGAAGCCGGAGCCCAAACCGCCCGGGGTGCGAACCTGGACGACGGATTCGCCAAGCTGGTTGACCAGTTCGCGAACGTCGCGAAGCGGCGGCGGCGTGCTGGCGGTTTGGTAATTGCCGGTCGTAACCGTCGTGGGCCGGACAGCCGGGGCCGGGACAACTGGCGTCAGCGAAGCCACCATCGTGGCTGGTTCGGCTTCGCCCGACTTGGAAATCTTTATAATCTGGCTGCGCGGAATGATCAGCACCGTGTAACCGATATCGACCACCACCTGGTCGCGCTTGTCCGCGAGGATTTTGCCGGTGACCGAGGCTTTGTCCTTGAGTTGAACGACCTCCGCCGACACCGCTTGCGCTCCGCAGCAAACGAGCGCCATGAATAATGCAGACTGCTTTAACATCCACGGAGATTACCCTGCTTGCATGCGGTTGACAAGCAAGGCGTGAGGGATTCTTCAGCGGTGGGTGGAAGTCTCAGGCATGGCTGTATCGATACGCGAAACGGCGTCACAAGCAACGATCGCGCATTGTGCGTGCTTGGTTAGTCGCTTGGAGCGGGCTGGGAAATCGCGGTTGGTCGTTCCAACGGACACGTATTTCGGAGTCACGACGCTTTGCAAATGCTGGTTTGCACTTGCCCGGAAACTTTGTTAAAAAGGGTCCTCGTAATGGTCGCCTCCCTGTATTCAAACTTATTGCAACTGGGCGGATGGGCCGGCCTGCCTTTGTTCGGGCTGGCGACGATCTTTCAGATTTGGATGTGCATTCATGCCGTCCGGAATGGCGAGTGGATCTGGGCGGCTTTCATCCTGTTCTTTTCGGCATTCTCCGCTGTCGCCTACTATATTTTGGTGTATCGCGGTTCGACGCCCTCGACCCGGGGATTTGAATTGCCGGGAGCGCACAAACGCAAACGGATCAAGGAATTACAGGCGCAGATTTATCACCTGGACAAGGCGCATCATCACTTCCAGTTGGGAGACATTTATTTTCAACAGGGGAAGCTCGACAAGGCGGAAGCTTCGTACCGGGCGTCGCTCGAACGGGACCCGCAGGACATTGACACGCGGGCGCACCTGGGACAATGCCTGTTGCGGGCGAAACGGCCGGCGGAGGCGCGGCCGCTGTTGGAAGGTGTTTGCGCCGAAAATCCCAAGCACGATTATGGCTACTCGATGATGGCGCTGGCGGAAACACTGACGGCGGTGGGAGAACAAAACGCGGCGCTGGCGATCTGGCAACAGGTGACGGAGAGTCATTCCTATCCGAGGGCGAAAGTGCAACTGGCGGAATTGTACGCGGCCAAAAACCAGTTGGACCTGGCGCGCGCCGAGTTGAAGGATGTGCTGGAGGAAGATGTCCATGCGCCGGCCTTTCAGCGCAGACGGGACCGGGTGTGGGTGCGGCGGGCGCGGAGTTTGGCGCGCAAATTGTAAAAGCTCCGGAAAACCTCAACGTGAAAATCCCAAACCTGACCGAGATTATGATGGCAGGAGGCGGAGAACTTCCTTAAGGTGTTGCCGCGATGAAATCGATTTTGTCCGAGGCGAGCCGGGTGCCGTTTGCGGCGCAGGTGGAGCAAATCGTGGCGTCCACACCGGTCTTCGATATTCACACTCACCTCTATGCGCCGGCCTTTGGCGAATTGCTGCTCTGGGGTGTCGATGATCTGCTGACTTATCATTATCTTGCGGCGGAGACTTTCCGACAGGTTGATCTGCCGTATGAAAAGTTCTGGGCGCTGTCGCGGACGGAGCAGGCGGATGTCATTTGGGAGACGCTGTTTCTGGAGCATTCGCCCATTTCGGAAGCCTGCCGGGGCGTGTTGACGACGCTCCACGCATTCGGGCTCGATGTCAAGAAGCGCGATTTGCCGGCCTTGCGCAAATGGTTCGCCAGCCAAAAAGTGGACGATCATATTTCGCGCTGCATGGAATTGGCCGGGGTGCGAACCATCTGCATGACCAATTCGCCGTTCGATGACTTGGAGCGGCCGGTTTGGGAGAAAACCCCGCCGCAGGACGGGCGGTTCGTTGCCGCTTTGCGAATCGATCCGCTGTTGCTGTCCTGGGCGGAGACGGCGCCGCGCCTGGCCGAATGGGGTTACGCGGTGGGGCCGGATGCAAGCTCGGAGAAAACCATCACCGCGGTTCGGAAGTTTCTGGCGGACTGGACGAAGCGCATCCAGGCGCGCTATGTGATGGTTTCGCTGCCGCCGGATTTCAAGTTTCCGGCGACGACAGCCGCCGCGAACCTGATCGAGAAGGCGGTGCTGCCCCATTGCCGCGAGTTCGGCCTGCCGTTTGCCATGATGCCGGGAGTAAAACGCGCGGTGAATCCGCAACTAAAGCTGGCGGGCGATGGCAGCGGTCTGACGGACTTGAGCGCCGTGCAGAATTTGTGCGCGCAGTTTCCGGACAACAAGTTTTTGATCACCGTGCTGGCCCGTGAAAACCAGCACGAGCTTTGCGTATTGGCGCGCAAGTTTCGGAACCTGCACATCTTTGGCTGCTGGTGGTTCATGAACATCCCCACCCTGATCGAGGAGATCACCAAAATGCGGATCGAACTTTTGGGGACGAGTTTCACGCCGCAACATTCTGACGCGCGGGTGCTGGACCAGATCGTTTACAAGTGGCAACACAGCCGGCAGATCATCGCGCAGATTCTCGTGCAAAAGTACACGGAATTGGGCCAAAGCGGCTGGCAAACCACGCGGGCGGAAGTGGAGAGGGACGTGAAAGACCTGTTTGGCGGGGCGTTTGAGAGGTTTTGTGAGCGGAATGGATAAAAATCCGAAGCCAGAAACCAGAAGGAAATCCGAAATCCCAAGTCCGAATCGGGCCTTGGAACTCTGATTTCGGGCTTTTCCCCGGCTGCAACTTTTAGTGCGGCAGGGTGTTGGATAAAGGGATGAACGATTCTCCCCAATCCGGTTCGCCGGCAACTCGCGCGCTGTGGGTGATTGCGTTCTCGATGCTGCTGATTGCGGGTTGCCTCATAATCCTGGTGTCACGGCAAATGTTTCAGCCGAGGGAGAAGGTTCCGGCGCCGGTTCAAGAATCGCCCAGGAGCGAAACGCCCACGAAGCATGCAGCGACAGTTCCACCACTGTTGCGAATGCCGCAATTGAACCGGTCAACCAATCGAGCCGCGTCGCATCCGGAAGTTGCGGCGGCAGAGCCGGCTCCACCGCCGGTTCCAATGTTGAATGAACCACCGGCCGTTCCCGCGGGGCAGTCGCCCCAATGGCAGGCGTCGGGAGGATTGGCGCCGCTGACAGGACTGGCCCAGACTAATCAAACGGGGGCCATCAGCGGTCGCGTGACATTGAAGGGCACGCCACCGCCGGAGACAGTTCTGTCCCTGGATGTCCTCTGCGGAAAGGCGCACGCGGGGCCCAAGACCACGCACCACTACTTGGTTTCGACCAATGGCGGCCTGGCGAATGTGTTTGTCTATATCAGGAGCGGCCTCGCGGGGAAGAAGTTTTCCGTGGACTCCCAACGGGTGGTGCTGGACCAAGTGGGTTGCGAGTTCGAGCCGTCGGTGCTGGGTCTGATGGCCGGCCAAAAGCTCAAGATCAGGAATTCCGATCCGCTGCGGCACAACGTCCACGCGTTGCCGCAAGAGCGGGACAACCTGGCGTTTAATTGGATGGTCGATCCTCGCTCGATGACAGAGAATATCTTTGTGACAAATGAAATTCCAGTGCGCTTGCGATGCGACCTGCACCCTTGGATGATTGCCTATGTTTGTGTCACGGAGCATCCGTTTTTTGCGGTTACGGATCGGGACGGAAATTACGCCATCACGAATGTGCCGCCGGGCGATTATGTGCTGGCAGCGTATCATCCAAAGGCCCACGGCAGCCACACGGGTGAAACCCAACCCATCACGGTGCTCCCGGGCGGGACGACGGCGGCGGATTTTATGATTACGGCACGCAGGACAAGTACCGGCGGCGTGGTAACTGCACAAGCGCGCTGAACCGTCGGATGGCACGGGTTGCGTGGATTGGCCTTGCTGAACCGCAGAAATAGGGTTTGACATCAAGGTCGGTATGATGTCTAATAGCGGCGGTTAGGTTGGAAATGAAAATCGTGTTTACAACTGGAAATCTGCGTGCCACGAGCGACCCGCGCCAAATGTCCTGCATTTGGCACCGCGTCTCGTGGTCCACTGGCATCGTGGGAGGAACTTTCTAGCCGACACTGAATAGAGATTTCGAAACTCCCGCGATTGCCAGTCAATCGCGGGTTTTTTGTTTAACTGATACCCGCCAGGTTGGCGGAAACATGAAAGAAAGAAAATAAATGAACGAAACAAACAAAAAGCTGCGGACAAGGTTCGCGCCTGAAACCCGATTCGAGGTGCAGGCGGTGCCGTTCCGCGCAAGAGAGACGAATGAGCTTGAAAGGCTCAAGGACCGGTTGCTGTCGCAACTCCTGGCGCAGGCTTCGAATGCCGAGCAGAACACCTTGTTCCGCCAGGCGGCGAACGACGCGGTGGCTCTCGCCTGGGCGACGAGCTTCCCGTTGCTGTTCCTCCCCACGCTGTTGGAGGAAAAGGCCGCGGTCGCGCGGCGTCAATTCAGCCGGCAGCAACAGATTCGTCGGCGCAGCCGCGCGCTGACGCTGGCAGCATGAGCTCTCCTTTGAAATTGAACGGGAAGATAGAGGATAGAAGATAGCAGAAGCGCCTCCCCGCTTTGGGGAGCCATGCGTTCCAATGCTATCGTCTGTCCTCTATCTTGAGCTGCCTGCGTGTTTTCGGTCTCGTTGTGGATATGAGATCGGCACGCAGAGCTGGAGCTCTACGCTCCGCTGAATTCGGTTGACCCGGTTTCGCGCCGGGCCATAGCTTCTTGCGATGGGCGCGGATACGACCCTGGTCAACCCCTGGATGATGCTGCCGTTCGGCGTTTTGCTCGCATTGATTGCGCTGGCGCCGCTGCTCTTCCACGCCTGGTGGGAGCGGCACTATCTGAAAGTCTCCTTTGCGTTGGGCGCGGTGGTGATCGCCTATTACCTCCTGGGATTAAACTACGGGCCGGCGCGGGTTTTACGCACAGCCCATGAATACGTCAGCTTTATCACGCTGGTCGGATCATTGTTTGTGGTCGCGGGCGGCATTCATATCAACGTGAAGGGCGAAGCCACGCCCTTCGTGAACGTGGTCTTCCTGCTCATTGGCGCGGTGGTGGCGAATGTGCTCGGCACCACGGGAGCTTCAATGCTGCTGATCCGGCCCTGGCTGCGGATGAACCGCTATCGCATCACCGCCTATCACGTGGTTTTCTTTATTTTCATTGTTTCCAATGTCGGCGGTTGTCTCACGCCGATTGGCGACCCGCCATTGTTCCTTGGATACCTGGCGGGAGTGCCTTTTTGGTGGGTGGCCGAGCACTGCCTGCCCATGTGGGGCGTGGGCATGGGAATATTGCTGCTGACGTTCTTCGTGCTGGATTATCGGAATTATTTGCGCGCGCCCAAACCCGTCCGCACCGAACAAACCGGGCATCATGAACAGTGGCGATTCGCCGGCCTCGGAAATATTTTTTTCCTTCCCGTCATTCTCCTGGCCGTGTTCATCAATGAGCCGGCGCTCCTGCGCGAAAGCCTGATGCTGGCAGCGGCCCTGGGTTCCTATTTCACGACCAGGAAATCAGTGCACGAATCGAACCATTTCAACTTCCATCCCATTCAGGAGGTCGCGATTCTGTTCGTCGGAATCTTCGCCACCATGATGCCAGCGCTGGATTGGTTGCAAGGCAATGCGTACAGATTGCAGGAGGCCACGCCGGGCTTCTTTTATTGGGGTTGCGGCGGATTATCGAGCGCGCTCGATAACGCGCCCACGTATCTTTGTTTTCTCAAAGTGATTTTTGGAAGGTTTGTTGATCCCACGGTGGTGAGCCAGGTAAACGATCTGGTCCAGACCCACGGCGCCGGTTTGGCCGATGTTGTCGGAGCGCATGCCGACGAAGTCAGGCAAACGTTCGCGGCCCTTCAGAAGTACCATGCGATGGAATTGGCCCGGGGATCGATTGGAACAGATCAAATCGAGGTCGCGTTTCTGCTTGGGAACTCCAAATTCAGCCGTTATCTGCTGGCGATTAGCGTGGCGTCTGTTTTTTTCGGAGCCAACACCTACATCGGGAACGGCCCCAATTTCATGGTCAAATCCATCGCCGGCCAGCAGAAGGTGCACACTCCTGACTTCGTGGGATACATCTTCAGGTACACGCTGCCCTTCATGCTCCCAATGTTATTCATAGTCTGGTGGCTGTTCTTCCGTCAATAAGCCGGGTTGATTTAAAGAATCGTGGCCGCCGACGTGAGGAGGCTCCAACCTCTCTTAAAAAAATTAGAGCCTGCTCACGTTGGCGGCTGCGAGTATGGATTCTTGAATTATTCTCTGCGGCAATGAGGCGGGAATAAAAATACTCTTGTTCTCTTGCTCCTAAATGTGAGAATTGGACGGGCATTGTAGTTAGGGCATGCCGGCATGCGTTTGTTGTACAATATTTCATTTTTAATCTTCTTCGTCCTGTCTTCCCCGTACTATTTTCTGCGGATGTACCGCCGCGGCAACTGGCGGAAAGGCTTCAGGCAACGTTTTGGCCAGTATGACAGTGGAATCAAGCAGTCGCTCACCAACCGGCAGGTCATCTGGCTTCATGCGGTCAGCGTCGGGGAGATGAACGTCTGCATGGCCTTGATTCGCGCCCTGGAACCGCGGGTGCCAAACGTCAAAATCGTGGTCTCGACCACCACGACCACCGGCATGGGCGAACTCCAGAAGCGGCTGCCAAGCCACGTCGGGAAGATTTATTATCCCATCGACCGGCGCAAGTATGTCAATCGGGCATTGTCCACAATCCATCCCAGCGCCGTGATATTGGTGGAGGCGGAGATCTGGCCGAATTTCATCTGGCGGGCGCGTTCGCTGGGAAAACCCTTGTTCCTCGTGAACGCGCGGCTTTCAGACCGGTCCTTTCCGCGCTACAAAAAGTTCGGTTTTCTCTTCCGCGAATTGTTCGCGTCTTTCACCGCCGTCGAAGCGCAATCGCAGGAATACGCCGCCAAACTCCTGGAGGTTGGATGCCGTCCGGAAGCGGTTCACATGCTGGGAAACCTTAAATTCGACTGTGTGGACTTGCAGACACGACTCGACGTTCCTGGCTTGCTTGCCCAGCTCGGCGTGGGCAGCGACGCCTTGCTGCTCGTGGCCGGCAGCACCCATGACGGCGAGGAGGAAATTCTGGCGGACCAATTTCTGCGGTTACGGGCGCGTTTTCCGAAGTTATTTCTAATCCTGGTGCCGCGCCACTTCGAACGCGCCCGTGACCTCGGCCGGCGATTGGCCAAAAAAGGCTTGCGGTTGTTTTATCGTTCTGAGGCCGCGGCGGACACGCGCGTGGCGGCGGGCAACCTGGATTGCCTGCTGGTGGATACGACCGGGGAGTTGACGAGTTTTTACAAGCACGCCACGGTTGCGTTCGTGGGCAAGAGTCTGACCGCCGTTGGGGGCCAGAATCCGATCGAGCCAGCCGCGCTGGGCAAGCCGACTGTCTTTGGACCGAACATGCAAAACTTCGCCGACGTGGTCCGCATTCTTCGCTCGCAAAACGGCGTGATCCAAGTGGGCGATGCGGCGGAATTGGAACAGACGCTGGGCGAATTGCTCGCGAATCCCGCGCGGCGCGAAGAATTGGGACAAGCTGCGCAAAAGATCGTAAAAGAAAACCAGGGGGCGGTCGCCCGCACCGCGGAGATGATCGTGCGGCATTTGGAGAGCACGGATTTGTACATCGTGCCAGGCAAATAGCCTGCAACGCCGGCTTGACATCGCACCATGCGCAGCCAAGCCCGAATGAACCACGCCGCCCACATCGCCATTGACGCCGCCGCGCTGCGAAGCGATGTTCCCTCAGGAGAAAACAACTATGAGCGCATTGGCTGAAAAGGAATGTGTCCCGTGCAAAGGCGGCGTGACGCCGCTCAAAGGCGAGGAATTGCGCCGGCTGGCGGTGCAACTGAATCCGGGCTGGCAGGTCGTGGACGAGCACCATCTCGAACGCGATTACAAATTCAAGAACTTCCGCGAGGCTCTCGATTTCACCAACCGCGTCGGGGAACTCGCCGAGAAGGTTAACCACCATCCCGATATTTACCTCGCCTGGGGAAAAGTGAAGCTTACCCTTTGGACCCACAAAATCGACGGCTTGTCCGAGGGCGACTTCGTCTTCGCCGCCAAGGTGGACAAGCTCTAAAAACAACAGCCGCCAAGCTTCAAGCGCCAGAGAAGCTCCCAGCGACAAACACTTGGCTGCCGTGCGTCCTGGGTGCTTGAATCCTGGAATTTCCATCGTGCCTAGGGGTTGGAGCTTCATGGTTAGCGCCCGGGCCGTTCCATCCCAAGCGCATTCCTCGCAAACGCGAATTCTTCCACCACCCGCCCCTGAATCAAATGTTCCTGGATAATTCGCTCCAGCACCTCGGGCGTGCAGGAATGATACCACACCCCTTCGGGATAAACGACGGCGATTGGTCCCCGCAGGCACACACGCAAACAGTTGGCCTTCGTCCGATACACCAGCGGCTGAGGCCCCGCGAGTTTCAATTCCTTGAGCCGCTTCTTCAGGTACTCCCAGGCTTCCAGCCCCTTTTCCTTCGGCGCGCACTGCGGTTCCGTCTGGTCCGCGCACAAAAAAATGTGGCGTCGGTACACATTCAAACCGAGCGCTTCCGCGGCTGTTTGCAAATCATCCGGCATGCGGGCCAACCTAATGGGCGAAACAAACGGCAGCAAGCGCGAATGACCATCGGTCCGGACCTGCTCACCCAAACCCGCGCCATCGACCGTCGGGAAGGCGCGAAATCCCGCCAACGACGGGCAAAACACCCTCACTGTCCAGTGGACAACTTCAATCCGATCACCCCCGCCACGGCAATGATTCCGCCGACGATGGCGTGCCACGTCACTTTTTCGCGCTCCATGATCCGCGTGATCGGCATCGCCACCAGCGGCGTGGTCGCGACGATGGGCAGCACGATCCCAGCCGGCGTGGTTTGAAACGCCCATTGATAACAACTCACGCCGATCGTCTGCCCGGCGAGGCTGTTGGCCAGCACCCACGGCAGGACCTTCCGCCACTTTTCCCAGGACGGCATGGCGGGATGTTCGTCGGAGCGCGCCGCGTGGCCCTTGATGAACTGCCATTTCACCACCAGCAAAAAAATCCCGCCCACGAACAACCCGCCGATGATCCGCTGAAACGCCGCCGTGCCCCCGTCGATATTCTCGCCGCGGCTTTGCAGGATGGCATACGCCTTCCGGCTCAGCACCGCCCCAAACGAATCGCCAAACGACGCGAGGACCGAAAACAAAACTCCCGACACGACCGCCTTGCGCGTAAGATTCAAGTGCCGGCCGGGCGCCAGCGAAACACCGATGCCCACCAGCACCACCGCGCCATAAAAAATCTGCGCCGGCCGCAACGTAGTCCCCAGCCAAAGCCATTCGATGGCCGCGGCGAACGGCGGCGCCAGGCAGCGCGTCAACAACAGCGTCAACCGCGGACCCAGCCGCGGCAACGCCTGGAACAGCGCCACATCGCCGAAACCGATGCCGATGATCCCGCTCCACAGGAAGATTGGAAAGGTTTCGCCCGACAGCCCCTGCCCCCATCCATACGCCCAAACCGCCAGAAAACACGTCGCAAACGCCAGCCGCCAAAAGTTGGCCTCCGACCCGCCGATGAGTTTTGCCGAACGATGTCCGCAAATCACGGAGATCGAAAAAAAGATGGTGGTCAGCAATGCCGCGAACATGGCGCAGGAGGCTACACGAGGACACACCGCATGGGAAGAGACGCTGGGCATAAAAGAACCCGTTCAAACCCGGTTCGAACTCGCCAAAACCCGGTGTACACTCTGCACACTGTGTATAACTAAACTCCTGAAAATTGGCCTCTCGCCGTCTCAATGCGTGTCTTAACGCGCGTCACTCCGTGCGCGCCGCCGCTCCCCGCCCCACTGCTGCACCTGCCTCCGCCGGCACTTCCAACGCCCGCCGCAATTCAAAAGCCATCCAGCGCAATTCATTCTCGGGACGGCCTGCGAAGAAACCCACCTTCCTCCCGCCCACCGGATGCACTTGCAATTCAGGCACAGGCCGATGGTTGACCTCCATCCCGCTGCCATCGGCGCGAATGGCGGCGATGCTCTCCCGCGGCCACTCCCATTGTTTGGTCCCCCAAATCCCGGAATAGGCCACCTTCAGCCGTCCATTGGCCACCAGCAGCAACGCGCGCCGCTTTCCCATGTTAATGGCCCCCGTGAGCATGCCCAACCCGATCGCCCAAAACGCCGCGATGAACAGCCACAACGGCCAGGGTACCGCGCGGGATTTGCTGTGCGCTCCCGCTCCCCACGCGAACGTGAATGCCGCCATGAACAAGCACCACATAATCGAAAAGCCGAGCAGGCCCTTGCCTCCCTTCCGCACTCCCACGGGCGGCACCACCATTGAAAGCCCGTTTGAAGTTGGTTCGACGCGCACTGCGGTGCCGGGCGGACGCTCCACCTCCTCTGGCGCTGCCTGCAACGGATTTGCTTCATCAAGAACTTCCACGACTGGCCGGCCCGCCAATGGTGAAGATACTCCCGCGCGCCTCGAGAGATCTTCCGCCACCGCTTGCAGCCAGTCCCGCGGATAACCAATTGCCACCAGCCGGGGTTTGCCCGAGTCGAACTCCGCCGCCATTGCGGCCAGGTTCGCCATCGTGCCGGTCGTGACTACTTTTCCGTTGACCCGGGTTGTGCCCGCGCTCACGGTCAACTTGCGAATGCAGCTCTTGGGGATCATCAACCGCCGCCGCCAGCCGAACGGTCCGATTTGCTCCACCGTGGACAGCCGCTTTTCGCGCCATTCCACCCGGCAGCGTCCAAATAACACCACCAAACCAATTCCCACCGGCATCAATCCCGCCACCAGGAACGTGGTCATGAACGCCGCAAAGACGTACTGAAAAACGCCGCTCGTCTTCCCGGACATGACTCCTTGCAAGGTCCCGATCAGCGTATGCAGTGGCATCGAGATGAAGAATAGGCCAAACGCCAGGGGAACCATTCCCACCAACCGCAGTTTCCCCAGCGAACGCACCGGCAATTGGTAGCTCACGTCATCGCGCACCGCTTCCACGCGAATTTCCGGTGGCAGGAGAGAAGGCATAGGTCGTCTGCTGCCCAGGCGTTAAGATTTTCAGGCAGCGCCTTTACCTCATCCCATCAACGCGGCAAATGCAAGCAGATTTCGCGGTTCGGGCGGCCCGGGAGGGTGAAAAAGCCATATCCGAGTGTATCCGGGTTGCACTGGGTTTAAGCGACATCGAGCATAACGTCATAGCGCGGTGCGCCCATCCTCATCACGACCTCCGCTTGACGCACCTCTTGTTTCATGCAGGTGTCAATCGCCTCCCAGGTGCTCCCGAACGTGCGGGCCTCCTCAAAGGAGCCAGTCCATTCCCCGCGCTCATTGAGGAACTTGAACGTCTTTTTTTGCCGCACAAATATAACCACAGCAGCCATAGGCCACAACGGCAGCTAAAACCGCGGAATCATTACGGTTAATACCCCGTGATTCGAACTTGATTGTCAAGCGAAATCCATGGAGTGACCACCCCATAATCAACGGCGGAAGAGTGCGGACGCCGCCCTGTCATCTTGCCCGCTGTTGCCGGGCACAGAAGCGGTATGTTAAAAGGTGAATGGGAACTTGACGATTTTAATCATTGAGGACCTGCCCAATGACGTCTTGCTGCTGCGGAGGGCCCTGACCAAAAGCGGCATTACCAATCCCGTTCAAGTGGTTGAGGACGGGCGGGAGGCAATTGCCTATTTGCGGGGCGAGGGGAAATACGGCGACCGAAAGCAATACCCCTTTCCCGGTGTGATTTTCACCAATCTGAAGATGCCGCGCATGGGCGGGTTCGAGGTTCTGGAGTGGTTGCGCCACCACCCGGAATGTTCGGTGATTCCGGTGATCATTTTGACGGCTTCCCGCCGGGATGAAGACATCAGAAAGGCGTATCAATTGAGGGCCAATGCCTACCTGGTCAAGCCTTCGTCCATGGCGGACCTGGAGGCGATGGTCAAGGCAGCTTACGATTTCTGGTCCTGGTGCGAAAGGCCGCAAGGCGCCGGCCACTGTTAGCTTGCCTGTTTCTGGGAGTTCCCACGCTGACGCTATTCGCTGGCCGCTTCCAACATCCCCGCAATCGTCTCCAAGGCATTCCCCTCCAGCCGATTGTTTACATAAATAAACGTCTGTCGCTCGCTTTCTGCCGCGACTCCCTCCTTCACCAGCGCGGCTCCAGCCGCCCGGCCATCCGGATACGGGTCTTTAATCTCGTCGTATGGCTTGAACAAGTTGACTGCTTGCTCGTACTTCCGCCCCGGTTTCAGCAGAAATCTGGCCGCGCGCAGCTTCCCGCTCGTCCGGCTCCCCGCCAGCGCCATCTGTTCGCTCACCGGCGGCATGTCCGTCCAGGAATTGTAAACGTGCGCCACGCCATGCTTCCGGAGCACCTCGAAATAATCCGCCCGCAGCCAGAATTTGTTCCGAATCTCGACCCCATACGGCCAGCCCCTCGGCAGGTTGCCCAGAAACTGGTCCAGGTCCGCGACGAAATCCCGGCCATGCTCGTAGTCGCCCGGATAAAACTTCGAGAACTCGAACATGAACAGCCCTACGTTCCGCTTGAACGGCTCGAGCGGCCGCACGAACGCCGCCGCGAACAGGTCCGCATTCAGGAAATTCTCGTTCGCCTTTCCCGCGCGAAGACCGAAACGCGGCAGTTTCGTGAATCGTTTGAGGGTAATATCGTCGGTCACCTTGAACGAGAACTGAAAGTCCGCCGGCACCTGGGACATCATGCTTTCGAGGTAACGCTGATCGGGAAACCGGTAATACGCCGCATCCACGCACACCGTTTTGAACACCTCCGCATATTCCGCGAGGCATTCCCGCTCAAACCGTGATTCCGCCACCTTGCCCCGCGTCATATAACGGTTCTCGTCATAGACCAATCCCCGCCAACCCGGATACTTCCATGAAGACGTCCCGATATAAACCCCCTGCCCCGCCAAACCGCCTAGCGCGGCCTTGACCCACTCTCGATCGAACGCGGGTTGCGATTTCAGCCCCGACTCGATTTTGCCGCGTGAACCCTTCACTAACGAAGCCGCATCGAACCCGGGCAGAAGTTTGGGTTCCTGCTTGGACTCGTGTTCAAAAAATAAACGATTCATTTTCAATAATCTAAAATACGATCACGCACCCCCTCGCTGCGGTCAAACCACCCGCTCACAGTCAAAACCCGGCCTGGAAACTGGTGGCCATGACCGAGGGCATTGCCATCCTCCTTCGTTTCCCCCTTCCGATTCCGCACACTCTGGTTTAATCTACGCCAAGCAGATGACTCCGGCACTTCCCACAAACCAATGTCCGCGAAACGCTGGCTGAACCGCACCGTCCTCGGCATCGGCCTGGCGTCGTTGTTCAGCGATTGGTCGCATGAAATCGCCACGACCGTGTTGCCCACGTTCCTAGCTGGGATCGGCGCGGCGACGGCGTGGCTCGGCCTCATTGAAGGAGTCTCCGATGGGCTTTCCAGTTTCGCCAAAATGGCCTCGGGCTATTACACCGACAAACTGCAACGGCGCAAACCCATCGCGGTCATCGGTTACGTGGTCACCGCCCTGGGAACGGCTTCGTTCGGACTGGCCACCGCCGCCTGGCAGGTGCTCGTGGCCCGGGCCTGCGCGTGGCTGGGGCGCGGCGTCCGCACTCCCGTGCGCAAGGCCTTGCTCGCCGCTGCCGTAACCCCCGAAACATACGGCCGCGCGTTCGGATTCGAGCGAATGATGGACACGCTCGGCGCCATTGTGGGACCGGCCAGCGCGTTCTTCCTGCTCCGGGCCCTGAACCATCGCTACCCCCTCCTCTTTGCGCTGACCTTGATCCCGGGCCTCACCGCCGCCCTGCTCATCGCCGTGCTCGTGAAGGAAAAGGAACGGAAGCCGGTCCCGCATATTTCCCTGGGCGAGCGGTTGCGCCTGCTCCCTCCCGCTTATCGAAAATTCGTCAGCGGCGTCGGCCTCTTTGGAATGGGAGCGTTTGCGCACACGCTGCTGATCCTGCTGGCCGTGCAGAAATTGACCCCCTCTCTCGGCGCGACGCGAGCCGCGAGCGCGGCGGTGGCGCTCTACATTTTGCACAACGTCTGCTACGCCTCTTTCGCCTTCGTCGGCGGCTGGCTGGGGGATCAATTGCCGAAGCGCTGGCTGCTGGCTGGCGGTTACCTGATGTCCGCCGCGATGTCCCTCTGCATCATTCTCCTTCCACCGACCCTCTGGGCCTTCGCGCTGATTTTCTTTCTGGGCGGAACCAACGTCGCCCTGGAAGAAACCCTGGAAGATTCGCTCTGCGCGGAGTTGGTGGCGAAGGAGCATCATGGCATGGCTTTCGGAGTGATGGCCACCGTGAACGGCATCGGCGATTTTTTTTCGAGCATCATCGTGGGCGCGTTGTGGGCCGCGTTCGGGACGGCAGTGGCGTTTGGCTACAGTGCCGCGCTATCCGTCGCCGGCGCAGCGCTTTTATTAAGCCTCCGAATGCCGGCCGGAGCGCGGAGCTCCAGCTCTGCGTGAACATAATGGACCCGGGTCGCCGAGCCGATTCACCGTGATAAACCCCGCCCCGCGTTGTCCAAATGACAACCCGATGCGGTATTCGGGCCGGAAATAAGTTGTCGTGACAAACCGAACTGGCATGATCCAGGGCAAACCAAACGTTGTGCCCGATCAGGAGAAACATTCACCTTCCGACGCCGAGGCCGCGGAAAGTTACGCCCCGGAGATCCTCGAGGACCTCGTGCGGCGCGCCGAACACGCGGCGGCCAGCGATATTCATCTCCAAATGCTGGGCAAGGCCGCCCAAATCGCCTTTCGACTGGACGGCGTCATGACTCCGTCCAGCGAGTTGCCCGAGATTGTGGCGGAACGGGTCTTTGGCCGAATCAAATTCCTCGCGCGGCTCAAGACCTACCAGGAATCGTTGCCCCAGGATGGCCGCATCGACAAATCCGCGCTGAAGTCGCGCAACGACATTCGCGTGGCCACGTACCCGACCGTGACCGGCGAGAAGATCGTCCTGCGGCTGTTCAACCAGGAACGTGTTCGGCCCGTGCGTGAGCTTGAGTTGCCGCCTGCCGCCTGCGCGGCGGTGGAAAGCGTGCTGCGCCGGACCTCCGGCTTGCTCCTGCTGACCGGTCCGGCCGGCAGCGGCAAAACCACCACAATCTACGGCTGCCTGACCTGCCTCGCCGAATTGGGCGGCCGGCACATCATCACCGTGGAGGACCCGGCCGAGCAAATCATCCCCGGCGTGATGCAAACCGAGGTAAACGAAGCGCGGGGCTTGAGCTTCCCGGTGGCCGCGCGTCATTTGCTCAGGCAGGACCCGCAAGTTTTGGTGATTGGCGAAATCCGGGATGAAGAAACAGCGAACATCGCGGTGCGGGCGGCGTTGACCGGCCACCTGGTGATCTCGACGCTGCATGCGGGTTCGTGCCGCGGCGTGTTCGAGCGATTGCAAGTGTTGTGCCCGGACCATTCGGCAGTGGCTTCGGCCATCGAGCTGGTGTTGAACCAGCGCCTGGTTCGGCGCGTTTGCCACGAGTGCGCTGGGGCGCGTTGCGCCGCCTGCCTGCATACAGGTTACCAGGGCCGCGTGCCGGCGGTGGAATGGCTGCCGGTCGACGACGAAGTCCGGAGCGCGATACGCCGCCGGGAATTGCAAACGCTGACACCCCGGAGTTCGCTGGAGACGGCGGTTGCGAACCTCGTGCGCAGCGGCATTACGAACGAGGCCGAACAGGAGCGGATCTTTGGCACCGCGGGTGGAAGCCAGGAACGAGGATTGAAAGGATGAAGCACGACGAGTTCGCATTTTTTAACCAGCAACTGGCGGCGATGTTGCGGGAAGGGCTTCCGCTGGAAGGTTCGTTGCGGCAGCTTTGCGCGAACATGGGCCGCGGCCAACTGCGTTCGGAATTGCAACTGCTCGAAGCAGACCTCGCCAGGGGCACGCCGTTGAAAACGGCGATGGCCGCGCGAAAATTGCCCGGGTTTTATGTCCAGATGGTCGAAGTGGGCGTCGCCAGCAACGATCTGCCCGGAATGCTGGTAACGCTGGCGGACCATTATCAGCGGACGAACCTGGTATGGACCCGGCTCAAAGGGCTGATGGTCTATCCGTTGCTGGTGCTGGCCACCACGTTTGTGGTGTCCGCTTTCATCTCCATCGTGTTCATGTCATTGTTCAGCGGCTCGGACATGGCGATCATATCTTTTCCGAGTGGAACGACGGGCCCCGCGATTCCGCCCGTCCTGCTCGTCAATTTCTGGGCGCCCCCGGTCTTTCTCGGCTTGTTGCTGGTGCTCACGGTGTTGATGCTGACCGTGCCATGGCTGCGGCGCGAGTTGCGCTGGCGCCTGCCGGCATTCAAGGAAGCGAACCTGGCACAACTGGCCAGCGCAATGTGGCTGGCGCTCAAAAACGGCGGGAATCTCAGCGACGCGCTCAAACTGATGCGCGATCTCGAGGCGGGCAACAAAGCCGGCCGCGAACTGGCCGCCTGGCACGACCGGCTCGCGCAGGGCCGGGGAAAGTTTTCCGAACTGGCCCGGCCGGGCAACGTTTTCCCGCCCTTGTTCATCTGGCTGGTGACCAATTCGGGGGAGGATCTCGCGGGCGGATTTGAGCGGGCGGCGGAAATCTACAGCGCGCGCGCGACCCATCGCATCGAAATGTTCCTGTTCGCCGCCCTGCCCTTCAGCGTCGTGGCGCTCGGCAGCATGGTCGTTTGCCAGGCGCTCACCATGGCTGGGATGCTGGGAAATCTTCTGAATTGGCTGTCGTTAATTTAACCGGGCCGCAGCATGAGCATGAACGCGAACCCACCGGATGTTTTCATCGAATTTCTGAAAATATTGCTCCTGTCAGCAGGCTGGCTTCTTTTTTGGGTGGGGCCGGCGGCGGGACTGTTGTTCGGCGCGTATGTTTGCTGGAGCATTCCGTTGCGGCGGCGGGAACGGGCGCGGCTGACGCTGGACTTGATTGAAAATGGGCTGCGCGACCGGCGAACCGCGGAGGAAACACTGCGGTCACTCTCGGAATGCCGGGACCGAACAATGGGCGCGCGCTTTCACCTGCTGGCAGCGCACATCGCCAGAGGCTGCCGATTGGGCGAAGCGCTCGACCGGGTGCCGCGGTTGATGCCGCCATCGGTGGCCACGATGCTGAAGGCCGGCGAGCGAATTGGGGATTTGCGCAAGGTGCTGCCCGCCTGCCGGCAATTGCTGCAGGACGCGGAGTCGCAAACAACCGGAGCGATGAATTATCTGATGGTCTTTGTGGCTTATTTCGTCACGCCCGCGGGCGCGGTGATGCTGGGAGCCACGCAGCTCTACATTTTGCCCCAGTTCCTGGCAGTGGCCAGCGGCTTCGAAGTGACGCCGCCCGCGGAGTTGACCTTTCTGCGCGATCACAAGCTGGCCGTTTTGTGTTTCCAGATCGCGTTGATGTTGTTGGTGTGGTTTGCGGCATTTTTGTATGTTGGCGGGCCGCGGGTCACGCAATGGCTTCAGTTCTGGCTGGCGCCGCTCGTCAATCGGGTGCAATACGCCGTGCCCTGGCGTCGGAAGCGGATGCAGCGGGATTTCTCGGCGATGCTGGCGATTCTCCTGGACTCGGGCATGCCCGAAGCCGAGGCCTTGACCCTGGCTGCGGATTGCACGGTGAACACCGTGTTCCAGAAACGTGCTGCGCGGGCCACTGCCAGCCTGAAACAAGGCCTCAAACTCACCGAAGCCGTCGCCGTGATGGACGACTCGGGCGAATTCCGCTGGCGGTTGACGAATGCCTGCCACGCGCAGGGAGGATTCTTCCGGGCCATGGCCGGCTGGAACCGGTCGCTGGATGCGAAGGCATTTCAACAGGAGCAAGCGGCCGCGCAGGTCATCACCACCGCATTGGTGGCCATTAACGGGGCAATCATCGGGCTCTTTGCCGTCAGCGTGTTCCGGGTGCTGATCGCCGTCGTGAGCGACAATTTATGAATACCGGCCGCGACAAAAGCAGAGTTGATAGCCGGGGTGAGGAACGCGGGATGTTGAGCACCGACCTGATGATAGCGCTGGCGATTTTGATGCTGGCGGTCATGCCGCTGGCGCTGTCTTTCGCTCAGGAAGGCAGGCTGATGCGGCAGTCTTATCAAAAAGCGGCGGCAATGGAGTTGATTGACGGGGAAATGGAAATTCTCCTGGCCGGCGAGTGGCGGGCATTTCATGAAGGCAGTCAGCCTTATGAACTTCACGGCGCTTCCACGAAGAATCTGCCCCCGGGGCGAACCGTGCTGACCCTCAATGGAAAAAGCGTGCGGCTGGAGTGGCTGCCGGAAAAGGACAATTTGGCCACGAGGGTAATCAGGGAAGGAGTGGCGAGATGAAGACTTCCGGATTCGTTAATGGGCATCGTATTCGCCCATCGATCCAGCGCCTCAAATGGATGCGCCGGGGCCGCGGGGGACGAACGCAATCTGGCATTCTGATCGCGGACTGCATGATCTACATCGGATTGCTATTTGTAATCGTGAGCATGGGTTACGTTGTTTTTTATCGCGGTTGGGACAATTCGGTGAACCTCAGCCGCAATGCGGGGCAAATCGCGCGCGCACTCACCACGGGCGAACGCTGGCGCGAGGACGTGCGGACCGCCACGGGACCGGTGCGCGCGGAAGAATCGAACGGGGACCAATTCCTGCATCTTCCGCACGGCTCCGGCGAGATTACCTATCGCGCGTCGCAAGGCGCCATTTTGCGGCGGGCGAACGAGAATTCAGCCTGGGTCGAAGTCCTGAATCGCGTGAAATCATCGCGGATGGAACCAGAGGCCCGCCAGAAGGTGACCGCGTGGCGCTGGGAGTTGGAGTTGAAAACCCGTGAGCCGAAACGGCGGTTCCAGCCAGCGCTGACGTTCGAAGCTGTCCCGGTCCAGCGCGGCGTGGCAGCGGTCGCCGACAGTCGATGAAACATTCGAGCCGATGATCATTAACGATAACAAGAATCGCCGACGTGGGAACGGCTCGTCCCCACGTCGGCGCGTTCGGGGTGATGTGGGGACGAGCCGTCCCCACCCCGGCCCAGGTCGCAGCTCGCATTCCCAGAGCGGCACTGCCGTTTTGCTCATGCTCGTGTTGATGGCGATC
The DNA here is from genome assembly GCA_021325145.1 of Verrucomicrobiota bacterium. GTDB lineage: Bacteria > Verrucomicrobiota > Verrucomicrobiia > Limisphaerales > Pedosphaeraceae > JAJPHR01. Next base: position 54,587 of record JAJPHR010000009.1, on the reverse strand, counting down.
CTGATGATTCTGGTGGCCAGCAATGTCAGGACGCTCTGGCAGCTCAAGCAGGAACTGCGGCTGGTCGAGCGCAGGCAAATCCGCCGGTTGGAAGCCGAAGCGGCCCGTACGAACGCGGTCCCGCGTGCGGCAACGGAAGCGGTGCAGTCAATCGCGGCACCGGAGAGGAAGTAGCAGCCATGGGCCGAATCGAATTGATCGAGCGATCTTTGCGGTGCTTCGCCTTCGGGCTGGCCAGCCTCATACCCGTGTTCGGCATCCCCATGGCCGTGCTGGCGGTGTTGCAGTTTCGAACCGTGGCGCTTGGCCGCGGGCGGGAGTGGAACCCCGCCGACCGCTATCTCCTCTGGGGATTTTTGTTTGCCGGGTTGGGGTTGCTGCTTTCCTCGCTGGTCTTTGGATTGATCATGCTGGCGGTCCTGGAATATCTGTCACATTGATCGGGGGTCCGCTTCGAAGCCGGTGAATAACTTTTTTCACAAACAACTAAAGTTTTAGTTGACGAGCTTCCAAAAAGGCGTAAACTCCAACTACTAATTATTTAATACTTTACTATGCCGCGCAAAAAAGCAACCATGTTAACCAACGCCGAACACCGCATTATGGAGGTCATCTGGGCGCGGGGTTCCGCCACGGTGGCGGAGGTGGTCGAGGCGCTCGACGGCAAGGACGCCTACACGACCATTCTGACCTTGATCCGGATTCTCAAGGCCAAGGGTTATCTTTCCTCCCGCAAGGAGGGCCGGGCATTTGTCTTTACGCCGAAAGTGGATCGTACCACGGTGGCGCGGAAAGCGACTCACCAGCTTTTGTCCAAGTTTTTTGCCGGTTCGCCAAGCGAACTGGTGCTGTCGTTCCTGCGGGATGAGGAGTTGACGACCGAGGAACTGGATCAAATCAAGGAAAGGATTCTCAATTCGGAAAGGGACGATGCATGAGCGTGGATTTTTCCGGGGCTTGCGAGCGGCTATTGAGTGCGACGGCAAACGGTGTTTACCAAGGCGTGCTGGTCGCCCTGCTCGCGGGATTCGCCGTGCGGTTGTTCGCCCGCACGAACGCCGCGACGCGTCATGCGGTTTGGTTCGGGGTATTGCTGTTTGTGACAGCGTTGATTCCCGCACATCTTCTGCTTTCCTTCCGTCCGCATCGTGAGAATCCGGCCAAAACCGGAAGCACCTCGGGCATAACGCAGATAGCGCTTCCGACGCCTGATTTGGAAAAGACCGCCGGCTGGGTCGCTGCTGATTCAGTTCCTCCGGCTTTGCAACCAGGCGAGTCTGTTGGCGAAAACATCGAGCGAGAACCATCCTTGCCGGGCAGTCTCCCGCCGGATGGATGGTCCGGCAAAGATGCCGTATCCGACCGGCGCGCCGACACGAAGGCAACGGAGACGCGTTGGCCGCTCTTTAGACAGTGGATCCTTAAAGCGCTGGCTTGGAATGCGGAAACCATCATCCGTTTGCCGAGCTCAATCTGCGTGTGTCTGGTTTCTGTCTGGATCGTGCTTGCGAGCATCCGTTGCGGATTAATCACCGGCCGCCTCGAAGAAGTGCGCCGCGTTAAACGGACGTCCACCGCCCCGAGTCAGTCTCTGCAAACGCTCTTCGACAGACTTCGCGGTTCGCTTGCAACCAGGCGCAATGTCCAATTGAGGCTATCGAACGCGCATCGCACGGCGGTGGTGCTGGGGTTTGTTCATCCGGTGGTGCTTCTGCCCGCGGAAATGGACAAAGACGCCGGCGACAGCGACGTGGAGCACGTGCTGCGGCATGAACTGGCCCATGTGGATCGATGGGATGATTGGGGGAACCTGGCGCAGCAGTTCATTCAGGCCACTCTGTTTTTTCATCCGGCAATCTGGTGGATTGGCGCAAAGCTTTCATTGGAACGTGAAATCGCTTGTGACGATCGCGTCCTTGAAACGAGCGGGCGGCCACGCGCCTATGCGCTGACGCTTGCCAATGTCGCCAGCCGCATGAGTCGCCGCCGACATCTGCTCGCGCCCGGAGTTTCAAACAACAACAGTCAACTGCAACAAAGGATAACTATGATACTGAACACTCAAAGAAATCGTTCTCCGCGCCTGGCCGGAGGCCGGCTGGGGATACTTGCAACTGCAACCGCAATGCTCGCAGTGCTTGCCATTAACGCTGGGCCACGTGTGGTTCTGGCACAATCGCCGAACACCGAGCCGGCTCCGGCAGCGGAGGCCGCGAAACCTGACGCGGCTTCGGAGTCTATGCCCGCAGTAGAAGTACAGTCAGCGCCGGAAGCGCAGCTCAGCGCGCCCGTGGCGGTTTCAGTTGCGCCGCTTGCCTCGATCTCGGTTGCACCTGCGGTGAAGGTTTCTGTTGAGGACTCTGCGCGGGCAACGCCCACGCCAGCGCCGCTGGTCTTGGTCGCAGGCGTGTCGCCAGCGCCAGCCTCAGCCAATTGGTCCACGGCTGAATCAGGCCCGAGACACAAGCCCGCGGAAGACGATTCGCCATCAAACATTGCCTCGACATCGAGCGTTCCACCAGCGCCTCCTGCACTGCCGGAGCTGGCAACGACATCGGCACCCGCATTGGAACCCGTTCCTCCCATGGCACCTGCCGCGTCGCGGTCCATGAAGAGACATTTGTCCATCGAAGAACGGTTGGACCGAATCGAACGCATTCTTGAAGACCTCGAGGTGCGCCGTGATGTTAAGGGCGCTTCCCGTGATTCCGTTTCAGGCTCGTGGAACAAAAACGCGAACCGACTGGCGGCCGAATCCGGCGCTGACTTTGAATCCAAACGCGCTGCCGAACAGGCTGAACGGGCAGCCGAGCAAGTGCGACGGGCCGTGGGGGCCAGCCAGCGCGCCGCCGACATGGCGATGCGTGACGTCGCCAAGCTGAAAGGCAAGGATTTTGCGCGCATGGAAGAGGACATGCGCGCGGTGGAATCTGAAAACTCGGCCAAAGCGCTCGAAGCACTGCGCGAAGCCCGCGGGACTCTCCAGGCGCAAATCAAAACCTTGGAACAGCAGATCAAGCGACTGGAGGAAGAGAGGAACGAGTTGAAGAAGCCGGGACTATCATCGGATAGCTCCGGTGAAAGGCCAGAAGCCAAATGAGGAACCACCCGCACGTTTCCGTCGGGCCAGTGGCCCGACGGAACGGGTGGGACGTCGATATCAGCCAACTGCTGGCGATGCGTCTGCCAAGAATCTATCCTGCCAGGGCGCGTCACTCGGTGCGCGCCGACGGCGGGCAGAGGACTGTCCGCCTAATCGAGATAGACTCTAAAACAAGGTGAATCCATGATTACTACCGCATCAAAATCGAACGAAGGCGGGATTACCCCGCCAGTTCATCTCGAATTCATTCAGAACCAGCTTGAGAATCCTGGCGCGGCTGCCGCCGCAGCCGCCGAAATCGAGGAATATCATCGCGCTTTGTTTTTGCACCATCACGCGGTGGAATGGGAGCAGGTCCGGCAGAAGGCGCGGACGCATGCGGAACGGCTGACGTTCCTGGAAGGCAGGCTGAAGGAAACAGAACTGCGACTCAGTGGGCGGCCCGGACTGGTTCCGGTCATGGTCGATGGCTGCGAGGATACTGTCCCGAACCCGCCCTGGAACGGCTGGGATAGGTTCATGTTCGCCATTTGCTGCCTCGGCATCGTGTGTTTGATTGCCTTCGGCGTTTCCAATATTTCCTTCAATCTCCTGGAATCCGGATTCATCACGTTTCGGGAAAATCCATTGAGGGCCTATCTCTGGACGGCGCTTCTGCCCGTGGGCGCGCTGGCGATCAAAGTCGGGTGGGATTCCTTGCGGGAGAACAGGGCGCGCGACCTGTATCTGTGGAGTTGTCTGGTTCTGGGAGTGCTGGGCGTGCTGGTTTGGGTGGGCGCGTACGCGAGCGTCTATCCGACCCTGTCCAAAGGCATCAACGACCAAATCGCCTCGCTTACCGTGTTTGATGCTCCTTCCACGGGAACGGCATCGCCTGGCCTTAATTTTTCAGGCGCAAAATGGATCGATGTCATCACGGTGGCCGGCCAGGCGGTCGCGGAAATTTTCCTTTCGGCGGTCCTGGGCATGTATATGACGAATCTTTACGCCCGACATCGCCCGGTGCGATTGGCCCGCGACCCCGCAACGGCGCAACTCGATCAGGAGCGAGGCAAGTTGGAGGAAAGCATCGCCCGCGAACGTCAAGGGCTCGGCGAAGCCAACGGCCATATCGCGAAATTGGAGAATCAACTGGCGGCCTTGCTGGCCTACGGAAAATCGATGTTTCATCGCGAGGCCGCGCGCCGGCAGGATCAAACGCAGAAGCGCCAAATAATCCTCGAGCAGTTGTCCGATCATGTGCGAAGTCATCTTGACTCAGCGGAGCCGGAAAACCGTCTGGCGGGAACCGCCGCCACAACGTCGTACCGAGCCAATGGAACTTGAACCGCAACCCGATTACCCTCATGCGAGTTTTTATTTCAGTCGTCTGCCTGGTTTTCTGTCTTGGTTCCATCACGCGCGCGGCAAACTCGATTGTTACAGGGGACTCTACCACCGGCGCCGCGCGCAAAGATGCTGAGGGCGGGAAGTCCGGGGAGGAGTTTGTCGTGGGCATGTCACCGTTCCTGGACAAGACGGCCAAAGACCCGGTGTATCAGGGTCTCGTGCGATTGATCGTCGAGGGGCTTCCGCTCGGCGCGAAGTTGGAAGTGTACGATGCGTACAATCTGAAGAGCATCACACGACTCTCGATTCCAAATGCGAATGTCTTCAACAGTCCCAAGACTCGCGCCAACCAGTTCGCCGGGCCGATTGGCGAGATCAAAGCGTTTCTGGCCAATGAACATGCCAAACCCAGCGGCCCGAAACCCGGCTTTGAGGGAGCCATTCGTCTGCCGCAGTTTTGCAATTTCCTGAGCCAGGAGCGAACGGCTCGGGAAGAGTCAGCGAAACTTCCCCTGCTCTTGATTGGCAGCCCTTTATACCAGGATAGCCAGGAGCCGGCTTTTTCAATGGTGGACGGTTATTTCCCTTCCGATGGGCATCTGCGTGTCTCACGCGAAGAATCGGTTTTTGGGTTCAATTCCGGCGATGCCTCTGCCCAACGGCTGCTGGTTTACTGGGTTTATTTCGGCGATCCATGGCTCAGCGACCTGCACCGGGAGAAGGTCTCACGCTTTTGGTCGCTTTACATCGAAGGACGCGGCGGGCAAATGGGGTCGTTCTCGCCGGACCTCGCCACCGCCATGCGGGCCTTCGGTTCGGAGGCTCCGGGCACACCCGCTGCGGCCAACGGTTGGGTGGTCGACCCGCTGCAGAAGACTCCCGAGATGGTCCGGGCCACGCGCAACGTCCAACTAGTGGACTGGCTGACTGGCGATGTGGTTCCTGAAACCCGTCCACCGTCGCGGTTCGTGGGCCCGCTCAAGATCGGCGTTCGTTGGAAGGACAATATCGACCTCGACCTTTACGCCACTCCGCGCCCGGACGCCGAGACGCTCTTCTTTGAACATCCACGATCCCCGGAAGGTTACTATTTCAAGGACCATCGCTCTTCCCCGGGGCGCGAGTATGAATACATTGAGTTTGAATCACCGGTGGATGTGCGCGAAGTGAAGAGTTTCGTGAACTTCTACGCCGGCTCGTGCCCGGACGGGCCGCGCGGAGAGGTGCGCATCGAATTCCTCAATCGGATTTACAGCGGCAACTTTGCCATAGCCTCGCCCGAGGGAAACCAGGGCCGTTCCGGCCGCTCACAGGCGGCTTTTTGGACCGAGATCCCAATTCAGGAAATCCTGAGAATCAATGAGAGGCTGAGCCAAAGAGCGGGTGGTTCGAATTAGGGAACTGGCGCCCAGCAGCAAGGGAAAGGGAAAAGACCCGTGCCTTTGAGGCACGTCCCCTTGCGAGTGTCTTCATTACCTCCACTTCAAGCCGTAAAATCAAAGCGAATTAAGCAATCCAAGCTAATCCACTTTAATCCGCCGTAAGGATTAAAGCTCGAATCCGAATGTGGAAGCTGGGTGGGGCGGAACAAGGCAGGCAAAGTAAAAACAAACCAAAACAAACCTGCCTTGGTCAAATATTCGCATGTGTTCGCTTAAATTCGTGGCGCGAAAGGAGCCGTCCTGTTGTACGGAGCGGCGCAGAGGACTGCGCGCCCCACCCGAAGAATTCCCGCGTTCGGCCATACCAAAAGCGATTGGGCGGTGTCTATCGGTTGAAAATGAGCCATGATCGTTGTGCATTGCCGGCTTCGCTGCCGGCAAAATACCGGCCCTCCCGGGAGCCATACCGACTGGACAATGCACTCAGTGCGGCGTATCCTGCCCCGCATGAAAGGGGTTGTGCTCCTCGCGTGATTTGACATGGACTTTCTGCCGATCATCCAACGCGAATTGCGGCGATTGTCGCGGCGGCCGATGACTTACCGGGTTCGAAGCGGGACGGGTCTGGCGGGCGCGCTAATTGGATTGGGAGTGCTGGCGGTGACGGTCAGCGTCGGGGGAAATCCGGCCACGCTGGGCCGGCATCTGTTCACCGCGCTGACGCTGCTGGCGATGGGGTTCAGTTTGCTCTCGGGACCGATTCTGACGGCGGACTGCCTGAGTGAAGAGAAGCGGCTGGGCACTCTGGGAATGTTGTTCCTGACGAACCTGACGGGTTGGGACCTCGTGGCCGGTAAATTGGTGGCGATGGCGATGCCGGCGATCCATTGTTTGCTGGCCCTGCTTCCAATTTTGGGACTTTGCTTTTTCCTGGGCGGCGTGCCCTGGGGAGAGTTTATGCGCGTCGCGCTGGTGTTGTCCGGGACGCTGTTGCTTTCGCTGTCGGTTGCGATGCTGGCCTCGACCTTTTGCCGGGATGGCCGCAAAGCGATGGCGGCGGCGGTGCTCATCCTCATGGCACTGGCGGCGGGTCTGCCCGGAATCGTCCTGCTGTGGCATGGCGGGACCTTCCCAGCCGATCCAATCACGTTGCTGCTCAGTCCCGGTTATGCGTTCTGGCTGACGCCCGAGGCGAATTATGCGCCGGCGGCAAATTATTTTTGGACGGCCTTGGGCATGAACCAGTTGTTGAGTTGGGGTTGCCTGCTGGCCGCGGCTTTCTGTCTGCCGTACGCATGGCAGGACAAACCGGTGAAGAAGGAAGCACCACGCTGGCTCACCTGGTGGCGGGAACGAGCGTCGCACCGCCGGCGGGAACGCGCGCGCAAGGAAAAATTGCTTGAGCTGAACCCGATTCTTTGGCTGGCCCTGCGCAATCGGCGTGGTTCGCTGGGAATCTGGCTGTTTTTGACGGCGTCGTTTGGCTTCTGGCTGGGCGGCTACTACGCGATGAACAAACGCTGGCTCGGAGCGGGCACCATCGTGCTGGTGGTGTATTGCCTGCATGCGACGCTGAAAATCTGGGTGGCATGGGAAGCCAGCCGGCGGTTCGCCGAGGACCGGAACAGTGGCGCCCTGGAACTGCTGCTGTGCACGCCATTGCGCGAGGAACACATCTGGCAAGGCTGGCTCAACCACTTGCGGAAGCGTTTCCTGGCGCCAGCCATCGCGCTGCTGATGATCGACTTCATGTTGATGGACGGCGGCATGTCAGCCACTGGTTGGTGGGACGGCGGCGGCGTTTTGGGCGTGGCTTTTATTGCCAGCATGGGGATGTTCATTGCCGACACCTACACTTTGAGTTGGGTGGGGTTGTGGCAGGGATTGACTGCGCGCACTTCCACGCTCGCCTGCTTGAACTGCGTACTATATGTCCTGATTTTGCCAGCGGCCGGGAGTCTGGGAGTGATGGGTGTCCTCGGCCTGACTTCGTTCGGCGCAGCTTTGGGTTCCCTGGGGCTTACCGTGGCCTTTTGGTTCACGGTTGGGTTCATCGTTGATTTCACCTTGTGCGGCCAGGCCATGACACGGTTGAGCCGGGACTTCCGCGCGGCCTCCATCTACGGCATCTCCGGCCATCGCCGTTCCTGGCGCTGGTGGGAGGCCGGAGAAACAGATGAATTGACCTACCAACCGGCGGTTGTGGCCATGCCGGGCGAGGAAGCAAGGTAGTCAGGAGAAGCACCAAGCACCAGAGAAGCTCCAAAATCCAAACCCCAAAGCCGATGTATATCTTTTGAGATTTGGAACTTGGAGTTTTTCTGGAGCTTGGTGGTTGGTGCTTGCGAAGCTATTTCTCGACCGGTTGTCCCGCTTTCTCCCACGCCTGCATGCCGCCTTTCAGATCGTACACCGTTTTAAACTCGAGTCGGTTCATCAATTTGCAGGCCTGGCCGCTGCGTCCGCCGGCGGCGCAATGAACGAGGTACGGCTGATTCTTATCCAGTTTTTCGAGCTTCGCCCGGAAGTCGGGGGCGTGAAAATCTAGATTCGTAGCGCCGGTGATGTGCCCCTCGGCAAATTCCGCCGGCGTGCGCACGTCGAGGATCACCACCTTTTTTGAATCAATCAGCTTCGCGGCTTCGGCGGGTCCAACCAGTTGCGACTTGTGTCCGGCCGCCTGGTCCGGCACTGAATTGGTTGGGCCGGCATTGGCCAGGACGCAGGTCCCGAGCACAGCGAGCAGACTCAAGCCTGCGCGTAAAATCTTCGTCGTTTGCGGAATCATGCCGGGATCATGCCAGTCAGGCCGCCGGAGATCAAGCGGCGGATGGATTCAGCAGCCGTGGCATGTTCTCATGTCAACTGCGGCGGCCTGCAAGGCTCTTGCATCAACCTCGAACCTCATCCAGTTCCCACTGGATTTTTTCCCGGGATTCTGCCAGAATTGCTCTATGCCAGAGAAGAATCTAAATGAGTTGACCGGAGATTTAAGGAGACTCTACACGCGGGGAACCGACGCGTTGCAACGGGATAATTACGACTACGCCATCGAGATGTTCACGCAAGTCCTCAACAAGGAGCCGGGCCTGTTTGAGGTCCGCAAGGCATTGCGCACCGCCCAGACCCGCAAGGCGGGCGAGGTCAAGAGCGGCTTCCTCAGCTTCAGCAAGAAAGTTTTCAGCGGCGCCGGTTCCTCGCCGCTGCTGGCCAAGGGACATATGGCCCTGCGCAACAATCCCCTGGAAGCCATTCAGATCGCCGAGCAAATCATTGCCGGCGACGCCTACAGTTCCGCGGGCCACAAGCTGCTGGCGGAAGCCGCCATGGCCGCCGAGATGCCGCAAACAGCGGTGCTTTCGCTGGAGGTCCTGGCGAAGAATGCCCCGAAGGACAAGGAATTGAACCTCCAGTTCGCCGAGGCGCTGGCCGCCGCCGGGCAAAAGACCCGGGCGGAAAAAGTGCTCAACGATTTACGACGGGAACATCCGAGCGACAACGAGATCTTCATGGCGCTGAAGAACATTTCCGCGCGAAAAACGATGGATGAAGGCGCCTACAGCGCTTTAAAAAGCGGGGAGGGCTCCTTTCGCGACGCACTCAAGAACAAGGAAGAGGCGATTTCCCTCGAACAGGAGAAACGCCAGGTCAAGGCGGAGGATGTGACCGAGCGGTTGATCGGCGAATACGAAGCGCGCCTCAAAACCGAGCCAAACAACCTCAAACTGAACCGGGATTTGGGCGATCTTTACGCCCAGAAAAACCAGTTTGAGCGCGCCCTCGGCTACTACGAAAAAATCATGGCGACCGACGGTGGAAACGACGCCTCGCTGCAAAGCAAAATCGCCCAAACGAAGGTGCGGAAATTCGACTACGCACTGTCACAACTGGATCCGAACGCGCCGGACTACGCCGAAAAGGCCGCGCAAATCAAGGCGGAACGATTGGCGTATCGCCTGGAGGAATGCAAGCAGCGCGCGGAACGGTATCCGACTGACTTGCAGATTCGTTTCGAGTACGGGCAATTGCTTTTTGAAGCGGGCAAGATCAGTGAAGCCCTTCCGGAATTTCAGAAAGCCGTCAACAACCCGAACCGCCGCATCCAGGCCATGAGCTATCTGGCCCAATGTTTTGGGCGCCGCGGGATGAACGATCTCGCCGCCAAGAAACTGCAGGAAGCCCTCAAGGAAAAGCCCGGGTTTGATGACGAGAAGAAGGAACTCCATTACACCCTGGGCCTGTTGCTGGAGAAAATGGGAAAGAAAGAGGAAGCCATCGAACAGCTCAAACTCGTTTACGAAGTCGATAGCAGTTACAAGGACGTGTCGAAGAAAATCGAGGACTACTACTCCGGAAGCTGATAACTTGCCTCCGTTGCCGGGCGAGCGGCGGACTACTGCGGGCTGGCGTCACTTGCTCCAGTTTGATCTTCCGCCCATGCCGCGCAGGAAACTCTCTAACGTAATCAGGCCGGCGTGAGGCGAGGCCATATCTTTTGGTTCCAGCATTTTTGGCTCACCTTCTCACGTGAGCCAGGCGTTCCAAAAGCTTCCCATGGATGCCGCCGAAGCCGCCGTTGGTGAAGACACACACCACGTCGCCGCCTTCGGCGCCCTTGCTTATGTGATCAACGATGGCGTCCGCGTCCGCGAGATAAGCCGCGTTCTTGCCCGAGGTTTTCAAGTCTTGCATGAGCCGTGCGGGATCCAGCCGCTCATGCGGCTGCAACAGTTCCAGACGGGCCACTTGCGAAACAACCACGGCATCCGCATCGGCAAAGGCCTCGACCAACTCGGCCTGAAAGACGTTGCGGCGCGTTGTATTCGTACGCGGCTCGAAGACGGCCCAGATGCGCTGGCCTTTGAACTTGATGCGCAACGCGCGCAAGGTCTCGCGAATGGCGGTGGGATGATGCCCGAAATCATCCACGATCGTCACCCCGCCGCTGACACCTCGGACTTCCATGCGCCGTTTGATGCCCTTGAAAGTGTCGAAGGCGGATTGGATTTGGTTGTTCTTAAGCCCGCAATGGCGCGCGCAGGCAACCACGGCGAGCGCGTTGCGCACATTGAGTTCGCCGAGCATTCCGATGCGGAACTTGAAGCTGGGTGTTTCGAATTCGCTGACGGTCGGCGCCAGTGTCAGGTTATACGCGCGCCAGGCGTTGTCTTCGCCCAGGCCGAAGCGTTTTACCGGGCAGTGCGTCACATTGAGCAACGGAGCGAGATTGGGGTCGTCGCCGTTCGCCAGCAACTGGCCGTTGCGAGGAATTAAATTGATGAACCGCTTGAAGGCAGTCTGGATGGTCGCCAGGTTTTCGAAAATGTCCGCGTGGTCGAACTCCAGGTTGTTGATGATGGCAACCTCCGGAAGATAATGAACGAACTTGCTGCGCTTGTCGAAAAAAGCGGTGTCGTATTCGTCGCCTTCGATGATGAACCATTCGCTGTCGGTGAAACGGGCGCCCTGGCCAAAATTATTGGGAATGCCGCCGATGAGGTAGCTTGGGTTGAAACCGTTGTGCTCGAAAACCCAGGCCAGCAGTGACGTGGTGGTGGTCTTGCCGTGCGTGCCGGAAACCACCAGGGAGCGCTTGCCGCGGATGAAAAATTCCTTCAACAACTCGGGCAGCGAGCAATACCGGAGTTTTTTTTCGAGAACCACCTCGGCTTCCGGGTTGCCGCGTGAGATGGCGTTGCCGATGACGACCAGATCCGGTTTGTGAGCCAGATTCGGCTCCGCATAACCCGCCATTACCTCGATCTTGCGTTCGGCGAGGAACGTGGACATGGGCGGGTAAACATTCTGGTCCGAACCAGTGACGTGAACGCCCTTTTCCCGCATTGCGGCGGCGACGGAAGCCATCGCCGTTCCGCCGATGCCCACGAAATGAACTGAACGAATGCCAGCAAACATAATTCAAAAAAACAGACCGGCAGGAAAGCAGGAATTGAAAACGCCTCCAAGCTTAAACTGACTCGCTAACGGCTCGCGGTGGGCTGGCAGGCGTTGGAGGCCGTGAGAATAGGGCCAGCCAGTGCAACCTGGCGGCGCAGGCAATTGATCACGTCATGGATGCGCAAATCCTCCGGCACTTGTGCGGCCACCTGTGGCTGAACCATGGCACCGCCTTGCACATGCACAATGCACGGAACATACTCCCCCGCCACCGTGCGCGCGGCATGGAAATCGCGGTAATTGACCCCGGAGGGATGGTCGCCATAAAGAATGACCAATGTGCCTGCCGGCAACCCTTCCACATATTCCCGCAGATCTCGATCCAGCAGGCGCACGCTGTTGAAGTAATTCTCCTGCCACGAACGGCTGTGGGGAAAGACCTCCTTCTCGCTGTCGGTGATCAGGTCAAACGGCATGTGGCTGTCGAGGGTGATGATAAAATGGAATTGAGGCCGCGTGGCGTGGCGCATTTTTTCGGTGGACACGCGGAACAACTCGTCATCGCGGACGCCCCAATAGCTTTCCCGCACCGGCAAGCCCTGCTTCACCAGACGGCAGTTGAATTCCTCCTGGAACCAAATTTGATCGAAACCCATGCGTTCGAAATTGGGGCGGCGGTTAAAAAAATCACCATTGGCGCCATGCACGGAAAGCGTCTCGAAGCCGTGCTGCTGCATGAAACGCGGCAGGGCGTTTGTGTAGGGAATGCCGGGCGCCAAATAACTGGCCATGCGCATGCTTGGCTTCCCGCCGGAGAGCACGGCGTAATCCATGTCCTCGCTGCCGATACTATGATACACCTGGACTTTGAAGAAGCGATCCCGGTGCGCCAGGCTGTTCAGAAAAGGCGTCACCTCCTGCCCGTCGATCCGGTAATCAATTACGTTCCACCCCAGGCTCTCCATTTGAACAATCACCACGTTGTTGGTAAACGGCCAGAATGGCTCGGTGGCGGAGATCCGGTCGGGAACGTCGCGCTGCAGTTCGATTAATTCCCTGGTCACTTCGCGCGTGTCGGGGGACACGAAGAATTCCGCCAGCCAACTGTTCAGATATCCATAGACGTACACCGCCCGGGTGACACGGGTGATCGGGATGTTCCGAAAATAAAAGCTCGTATATTGCAGGCTGTAAATAAAACCCACCGCGGTCAGCACACACAGCGCGGCCCAGCGCCGTCTGAACCCGGCGGGATGCGGCGTGATCTCAAAAACCAGCGCCAGCTTGATGACCAGGCCCGCGATCAGCAACACCCAAACAACCCACGGAATGATCTCCACGACCACAGGCAGCACCTTGAGCCCTTCGTGGAACGTTTTTAAACCATAATAAACGGAGAAGGCATGATGAAAATAGTGGTTGTAAGCCACAATGATCAACGAGAGGAGGCAATCCAACGACATCACTAGGATTAGAAATGGCCGGCTGAGAGTCAGCAGCAGTGCAATCGCTGCCATCAAATCGATTCCCAACCGGATGCTTTGGTAGGTGCCCGGATGAGTGGTAACGGGCCGGACTTCAAAAACCGACGCTTGTAAGACGAAATGTTCCCCGGCCCAGAACAGGGCCAGCACACAAAAGGCGAGAACGTATCGGCCAGTCCAGTCCCGGGCCTGGGGCGCTTTCATGAAACGCAGCATCGAACTTTCTCCTAAGTCGATGCCATTCCCACCTGGCTGATAAAAGCCCGGCGATACGTAAATAGTTGTTGAATCCCCCCGGGCGTCGCTCTTATTCGAGGTTGCCCAAGGCAATGAATATCGGCGTTATCATTCACTGCACGGTCCTTCCGCAATTACACCAGTCTTCGGCGCTTGCAGCAGTCGAACCCGTCCGCATGCATGCAGGTCAGCCCGTTTTGAGCGTGCCAGCCTTCTGACTGGCACCCCGCTGCAATTGCCAAAGTGTTCCGGTTCGGGCAATGATAGACAGCCGTTCGACACGGTCAACACTGTTTTGCCAGGGATGGAAGAAGTTCCGCTGATTAACGCCAGGAAGCACTATCTCGCGGCTCAAAGAAAAGTGCGAAGCACACCGATGGCGCGCATGAGCAGCGGCCGGGCATGCATGACCTGCGCCACCCAGGGCCAATGAACCGCCGTTTGCCGGACCGAAGCCCGCCACTGGCTTTTTGGCACTGCTTCCGCGGAGACTCTCCGAATGCATTCCACCGTGCGCTCGATCTCCTGCCGCTTCAGAATGAAACCCGATGCGCCCAGGCTGAACGCACGCGCGGCCACGTCTCCGTCGTAGAACGTCGTCATCACGAACACGTGCACTGACGCCGCCAGCGACCTGATTGGCCGAAGGGCATCGATGCCGCTCATGCCGCCCAGGCTCAGGTCCAGCAAAATCGCGTCCGGCGGTGTTTCCTTCTGAAGCGCCTCGAGCAAGGCCTCGGCAGAAGAGAACTGCCGCGCACACTCAATCGAGCCTTCTCTGGCGATCAAATTTGCGAGCAGGCTGCGGATTTCCCGATTGTCATCGACAAGCCAGAGGTTCAAAGCCGATTGACTCACTCCGGTTGAGCGTTGATTTAACGCCACCGGCACTCGCAGATCAGTGGGGATTTTTTTGCCGAGGTTCATGGCATTCCTATCCGGTCCCCTCGGCAGCAAACTTTATGCCGGATGAGGCAGCGTGTCCGGGACAATTCTCCTGGACTGGAAAAATGCCTGCAAACACAGCCTGTTCAGCGCATGATGAATTCTCCTCACACAGAAAATAAAAACAAAACGCTGTCGCGTTTTGCCCAAATTGCAAGAATTTGAACGCTCCTCAACCGCCGCCTTCTACCCGAAAATCTGCTGCATCTTCGCCACAATCTGCGGCAAACGCGCTTTCAATTCCACATTTTCCGGCCACCAGGCCGGCTCGGCAATCGCCCAGCCCTGATAGCCCACTTCGTCGAGGGCCTTCACAATCGCGGGCCAATCGTTATCGCCCTCCAGGTATTCCACTGCGAAGCCCTTCCACAAGCCTTCCGCATCGCGTTTTTTGCGGCTGTATTCCTTGATGTGCAGTTTCTGAATCCGCGGTCCTAAAATACGAATCCACTGTTCGGGCCAGCCGGTATTGATGACATTGCCGATGTCAAAATGCCAGCCCACGGCCGGGCTGTTGAATTCATCGACATATCTCACCGCCTCCAGCGGGCTCAACAGGAACTGGTTCCAAACATTTTCGATGGCGATCTTCACGCCCAACTCCTCCGCCAGCGGAACGGCCTTTCGTATCTCGGCTTGTGATCGCGTATAAGCGTCCGCATAGGAGACATGCTTGTCCACAACCGCCGGCACCAGCAACACGGACGATCCGCCGTAAGCCTTGCAATCGCGCAATGCCGTCTTGAGCCCTTCCAAGCCCACCGCGCGCGCGGTCGGATTTGGGTCCGAAAGCGTTTTGGCCCAATGCACGGAATCGCAAACGCTGGGAATCTCCAACCCCGTTGCATCGCGCGCTTTCAGCACTTCGGTTTGGTCCATCCCGCTCATCATTTCAACTCCGTCGAAGCCTGCTTCCTTGATCAGCTTAAGCTTCTCCAGCACGGGCATCTCACCTTTGAGGGTGCCGTACATGATGGCCTTCTTCCGGGGCTTCTGTGGGCTCGCTGTCTTGGCCGTATCCGTGTCACCCGCCACGAGCCCTTCCGGCAGCAGCGCCGCCGTGACTGCGGCAGCGCCCGCCCATTTCACAAATTCCCTTCGCGTCGTTCCATTCATGCGCTTCGTCTCGCTCACGCAAACTTCGTCACGCCCGGCATCGCCATGGGCGCCGTGTTCAACGCCATGTCCCAAGTCATGTTGGCCGGTACCAATTCCTCCTGCGAATCAAGAGCTTGCTTCCAAGTGATTTCCTGGCCGGTGTAAGCGGCCATTCGCCCCATGATGGCTGCGAGCGAGCTGTACGCCAGCCGCACGCCGTTATTGATTGGGTTGCCCGAACGGATCGAGGCAAACAATTCGTCGTGCTCCACCTGGTACATCTCCGATTTCGGTCCGTCGTAACGCCAATCCGTGGCGCCCTTGATGAAGGGTGCGCCGCGGAATCCCAGTTCGCGGGCCGTCCCTTTGGTGCCGTAAATCGTCGCCGAATTATCCGAAACGCACCCCGCCTGCTGGCGGCTGCCGATGAACCCACGCGCGCCATCGGCGTATTCATAGTTCACCTCGAAATGATCGAAGATATTGCCGCCTTGGGCCGGAATCTGACGTCCCCCAACCGCCATGGCCTTCAACGGCGGCACGTCTTTCATCGCCCAGCACATCCAGTCCACGGCATGCACGGCCTGTTCCACCAGGCTGTCCCCGGAAAGCCAGTAAAAATTCGGCCAATTACGCACTTGCCACTGCAAATCAGTTATTCCCTCCGGACGTTCGCTCGGGCTGGGCATGGGTTTTACAGGGCCGGTGTAATACGTCCCATAGACCACCCGCACATCGCCGATCTCGCCATCATTGATGCGTTGGAACAACGCCCGTTCGGGCGAGTTGTAGCGCCAGCAAAAACCGGCAACCAGCGCCAGTTTCTTTTGCTTGGCCATTTCCGCCGCGGCGAGCGCCATGCGGATGCCTGGGCCGTCTGTCGCCACTGGCTTCTCGCTGAAAACATGTTTGCCCGCCTCAATGGCTGCTTTCAGATGCGTGGGGCGAAAACCGGGCGGCGTCGCCAGGATCACCACATCCACTCCGCTATCAAGCACCTTCTTGTAAGCATCCAATCCCACAAAGCATTTTTCCGGCGTGACCTTCACCTTATCAGCCACGCTCGCCTCCCCTCTTAACGCTTTCAAACTGCCTTGCAGACGATCGCCAAACGCATCGCCCATGGCGACCAGCGAAACATTCTTGTCTGCCGACAGCGCCTGCTGTGCCGCGCCCGTCCCGCGCCCGCCGCAACCGATCAACCCGACACGCAACGTATCGCTGTTGTCCGCTGCCCAAAGTTTGCCGGGCAAAATCGCCGGCGCGGCCAGCACGCCGCCGATAACCGCCGAAGTTTTGAGAAAGTCACGCCGCGAAGTGAGTTCGTTTTTGGTAGTTTTCATAAATTCATTGACCGGGTTCACCAAGCCATACGCCGATGCCATGCCCACGTCAAGAAAAGCAGACGACGCAAGCCGCGTCCATCTTCATTCAATTGGCGACCGGAGCCGGACCCAAAGCCTCAGCAGCACGCCTGGGCGCGTTTAACCAGAAACTGGAGTCGCGTCAGGCGGGGAGGCAGCTGCCACATTCATAGGCGCATCGTCCTCGCTGTGGTTCGTTTCCTGCACTATTTCGGCAAGGCAAATGCCACGTACGCATCGCCACTTTTGGTGCGCACCTTGCCGCCGCCGCAGGCGATCACGACATATTGGCGTCCTTTGAGCATGTAAGTGGAAGGTGTGGCGTAACCGCCGAAGGGCAGTTTCGCCTGCCAGAGCAATCGGCCCGTTTTTTGATCGAAGGCATGCATCATCTCGTCTCCGGATGCGGCGATGAAAATCAATCCACCCGCGGTCACGACGGGTCCGCCGTAATTCTCCGTGCCCGTGGGAGGAATGCCGTGCGCCGTCAGTTCCGGAAACTCGCCAAGCGTGGTGCGCCAGACATATTCGCCCGTGTTAAGGTCGATTGCATTCAATGTGCCCCACGGTGGCTTGACCGCCGGGTAGCCATGTGAGTCCACCCAGCGCAAATAGCCAGTGTGCGTGTAAGGCTCGCCTCCCAGCACGTCCGTGTCCACGACATCCTGCCGCCCACCGTCATGGACACCCAGAGATTCGCCGACCAAAAAATCGGCCACTGCCTGCCGTTGCGGCTCCGATAGAAACGCGAAGGACGGCATCATGCCTTTCCCCGTGCCCAGCAGTTGGATGATGTCGTCCGGGCGGAACTTGCGGCCCACATCCGCCAGCGAAGGAAAGGCGCGCGCCGCATCCCCCGAACGATTGAGGCCGTGACAAGCTGCGCAAACCTGCCGATAAATCAACTGGCCGCTCGACAACGCCGGCCCGTCCTTCGGCTGGGCATCGATCATGGTGTGAACCCAGGGCATTTCGTTCGCGTTTACGTAGAGAATCCCGCTCTTCGGATCGACCGCCGCACCGCCCCATTCCGCACCGCCGTCGAATCCCGGAAAAACGATCGTGCCTTCGCGGCTCGGTGGCATGAACACCGCATGGGGGCGCAGCCGGACAAAGTTCTCCAAAACACTCCGATGCGACTCGGATGAAATGTCCGTGATTTCATCCGCCGTAAAAAGTTGGCGGACCAACGGCGCGGGCTTGGTCGGAAACGGCTGGGTGGGCCAGGCCATTTCACCCTGCAAATCGGATCGCGGCACTGCTTTCTCCGCGATGGGAAAAAGCGATTCGCCCGTCTCGCGATTGAACACCCAGACATGCCCCGACTTCGTCACCTGCACCACCGCGTCCACGCTCTTGCCGTTTTGGCGAACGGTGACAAGCGTCGGCGGCGCGGGCGGATCACGGTCCAGCAGATCGTGATGCACGAATTGGAAATGCCAGAGGCGCTTGCCCGTCGCGGCGTCCAGGGCGAGCAAACAATTGGCGAACAGGTCCTGGCCGAGCCGGTTTCCGCCCCAGAAATCGAACCCGCATGAGCCCGTGGGAACATAAACGATGCCGCGCTTCTCATCCAGCGCCATGCCAGGCCAGCTATTCGCGCCGCCAATGAATTTCCACGCGTCGGGTGGCCAGGTGTCGTACCCGAACTCACCGGGTTGCGGCACGGTATGGAAGATCCATTCGAGGTGGCCAGTGCGAATGTTATAGGCGCGCACATGGCCGGGTGCGACCGGTCCCGGCCCTTCTGATACACGGCTGCCGAGGATGAGCAGGTCGTGAAAGACGGTTCCCGGTGACGTAGCTGTGATGTATAACTTGCTCACATCGCGCCCCAGCCCGTCCTTGAGATTTACCATGCCGTTGGTTCCGAACGAGGGAATGGCCAGGCCCGTTTGGGCGTCGAGGGCGTGGAGGTAGTGGCCTGCCACGTAAAGAATTCGCCGGTCATTTCCGTCCGCCCAATAAACCACGCCGCGGTTCACCCCGGCCGGCAGGTTTACCGCATCCTCCGCTTCCGGTACAAACCGCCACAATTCCTTTCCGGTCTCCGCGTCCAGCGCAATCGCCTTCAACCCGGGAGTTGTGCCGTAGAGCACCCCGTCCACAATGAGCGGGTTGCACTGAATCTGGGAACGGTTTGGCCGCGCATCGCCGGCATGATATTCCCAGGCTGCTTGAAGATGTTGAACGTTCCCCTGATTTATTTGCTTGAGCGAGGAAAAATGACTTTTGGAGGAATCGCCCAGATAGACCGGCCAGTCCCGGTCGGCCGCTTTTGCCGGGCTGATGAAGAGAATGAGAAAAATGATCGCTGACGCCAGCCAGGGCCGCTCCATTCCTCCGGCTGAGGAAACAGTTCTTTCTGTACGGAGTCTTCGAAAGGTCATGAGCTTGAATGTGCCGCCGCCCGGGTTTGGGAGCAAGGAAATGGTGACTGCGCCACCCAGTTTTGGGAGAAGTGCGGAGCCCCGGCACCCCACTCGACCTGACAACAAAATTAACGCTGAGCAGAACAGGAACTCGGCGCTGCGACGTGAATTTCGAAGCCCGGCATTGACAGAATTATCACTGTTGAGTCACCCTTTCCCAGTTTAACGCCCGTGCTCGAGCAGAATTTATGCAAATCAGCCGCTCCATCGATCCGCAAAAGCGCATCGTTCATACCATCGTGACCGGAGAAATCACACTCAATGAGATTCGCGCCGACATGATGCGGCTGGCGTGCAATTCTTCGTACACCCCCGACATGCCAGGACTGATCGACATGCGCAACGCCACCGCCCGCCTCAGCGCTGATGAAATCCTGGAGCTGTCCATGGTCATCAAAGCCAATCCGCACGTGGTCAGGTTTACCCGCCGCGCCCTGCTGGTGAATTCAGATTTGATGTACGGCTTGTATCGCATGTTCGAATCCTTCACCTCGGACGGCTCGGCCGTATATCGCGTCTTCCGCGACGAGCAAGCCGCCCGGGCCTGGATCGAAGAAGCGATTACCGACCCGTAGCCGCCGGAATCCTTTCAACCAAGTCAGCGCACTTCGGCCCAAACTTTATCGGCACTACAACCGTCGCACTCATGCCAAATGATACTGCAAGCACCGGGTCCCGTCGAAGGCTTGAGCAGAGCCCTGGTCACCAATTCTTGTCGCGATAGGTGACCATGCGCGAGCCCGAATTGATGGAGTACATGCGCACCAGTTCTTTTAACCGCATGAGCTTCCATGGTTGCGCGTAGTTGTTGCCGTTTTTGGTGAAGATGAGGTCGTCCGCGAGATACACGCCGGAATGGATGGCATTGCCGTGTTCGTTCAGAATCAGGACCAAATCACCGTAAAGGCACGGCTTGGCGACCTGGTAATAATGTTCGAGCAGATACGGGGTGGTGTAGGCGGGGTTAGCGAAACGGTTATCCGGGGTTTCGCTGAAAAAATTCATGGTGGACCAGTGGCAATCCAGCCCGGGATCGCCGGGTTTGGGCGGGAGCGGGAAAGTGTAGAGGCGTTCGCGCGCGAATTTTGGAAGGAGGTAAAGCAGGCTGATGTCCCCGCCGCCGTCCAAACGCTTGAGGGATTCAAGCAAAGGCCGCACGTCCTTCACCTGGATGCCCCGCCCCCAATAGCCGAGCACCTTGTCAATGTCCGTGTCGGGCCGGATGTGCAACCGGGCCAGGACCGCGGATTGCCGTGACAACGTCTTGACCAGCCGGAGGCGTTCGGTCTCGGAGGGCTCGCTCCGCAACACCATTTCGTAGTCGCTGAAGCATTTGGTATCGCCGCGCTGGTAGCAGAGTTTCCGGATACGTTCAGTGAGCGCGGGGTTCAACTCGCCTTTGCCAATCCGGGATTCGAAGGCGTCTTCCGTAAAGCAAAAGGGAAATTGCATGTAATGGTTGTCATCATCATGCGACAGTTCAGTGTAAAACCTGGCGCGGACTTCCGGAGTCAGCCCAAGGATAAGCGCATCGTCCGGTCTGATGACAACATTCGAGGGCGTTACCGTCATGAGCGCGGCCGAAGTGGCGTGTTCGATTTGGCTGGCATCCAGGCCGCACGATTGCATCAAGCCGCGGACCCGATCCACTGTCATGCCGTTAAACCACCACGCGGGGGTTCGGTTGAGATCCATCTCGAACGTGTAATATTCCTGCGGCTGTTCGAGTTCGACGTCCACCGCCTTCAACTCGCCCCAAGCTGGTGTTTCCTTGAGCGGCGTGCTGTTGTTTTGAGCGCCTTCAGAATGCCCCGCCGCGTTGCCAGCCCCGGTAACGTGGGAACGGGAGGCGAGCAAGCCGTACATCACCAGCGTGGAGGCCGCTATCAGCGCAAAACTGAAGACGACCAATCCGGCAAGGTTGACCTGAATGATAAATCCGCTACCCCGTTGGACCTTGGAGACTCCTTTTCCGGCCATAACAACAACTAGCTTTCATGTTAACTGTAAAAACAGTGTGACTCTGCCGCCAGAATATCCGTTTAACGCAGGTTCACACAAGCAAATTTATCGAGGAGCAGGGACTTTTCGTCCCCACATCACCGCGAACCCGCAACCCGGCGTCAGGGCGAGTTATTAATAAGCAGTTCTGCTCGATCCACTCCAAGGTGGTTGTATCAGATGCACCGATCCATCTCCCGCTGCGCAGGCTCAACGTCAACGGCGCAACGCCCGTATCAGCTCATTCAGTTTGAGGCGCAGCGCCTCCAGATCGTCCTGGTTCGGCGGATCGGAAAACCCCGTGTCCAGCGTTTCCACAGAATTGCTGTTTTGCGAACTGTTGTTCAACAGCAGCAGCAAAGTTCCGGTTTCATTGCCTGTCTCGAATGGTTGGCCCGTAGAACCATCCACCCTCAGGCTCAGGTCCAATTGTGCAGACATAACTGATATCTCCTTGGCTCAAGATAGCATACGCGCGGCCCCGGGCCATACGAATTTACCCCAGAGGGGTATGGCTCAGTGAAGGGGGGACGCAGAGCTCCCATTCCGCTCGATTATACGTTTCGTGTCTGAGCAAAGCAGCCCGAAGGCTTTCGGATGGCTCCGCACCAATGACTGAGGACTTGTTAAGTTGCAAAGCCGGACTGGAAAAGCGCCACGGGGTGGTGTACAAGTTCCGCGTTATGAAAGCTGCCAGCATCCTGACGGTGGATGATGATCCGCATCACGTGCGGCTGACCCAGATTCAGTTGGAACGCCTCGGGGTCCTCAACCAACTCCGCGTTGTGCCCAATGGCGTGCAGGCCCTCGATTACCTGGCTGGACGAGGCGCTTATGCGGACCGCGCCAAACACCCGTTTCCGGGGCTGGTGTTCCTGGATTTGTCCCTGCCGGAGATCGACGGATTTGAAGTGCTCAAGATGATTCGTGGCCAGCTTACATTGAAGGAACTGCCCGTGGTGATGATCAGCGCCTCGAATGACCCCACGAACCGCCGGAAAGCCCTGCGGCTTGGGGCCAACGGATATTATGCCAAAACCCCGTATCGTCACAAATTTCGCGCCATGCTGGAGGAGATCAACGCAAAAGTCCTGGCCGAGAACCATCCGCAGGCGATGATTCAATTTGCCAAGCCAGAAGACCTGGAGGCGAAGGCTGGCAGGTGGTGAGGAGACGAGGGAAGCTTTAAAACCAAGCACACAATCCGCGCCAAGCATGCAGGCTCACGGCGGCGTTCATCAATTCTCTTGAATCAGGCTGCAATGCTTCACCACGAGGCTGTCCCCTGCCATGGCCACACTCCATTGCGCGGTCAAATCCACGCCGTTGGGCTGGTTGGCGGCAAAGGTGAAGTTGGCGGCGGCATTGCCGAGGTCGTTGAAGACCATCACCGTCGTCCCATTGAGCGTCGCCGAATAGTAGAACCCGCCGCCCAGCGCGTTCGTCGCCACGTTGGCCCCCACGCCGTAGCAGGTGATTGGGATGTCAAAGGTGAACGCCGCGCCGGACGCGCTGGCGGGGATGGCGGGCGTCACCGTCGTGTCCGCTGTCACCGAGCCGATCTTTACCCTGAGCCTCACCGTCGCGGTGTTGGCCACTGCCGCCCAATAGTAGCCTTCGCCTTTCAGCCGGAGTTTGCGGCCCGCCACAAAAAAGCCGGAGGCAGTGTTGGAACTGCCGGTAAAGGTGCTCCATACGCTCGTCTCGATCGTGGTGTTGGAGATGACGGTGCCGATGGGATTGGTGAGCACGCAGAGTGGCAATGGCGCATACCGCGCATCGCCCAATGACCCGGTGAGCAAATTGTTCGCTCCGAACACCTGGTTGCTGGCCGTGTTGGCGACGCCCACAAAGTTGGCATTGCTGGAAAACAACGCATTTCCAGCGCTGGTAAAGGTGCCGTTGTTGACAATGCCACCCACCGTTAACGCCGCACCGCTATTGGTCGCAAGCAATCCGGTAAAGCCGGTGGCTGGAGAGGGCAGAAACGTCAGCGTGGGATTGCCCAAATCGCCAACCGAGAAATTTGCGCCAGCCGTCAGATATCGAATCGTCATAACCTGCGCAGTGCCGGAAAGGGCCAATGAAATGTTGGTCGTCTTGTTGGTAACACCAATCGGCCCCCAATTTTGAGAGTCATAATTCGTTACTCCATCAATAAGGATTATCCAACGTGAGTAATTGGTGAGCCGATAAATGTTCGCGTCGAAATTATCATAACCCAAAGCGGCGCTAAAATTCGTGGCTCCATAAATACCCCACTGGACAAAATGATTGGTGCTTAAAAATTGCAGGCTGCGGCTGAACTTCAAATTGTCCTGGCCAATGCCACCTTTGACTGATGCGGTTCCAAAAATATTGTAAAGTTGGAACTGTTGAAGTCCATTCAGGCTCAAATTTGTCTGCCAGAATGGCAACCAGTCATTTAAAGACACCAAATTACTTTGGTATGGCAGCGGCAGAGCAGTAGCCGGCTGCAGGGTAAACATTGCAGAATCAATGCCATCCAACTGCGGGACAGAGAAGGAATTGGAAACAAGAATGTAACCGTGAGCGTCAGTGCCGATATATGAACTAATGCCATGGGTCGAATCAACCTGACCGCCTACATTTTTGACCAGGACCATCTGGTTGGCGGCATAGCCCGCGTTCGTCAGTTGGAAGGTGAAATTGGTCGCATACCAGTTATATGTAAAATCGCTTGGCTCGGTATAATTGCGGTTAATGGCCGCAAGCGCTTTGTAGGTCGATACTCCCGAGCCTAAAGGCCGAACATAAAAATAAACCCCGTTATTCGTGCCAGCCCAGAACGGGGCTTGGTAGCCACTGTCCCAATCTATCGCCAAAAGCTCTGGATTATTGGTGTAAATCCGGTAATCGTCGGAAATTCCGAACCAGTCATTCGTACGGACATCTCCCACTATGATGGGAGCGCCAAATATACAGCGCAGAATCATCTGCGTCAGATTTCCCTGATCAACGCTTGCTCCCACATTATCAAAATCGGGGGTGTGCCAGGGCCCGGTGCGTGAAGAAAAATTTGCGTTTGTCGCCGCGTCTACCCAGAATAACTGGGCTATTTGCGCTATATTGTCCACTCCGTAAGCTGCGTCAGAGTCGATGAAATGTCCAAGCAAGTCATAACCCATTCCAAAGGTCCGCCAGGCATTTGCAAAACGCATCGTGATTGGCATGGTGTATTTCACGGGTGTATTGATAAATACAGAATTCGTGGAATAGGCCCGGCACAAGGAGATAAACTTGACGGAGCTGTAGAGATTCGTGATGTCGGCATCGGTGAAACTGGCTGGCCGCCACAAACCATCATACTTAATGTATCCCACATGGTTGCTCGCGTAGAAACGCGCCTGCACATCCTCAAATCCGTTTGGAACCCCGCTTTGATAAGGGGCTGTATAATTGGGATTAGTTCCCTGGAAAGTGGTGAGGTAAACCCCAGGAACCATCCCATTGGTATAAATATAATTAAGCACGAAGGCCACGCCATCGGGGAAAGTCGCGGGATTGCAGGTCGGCAGATGTGTAACCGGATCATTGCCCTGAATAAAAAAATCATCGATGCTGAAAACAAATGGAATTCCGACGCGCTGGCAGAAGGCCAGCAGGCCATTGGTTTTGATAGTTTGGACGGCATTGGTTATGATGGTCTCGGTAATCCCGCTGGAGTATTCAGGCCAGGTGTTGTAACCAAAGGGCGGTCTGTAAAAATAAGAATTGCCGTCGGCCTCAGTGGTCAAAAACTGCGAAAGATCAGGGCTAAAATCCGTGGCGTTGCTATATGCCGCGCTGCCGAGGCCGGTGACGGATGCCGCGCTCACGTTCGTCAGCCCGGCGGCATTGCCGGAATAATTTCCACTGAACACGCCGCCCAGGTTCAAGTTCGTTTCATTATTCGTCACCACCGCGCCCGGTAATTGCGCCAGCGCCAGCGTGCCGCTTAATTGCGAGGCCGGCAATGTTCCCAGCAGATTGCCCGCGCTGTTGGCCATGGCCGCGTAGGGCACTGGTGTCAGATTTTGCGCCGGACTTAACGCGGTGGAGCCGTTCACACCATCATTGAACCAGATTCGCAGCTGCAAATTTGGTTGCGTGAAGAGCGAAGCGGCGATGGGCGCCATATTCGGTCGCGTCGTGTCGCCCAAAACCGCGGTGAACAATCCATTGCTCACGGCCACGCTGACTGCGGCGGACGGTTCGCTGCCCGCCACGCTCGTGCCGTCGTTGCTCCAGAAAGTCACGTAGGACGTATTGGAGCTGGTCACGAGCGCAAATTTGAACCGGCCGGTGCCAGTGAAGTTCGTGCCGTTGTCCACCACCCGGCCTTGATACGTAAACGCCGTGTTCTGGGCGAAGGCGGTCGAGAACTGGCAGTTGAAGACTGAAAGCGCGAGGGCTAACCAGCCGGCGGCGAACGCTAATCCGCACAACGTTTCATTCTTTCCTCCGATTGCCCCGGTTGAATTTCTTTTGCCTCCTTGCATATGTTTGCGCCTGGAAGAATCAGCCGGTCAATGCCACCAGTCGCTGTCATCTCCTGGCCATTTGATTAGGAACCCGAGGGGTACGTCAAGCGGTTTCACGCATGGGGGCGCATGAACGCATGAAAAGATTTTGAGCGGAGGCCAAGCCAGTATATCCCTTGATGTTCCGTCGGCGGGTCGCCCGTGCTACCACGGACTGTGGAATATCCGGTCGGCTATACGCCGGCCGCAGCCGCAATTCGCGGCCTGGGGAAATGGCTGTTGCGCTTGAGCTTCGGACCCGGCGGCGCCGAAACTCCGATGAAATCCAGCGCGCTGGTGGCCAGATCGCGCAATTGGCCAAGATTGTTTTGGACACGCGCTTGGAGGAGGCACCCTTCCATATAGGCCGAGAGCCTGCGCGCAGCGGCGGGAATGCTCCTGGTTTCAATGGCCCCTTCAGCCTCGGCATCGCGCAGGGCTGTTTCGAAATATTTGCGATAGGAAGCCAGGATGGCGCGGGCGTTCCGGCAGACGGGTTCCTCCCGCTGGCTCAGTTCCGACCCCACCGAACCGAATGGACAACCCACCACACATCCATATTTCCGTTTCAGTTCCAACTGCGATTCATATAAAAAGCGGAAATAATTCTGCAAACGGTCGAGCGGAGGAACATCCAGGGCAAAGATCTGGTCGAGCTTCGGCCTGACTTCGTCCCATAAGTCTTCGAAGGCGGCTGTTGCCACATCGGACTTCGAATCGAAGAAATGATAGAAGCTGCCCTTGCGCACGCCTGCTTCCTCGCAAATGGCATCGATGGTTACGGCACAATAACCCTGCTTCCAAATCAGGTCGCGTCCCGCCGTCAAAATCCGGTCTTTTGAATCACTGGTTCGCCCCATAAAAATTGATGCGGTCAGGCAATGTTACAAGTTACGAGTAACTCGGAATGAGTTAACGCGTAAGTCGTCCCAATGTCAAACGAACTTCGGAAGGAAAGATCAGGGCCTCCTTGCGCCGGCTGATACGAGTTTTGAACCGATCGCATGCTCTTTCGGGGCTCACGGATACACCAGCCGCAGAAACACGCTGCCGTTCACAGGATTGAGCGGAATCACAATCTGGTTGGTCGTTTGCGAATTAGCCACCGTGGTCCAATTCGTGCCCAGCCCGGTTTTGCTGCCATTGGTTTGGATCTGGAGACGCCAGCCGGTGTGATCGGCAGGCCACGAAAGGGTTAGCTGGCTCGCGCTGTATTGCGAGATCAGGTTGACGGGCGTAAGCGAAGGCCCAACTTTGAGCTTCACCTGGCCAACGGTATTGGTGTCGAAATTGTAAGTATGGCCTGCGGGTGCGGCACCGAGGGTGGGAAAGGTTCCCCCAAGAGCGCCGCTATAACCCAAGAGCGTGTACGTTCCCGGAGCAAATCCGGCTGCGTTGGTCGCATTGACGGTGCCGCCAAGCGTCAGATTCCCGGTCACGACAACTTCGCTGTTGTTCGTGCCGAGCAGAAAGTTCAAGACGGTGGAAGGGGTGAGGTTGAAATCGCTGCTGACGGTCAGAACACTCCCGCCCAGCGTAAGCGGCCCGGCATCGAGAACGTTCGTGTTGCTCCACGAAGCGTTCATGTTGTAGAGCGCGATGGTGTTGCCAATCGAATTGGTCGTGAGTCCGTCGAATGTCGCCGGGATGCCGCCGGATGTGGAGTTGGTCAGCGTGACCTGGGCGTTGTAAAGTTGGAAAGTTTTGACGCCGGCGGGCAGTGTGAACTGGCAATCGATGAACGTGATCGCGCTCGCATTGTAGAGGTCGAAGGATTTGGAGGCGGTGAGATTGACCTTGCAGAAAGTGATGTTAGTGGCCGGCAATTCGCTGCGTCCCCAAACGATTCCGGCAATGTTGCCGCTGGAAGCGGAGCCGGTGACGTTGCTGAGGGTGATGTTGCGCCAGAGCGGAGTGGTGTTCGTGGCGGAGGGGACGGGTTCCGTGGCGGCCTGAAGGGGCGTGACACTGCTGGGAGTGCCTACCTCGTTGTAATAGCTGTAGATCGTGATCGGGAAATTGACGTTGGTCATCGCGAGGTTCAGGTATTTGAGGTTTTGGACCACCCCGCCGCGATCATTGTCGGATTTCATGCGGATGGCGTTCGCGGTGTTGGTGAAGGTGCAGTCGGTCACCAGGATGTTGGAGACGCCACCGGAAGTAATGCTGCCGACGGATACCCCGTGACCGGTGCCGAAGGCGCAATTCGTCACCGTGACGTAGGCGCATAACTGACTCCCGCCAATCTCAATGTTGTCGTCGCCGTCGCTGATATAGGAGTTCTGGACCAGCACATTGGTGGAAGCCAGGTCCATGCCGTCAGTGTTTGGCGAGGTGCCAGGCGTGTTGATCGTGATGCCCTGGATGGTGATGTTCGAGTTATTGCCTTTAAGCATCAGGTGGAATGTCGGGGGGTTTTGCAGCGTGATATTCTGAATCAGGATGCGGGTGGTGCTGCTGAAGTTGATGAAATTGGGCCGGGAAATCTTGTTGCTATTGTAGGCCGCCCACCAATCGGCGCCCTGGCCGTCGATGATTCCCGCGCCGCTGATCTCGACATCGTGGAGGCCGGAACCGTTGATGAACGTGGTGGTGCCGGGCCAACTGACATAAGGCAACATTTGCAACGTGGCCCCGGCATCGACTTGCAGGTTGATGCTGCTTTTCATCGTGAGCGGGCCGCAAAGGTACGTGCCGGGACCGGGGATTTCAACCGTGCCACCTTTGGCCGGGCTGGCGGCAGCGGCAGCGATGGCGTTTTGAATGGAGGTGGTGTTGACGGTTACGCCATCGCCCACAGCGCCGTAATTGGTGACGTTGTAAGTTCCGGCGGGGATGGTCGGCTGAGGCGGGGGGAATTGCGATTGCGCCGAAGCGAGTCGCGCAATGGCCGACAGCAACACGAGAGTGGCCGCGAGTTTCAGATTCCGCATACAGCGCGCTGACAAGGCCAAAGCTTATCCACGTACATATCGAGCCAGGAATTGGGCAATGCCCTAAAATAACATCCGTCTAGCCCGTGTCATCTCTTGCTTTGTGCAAACGACCTTTAAATTTGGGAACTCGGCAAGCTTGGCCATGCACGATGATGTAGCCACCGCGAGCTTCTTGTCGGCGACTCGTTAGTGCGCCGGTGCGGTTTTCTGTCCGGCGGCGCGTGAGAGGGTGGCCTTGATCAGGTTGAATCGGTCGTGAGCATTGACGCCTTGTTTCGCGCTTCCACCATAGACGCTGAAGATGGCCCAAAGGGCTGAACCGTCGGGGCTCATCCATTTTTGGGGGAATTCGCAGGTGAGACCTTCGCCGGTTTGGGCCATGCGGCCCCAATCTTCGTAGTAGGCGATGGTGGACCACGGACCCCAGGGCGAGCGGGCCTCGAAGACGCCGAGTTGGCCGGGACCGGTGTGGTAGGTCGTGAGCAGGAAGCGGCCCAAAGCCGGATTATAGACCATCCCGGCGGGGGCGACGCCGTTGGTATCGGTGAAGATGGGATGGGCCAGGGCGAATTGGCAGTTCCAAGTCGCGTGGTCGAGGCTGTCCTGGCCACTGAAGAATTCGAAGGCATCGCGCTCACGAATCTTTTCACGTGGCGCGCGTGCGAGGTACAAAGCATCGCTCTCGCGGTCTTGGGCGGGCTGTTTGGCACCATAGAGATAGATGTAGCCCGCGTGCGGCGCGGGAACGCCGTCACCGTTTTTTCCGAAGTTCACAAATCGAGCTGGCTGAAAGTTGCCGGAGCCCTTGGGAAACAGCCAATCAGCTTTGGCCCAGGTCGCGCCTTTGTTCGTGGACCACGCCAGGACGTGATTGACATCGGGCCACGCACCATCCTGAAGATTGACCATGGCGTAGAGTATTCCTTGATCAAAAAGCAATCCGCCGGTCTTGCCTTTTTTGGGGAAGGAAGCGGAATACTCGGGATTTTTTCCGCCATTGACGTTGAAGCCGTGGAAATGTTCCGGACTGCCTTCAATGCGCGCAAAGCCCATGCTCACGCGCCCGTCCGAATCCGACCCGCCGAATCCGCCGCCATCGCCCCAGGCCGCATACAGATGGTCGTCCGGTCCCCAAGTTACGGGCCAGAGATCGCTGCCGAGGGCGGCGTTAGTGTAAGTGTCCCAATGCCAGGTAATCTCGATGATGGCTCGGCTGGAAGGATACGGTGGCGTCGGTCCGGCCAGAGCGGCAAGCTGCAAACCGAGCAGAACTAAAAACGCGACCCGGCCTGGGCCGAAGAAAGCGCGACCATAACGGCATCGGTTCGCCGGAACACACTTAAGCATCATAGCCCCTTTTCTCGACCAACTCATACGCTTTGTCCAACTTCCGTTCACCCGCCTGAGCTGCAATGATCCCTGAATGAACCACGCGACAAAGCACAACAGGAGCACCAAGCCTCCGATCGCAAGCGCAACAACCGCCTCCGAAAGGAACTTGCCCGGGGAATACTGTGACGCGAGAACGAGCAGCGCAGCAACACACGCGAATAATGTCAATCCTTGCGCCATGTTTTGTTTCATGCTGCGGAACGATTGCGATCAGTCATTTTGCCAACTCGATAATCATCGGATGATCGCTCAAGGTCAGAACAATCGAACGAACGTTCGTGAGGGTATGAGTCGGTAAGGTGTTGATCGTCGGATCGTAAACCTTCACGGATGAGTGAGGAACGCCCAGGTTTACGGTGACATTGTTTGAGCCTTTGATCTGTTCGCCCCACACGACGAGTTCAAATGTGCTGTCGCTTCTTTGCAAAAGCAAATCATGGACGGTGGCCGGTTCGTCCGGGATGGAATAGTCGAGGCTGCCCGTTTTTCCCAGCGAGCCCTTGTCGGCAAGAATCGTCGTCAGATTGTGGAGATAGACGGCGGCTTTGCGCGGTGTGTAGTCAGGCTTGTAAAAACCAAATTTTTGATTTCCCCCTTCATCCACGCGGTCGCGCAGCAGGTAAACCGCCGTGTGACTCCAACCTCGCTTGAATTGGTCCAAGTAGAGACTCAGAAGGTTCAAGGCGTGGATTTCCTCTGTCACTTCGCCGCCAATGGTCGTGCCAGTCTCCGTGGTAACACGCGGCAAGGTTAAGAGGTCAGCAGCAGAATACCCGGGGTAGTGATGAGCCCAGGTCACACCGCACTCGCCATAAAGCCCGTCCACCTTGCAGGCGGAGGTGGGATCGGCGGCCTTCCAGGTCTTGTTGTCTTCCAGGCCGGGTGCGTTTGGATGATAGGTGTAGTTGTGAATGTTGACGTAGTCGGCGTATTTCGTACCGACCGGCATCGTCGTGTCGACGCCTTTCGGAATGATGAGAAACTGCAATCCGACGTTGTCCGTCTCGGCGCCGCATTCGGAGATGGACCAAACGGGATAGCTCCTCAAGAGAGGATCGCTTTTGACGGCCTGGTAAAGGTCGCTCTGCAATTTCGCCACGGGCATCCACGATAGATTTCGACCGCCGGCCTGGCCTTGATAGGTGATGCCCCAGTTGTTGGGTTCGTTTGGGCCTTCAAAGGCCAGCAAAGCTCCGGCGGCGGCCATTGGCCGGGCGGTTTCAATGAGTTTGCCGAGATTCGAGCCGCCACTGCCAAAGCCCCAGCTAAAGCGCAAGCCGGCTTGCCGGTGAAGCTCGACGTACTGCTCGAGGGGAACATTCCCCTCCGTGCCCGCCCTGAGCCAACGGACCCCGAGATACGTGACGCTTTCGAGCGTTTTTGGAAACGTCTCGCCGCGAACCGAAATGGCGGAAAGAGTGCCAATCGAGTCGAGAAAGTCAGCGTTTCCAACGGCGGGGGTTCCGGCGGCCACTGCGGTTAGCGGCAGTCCGACAATCGCCGCCCGGAGCAAACAGGTTATGAATGGGAGGGTGCGGGACACTGGAAGCAGCATGGGGTTTTTCT
The DNA here is from genome assembly GCA_021325145.1 of Verrucomicrobiota bacterium. Classification (GTDB taxonomy): domain Bacteria; phylum Verrucomicrobiota; class Verrucomicrobiia; order Limisphaerales; family Pedosphaeraceae; genus JAJPHR01. Next base: position 22,897 of record JAJPHR010000009.1, on the reverse strand, counting down.
GAAAATGCTTCAAGAGGAACTGGCGAACGAATTGGCGGCAACCTTGACAGTGTTTTGACCGCTCGGTTTAATGATCCGGAACGGGAACCTCGAACGGAACCAGATTATGCACGGCTCTCACTCTTGGAAATTCTTTCGCGCCGGGGGATTTGACCAGGTGCGCCTGGATAGCGGGGGCGCGCTCATGGCGCTGGATCAACTTGACCAGAAGTTGTGGGTGGCGCTCGCGTGTCCAACGCAGGGGCTGGAGTTCGATGCCAAAACGCTGGCACTAATTGATCTGGACAAGGATGGCCGCATCCGCGCGCCCGAAATCATCGCCGCGGCCAAGTGGACTTGCGCGTGCCTCAAGAATCCCAGTGACTTGCTGAAGAGCGCCCCTGCCCTGCCGCTCAGCGCCATCAATGCGGACACACCCGAGGGCGCGCAACTGCTGGCGTCCGCCAAGCAAATCCTTGTTAATCTCGGCAAAACTGACGCTCCGGCCATCTCCGTGGAGGACACCGCCGATACCGTTAAAATCTTCGCCCAAACCAACTTCAATGGGGACGGCATCGTTCCGGCGGACGCCGCCGAAGACCCGGCGGTCAAGAGCATCATCACGGATATCATCGAGTGCCTTGGCGCGGACACGGACCGGAGTGGCAAGCCGGGCATCAGCCAGGCGCGAGCGGACCAGTTCTTCACGGAAGCGCAGGCGTGGTTCGATTGGTGGAAGCGGACCGAGGCTGACGCGGCGATTGTTCCTTTGGGCGAAGCCACACCCGGCGCCGCAGCGGCGCTGAAGGCCGTCAAGGGCAAGGTGGATGATTATTTTGTGCGCTGCCGGCTGGCGGCTTTTGATCCGCGCGCAGTGGCCGCGCTCAATCGCGAGGAGAAGGAGTATTTGGCGATCACGGCCAGGGACTTGACGATCGCCGCGCCCGAAATTGCGGCCTTGCCGCTGGCGCGAGTGGAAGCCGGCAAACCGCTGCCGCTTAAAGACGGGGTCAACCCGGCATGGGCGGACGCGATGTCCAAACTTCAATCCGACGTGGTGAAGCCGCTGCTGGGCGATAAATCCACGCTCACCGAAACGGAATGGAATACCTTGGCAGGCAAGTTTGCCGCGTACGAAGCCTGGACCGCGAGCAAGGCCGGCGCGGCGGTCGAGAAGCTGGGCCTGAAGCGCATCCGCGAGATTCTCGAGGGCAAAGGCAAGGAGGCCATTGCCGCGCTCATTGCGAAAGACAAGGCACTCGAACCCGAGGCCAATGCCATTGCCGCAGTGGACAAACTGGTCCGGTATTATCGCGACCTTTACAAGCTGCTGAACAACTTCGTTTCGTTCCGGGATTTTTATGGGCGGAAGGAGAAGGCCATTTTTCAGGCGGGGACGCTTTATCTCGATCAGCGGAGTTGCGATCTTTGCCTGACGGTGGAGGATGCGGGCAGGCACGCCACGATGGCGGGATTGGCGGGGAGTTATCTCGCGTATTGCGATTGCGTTCGCAAGGCCACGGGAGAAAAGCGGCAGATTGTGGCGGCGTTCACGGATGGGGATTCGGACAACTTGATGGTTGGACGCAACGGGATTTTTTACGACCGCCGCGGCGCGGATTGGGATGCGACCATCGTCAAAATCATCGACAACCCGATCAGCATTCGGCAGGCGTTTTGGTCGCCGTATAAGAAATTCGTGCGGTTGGTCGAGGAACAGGTGGCCAAGCGCGCGGCCTTGGCGGACGCCGCCGCCAACGCGCAACTCGCGCAGACCGCTCAATCGGCGGCCGAATTGGATAAGGCCCCGCCGCCGCCACCACCGGCGAAACCGAAGGTCGATACGGGAACACTGGCGGCAATTGGGTTGGTGTTGACCACGCTGCTCAGCGCGCTGGGCGGGATTTTTGGGCGGATTCTGGGGTTGTCGTGGTGGCAGATACCGCTCGCTTTCATAGCGATCATTTTGGCCATTTCGGCTCCGTCAGTCATCATGGCGTTTCTCAAATTGCGCCGACGGAATCTTGGTCCGATCCTGGACGCGAATGGCTGGGCAGTAAACGCAAAGGCGAAACTCAATGTGCCTTTCGGACGTTCACTGACACAAGTGGCCGCGTTGCCGCCCGGAGCCCAGCGTGATTTGACCGATCAATTCGCGGAGAAAAAGACCTTCCGAAACTGGGCTATTGCCATTTTGATCATCGTCGTCGCAGCCATCCTTTGGTTCAGGATCGCAAGGCCGGTTATTGGCACGGAGCCACAGAACAGCACAGTGACCGCAGGCGGAGCCGCGACCTTTAACGCTTCGGCGCGCAGTCGTGGCGGCGCGCCGCTAAATTACCAGTGGCATTTCAATGGCGCAAAGCTCGCCAATGGCGGACGGATCAACGGCGCAACCGCGAGCAGCTTAAGTATCTCCGGCGTGTTGCCAGCGGATGCCGGGAATTATGCGCTGGTCGCAAGCACCGTTGCCGGCTCGGTCACCAGCGCGGTGGCTACCTTGACGGTGACGACGCCAATTTCAACCAATGCGGCATCTAGTCCAAATGCGGTCATGCCGGAGAAACCGGCGGGGAAGTAGGTAAAGGATTATAACAAAGAGGAATTGTGAAGCTCGCGCGGTTACTCGTGTCGTTACTATTCCTGTCCGGCGGCGGAGCGGCCCGGGCTGAGAAACCGGTCACGGACCTTCGCACGCTGGCCAATGGCATTCGCGTGGCGAGTGTTTATTTTCCGGGCAGCTCGAATGTGGCGATCTTCACCTATCTGCCAATGGGCCTGGCCATGGATGGACCGCGGCAAGCCCAATGGTCGCACCTGGTGGAACACCTTGTGATTCGTTCGACCATCCCGGCTGATTCACCGAAGGCAAATGCGGAAACGATTGTCGACCACATGCGGCTGGATTTCTATGGGAATGTTGGCGATTGGAAGGAAGGTTTGTCACATCATCGGCGCTGGATGCAGGGGGTGCCATTCACCGAGGCAACTCTGGCGGCGGAAAAGCCCCGGGTGAACTCGGAATGTGATTTCACGGCGAGGAATTTTGCGACGGGTAAGTTCGCCTTTGCGGCCTGGGCGCAAGGGGTTCGTCACGATCAAACGAACGCCGCCCTCAAAGGAGACGTTGAGCTGGCGACATTGAAGGAGATACAAAAATATCGGGATGACCACCTGATTGTACCGAGCAATATTGTCGTCTGCATCGTGGGCGGCATTGAGCCGGCGAAGGCTTTCGCAGCTGCAGCGGAGGAATTAAGTTCGCTGGCAGCAACAGGGACTCGAACGCTTCCGGTCAAGCTTCACCCGGGCAATCGTGAGATGACTTGGGATCTGGAGGCGCGTCATCTGCTGATGACCTGGGCAATCCCGCGGGCTGGGTCAGCGGATTTTCCGCCTCTGTTGGCGGCTGCCCAATGGCTGAACGGGCGGTTCTTCTCCGATCCGGATTTGAAGAGGCTGACTGGCATGACGCTCGCCGGAGCCGATCTGACAACGTCCGAGGGAAGTTTCCTTTACGTGTCGGCCTCGTTGCGTCGAGACGCGGCGTTCAAGGATGTGCAGGAGAAATTGGAGGCGCACTTGCGCGGCTTGGTTTCGGCGGACGGGAGCCCTGGCATGCTGCCTATGTTGGGACAGCAACTTAGCGAAAATCTGACCACGGTGCCGGACCTGAAGTTCCTGAGCGGGCAACTGCCGCCATCGGTAACGCCTGCAATGGTCGAAATGAACGTCGGCTTGCAATGGGGAATGAATGAATTTCGCTATGGCCCAAACAAAGCAACGGTGGCGAAACGGCTCTCGACGCTCAGGGTTGAGGAGGTTCAGCGAGCGGCGAAAACTTATCTGATGGATTCCAATCGCACCGTGATAACATTGCGACCGGCAGGCCGTGATGAAACAGGGAGCACGCCACATGAATAAACACGTTGAGCGATGTTTTCCCGAGTTTGTGGTCGGGTTGACCGGCATGCTGCTGTTCCTCTGGCCAGTACTAGGCCAGGGACAAGAAATTGACAAAACCATCGCCGTGCAAGAGCGGCAAGTGGGCACCAATGCGAGTCAGAAATATTTTCTGATCCAGCACAAAGCGACCGCAACGTCCACCAACAAACAAGGCTTGATCCTGATTCTTCCGGGCGGGCCGGGGTCGCGGGATTTTCTGCCGTTCTGCGCCAATGTATTGACGCGCTACGGGTTTCCGGAGGATTTCATGGCGGCTGAACTGATCGCGCCGGAATGGAGCAAGGACGAAAACCGAATCGTTTGGCCGAGCAGGATTTTTCCGGACAAACGCGCCAAATTCACGAGCGAGGAGTTTTTGGACGCGGTGATCGATGATGTGGGCAAGTCGAATCGGGTCGATGAGCGGTTTGTTTTTACGCTGGGGTGGTCTTCGAGCGGGCATGTCTTGTATTCGGCCTCGACCTCCAATGCGAAGGTGCGCGGTTCGCTGATCGCGATGTCGCGTTTTCTGTCCGGCAAATCGGTGGAGGCGGAACAGGTCCGAGGGAAGAATTACTGGCTTTATCATTCGCCCCAGGATCGGGTTTGCGCGTACTCGGAAGCCCAGGAGGCGGAAAACTTTCTGAAGGAACACGGAGCGAACGTGAAACTGGTTTCCTACGAAGGCGGACACGGCTGGGTGCCGAATACGTTTTATTGTGATCGGATTATGGAAGGGATCCTTTGGCTGAAGGAGAAAAGCGCGGCGTTGCAGTAGCCGCCCATTAACCCGACGGCAATTGAGTGAAATTCGACGTGGGATCGAACTGAAGCCGAATGGCAAGGCTCGGCGCAAGTTGGAACGCTTGTTCAGACTTGTCGTGATGGTGGCACAGATTGTTGCCGAAGGCCCGGCTCCGCACTTAAAACTCTGTATTGTAAGGATTTGGCGAACATGGTTAAAGTTCAACCTCATGCGGGCAAAATCAAAGAAGATCGAAGCTCATTTCTCTACGTACACCACTTTTTTGAGTGACAAGAAGACTATTGAACAGGAGGAAATAACTCTCCGCTTAAACACGAAACAAAGGAGGAAGGAGGGCGAATCGGCAATAATTTATGCCGTGATTCAGGGGAAAAAGAGATTTGAGGCCATCGCAAGCAGTCATGTAAAAAACAAATATCAATTTTACGTTTTTGCCGATTGGTTTGATGCAGGCCCTTGTTTTAGGTTTGACTCGCAAGGCCAAGCGCATTGTAATCCAGAAGACGGGCGCGGTTTAAAAGCGCGCAAAATTGAGACGCCGCATTTCCATAAATTTAATAAAGATGGTGTAGAAATTGCGTTTCACTCAGCCGAGCTTCAGCGGCCAAGCGCTGCTGAAGCAATTGTGAATGACATAAAGTCAGGCATTAAACACTTCTGCCAGGAAGGGTGCCTTACTTGCGGTCAAAATGCTTACCCTAGGCTAATATCAGAACAGGAACTAATGGATTTGTCAAGTGACGATCCGCTAAACGACGTGAGCTTTTTATGACCGACATTGAATGCAAGGACATTATCGGATTGTTGCGCTCAGATTTTGGGTCGCTCTGGAGTTGCATAAAGCGCGGGAACACTTTGGAAATCATCACTCCTTACGTGTATCCCAACAAGGAGTTTGTCTCGGTTTTTATTACAGTGCGGCGTGAAAAAATCATCGTTTCCGATGGAGGTGCGCTTTCCGATTTCATCGAAGCTTCAATTGATGACGTGGCATTTGCGGAGGCGGCAATGAGTAAGTTTTCTGATAATTGGGACATCGACAAACACGTTCAGGGATCAAAATCCGAACGCATTTTTTACTTCAAAGCCTGCGAAAAGCTTAATTTGGTTACATCTGCTATTTTTGATGTGTGCAATTTCATTTCATCTGTCGCAAGCGCTTCCGAGCTTGCGATTACTGAGGAAGAATCACAGGAAAGAGAGTCATTCAGGGCGCAGGCTGACAAGGTTATAAAGCTTGCTGCGCCGAAAGGGATTCCAGTTTCGTACAACCGGAAATTCCCGGAGATTCCAGAGGCCAGTTTTAGCGCCGTCGCAACCGGGACCTCAAAATTGTGGTTGATAATCTATGTGACGGGAAGCAGCCTTAAATATTTTCAACTCAGTCTTTCAAACGCCATAATAAACTTTGAGTTTGCGCAGGAAAGCCCGTTGAAAAACCAGATTGCAAAAAAGATCACCCTGCTCAACAACCAAGCCATTGGGTATCAACCGCTTCAGCTTCAGCACCGACGTGAAAAATTAGAAAACGTTACGCCCGACGTTCTATCATGGACGGAAAGAGATAAGCTAAAAGATTTATTGGCCGCTTAAGGGATTTGGCAGCGGACAGATGGCGGTCCTTACCCAATTCGGGCTTTGTTAATCCAGACCTGTCTATGGCCTGCTGAACCTTCTTTGCGTCGCCATACGCAAGTCTCACGGCAAGGCGCTGGTGAAACCACGAGCACGCCGTATCAATCATGGTTGCCCATTTCAATTGGTGCTGTGTGCACAGTTCATTCGAGAAATAAACGCCCGCCTTAACCGACCGCATTTGGTCCATTCGCGAACTTTCGGCAACAATCTGTGCCAGCATGACCCTCTTTTTTTCGATTTTCCGCAAGTCGTTGATAATCAACATAATTTAGTTAGTCCGTAGTACTACGGATGCCCTCATGCCTGTCCCACCCCTGGTGTTAGCGTGATCCCAGAAATTAAACATGAAAGGTCACGTTATGATGAATGAACAAATGGAACTGGGATTCGACGGGGCAAATCGGTGTCCGCGGGTGGTGCAGCGGGAGCGGCGGCTCAACCGGGCGCATTGGTGGTTTGACCAGATGCGGCAGGTGGTCGAGCGGGCAATCGATTGGGAGCCGGCACCGCGCTTTCGGCCGGAGCAAATCTGGCTGCCCGGCGCGGATCACCAGAATCCCAGCCACCAATAATCTTCCGCCGCCAGGGCGGCCGGGATTCTGGTTCCTCACCTCCCGGCTGCCCTTTTTAACCAGTGATGAGCGCAGAGTGCGGAATGGGGAGAGGGGGATGACAGCCAAGAACCAATGCCAAATGACCAAAGAATGTCCAAGCTTCAAGCCTCATCCGAAGCTCATCGACGACGAGTAGAATTAAAAGGGCGAACAAGGCAGAACAAAGTCATCGCGCTTCACGCGTCTGGCCAAATGCGCTGAAATCCAACATTGACTTGGCTGACAAGGTTTGGAATTATAATATGACCGATTCGGTCCAAGTGACTTTCCACCGATTTGACAATTTATAGATAAAATTTATGCCACCAAAAACTGCTGAAAGAACAAGCACCGCAACCAAGGCAGCCGCCACGACCGTCGCTGAACCGCGCCCGGCCGTCGCCGCAGCCATGGCGGCCACACCCGCCGCCCGCACCGTCTCCCCGACGCGCCAACGTGATCTCGATGCGGCGATTTCAACCATTCACAAGACCTACGGGGACGGGAGCATCATGCGGCTGGGCGAAGCGCACGCCGCCAAATCGATCGAAGTGATCCCGACCGGCGCGTTGGGCCTGGATTTGGCCCTGGGCGTGGGCGGTTTGCCGCGCGGGCGCGTGGTCGAGATTTACGGGCCCGAATCGTCGGGCAAAACGACGTTGATGCTGCATGTCATTGCCAACGCCCAAAAAGGCGGCGGACTGGCCGCATTCATCGACGCGGAACACGCGCTGGATCCCGGTTACGCCAAAAAATTGGGCGTGAACCTGGACGATTTGCTGGTGTCGCAACCGGACAGCGGGGAAGAGGCGCTGTCGATTTGCGAAACCCTAGCGCGGTCGAACGCGCTGGATGTGATCGTGATCGATTCGGTCGCCGCGCTGGTGCCGAAAGCCGAACTCGAAGGTGAAATGGGCATGGCTACGATGGGCATGCAGGCGCGGTTGATGAGCCAGGCGTTGCGGAAGCTGACGGCCATTTTGAACAAGTCCAAGACGACCTGCATTTTCACCAACCAATTGCGCGAGAAGGTGGGCGTCATGTTCGGCAATCCGGAAACAACCCCGGGCGGCAAGGCGCTGAAGTTCTACGCCAGCGTCCGGCTGGACATCCGCCGGAAGGAAACCATGAAGGACGCCGCCGGCAATGCGATGGGCAACCACGTGAAGGTTAAGGTGGTCAAGAACAAGGTCGCGCCGCCGTTTTCGGAAACCGAGTTCGACATCATTTACAATCACGGCATCAACAAGGAAGGCAGCATCCTGGACACAGGCATCGACGCGGGTGTGGTGGATAAGAAAGGCGCGTGGCTGCAGTTCGAGGGTGAATTGATCGGCCAGGGCAAGGAAGCCGCGCAAAAGGCTTTGGTGGACAAACCGGAGCTGGCGCAGAAGATCGTCGCGGCAATCATGGCCAAGCGTAACGGCGGGAGCGTGAAGGTTGAGGATAAAGCGTAGCCGGGCCGGAGCGGAATTGCGGGATGTCGTTCCCGGGAAAACATCCCGCCCATGATTTTCCGGCCATTTTATGGGGCCAGAACCGCATAATTATTTGCTTGTAATTTTAAGCCGGATAGGCTTATTTTGATCTTGCTAAGATTAGCCAGGTATGGTGCCTGTGTCCGTCTGTTTGTTGGATTGCATGAATAAGTTTAAACCGACGAGGGTGTCTTGAGCCGCCCGTTTCCTCCACGCGCTTCTTCTTCTTCCGCTTCGTTTGTCAGGGTCAACGGGAAGATTCGTGCCCGCGAAGTCCGGGTGATAGGAGTGGATGGCAAGCAGTTGGGCGTATTGTCGCTCGGGGAAGCGATCAATCTCGCCCGGGCCAATTCGGTCGATTTGGTTGAAATCGCCGCCACCGCCAACCCACCAGTCTGCCGTCTCGTGGACTTCGGCAAGTTCCGCTACGAACAAGCCAAGAAGGACAAGGAGTCCAAGAAGCATCATCACGCGAACAAGGTTAAGGAAATCCAGCTTAGCCCGAAGATTGATCCGCATGATTTGGGCGTCAAACTGACCCACGCCATCGACTTTCTCTGCGAGGAGATGAAGGTGAAGGTGGTGCTCAAGTTTCGCGGACGCGAAATGGCGCACACCGAGTTTGGGTTCCAGTTGATCACCAAGTTTCTCAAGGAAATCGCGCCCTACGGCCATCCTGATTCCACGCCCAAGTTGATTGGCCGGGCGATCAACGTGATGCTGAGTCCCCTGCCCCGCAACAAACGCGCCAAAAACCCGCGCGAACCCGAGAGCGACGGCAAACCAAACCAGCAGCTTCACGACCAAAACCATAAGCCGGAGAACCATGCTCCCTCTCCGCCTCATGAGCCCAAGCCCCAAAACCCGCCTTCGAACAGCGGCAACGGCGACGGCGGTTTCGGCAACAATCCGTTTCAGCAGCTTTAGCGTCCTGAACCCTGAGCCTTGGCAGTCAATGCGCCAACGCGGCCCATGTGGAAGTGTCTTTCGAAATGCCGAAAACCCGGCTAATCGCTTGCAGCTTTGAACTGAAACCTCGCCCCGATCCACTCAACGCCAAACCCCGGATTTGGTTCACCAATCATCAAGTTGAAAAATTCGCCGGTGGGTCTGGCGCACTTTAGTCAGACGGAGGGGCTTCACCTGCAAGCAGCGCGTCGATTTCCAAATCAATCGCGAGTCGCAAAAGACGCTGCAGTTCAGGGTTCATGTACTCCAGATCGTTCGGGATATCCAATATTTCGATCGGCGGGATTTCCTGATCGCGAAAGTGGTCCTGAATCCACTTTTTGTGCTCGCGCTCCATCACGAAAATGGCATCGGCCCAGTCGATGTCATTTGAACTAATCCGGCGTTTTGCATTGGGCCGTATCCCGGCTGATCTGACCTCCAGCCGGGGATCGTCACGATAGAGCATTGCCGCCGTGGGACTGCGCCACTGATTTAACGCGCAAACGAAAAGAATATGTTTTCTGGAATCCACCAAGTATGTCCAATGAAATCCGATTTATATTAACCGCCCGCCCAATTCCGAACCAGTTCGGGAAATTCGCATTGCTCGCAAAGGGCGTTGGAATGATTGCAAAAGTCCCGCACAATTTGAAGCAGGCCTTGTTGTGCAGCCGCGCCGGGCAGGATGCCGGGCTTGGCGCCGCCGAGCAAACGGCGTCGTGCCAGGCGCAGCACGCTATTATCCTCGGCTGAGGGCCAATTGAAATACCGCCGCTCCGCAACCTGTTGCAACGCCTCGTTCCCGCCTTCGCCAGCTCGCACCCAAAACCAGGGCAGAATGACATTCACGGCCAGGTCCGTAACGCGAGCGCTCCCAAGCAATGGCTGGGGCCGGGCGAGCCGGGCGGAGCGAAACGTCCAATGCCATGACCAATACTCGTCCTTCTCCACCTGCAAAGCCTCACCCAGCGAATCCGCCAGCCGGCGATCAGGAATGTCCGCCAGAAACCATTTTTCCAGTTTCGGAATCAGATTGCCGGCGGCCAGCCAATGCGCGGCGAGCGCGAGCCGGCGTTGCGGATGATTGGCGGGCCGCAAGCCGTTGAACCGCCACAACTCACGCGGTAGAATGCACGCGCTTAGCCCGTCGCGCTCACGCCACCATTCGTCCCAAACGCGGCGCAGGTAATTGTCAGTGGACGACTGGGTGCGCGTCAATTGGTCGGGCAGCAGGCCGCTGACGCCCAGCAAACGCGCCTGCAAGCCGAGCGGCGCGGCGGGAGTTCGGCACCATTGCGGACGCAGTTCGGCCAGGCTTTGCATCGGCCAGACGTTGTGCTTGTAACCCAGCGCCCGAAATAATCCCTCCCAAAGCGACTGCTCCCAGCCGACCTGTTTCGCTCGCGCCTGAAACTGGCTTCCTTTGATCTGCCAGCGCACATGCGCCGCCTGATGCAACAACTCCCGCAAGCGCTCCACGGGAAGTTCCCGCAGCGGCGCGCAGCACTTTCCCTGCAACGCGTCCGGCAGCGATTGAAACGAATCGCGCCCCAGCCAGGCGTCGAGTTCGCGCAACGGCGTGTCCAGCCTGCCCTTCAAGGTGAGTGTGGGCATTCCCTCGGTTGCGCTTTCCTTTCCATCCCAAATTACATGCAACACCACGTTTCGGAACGCGGGGTTTTTATCGTGGCCATGGGCACGCCAACCGCTCGAACGAAGGTCGATCTCCACATCGCCACAACGCGGAGTTTCCGCGCCGACTTGGACCATGGCGCTCCGGAAGTCAGGGCCGGCTTCGTGGTTTTTGAAGCCGGGATGAAGAATTCGCACCGGCTGGCCGTCCAAGGTTTGGAGTTGATCGCGCAGGAGCCGTTGCTGCTGCCAGATGGCCTGCAAAAGCCGTTCGGGCGGCGGGGTGTCGTGATTTTCCTGAAGCGCCGGGCCGGGCGCGTTGCGAGCGCGCCAGCGAAGATAGAAATTGGCAGCTAACGTGGACACCTTGGCATTGCTTTTGCGACGGCCCGGCGGCAAAGTCAAGTCTCAGGATTGAACGAACCTGAAAAGGACTTGTCTTGGTCACTATGACAAAACGCCCGGTTTTCAATGGAAGGTTATGGCTGTTGGCAGCGCTCGCCACGCTGGCATCCTGGAGTGTTCTCGCCGCCGAACCAGACGTGCGACGCGACGCGACGGTGGAGGCGGTCGAGCGCGTCATGCCCAGTGTCGTGAATATCGCCACCGAAACCATCGTGGAAATTCGCGATCCGTTCACGGAAATGTTTCAGCAGTTCTTCCAGCCTTACCACCAGCGCCGAACGGACTCGCAGATCAGCCTCGGCTCAGGCGTAATTATTGATGAGGACGGCTATGTGCTGACCAACGACCACGTGGTCCAGCGCGCGAACCGCATCCAGGTGAAGGTAAGCACGAACGAATACGAAGCGAAACTGATCGCCAGCAATCCCCGGAGCGACGTCGCGTTGCTCAAATTGCAAGCCAAACCGGGCGAGCGGTTCGCCGCCGTCCGGTTCGCCAAGGACGACGACCTCCTGCTCGGTGAAACTGTCCTGGCGCTGGGCAATCCGTTCGGGCTGGAAGGGTCCGTCAGCCGCGGCATCCTGAGTTCCAAAAGTCGATTGGGGCCCAAGGAATCGGATCAACTGGAGATTCCGAACTGGCTTCAAACCGATGCTTCGATCAATCCCGGCAACAGCGGCGGCCCGTTGGTCAACTTGCACGGCGAACTCATCGGCTTGAACGTGGCCATTCTCTCCGGCGCCCAGGGCATCGGGTTCGCCATTCCCATCAAGCAGGTGAGTGAAGCGCTCTCCGGCATTTTCACGCCCGAGACTTCCGGCCACGGGCTTTGGTTCGGAGCGCGAGTAAGGGTCGGCTCGAATCCGCTGACCATTATAGCGGTCCAACCGGATAGTCCCGCCGCCAAGGCGGGCCTGAAACCTGGCGATAGCGTCTTGAAGGTGAACGGGAAGGTTCCGCGCAGCTTCATCAATTTCAATGAATTGCTCGTGAGCAATTCCGGGAACGAAGCCTTCCTCAACTTTCAGCGCGGCGGCCAGGCTCTGACGGCAACGGTGCGGCTGGTGCCGGAAAAAACGTTCTTCAACGCCGATTTGATCCAGCGGCGGATCGGCGTGCGCCTTCAGGAATTGACTCCGCAGCTTGCGCGCGCCTTTGGTTTGAACTCGACGGATGGCTTTGTGGTTGCCGATGTGGACCCCGACTCACAGGAAGCCCAGGTGTTGCAGCCCGGATACGTCGTCGTGGGCATCGACGGCCAGACTCCGGCCGATCTGACGGCAGCGGCGAAATTGGTGCACGGCAAGAAGAAAGGGGAGAAAGTCCAAATCCATGTGCTGATGCAGCAGCAGCGCGGGCGGTTGATTTTCCAAACCCAGGGCAGCGTGGAACTGCCCGTGAGATAACGAGAGTTTTTGTTGGCCCACGCCGTGCGATTCTGACTAAACTTCCCGTTGCAAGTGAGCATGAGTGACGGATTAATGATTGAGGTCGCGAACCTCACCAAGCGGTATGCCGGCCACACAGCCGTGTCCGGCATCTCGTTCTCGGTCGAGCGCGGCGAGATTGTCGGCCTGTTGGGCAGCAACGGCGCCGGCAAGAGCACCACCATGCGCATATTGTCCTGCTACATGCCCGCCACTTCCGGCACCGTGCGCGTCGCCGGACTGGATGTGTTCAAGGAAGCCGACGAGGTCCGCCGGCGCATCGGTTACATGCCCGAGAACAATCCGCTGCACCCGGAAATGCGCGTGCGCGAATACTTGAAATTCCGGGCGCGCCTCAAAGGGCTTGGCTGGCGGCGCTCGCGCGAGCGGGTGGACGTCGTCCTCGAACAATGCGGCCTTACAGACGTCAGCCGCAAAATCATCGGCCATCTTTCCAAAGGTTACCGGCAGCGCGTGGGCCTCGCTGATGCCCTGGTGCATGAGCCGGAATTGATCATTCTGGATGAACCGACGATCGGGCTGGATCCCCTGCAAATCCGTTCCGTGCGGCAGCTCATCAAGGAAATGAGCCGCAACCAGACCGTTTTGATTTCGACCCATATCCTGCCGGAAGTGGAAATGACCTGCAATCGCGTGGTCATTTTGTACGAAGGCAAAGTGCTCGCGGCCGATACGCCGGACAATTTGCGCAGGCTCATGGGCAACGGCAGCCTGGTCGTGGCGGAAATCGCCGCGCCACGCATTGAACTCCAGTCCTGCTGGGAACAACACGGCGAAATCGATCATTTCGACATTTCCGTAACGGAAGGCGACTACTATCGTTGCGCGCTCACCCCCAGCAACGGCACGGACCTGCGGCCGCTGATCTACTCCCTGGTGCGCGAACGCGGCTGGGGATTGCGGGAGTTGACTCTCAAGCAGCATTCGCTCGAGGACATCTATGTGCAACTGATTCGTCCCCGCGGAGAGGAGGAGAACTGATGCGCGCCTACTGCACCTTGACGCGGCGCGAACTGGCAAGTTTTTTCGTTTCCTTGAACGGCTACGTCATTATCGCGGCGGCGGTGTTCCTGATGGGCTTGAGCTTCGTCGTGATGCTTTACGATCTCCAGGCTGAGGCGACGCCGGTGCCAATCACCCAGTTGTTTTTTTCGACGGCTTTTTTCTGGCTTATTGTGCTCCTGGCCAGCCCGGTGATCACCATGCGTTTGTTCGCGCTGGAAAAATTTTCCGGCACATTCGAAACGCTGATGACGACCCCGGTGAGCGATCTGCAAGTGGTGCTGGCCAAATTCACCGCGGCGATGGTTTTTTACCTCGTCATGTGGCTGCCCCTGCTGGCGTACATCCTGATTCTTCGCCATTACACCCGGGACGCCGAGGCGCTGGATTGGGGACTAATTGGCGGCACTTTCCTGGGCATCGCGTTGCTGGGAGGGTTGTTCATGTCCCTCGGCTGCTTCGCTTCCGCGCTGACCCGGACGCAAATCATCGCGGCCATGATCAGTTTCACGCTCGGGTTTACGTTGTTCCTGCTCAGCTTTCTCCCGGGCCATCTGCCGCTGACCGCCGGCTGGGTGGGAACCATCCTGTCCTACTTCGCGCTGGCCGACCACATGAATGATTTCGCGCGCGGGTTGGTAAACACCCGGTACGTGGTGTTCTATGTGAGCCTGGCGGTCTTTTTTCTATTCCTGACCCTGCGCGTGGTGGAAAGCCGCCGCTGGAAATAGCATGCCGGACGAACTTTCCCCCACCAGCAGTTTTTCAGCCCGGCGCAAATGGGGCATTGTTTTTTCCGTGCTCGTCTCGACTCTCGCCGCGGCGGCGCTGGTGGCCATGATCAATTATCTCGGCGCGCGCCATTTTCTCCGGTTCAGCCTCAGCCACGACGCCCGGGCGCAGCTTTCCTCCCAAACTCTGGGCCTGTTGAGATCGCTCACGAACGACGTCAAGGTGGTCGCTTATTTTAACAAGAAAGCGCCGCTCTACGAGTACGTCTCGAGCCTGCTGCAGGAATACAGCCTGACCACTCCGCATGTGAAGGTTCAAACCGTTGATTACCTCACCGACCCGGCACTCGCCTTGAAAACCAAGGAGATGTACCATCTCGGGTCGGCGGAAGACAAGGACCTGGTGATTTTTGAATGCAACGGCCGGGCCCGGCCGGTGGATGGCGCGGCCCTCGGCGATTACGTGGTCAGTGAAAAATCCAGTGAGGGCGAACAGCGCGAATTTGAGCGGAGCCTCAAATCGTTTCGGGGCGAGGCGGTCTTCTCCGCCGCCATTCTGAGCGTGACCAAGCCCCGGCCAATGAAAGCGTATTTCCTGCAGAACCACGGCGAGCACAGCCCCGCGGATGAAGGCCGCTGGGGTTATTCCAGGTTCAATGACATTTTGAAGCAGAACTTCGTCGATGCGGCACTGCTCTCGCTCGCGGGCACGAACACCGTGCCGGCGGATTGCAAACTATTGGTCATCGGCGGGCCCATGTACCGCCTGCCGGACGTGGAACTGAACAAGATCAAGGATTACCTTCAGCAGGGCGGCCGGATGCTCGTTTGCTTCAACGTCCAAACCCGGGGAATCAAAACCGGGCTGGAGTACATCCTGGCCAACTGGGGCGTTGAGGTGGGGCAGAACCGGGTGCGCGATCCGAGCCAAAGTTCGAGCCAGTCCGCCGATGACATTGCCATTAGCAATTTCAATTGGAAACATCCGCTGATGAATCCGTTGCGCAACTCCAGCCTGCACATGATTTCCCCGCGTTCGATTCGCAAGATCGAATCGGGCAAGGAAGCCCCGGGCGCGCCGAAGGTGGACGAACTTGCCTACACCGGCGAAAAGCCATTCCTTGATGAAAATGTCCTGCCCGAAAAAGAGCCCATCCCCCTGATGGCAGCGGTGGAAAAAGCCAGCGTGAACGGCGTGTTCACCGAGCGCGGCCAGACCCGCATCGTCGTGATCGGGGATTCCTACCTGCTCGGCAATGTGTACATCGGCGGGTCGGAGGACAACCATTATTTTGCGGATCGCCTGGTGAACTGGCTGCTGGATCAAACGGAGATGTTGCAGGGTGTTCCGCCGCGCAAAATCGAGCCGTACAAACTCCAGGTGACGCGCTCGGACATCCACACCATTCAAGCCCTGTTTCTGGCCGGCATGCCCGGGGCAATTCTATTGCTGGGAGGTTTGGTCTGGCTGCGGCGAAGACACTGAGCATGAACCCGAAGCACACCTGGACACTTGTTGGGCTGGCGGCCGCTCTCTTCGCATTTATTTATTTCTACGAACGGCACCTGACTGACCCGCCGCCTGTTT
The DNA here is from genome assembly GCA_021325145.1 of Verrucomicrobiota bacterium. Lineage (GTDB taxonomy): Bacteria > Verrucomicrobiota > Verrucomicrobiia > Limisphaerales > Pedosphaeraceae > JAJPHR01. The sequence goes on along the minus strand of JAJPHR010000009.1, from coordinate 6,741 downwards.
CCACCAAAGTGCTGACGGACTTCAAAGCCGCCAATGTCACGAGCATTCAAATCTTGCCGGCCGGCATCCGGGCCGATTTCACCAACGGGGCCTGGCAGCTTACGGAGCCGATCGTTTACCCCGCCCGCTCCGGCGCCATCGAGGAACTGCTGCAGGCGCTGGAAGGACTTTCCTATCAGCTGCATCTCTCCGCGCAGGACCTGCACAACATTAAAGACTACGGCCTCGACGCGCCCAGCCTCACCATTCTCCTCCAGGCGGGCACGGAACTTCCGCGCGTGCTTAAGCTCGGCAACCGGACGCCGCCCGGCGATCAAATCTACGCGCAGCTCGTGGCCCGGGAGGGCGTTGACGTGGTGCCCACCGACATGCTCAAGTTCATCCCGCGCCGGGCCAATGACTGGCGCGACACCACCTTCGCCGACTTGAAGGCTCCCTTCGACCACCTGGCGGTGACCAACGGCGACAAGACCCTCGAACTACAACGGGACTCCGCGACCGGCCCCTGGCACATGACCCGCCCGATGCAGGCACGGGCCGACAATTCAAAAATCGAAGAGCTTTTGTTTTATTTGCAAAAGGTCCGCGTCAGCCGCTTTGAAACGGACGACGCGAAAGCGGATTTCGAATCGTTCGGCCTGCAACCGCCGCGCTGGCAATTGACCCTCGGCCAGGGAACCAACACGCTGACCACGTTTCAATTTGGCAAGAGTCCCACCAACGACGACACACAGGTCTACGCCCGGGTGGCCGGCCAGAACACGGTCGTGCAGGTGCCGCGCGACCGGCTCGATTCCTGGTGTGATGATTACGAAAAGTTTCGCGATCCGCACCTGGCCGGCCTGGCTTCCGGCGCGTTGGATGTAATCGAAGTCTCCGGCCTGGAAAATTTCAAACTGGAGCGCGTGACGAATGACTTCTGGGTCATTACCACGGCCAAGTCCCGGAAGCTCCCCGCGGACAGCGGGTTGATGCGCCGCTTCATCGAGGACCTCGCAAAAATGCAGGTCGTGCCCATCAACGGACAATTCGCCAAGGACGCGGTGAACGAACCCGACCTCCCCGGCTATGGACTGGCAGCTCCGGCGCGCAAATTTGTATTGAAGCGGGACCCCAAAGACGCCACGCCTCTTTCGACCAATTTGCTCGTGGTTGCCGAGTTGCAGTTCGGCGCGGAGAAGGACGGCAAGGTTTTCGCGCGGCGGCCCGAGGAGAAGTCCGTGTATGCAGTCGAAGCCGCGGATTTTCACAAACTGCCGAGTCAAAGCCTGGACCTGCTCGAACGGCGGCTGTGGAACTTCTCGGAGAATGATGTGCGGCGGCTGATCGTACGTTTGAACGGCAAAACCGAGAAGCTGGGTCACACCGGCACCAATCGCTGGGTCCTGGAATCCGGAGCGCAAGGCATGATCAAAGAATTTGAGATCGAAGCCGGGGCGCAGGAACTCGGCTCGCTGGCCGTGGCCCGGTGGGTGGATTGTCCCACTACAAACCGCGCGCAATACGGTTTCAGTGACAAGTCGCTCCAGATTACGGCCGAGCTCGACGGCGCTGACAAACCGCAACGGCTCACGTTGGACGTCGGCGGATCGTCACCCGACAAACGCCGCTACGGCTCGGTCCAGAACGGGAGTGAAAGCTGGATTTTTGAAATTCCCGACGACCAGCTTCAACGGATCATTGCCTACCTGGGCATTCACGAAAACGGCCCCTGATCCTTTTTCATGGCTTCGCGATTCCAAAGCCGCGGCTGGCGGCGCTGCCGCACAATGCTCCGCGGGTTGCGCATCGCGATCCTCCTGCTCCTGTTTTTTGTCGTGGCGGCGGGCTTTTATTTGAACAAGGTGGGCCTGCCCGGCTTTCTCAAGCAACGCCTGCTCGACAAGCTTCATGAGCGCGGCGTGGACATCCAATTCACCCGCTTGCGGCTGCGTTATTACCGGGGAATTGTGGCCGAAAATGTCCGGTTCGGGCGCGCCGATGAATCGACCAACAGCCCGAGTCTTTCGGCCAGGGAGGTTGAGCTCAAGATCAATCACGCCGCGCTGCGCCACTTCGAATTCACCATTGATTCGCTCATCCTGCACGAGGGCCAGCTTACCTGGCCGCTGGCCGAAACCAATCGCCCGCCGAGGAAGCTTTCTGTGGATGACATTCAAACCCGGGTCAGGTTTTTGACCAACGATGAGGTCCAGTTGGATCATTTCGCCGCCGCCTTTGCGGGCGCGAAGATGCAGGTTTCCGGCACCGTCACAAATGCGTCGGCCGTTCGCGATTGGCCCATCTTCCACCCCGCAGTCAAGCCGGCACAGCCCTCCCGGCTGCAGGAGCACTTGATCCAACTGGCAGATATCATCGACCGGATCAAATTCTTCGACACTCCGCAACTGAACCTGGCGCTTCACGGCGATGGGCGCGATCCCCGAAGTTTCGACGGCGTGTTGACGGTGAGCACCCTTGGCTCCGAAACGCCCTGGGGCACGCTGACCAACGGCTATATGTGGTTGCAATTGACGCCGCCCAACGCGACCAACGCGCAGCCGCGGGCGGAATTCAGCCTGCGCGCCGACCGCGCCGATACGCGCTGGGGCAGCACACGGCAATTCCAACTCGAAGCCCGGGGAACGACTGACGCGAGCGACCCCAACCTGATTCATTGCCATCTGCAGGTGCTGGCGGACCAGTTCACGACCGAATGGGCACAGGCAACCAACGCCCAGTTTACCGCGAACTGGTCTCATTCCCTGACCAACGCCATCCCGCTGGCGGGCCAGAGCGAGTTGCACCTTTCGGACGCGCACTCGCAGTGGGGTGAAGCGAGCGAAGTTCGCCTGGAAGCTCGCTTCGACACTCCAGCCACCAACGGAATGTCGCAGGCGGACGCGAGTTGGGGCTGGTGGGCCGACCTGGAACCGTATGCCTTGAATTGGAACTGCCGCTTGAGCGAAGTCCATGCCCGGGAGTTTCAAGTAAAGGAAATCGCTTTTGGCGGCATCTGGCGCGCGCCCGATCTGACCATTACCAATCTGCATTCGGAACTTTATCAGGGGCAGCTCAATCTCCAAGCGGCCCTTAACGTGGCCACTCGCAAGTTGAAATTCAAAGGTTCCGAGGACTTTGAAGTGCATAGTCTCGATCCGCTGCTCACGCCCGGCGGGCGCCGGTGGTTCAGCCAATACACCTGGGAAAAGCCGCCGGTTGCCCATGGCGAGGGCGGGTTCACGCTCTGCGCCTGGACCAATCACAGCCCGGATTGGCGCAACGAAGTGCTGCCGACGCTCTGGTTCAAAGGCGATTTCCAAGTCGGGCGGGCCGCCTATTGCACCGTGCCGGTGTTGTCATGCAGTTCGCACATCAACTATTCCGATCTAACATGGGACCTGCCCGATCTTGTGGCCGTGCGGCGCGAGGGCGAGATCCGGCTTAGTCACCACGCGGATGATCGCACGCACAATTATTATTTCGGCATTCACAGCGACATTTCCCCGGATACGATCCGGCCACTCCCGTTCATCGGCGAGGAGGAGAAACGAGTGCTGGACATGCTGACTTTTACGCAGCCACCGGTGATCGATTTGGAAATTCGGGGGCGCTGGCATGCGAAGGAGGAAACCGGCCTCAAGGCCCATGTGGCGGTCACCAATTTCACATTCCGCGGCGAATCCGCCAGTCATTTTCACACCGATCTGCAATATACCAATCATTTCATCCGATTTGATTACCCGCGCGTTGAACGCGAGGGCCGGTTTGCCGCAGCGGACCGGCTGGAGGTGGATTTCGATCAGCAAACCCTGTTTATCACCAATGGTTTCAGCACCATGGAACCGATGACCATCATCCGCCCGATCGGGCCCAAGGTCACGCGGATCATGGAGCCATATCAGTTCCTGCAGCCGCCCACTGTGCGCGTCAACGGCATCATCCCGTTGCGCGGCGACGTGGCTGCGGACGTGCATTTCCAGGTCGATGGCGGTCCGTTCCAGTGGAAGAAGTTCAATCTGACGCGCATCTCGGGCGGCGTAAACTGGGTGGGTGACCATCTCACACTGTCGGGAATGCAGTCCGTATTTTACCAGGGCCGCATGACGGGTTCCGCAGAGTTCGATTTCAACCGTGGCCCGGGCACGGATTTTAATTTCGACACCATCGTCACCGACGTGGACCTGGGGGCATTGATGAAGGATTTGTTCAGCCCCTCGAACCATCTGGAGGGGGCTTTGAACGGCCATCTCAGTGTCACCAAAGCCAACACCGACGACCCAAAGAGCTGGTTCGGGCGCGGCCAAGCCGATTTGCGCAACGGGTTCATTTGGGACATACCTGTTTTCGGCGGTGTTTCGAAGTTGCTGGATTCCGTCAGCCCGGGCCTGGGCGAAAGCCGCGCGAACGAGGGCTCGGCCACGTTCGTCATCACGAACAGCGTCATTCGCTCGTCGGATTTGGAGATTCGCTCTCCGACCATGCGCCTGGAATACAACGGCACGTGCGATTTCGACGGCCGGGTCGATGCGGACGTGGATGCCAAAGTGGGCGGCAACATACCCGTGCTCGGACCGCTGGTCACCACGGTATTATTGCCGTTCCAAAAGGCGTTTCAATGCAAGGTCACGGGCACGCTGGCTGAGCCCAGGATTGAACTCAAGTGGCTGGCCATGAAACTCATCAGCATGCCGTTCCAATTGCTGTTTCACCCGTTCTCGACCTTGAAGTCGCTTGGCCCCAATCAGCCAGCGGACACGAACGCGCCGCCACCAACGGTGATACTTCCGGCTCCAGCGCCCAAAGCGCCGTAACCAAATTAAGAACCTATCCCGGTAGGGCGGGCAGTCCTCTGCCCATCGTCGGCGCGCACGGAGTGACGCGCCCTACCGAGATAGGCTCTGAGCCTTTTTTCCTGGTGGCCGAATGCGTGAGTGCCGGGAACGGATGCACAGCCCAATTGCCCCTCAAGCCAAAACCAGGTGAAACAAAGTAAAACAAAGTAGTTTTGGCGCAAAAAGATGCGTATTTTCGCGTATTTTCGCCTAACATCGTGCTTGAGTTTGCGCTTTGCCGGGGTAACCTGTGGGCATGCGTCGTCAGTGCATGTTGCTGGTTTGTTTGCTTTGCGGTTTCGTTCTGGGCCCCGCCGCGAAGGGAGCCGAGGGGCGCATCATCAAAGTGCTGCCGCAATTCGTGGATTTGAAGGGGCAGTCCACGGTGTCGCCGAGTTTGTATGATCGGGATGCGTACCAGAAGTTTTTGCGGCTTCATCCGGACAAACGGTCCGGGCTGCGCTTTGCGGTGCAGTGGAAGGCCAAAACGCCCGAAACCGAACCGCTCAAGTTGCGCATTGAACTGCGCGGGGTGGCTGAAGGCAACCTCCCCAAGGAATCCTCGCTCGAAGAAAATGTGCGCCAACACCATTGGTACAGCCATTGGACCAGCCTGATGTTAGCTGGAGACGCCTACCATGATTTCGGTGAAGTCACCGCGTGGCGGGCGACGCTCTGGAAGGGCGACGAGCTTCTGAGTGAACAGAAGTCATTCCTTTGGTGAGGGGCGATGGCGACTGCCAAGCGCCAGGCTCCGAACTCTTACTCCGCCACCAACTCTGAGAGCGGCTTTTTCTCCTGGGCCTTCAGCGCCTTCTCATAGCACTCCAGGGCCTCGCTAAACCGTTCCATGCGATTAAAAACTCCGCCCTTGTACAGGTAGGCCATGGTCAAGGAACTGTCGGCGGCGATGGCGCGGTCATAACAAGCCAGCGCCTCGTCCAATCGTTGCAGGCGTTCCAGCGCCAGGCCCTTGCGCACCAAGGATTCGGCATTGGCGGGATCAATCGCAAGGGCCTCCTCGAAACAAGCCAGCGCGCCCTCAGCCTGATCGAGTTTCAACATGGTCTCGCCCTTGCCCAACAGGGCGTCCACCGCTCCATCATGGTGATGGACGGGTCCGGCGGCGTCACCATTGCCGTTGCCGTTGCTGTGGCCATTGGTGATGGGAGCCTCGGCTGCGGTTTCGTGGTGGCCGTTCGTTGAGCCCGCCTCGGGCAGGGATCGTTGCGGTTTGACCGTCGCCTCCATCTCATGGATGCGTTTTTCCAGGCGCTCGATGGTGCCGAGAAACCGCCGGGTGGATTCTTCGAGCGGGCCCTTGCCCAGCAAGGCGGTTTCGCCCTGATTCAAAGCCGGCACTGCCGCCGGCAGAGCGGACGCCATGGCCGCCAGCCGGCTGACCGCGCTCCAGTGCAATAAAGCCGTGAACAGGAGAACCACGAAGGCAATCGAAGCGAAAATTCCCGCTGCATTCAGGATCATGCGATTGGAAGCCTGCATTTCCTTGAGCTCATCCAGCCGTTGCGAACCCAGGGACTTCTCCAACACCGCCAGGCGAGCCTCCAGCAACTCGGAGTTTCGCGCCGCCGCCGCCTCTGCTTCCTGCCGGCTCTGCTCGATCGCCAACTGCGTGTTGCGCAACTGCTCCTGCACCAGCAAATACGAACGCAACGCGTCCGGCGCTCCGGACACGGCATTCTCCTGGCTGTTCGTGCCTTTCATGGCAGGCGGGTTGGCTCCGGGCGTCTCGGCCAGCACAGTGCTCGCGCCCAGCCCGGTGACAAGCAACGCCGCCAACACAGCAAAAAAAGTTTTGCAACCCATGTTTTTCATCGTACCGCTCACGCTCGGTTTGAACCGTAGAAAACTCCGCCAAAAATGCAAGCGAAAACACCACCAGACAGTCGGGCCACCTTTGCCACAT
>JAJPHR010000069.1 GCA_021325145.1 Verrucomicrobiota bacterium | reverse complement strand
GCGCAGGCCGGCCAGAGCGTGAATGAGTTTGCGACCTTGAGCGTGACCAACGCGGCCAGCCAGTCCAACATCCCGCCCCTGGCGCTGGGCTATCAGCTGGTGAGCCCGCCCGCCGGGGCCGCCATCAACCCCAACACCGGGGTGATCAGCTGGACCCCGGCCGAGGGGCAGGGGCCGAGCACCAACGTGATTACGACGGTGGTGACGGACAATGGCAGCCCCGCCTTGAGCGCGACCAACAGCTTCACGGTGGTGGTCAATGACATCAACGTGGCGCCGACATTGCCAGTGCAGACCAACCGCACCAGCATTGCCCTGGCCCCGGTGGTGGTGACCAACACGGCCACTGACGCCAATATTCCGGCGGCAACACTGACCTACTCGTTCCGGGCCGCGCCCACGAACGCCACCATATCAAGCAATGGCGTGATCAGTTGGACGCCGGTGGTGGCGCAGGTGCCCAGCACCAATGTGTTCACAACGGTGGTGAGCAATTTCAATCCCATTGCCGTCAACAACCAGCATCTGAGCGCGACCAATACGTTTACTGTGACGGTCAATGCGATTCACAACCCGCCGGTGCTGCCAGCGCAGGGCAACCGGACGGTCAATGAATTTGCGCTCTTGACGGTGGCTAATACGGCCAGCCAGTCAAACATTCCGTCTTTGGCCTTGAATTATCAGCTGGTGAACCCACCTGCCGGGGTCGCGATTGATACCAACGGCGTGATTACTTGGACGCCCAGTGAAGGCCAGGGACCAAGCACCAACGTGATCACGACGGTGGTGACGGACAACGGCAGCCCCGCCTTGAGCGCGACCAACAGCTTCACGGTGGTGGTCAATGACATCAACGTGGCGCCGGTGCTGCCGGCGCAGACCAACCGCACCAGCATTGCCCTGGCCCCGGTGGTGGTGACCAACACGGCCACTGACGCCAATATCCCGACGGTGGCGTTGAGCTACTCGCTATTGGCGGGGCCGACCAATGCGGTGATCGACACTAACGGGGTGATCAGTTGGACGCCGGTGGTGGCGCAGGTGCCCAGCACCAATGTGTTCACGACGGTGGTGAGCAATTTCAATCCCAATGCAGTCAACAATCAAAGCCTGAGCGCGACCAACACTTTCACGGTGACGGTTAATGCGATCCACAACCCGCCAGTGCTGCCGGCGCAGGGCAGCCAGACGGTCAATGAGTTTGCGCAATTGACCGTGACCAATACGGCCAGCCAGTCGAACGTTCCGTCCCTGGTGCTGGGCTACCAGTTGGTGAACCCACCTGCCGGGGCCGTGATCGACGCCAATGGCGTGATAACTTGGACTCCCGTTGAAGGCCAGGCGCCCAGCACCAACGTGCTCACGACGGTGGTGACGGACAGCGGCACGCCGGGCTTAAGCGCGACCAACAGCTTTACTGTCGCAGTCAACGTCATCAATGTGGCGCCGGTGCTGCCGGCCCAGACCAACCTGACTACTGTGAGCCTCACTCCCGTAGTCGTTACCAACACAGCCACTGATCCGAACATTCCAGCCACGATTCTGAGCTACAGCCTGCTCAGCGGGCCGACCAATGCGGTGATCGATACCAACGGGGTGATTACCTGGACGCCGGCGGCGGCGCAGGTGCCCAGCACCAATGTGTTTACGACGGTGGTAAGCAACTTCAATCCCCTGGCGGTCAATGAGCAGCATTTGAGCGCCACCAACAGCTTCACCGTGACCGTCACTGGAACGCCAATCGTAGCCGCCTCACTCAGCCTGTTGCCGGGAGCGACGACCATTAGCTGGAACGCGATACCCGGACACACCTACCGAGTGCAATATACGGGGAGCCTGGCAAACTCGTCCTGGCAAAATCTGTCGCCGGACGTGGTCGCTGGGGACACCACGGCAACAGTGACGGATCCCGCGCCAGACCCGACACAACGCTTTTATCGAATCCTATTCGTGCAATGAAAGCACGAGTATCCCGGGCCAGCTTGACATCCCTTGAGGCCAACTTTTAACTAGTACGCTTGAGTCATGCAGATTAATGTTATCGAGTATTTTGAAAAGGGCGCCCTGGCCGGATGCAGGGACAAGGTAGCGGTGATTGACCAGGAGCATCAGTTTACCTTCGGCCAAATCGGGCATTTTGCCAAAAACTGCGCGGCCTTGATATTGCGGAACGGTTCCATGATGCGGCGGCCCATACCGGTCTTCCTGCCCAAGAGCGCCCAGAACATCATTGCCGATCTCGGCATCCTTTACAGTGGCAACGCCTACGCCAACCTGGATGTCAAATCGCCGCCGCAGCGTCTCAAAGGCATGCTGCAAAACCTCAACGCGGACATCATTGTTACGTCCGCGCAGTATGCCGATGCCCTGCGCGCGCTGGACATCCCATCCGATCGCTTGTTGTTGATCGAGCAGGCGATGACCACCGAGACGCTTTATGACCAGGCCGTGCTGCTCAAACGGTTGGAAGCAGTCATCGACACCGATCCTTATTGCTTGATTCATACTTCCGGCTCGACGGGCATTCCCAAGGGCGTGGCGCTGAATCACCGCAGCACCATTGATTTTGTCGATTGGGCTTTCGAGCGTCTGGAGCTGGATGGGAGCGAAGTGATGGGCAGCCTGGCGCCAATTTATTTTGACGCGTACACGCTCGAGTTTTGCCTGTGCATTGCGAAAGGGGCAACCTGGGTGGTTGTCCCTGACCAAACCGCCACCTTTCCAGTCAAGTTGGTGGATTTTCTCGTCAAGAATCCGATCAACTTCATTTTCTGGGTCCCCACGATCATGGTGAACATCGCCAATCTTGATTTGCTCTCGAAGGTGAACCTGGAGCGCATCAAGAAGGTTTTTTTCATCGGGGAGGTGTTTCCCACCAAACATCTCAATTATTGGCGGCGGCATATTCCGGGGGCGATGTTTGTCAACCTTTACGGGCCGATTGAAATCACAGTGGCGTGCACTTACTTCATTGTGGATCGGGAGTTGTCGGACGAGGAGAAATTGCCCGTCGGCTTTCCGTGCCGAAACACCGAGATTCTGATTCTGACGGAACAGAACCGGCTTGCGAAGGTGGATGAGCCGGGTGAAATTTGCGTGCGCGGCAGTTCGCTGGCGTTGGGCTATTGGAACAACCCGGAGCGAACGGCCCGGGGCTTCGTCCAAAACCCGCTCAACCCGCATCACCCGGAACTTATTTACCGCACGGGCGATCTGGGCCATTGGAACAGCCGTGGTGAGATCATGTTTTTGGGACGCCAGGATTTCCAGATCAAACACCTGGGCTATCGCATTGAACTTGGAGAAATAGAACATGCGGCCTTGCAAGTGGAGGGCATGCGCAACTGCTGCGTCGTTTATAACCAGGGGAAGAAGGAGATCACCATGTTTTTTGAGTGTGACCGGCAACTGTCGCCGGCTTTTATCCGCGAGCGATTGTCCGCGGCCCTGCCAAAATACATGTTGCCGACGGTGTTCAACCAGATGGATCTGTTGCCACGAAATCCAAACGGCAAGATTGACCGGCAGAAGCTGGTCAGCAGCGTCAATTAAATCGTAATGGCGCCCATTAACACAGTGAGCCAGGTGTTCGACGCCATTCGCGCGGTGAAGTCCGCGGCGCCGGCGTTTTGCACGAATTTCTTTCCGATCGAACGGAAGGTGCAGGCATGGATTGATCACGGTGAACTGGCCGGGGATTTGCGGGACGGAACGGCGCTATTTTTTCGGAAGGACCGGGATTTTTGGCATCTTTACTTCTGCGCCGCGAGCCCGGGAACGCTGGAACGCGAACTGATCTCAGTCAAAAGTTTGAAAACCGAACGCATGGTCGTCGACTTGGTTGGAAACGAAGCCGCGTTGAGCGAATTGCTGGTGCTTTTAAAGCAGGCTGGATTCCGGCGTTACAGCCAGCTTCAGCGCATGGCTCGTTCTCCTGAATCCGGATTGCCCCCCGCCTCCACTGGCGATGCAGTGGTGACGAATGCGGAACCGGCCGATCGCGAGGCAATCGTTGACCTGCTGGATTCCTCCTTTGATCGTTACGCGGACCAACTGCCCGCGCGCCATGAGATTGAGGCCGCCATAGCGGGCCGGCAAATGTTGGCGATCAAATGCGGGGAGGTTCTGGCGGCGGTCCTCTTTTTTGAGACCCAGGGATTGACCTCGACGATCCGGTACTGGGCCGTGGCGGAAAGTTTCCGCTCCCGCCGATTTGGCGCGACGTTGATGCGAGGCTATCTCCAGGCCCATGCCGCCGTGCGGCGGTTTATTCTTTGGGTCGTCGCCACCAATGAAAACGCGGTCCAAAAGTACCAGCATTACGGCTATGCGCCGGATGGGTTGGTCGATCATGTCCTCGCCAATCAATTGATCCCATGAAGTCATTGCCTGAAATCTTGAAGGAAATTCGTCCGGAGTTCGATTTCACGACCTCCAATAATTTTATGGAGGACGGCATGCTCGACTCTTTTGACATGGTGACTCTCGTTTCCACCCTGGATAAAACCTACGACATATCCATTCAAGGAACGGACATTGTGCCCGAGAATTTTCAGAACCTGCAGACCATCGAGGCCTTGTTGCGCAAGTGCGGGGTGCAACTGTGAACTTCACCTTCAAGGACAAACGCATCTCGGGAATCCTCGGCGTGGTGCCGGCCCGCGAGCGGTCGTTTGTCGAGGAGATGAAGAACTTCAACTTTCCCGAGTCGCGTTCCTTGAAGCTGAAGGAAGTAATGGGCTACGACAAACGCCGCCTGGTTGAGCCCGGCGTGTGCGTTTCGGATCTGTCCGTATTCGGCCTGCAGCATCTTTTTGATCGCGGCCTGCTGGCGCGCGACGAGATTGACGCCCTGATCCTCGTGACCCAGTCGCCGGATTATTTCATGCCCCCAACCAGCAACGTGATTCAAGGGCGTCTTGGGTTGAAGCAGGACATGATGTGCATGGACATCAACCAGGCCTGTGCGGGATTCGTGATCGGGTTGATCCAGGCCTTCATGCTGCTGGAGCAGGAAAGCATCCGGAAAGTGGTGCTGATCAATGCGGACGTGCTCAGCCGCAAAACTTCGCCCAAGGACCGGAACATTTATCCGCTGATTGGGGATGCCGCCTCAATTACGGTGATTGAGCGGGACACCCGGAATTGCGCCATTCAGGCATCATTGAAAATGGACGGCACGCGGAACGAGGCGCTGATGATTCCGGCCGGGGGCATGCGGCTGCCATCCACCGCTGAGACGGCCGTGCTGGAGAACGTGGGTGACAACAACCTTCGAGCGAAGGACCACCTGCTAATGGATGGCTCGGCCATCTTTAATTTTGTGCAACTTGAAGTGCCGCCGTTGATCGAGGGGCTGCTGACGCGAGCCGGGCTTCCAATTGATTCAATTGATTATTTTCTTTGCCATCAGCCGAATCGTTTTATGCTGCAGAAGCTGGCGGACAAGATGAAGGTGCCTTACGCCAAGATGCCAAACAACGTGGTGGAGAGGTTCGGCAACGGCGGCAGCACAACGATACCGCTTGCCATTACCCTGAATCTGTCGGACAAGCTCAAGAGCGAGCAGGAAATGCAAACGTGCCTGGCCGGCTTTGGCGGCGGTTTGGTGTGGGCGGCCATGCTGATCCGACTGGGGCGGTTGACTTGCTGCGAAATAATTGAATATCCATAATTAAAAGCCTATGAACGAATTTTTGGCAAAAATCGCGCGGATCCTCGAAGTCGAGGCCATCAAAGAAACCGACGACCTCAAAGCTTTTCCCCAATGGGATTCCCTCACGGTCCTTTCCGTCATCGCCATGTTGGATGCCGACTGGGGAATAAATTTGCGGGCCGCGGATTTTCAACATGTGAACACGGCGGAGGACCTGTGGAAACTGGTTCAAGCGAAAAAAGCCGCGTGAAGCGGGCCCATGATTTGAATACTGCCGACTCATGATCCATTCGTTCCAAACCGAAGATTTTGGCGTGCGCCTGCGGCCGGTTCGCATGGAGGATGCGGCGTTCATTGTCTGGCTGCGCAATTTGGAGCACGCCAAGGGACGCCTGGGCGACTCGGCCGCGGACGTGGCGGCCCAGGAATCCTGGCTCGGAGCCTATTTCAAACGGGAAGGGGATTATTACTTTGTCATTGAAACCCAGACCGGGATACCGGTGGGCGCGTACGGCATTTACAATGTGGCCGGCCAAAGCGCGGAATCGGGAAGATGGGTCGTCCGGCCCGATGTGCCGGCAGGCGTCCCGAGCGCGATTCTGGCCTTTGATCTCGCTTTCGAGCGGCTGGGTTTGAAGGAGCTGCGGGTGACAACCGTGTCCACAAACCATCCGGTTCTGTCGCTCAACCGGAAATTCGGATTCCGGCAGACCGGGATTGAGCCTGCTGCCCAGGTTATAGCGGGCAAACCCGTGGATTTGGTGCATTTCCTGCTGCCCGCTGGGGAGTGGGGAAAGCCCCGGGCGCAATTGCTGCCCATGGCCCGGCTGGCTGGAACTCAGGTCTGCGAATGGGAGCAGGCCAAGCTTCGCAGCCAGGATTTGCTCCATACTGGAAAACTCGATTAACTGATATTTATGGAATTAAGCCAATGTCGCATTATTGACCTGCCTAAAATAGCCGACCCGCGCGGTAATCTGACTTTTATCGAGGGCGATCGGCACATCCCATTCGCCGTCAAGCGCGTGTTTTATCTCTACGACGTTCCCGGCGGCGCGGAACGGGCCGGCCATGCCTTGAAGAAATGCCATCAGTTCCTGATTGCGATGTCCGGAAGCTTCGACGTCGTGGTCTATAACGGAAAGGAAAAGGAGCGGTTTCATTTGAACCGTTCCTACTACGGGCTGCATCTGCCACCCATGTTTTGGCGGGAAATGGATAATTTTTCCTCCGGCTCAGTGTGCCTCGCCCTGGCTTCCGAGTCGTACGATGAGAAGGATTACTTCCGCGATTACCGCGATTATTTGCGTGAAATGGGAGGAGTGGGCGCGTGAAAGTGCCTTTTCTCGACTTTGTCGGCCCCTATGAGGAATTGCGGGCGGAGCTGGATGAAGCTTATTTTCGCTTCATGCGCACCGGCTGGTACATCCTTGGGCGCGAGACGGAGGCTTTCGAGCAGGAGTTTGCGGAGTATTGCGGGTCTAAATATTGCATCGGAGTTGGGAATGGTCTTGAGGCGCTGCACTTGATTCTCCGTGCCTATGGCATTGGAGAGGGGGATGAGGTGGTGGTTCCTTCAAACACTTACATCGCCACGTGGCTCGCTGTCTCCCAGGTCGGCGCCACACCGGTGCCTGTCGAGCCCGATCCCAGAACCTATAATCTCGACCCGGCGCGGATCGAATCCGCCCTGACGCCAAGGACCAAGGCGATCATGCCGGTTCATCTTTACGGACAGCCTGCGGACATGGATCCCATCCTGGAAATTGCGCGGAGGCGCGGATTGAAGGTAATTGAGGACAATGCCCAGGCGCAGGGCGCGCGCTACAAAGGCCGCCGCACCGGCTCGTTGGGTGACGCCGCGGGCAATAGTTTCTATCCAGGCAAAAACCTGGGCGCCTTTGGCGATGCCGGCGCGATTACGACCGATGATCCGCAATTGGCGGAGAACGTGCGATTGCTGAGGAACTACGGTTCGAAAGTCAAATATCACAACGAAGTAAAGGGGTACAACTCGCGTCTGGATGAGATGCAGGCGGCATTCCTGAGAGTCAAGTTGAGGAAGCTCGACGAATGGAACGAGCGCCGCAGCCAGGTGGCCGCAGATTACCTGGCAAAGATGCGCGGCGGCCCCGAATTAACGCTGCCTTTTGTGCCGGACTGGGCGAAGCCAGTTTGGCACCTCTTTGTAGTGCGGCATCCTGACCGGATATCCTTGCAGCAAAAGCTCGCCGAAGCGGGCGTCGGCACCTTGATTCATTATCCGGTGCCGCCTCATTTGTCCGGCGCCTATTCCGAGGCAGGCTGGAAGGAAGGCGCTTTCCCGATAGCCGAGGAATTGGCTCGGAAGGTACTGAGCCTCCCGGTCGGTCCGCATGTCGCGAGCGAGCAGGTGGCAGGTGTAATCACAGAGGTAAATCGGATTGTCCGGGCTCTACGAGCATGAGCCGGGCGCTTTTTCAGTTGGCATCAATTCTTTAACTAAACGCATCATCATGAAAACAGCAGTTATCGGTCTTGGCTACGTCGGTCTTCCGTTGTCGCTTCAATTCGTCCGTTCCGGAGTCTCCATCCTGGGGCTGGACATTGATCCGGCAAAAGTCGAGGCACTCAATTCCGGGCGAAGCTACATCAAACACATCCCGCCTGAAATTGTCGCCGAGGCGGTCAAGACGGGAAAATTCTCCGCGTCCAGCGACTTTCGCCGCATCAAGGAAGTGGAGTCCATCATCATCTGCGTGCCGACCCCGTTAAATAAGAACCGCGAGCCGGATATTTCGTTCATCATTGAAACCGGCAAATCGATCGCGCCCAACCTCGGGAAAGGCATGCTGGTGGTCCTGGAATCCACGACTTATCCCGGCACTACCGATGAAGACTTGCGCGAAGTCCTGGAGGCCGGGTCGGGGCTGAAGGCGGGAGTGGATTTTCACCTGGCCTTTTCGCCTGAGCGCGAAGACCCCGGCAATGCCTTAAGCAAAGTGGAAGCGGTCCCCAAGGTGATCGGTGGTTATACGCCGGCATGCCTGGAGCGTGCCAAGGCGCTGTATGGGCGCGCCATCCGCACGCTGGTTCCGGTTTCATCCTGCCGTGTGGCTGAGGCGACAAAGCTGCTGGAGAACATCTTCCGCAGTGTGAACATCGCTTTGGTCAACGAATTGAAGCTGGTTTATGGCGCCATGGGCATTGACATTTGGGAAGTGGTGCAGGCGGCCAAGACCAAGCCTTTTGGTTTCATGCCCTTCTATCCCGGGCCAGGCCTGGGCGGGCATTGCATTCCCATCGATCCTTTCTACCTGACTTGGAAGGCGCGCGAATACGGGCAAAACACCCGGTTCATTGAGTTGGCGGGCGAGATCAATACCGCCATGCCGCTCTATGTCATCAACCGCACCGCCGAGGCGCTCAACGCCCAGCGCAAGCCTTTGAACGGCAGTTGTGTCCTCGTGCTCGGTCTGGCTTACAAGCCCAACGTGGATGACGACCGTGAATCACCGAGCTATGTGCTGATGGATCTGCTGGGTGAACGCGGAGCCGACGTGGCGTATTACGACCCTTATGTCCCGGTGATCCGGCCGACTCGTGAACACCCGCACTGGGCGGGAACGCGCTCGGTGGGATGGGATCGGGAAACACTGCACAGTTTTGATGCCGTAATCATCGCGACCAATCACCAGGCTGTAAACTACCAGGAACTGGCGGATTGGTCTTCCTGTGTTGTGGACACTCGGAACGCAATGGCAGGAGTGCGCACCAGGCCCGGCCAGGTTTGGAAGGCCTGAGAGTGCTGGCGCCGGTAATGATTCGGTGAGCGAGTCGGTTTTATCAACCTAACTGACCAAGAGGCAGCTTGTACTAAGTATCTGGATGGAATGGATAATAGGGCGGTGTTGTTCGGTCCGGGCGGAGGGCTCGTTGGTTCTCTTTGCGGGCCGGCGCTGGCTGGCGTAGTTGCTGCGATGCGATGCACATCTGTGCGGCATCCTGCGAATACAGCAGATACCAACAGTTTGATTCTATTATTTCCGGATACGTACGGTAGATAATGGATATTGAACGTACGTTTGGGAACAAACCTCTTTACAGTGCTCTCTTGTTTTGTGGATGATTTCTTCGTCAAAGATGTGAAGCCAGCCGTGCAAGTCAGGGAGAGTTTTACCCTGTTGTCCCCAGTTGAATCGGGAACTGGCTGCATCGGCGCGTTCGCTTATGGGGGCGGGCGGAGAGGAGCGACTTGGAAACGTCGGCGTTCAACTTGGGCCGCAGTGTCTCTGGCAGCGGTCCTTGGGTTGTCAATGCTCCTCCTAGCGGCTCCGGCGGCATATGCGAGCTTGGATCCCGGTTTGGAAGCAGCCATTCGAGATACGCTGGCCAAAGCCACCGGCACGGTTACGACCAGCGACCTGCAGAAGTTGGTCACTCTGAACGCGGGCAGCCGCAACATCGTTGGTTTGTCGGGGATAGAGCCGGCCACAAACATCATCTCGCTCGATCTGAGGTATAATCTCGTGGTCGATTCCAGCCCGTTATTGCCGCTGACGCATCTCGGGACGCTCAGTGTTCGGGGGAATCCGTTGACGAATCTCGTGGCGGTGGCCGCTCTGACGAATTTGACCTGGCTGGACTTGAGCCATGATGCCACCCCTGACCTTGTAAGCGATCTCTCCTCTTTGACGTCCCTGACTCATCTTTCAACTTTGATGCTCGCCGGATGCGGGTACACTAATGCAACGCCATTCAAGCCGCTTCGTCCCGTGCAGGCGCTTTATCTCCAGAATAACTCAATTGCCAGCCTCGCTGACCTTTCGGGTCTGACGAACATTGGCGAGCTGTATCTGTCCGGGAATCAGGTAACGGACGCCGGGCCATTAACAAACCTGGCCAAGCTGGCTTCGTTGCGACTGGATCGAAATCTGTGCACGAATGCCGTTTTTCTCAGTTCGTTGACGAATCTCACCAATGTTTCTCTGGCTAATAACAGCTTGTCCGATTTCAAATCGCCTGCCCGCTCGACGAACGCGTTGTACCTCGACTTCAGCCATAACTCGCTCACGAATATATCGGCATTGTCCTTGTCCACTCATCTCAAGCAGCTAAATCTTTCCTTCAACGGCTTGTCCGACATTTCCTCTCTGCAATCGCTGGTCCCGCTCGCCAGCCTGGAGATTACTTCCAACAATCTGACGGATGTTTCCAATCTTGGGGGATTGACCAATTTGTTGAAGCTTCGTATTTCCGCCAACCACGTAACCAATGGCCAGCCGCTTGCCTCATTGAAAAAAGTTCAGACCCTTGGCCTCAGCCAAAACAACCTGACTAATCTGGATTTTGTGGCCGGAATGACGGACCTGCGCCGGTTGCAGTGCTCGGCCAATTTCATCACCAATATTTCCGCGGTGCAAAACCTGACTAATCTTACCTTCCTGGATTTGCACGGTAACCCGATAACCAATGCCGCTCCAATTGCCAATCTGACCAACTTGGCCTACCTGGATATTTCAGGAAGCGCCGTTGGAGATGGCGCCTTCCTGGGGAGCCTGTCTCAGTTGCGCACCTTGCGTCTGGACGGAACGAGCATCAGCAATCTCACGTCGCTTGCGGGATGCGCGAATCTCACCACGTTCGGTTGTGAAAGGACGCCAGTCACGGGCATGGGCGTCCTCACCAATTGTCCACGGCTCAGCGAATTGGACATCAGCGCCTCCGCCATTACCAATCTCGCTCCGATTCCGGCACTGACGAATATTGCCATTCTGCGCCTGGATTCTTTGCCGGGTTTTTCGAGCCCGACGCTGAGCCAGTCGAACAGCCTGATGTTTTTCTCCGCCCAGCGGAACGGCATCACGAATGCGGCTTTTCTCGCCGCCTGTCGGAATTTGAAGGATTTGTACCTCGCCGATAACGCCCTGAGTGATCTTTCTCCTCTGACCAATCTCCAACAACTGGCTCATCTGAGCCTGTCTTACAATTTGGCGACGAACATCTCGCCGCTGGTGGCGCTTTCAAACCTGGTTCGGTTGGACATTGACAACAACTATCTTGATTTGTCCGCAACTTCAGCCGCCATGACCACCATTCATGCCTTGCTTCAGCGAGGCGTGGTTGTAAATTATACGCCGCAACAAGCGTTGCCTTCCATTTCCCCAATTCCCAATCAAACCATCGGCGAGAATGGCGCCAGCCCGGTTCTGAACTTTAGTTACAGCCCGTTATCCGCAAGCATTAGCGCGTCTTCCTCCAATCCAGGTCTGGTGGCAAACAACTCCCTTGGATTGCAAATCAACATTTTTCCCGGTCGGTTGATCGTTTATCCGACCCAGCAGACGACGGGCACGGCGCTCATTACTCTCACCGCCACAACGCCCAAAGGCTTTTCCGTTTCAAGCTCCTTCACGGTGTCTGTGGTTCCCAGTGCGCCCGTGACATTGGCTGATCCAGGGCTCGAATGGGCGTTGCGCATGCGTTTGGGGCGGCCGGAAGGAGCGCTCACGGCTTACGACTTGACGAGTCTTACGTCGTTGTCCTTGTACGGAAACGGCATCCAGGTGCTTTCGGGCCTCGAAGCAGCCAGCAATCTGAGAAGTCTGGACATCAGTTTTAATCCTATTACCAACTACTCCGGGCTGAATTCCCTGACCAATCTCCAGTCCTTGATTGCGGAGGGCGACGGCTTGACCAATCTGCAGGCCATGTCGACGCTCACCATGCTGACCAATCTGGACGTTTCGGATAACAGCATCTCCGATTGCAATGGGCTTGATAATTTGAGTCTGCTGAGCACTCTGCTCATCAATGGCAATCCCCTCGGCAGCCTCGGTTGTCTCTCGACGCTGACCAATCTTACTCAACTTTATGCCGAGAACTGCGCTTTAACCAACTGTCAGTTCGCGACCAATCTTGCGCGCCTGATGGTGATGGACATGGATCAAAATGCGTTGCAGGATATTTCCTCGCTGGCGGCCCTTACCAACCTCGTCCAGCTCGATCTCAGTCTGAACCACGTCTCCAATATTTCTCCGCTGGCCGGTCTGCGGCGGCTCGCGTCGTTGCAAATCGGTTTCAACTCCGCCTCCCTCCAGCACGTGGAAGCACTCGGGACGCTCACGAATCTCACCGATTTGGATTTGGAAAGCGACGGGATTACCAACCTTGCATTCCTGCCTCCGCTGACGCAACTCGGCCGCCTGAACCTTTCTTACAACAAGCTTTCAAATATCGTCCAGCTCACCGGGTTCCCTTTGCTGACGGACCTGAACCTTCGAGGCAATCAAATTACCGACGTCAGCACGTTGTCCAGCATCGCCTCGGTGGTGGCTTTGGATTTGGGGCAGAATTTGCTGCAGTCCCTGACGCCACTTCTGGGCATGACCAATCTAACGAGGCTGGATGTAAGCTTGAACTCTTTGGACCTGACGGCCGGATCCGCGGCGCAGCAAGTCCTTGATGCCTTGGCGATTCGGAACGTGGTCATTATCTCCTACCAGAACAAGTCTGCGCCGACTATCACGCCCATCATATTTCAATTGATTCCCCCCAATGCAACTGCGCCCCCGATGCCGTTTTTCATAAGCGACTCGGATTCGGATCCTTGCACCCTCGCGGTTTCGGTCAAATCCTCGAACCAAGCTGTAATCCCTGATTCCGGTCTGGCAGTGGCCGGGTTTTGCGACAGCCTGGCTTTGGTGGTCACGCCGAGCCTGGGGCAGACGGGCATCGTGTACGTGACCATCGGCGTTAAGGATTTGCTCGGCGTCTCGAACAGCATGACTTTCAGCATCGAGGTCATTGCCGATAAACCGGTGGTCATTCCAGATCCGGCCTTGCAGGCAATGTTGCGGGGCATTCTCGGAAAACCCGTGGATCCGATTACTTTGTATGACATACGCAATCTCCAGTATCTGTATGACGCAAACCTGGGCATTGCGAGCATCGATGGCCTGCAGCCGGCGATTAACGTGGGGTACGCGGACTTTTCGGATAACTTTATCCACGATGCTTCGCCGATGGCGAACTGGAGCACACTGCAAACCTTGATCCTGGATAATAATCCGCTTGGCAATATTGCGTTTGCCAGCACGTTGCCGCAGTTGGCCGTTTTATCCTTGAGAAATACCGGCATCCGGGATGTTTCACCGCTGGCGGTCGAAACCAACCTGACGTTTCTTGACGTCAGCTACGATGCCATCACTAACGCGGGCAGCCTGGCTGGGGCGACAAGTTTGGAAGTCCTGGACCTGGACGGAACCGGGATTCAGGATCTTTCCTTTGTGACCAACCTGCCACAATTGCAGTCCATCAGCTTCGCTCACGACGAAGTCCGGGATTTGCGACCGCTGCTTGGCTTGAAGAACCTGGTCTCGGTTGATCTCCAGGACAACGGTCTGGATTTCAGCCCCGGATCTTCCAATGCAGTCGTCCTTGCCGCCCTGGAGGCTGCCGGGGTGTACATTCCTCAACTCGCGCAAACCAGCTCGCCGTTCATTTTGTCGGGGTCGCCCTGGCTATATGCCTCGAACCAGCTGGCGATCGCCTTTACCTGTTATCCGGGCCGGACCTACACCCTGCAAGCCTCCACGAATCTGGTGCAATGGACCAGCCTGGCGGTGCTCACGAACGCCTCGTTTACCAACTGCTTCACCAACATACCCCAGGGAAACTTTCCGCGGCGCTTTTTCCGGATTGCGGTCATTGCCGCCCCGCCGCCGCTGACGCTTGGCGTTCCGGTTCGGAACCTCAACGGCACCATGTCCATCGCGGCGTTTGGCGTCACCAAAACGTCCGTGCTTCAAACTTCAAGCAATCTTCTACAATGGACTTCCGTTGCCACGAATACGGCTACGAATTCCGTTATCTTCATTGACGCGAGCCCAGGCAATGGGATGCGCCGTTTCTATCGACTCTGGGTTCCCTAGGACGCAGCAGCGCCGGGGCAGCCTCCAGGTTGCCAAACCCATCGAATGGGCCGTGTAACAATGGGTTTCTGTCTCAGAGTGAGACAGTGTCCAATTGTTTCGCGCAAGCCAAATGATGGACAGTCAGCTTGTTTTCTTCATGAAAGGTGATATTTCCGTTTGCTGACTCAGTCTGGAGGTTCGGATTTGAGACAAAGGGGTTGGCACCGTGTATGCTTCTTGGACTCGTGATTGGCGGTGCAAGAGCCGAGCCAGCGCAGGCCAATCGGGCGCGATGATCCTAAAATCATGGGATGCCTGACAGACAACCCTAACGCTTAAAAGTGGAAGACCGTAGCCAGTTATCAGCCCTCGTGCCATCGCGCGAGATCTGCAAACCGGCGACCCGAAAAGAAAAAATGGCAATATGAAAAACCTATTCAGAATCACCTCCCTGGCCGCCATCTTGTTGGCGGGACTCACCCAAGTTACCTTTGGTCAGGAGCAGACCGACGAACTGCTCTCCCTGACGTTCAACCTGACTGCTGTCGTGCAAGGCGGCACAACCACGAACAAGAACACGATCACTACGAGTGTGCAGACCTTGAAAATCAACACCAGCAGCATCATTCAGGCCCTGGGTGCGTCCACTGGCAATGCGTTCTCAACGAACGCTGGCCTGTTCCTGCTTACGCCCACCAACGACCTCGACGCCTGGATCGTCCAAGTCCGCGATGGCAACCTCGCCGTCGATGTGAGCCCGTACTTTGTGCACCAGCCGGGCAATGACGTGGGCAGCGTTTCGTTTAATACCAAGACAGGAGCTGCCACCGCTGTTGATTACAGTGTTGACGGTTTTGTGCTCCAGGACGAGCAAGGTTTCCCGGGCCTGAGCCTGCACCTGAATTTGTCGGGCCTCACGAGCATCTCCCTCCACACCTCCGTGAGCAAAAAGGGCGTAACCCAGGTCGATAAGATCAACGCCCAAGTCTTCGGAAGCGGTGATTCTCAAGGCAACCCGCTCGTTGCCAGCGGCACGATCAGCGCGACTGGCCTCGGCACAGAGACAGTCATCATTGGCCCCGTCGGCAACTAAGCCGGAGCGCCGCGGGTGCTGGGCAGCTTACAAAAAGCCGCCGTTGCTTGATCGCAATGGCGGTTTTTTTGTGTACGCAACCGCAACCAAATCCCCCGGGTTCTGTCACCGGTCACTGCAAAAACAGCCAGGCGAAGCCAGCCCCCCCAGGGATCTCTCCCCGCCACCGTAGTCGCAGACGCTGGCACCTGGCCGGAACGACTTTAGGGCTTCTACAAGTATCGGCGGCCCTCATTGTAGTGATATAATTTTGAACAATTGGTTAGATCGAACTTCCTTATCAATCGGTCCACCATGTATCTAGCTCTGGCCTTTTCACTGAACTCGATATGAATCAAGTGTTCGCCGGAGTCCTCCTCTTGCGACGTCACCTTGCCGGATTTGGTATTGGTAAGCCATTCGCTCAGGACGGTGATGATCGTGGGGATACCCACCTGCGCGTCAGAGATAGCGAGCGTCCAACGTGGATCATCAAGCTTGCGCCGGGGGCCGATCTCCGAACGAATTTGACGCCATTTCGCAAAACCCGACGCAAACATCATCGCCTTGGATTCGATGGCTTGTACTTTGTAACAAGGGTGGCTGCGTCCAGTTAGAGCCTTGGGAATCGTGAAGTCACCTGAAACAGACCGTGAAACCCAAAACGTCTCACGGTCTTCCGCGTCAAAGCCGACCACAATCAGAAGCTTGTCACACCCTGCGCAATAATATGCCTCCACTCCAGACCAACCGTCGCGAACAGGGTCTTCAGGGATGAATGACTTCTTAAAGAAAAACTTCAAGAGAATTTCTTCACAGGCCGGACAATTATCAATCCAAGTGTTCCTATTCAATTTGATGTTCGCAAAAGTTCTCGCTTCAGAACCGAGCGATGCCGACGATCTCGTGCACGCATTGACAAACGAGGTGGCTCGCACTCTTCCGCTCCAGTGCTCTCGTTAGGCATCGGCTTCAAGCTACCAGCAGATTAGACGAGAATACCATGGACTGTATTCGCGGCCCAATGGAGCCAAATCTGTCACTGGTAACAGTAACGGGTAACAACCCTGGGCAAAGCGGAACTTGCCAATTATTTGAAAACATTGTGGAAATAAACTCTTTTGGCAAAATAACGGAATGCCTCCCAATGTAATGTGCCAGTCCTCCGGCAGCCGGTTGCTGGTCATGATGGTGGACCGGTTTTCATAGCGGCGCATGATCACTTCAAAGAGATGCTCGCCGGCCAGGTCAAAAATGTCTTTGCGGTGGATGGCCGGATTAAAACTCCAGTCGAAGTCCTCCAGCGTTTTCAGGCCGTGGAAATCAGCCGCCTTGGTGCGGCGTTCCATCAGCCGCTGCTGGCGTACGTTGACTTCGTCCCGGCAGATCAGTTCCAAGAACTCGGCATGACCGAATATCGCAATCAAACTCGCGAGAACATTGAGGAAATCCTTGAGAAACGGATGGTGGAGCCGAGGGGATTCGAACCCCTGACCCCCACAATGCCATTGTGGTGCTCTACCAACTGAGCTACGACCCCATCCAGGGCAGCGCAAAACGTAAGAATATACGGAGGCTTTGTCAACCGTGATAATGAATAATGTCGTAATGCCTCATATCAGCCATCGGGACGGAGCGCAGAACTCCAGCTCTGCGGACATAAAGACAGCTCCACCTTTCTTTCTATTCCAGCCCCAAAATCTTCCGCCCCTGCTCGGTGATCATCGATTGATGCCAGGGCGGGTCCCAGACGATCTCCACCACCGCTTCCTCCACTCCGGGCAAATAAAGGATTTTCTGCTGGGCATCTCCGGCGATCGTTGCGCCCATCCCACATCCGGGCGCGGTCAGCGTCATCTTCACTGAAACCAGACTGTTCCCGTTCGGCAACGGTTCGATGTGCAGGTCATACACCAGCCCCAAATCCACGATGTTCACCGGAATCTCCGGGTCGTAACAAGTCTTCAACGTCTCCCACACCAACTTCTCATCCACCGGCCCTTCGGACTTGGCTTCATTGCCCGAGGTGTTCGCCGCCGTGACCTCCAGCCCCAGCGCGTCGGCATCCTTCGCTGCCACCCGATACAATCCCCCTTTGGCATGGATGGTATAAGTGCCGCCCAACGTTTGAGTAATATCGACCGCTGTGCCCGCCGGCAGGGTGACCGTTGCGCCCAGTGGAATCTGGATCACCTCGCAATCGCGTTTCAGTTCAACTGAGGTAACATTATGCATGCCGTAAAATCAAGTCCGTCCAACCGCAAACACCTCCCAACCTAACCGATCCAGCCCTTCCACGCCAGAGGCAAGTATTGTTGGATGCAATGCTTCAATCACTGGGGAGCGCAAAGCCCCGAAAACTTTCGAGGTGTGGCCCGCTTTCACTGATGGACTACCTGGGAAACAACTGTCAGGAGTCTCGTCGAGCCTCATAAATGAAATCGTAATCGTGCGCAGTCGCCAGCAGCGGAAAACGCATCTCCTGCATATGCGGGACCGCTCTTCGAATCAGGTCCTGAAACTTGATAACCACCAGGAGATCGGTAAGGGTGCAAGCGTCGGAGAACTGCCTGTCGCGAAACGCAGCGCTGGCGTAAATTTCTTGTAACAGCTCAAGTCCTTCGATGGCGATGCTGCCTGAATCCTCAGACTGCCAATTTGAAAGCCAATCGTAGTCGTCATGACCGCCATACTGTTTATAGGCGAAAGCATTGCAAAACCAAAGATCAGGATTAACGCAAAAATCATTCATCTCGGTGTAGGCCGCGCCAATCTTGAAACGCGCGTCCTGCTGCAGGAAGAAATCGTCAAACCAGGCGGCGACCGCTTCTGGTTCTGTCGTAATGGAAAGGTCGAGAATGATGTGGAACGGTGAGCGCGGCAATGTGGCAAGCTGCGCGGTAACCGTGCGCTCACATTGGGCGAGATCGCCGCGGCGAAGAACTGGCAACAGTTGTTTCTGAAGTTCGAGGATGCTCATGCGTGCGATGGGATGGATGCAAGCGGACTTTTCCGAATGTTTCCCATTGGGTTTTTTCTGGACGTTGGATGTTGGAGCTTGGAGCTTTTCAAGCCTTCATCCTCCTAATCAACGCCACCATCACCCCTTGAATCATCAGTTCACCGGCTGGAATTAGCCTGGGATAACGCGGGTTTTCCGCCTTCAGGTGCGGCTTCTTTTTGTCCGTCACATAAGTCTTGAGCGTGCTTTCCCCGTCGATCAACGCCGCCACCACGTCGCCGTTGCGCGGCGTCTGCCCGTGCTCCACCACCACCACGTCGCCATCGAGGATGTGCCGGCCCACCATCGAATCCCCCCGCACCTCCAGCGCAAACGTGCGCGGCGTGGGCTTGAATCCGAGCGTCCCCACATCCACCGTGACGCAGCCCCTGGCTTCTTGCTGCCGTTCCATCGGCAACCCCGCCGGAATCGACCCAAAAACCGGAATATCCACCACCCGCTTGCGCAACGACGCCACCGGGGAAACCACCTGCAATGACCGCGCCAGTTTCGGTTCGCCACCCAAAACCCCCTTCCGCCGCAATGCGTCCAGGTGGTCCGATACCGACCGCGGACTGCGCCATCCGAAATGCGCGGCGATCTCCCGCACCGTGGGCGTGACTCCCTCCGTCTGCTGACATTTCAAAATGAAATCCAGCACCTGCTGCTGCTTTTTCGTCGGTCCGACCATGCGCTATTAATGAAGCTTGTTTGTTCTTATCCGCCTGTTACACATCATCTGTATAGTGGAATTCCACCCTCGTCAAGGGACAAAGGCGAAGTTAAAGCCCAAATCCGGAGGAAAACAGGGGGAACCCGGCCCGAAAGGAGCTTTGCTCCTGTCAGCCCCCGACGTTTGTTCTATGGTCAAAACACGCTCCAAATGTTACAAATCCATACATGAATCCAATGGCGCGAACGGGTTGTTAACCGAAACCTCGAAATGAAACAAATTAACAGACAGATTTTGGCGCTCATTTCAACTGCGTTTCTGGTTGCGACCGCATCTCTGGGAGCGGCCACTCAAATGGCGGCTTCCGGATTGCCGCGAGTTTTCCTGCTCGACAGCCAATTTATGCAATCGGCCCGCGAGCGGCTTCGGTCTGGCGATACCAATCTCGCGCCGGCGCTAAGCGCCCTCCAGCGCGAGGCGGACGACGCTCTGTCGGCTGCGCCACTCTCCATCGTGAACAAGAAAATGACGCCACCCAGCGGGGACAAGCACGATTACATGAGCATGGCGCCTTACTTCTGGCCCGATCCGAATTCCTCGAACGGCCTGCCTTACATTCGCCGTGATGGCGAACGAAATCCTGAAATCGGAAAGATTCCTGATCACCGGACAATGGATGAAATGGCCGGCCGGGTGGAGACGCTGGCCCTGGCGTACTTTTTCACCGGGAACGAGGCTTATGCGGCGAAGGCTGCGGAGATGCTGCGCATCTGGTTTCTGGCGCCCGACACGCGCATGAACAGCAACCTGAAATATGCGCAGTCGGTGAGCGGCCTTAATACGGGGCGGGGCATTGGTTTGATCGAGAGCCGGAGTTTGACGCGCGTGGTGGATGCGATTGGTTTGCTGGAGAGTTCGCACGCCTGGACAGCGGCGGATGATCGTGGTTTGAAGGAGTGGTTCACCCAGTTTTTGCAATGGATGCAGGAGAGCGCGAATGGCCGTGCCGAAAGCGCGGCGAAGAACAACCACGGTACGTATTACGATGTTCAGGCAGTGTCGTTCGCCTTGTTCTTGGGCAAGACCGATTTGGCGGTGGAGATTTTAAACACGGCGCGGCAGAAGCGCATCGCGTTGCAAATCGAACCGGATGGCCGCCAGCCACTCGAGTTGGTGCGCACAAAAGCCTGGAGCTACAGCACCGGCAATTTAGGCGGCTTGATGCTGCTGGCTGCGCTCGGCGATGACGTGGGGGTTGATTTGTGGCATTTCCGAACGCCGGATGGGCGGAGTATTTCCACCGCCCTCGATTACCTGGTGCCGTTCGCGTTAGGCGAGAAAAAATGGTCTTACCAACAGCTCGGAGAATGGCCGCCGCAAGCTTTGTATCCGTTGATCCGGAAAGCGGCCTTGAAGTATCCAGACCGGCAGTATAAAGCGTTGTTGTCGAAGATTCCAAAGGTGGCTCCCGAAAACCGCATCAATCTGCTCAGCCCAAAGCCAAACGAGCCCGACACAGCTGCGAAGAAGGTGTCTTGACCAGGAATCTTTCCTGGCAGGGCCCGGGCACTGTAAATCCCGGGCATTTTCGTGCATTCGTCCACTGGCGCTTTCCCGCGGACTCTGTATGATCGCCGGCACAACTATGAAATTATTTGATTTGTCGGGCGAGGTCGCTGTGGTCATCGGCGCAACCGGGGCCTTGGGCGGAGCGGTAGCCGAAGGGTTTGGCGAGGCGGGAGCCAAGGTCGCGGTGCTGGGCCGCAGTGCCGAGCGGGGCGGTGCGTGTGTCAAACGCATTCAGGACCAAGGCGGCGAGGCGAAATTTTTCGCGGTCGATGCCATGTCGCGTGAGAGTTTGCGCGCCGCCCACCAGGAAATCCAGAAGACCATGGGGCATCCAACCATTCTGGCCAATGCCGCGGGCGGCAACGATCCCAAGACCACGGTGACGGCCGATCGCAAATTTGAGCAGATCGAGCTGGCGGATTGGCAGGGGAACTTCGAGTTGAACCTGGTGGGCGGAGTGCTGTTGCCCTGTCAGGAATTTGGCCCGGGAATGGTTGGTCGCGGGCGTGGTAGCATCATTAATTTCGGCAGCGTCTCCTCGGGCATCCCACTTTCGCGCGTCGTCGCCTACTCGGCCTCCAAGGCGGCGGTCATCAGCTTGACGCAGTTTCTCGCGCGGGAATGGGCGCCGAAAAACGTGCGGGTAAACGCGCTGATTCCCGGCTTCTTTCCCGCGGAGCAAAATCGCAAGCTGTTGTTTAACGAGGACGGGACGCCCACGGCGCGCGCGGCTGCAATCCTCGGCCACACGCCGATGGGGCGATTCGGAAAGGCGGAGGAGTTGGTGGGCGCGGCAATTTTTTTGGCGAGCCCAAAGGCCAGCAGCTTTGTGACCGGCACGGAGATACGTGTCGATGGCGGGTTTCTGGCGCAGACGATTTAGCAGAGCGAATACATCGAGTGACTTGCCCGCATGGAGGTAGGGCGGGCAGTCCTCTGCCCGCCGCTCGCCCTGCTCATTATCGTGGCAAATTCGTGTTGGATGGCTTAAACTGAATCGCGTGAACAAAACGATTTCCCAAATTGCCCCGGCGGGCGGCAGTGTCACGCCGCAGCAGGTCGCCGAGGTCATGGCGCAGGCTTGCCCGGCCAAGGATTATCGCAACAAGAAGGTTTTGCTGATCGTTCCGGACGGGACGAGGACGGCGCCGGTGGGATTGCTGTTCCAATCGCTTCACCGGCAAATCGCATCGGTGACAAAATCATTCGACGTGTTGGTGGCGTTGGGAACTCATCAACCCATGAGCGAAGCCGCCATCTGCAAGCGGCTCGAAATTTCCGAAACCGAACGGCGGGCGGCATACGGGCAGGTCCGCTTTTTCAATCACGCCTGGAACAATTCCGAAGCGCTCACGAAAATCGGCGTGATTCCCGCCGCGGAGATTTCCGAACTTACGAACGGGCTGTTCGCCATGGACGTGCCGGTGGAGATCAACCGACTGGTGTTCGAATACGACCAGGTGATGATCATCGGGCCGGTCTTTCCGCACGAAGTGGTTGGGTTTTCCGGCGGCAACAAATATCTTTTCCCGGGTGTGGGCGGGCCGGAGATTTTGAATTTTTTCCATTGGCTGGGCGCGGTGGTGACCAATCCGATGATCATCGGCAACAAGTGGACGCCGGTTCGCAAAGTGGTGGATCGCGCCGGCGCGATGGTCAAGGCCGACAAGCTTTGTTTCTGCATGGTGGTCGATCCCTCCAAAAACCTGTCGGCATTGGTGGCCGGTTCTCCGGAAAGCGCCTGGGACGCGGCCAGCGAAGTGTCCCGGAAGATTCACATCACCTACAAAGACCGGCCGTTTCACACGATTCTCTCCTGTGCGCCGGAAATGTATGACGAGGTTTGGACCGCTGGAAAATGCATGTACAAACTCGAGCCGGTGCTGGCCGACGGCGGCGAACTGATCATTTACGCGCCGCACATTTCTGAGATTTGCGTGAGCCACGGCAAGGTCATCGAAGAGATCGGTTACCATTGCCGCGATTATTTTCTCAAGCAGTGGGACAAGTTTAAGCATTATCCCTGGGGCGTGCTGGCGCACTCGGCGCACGTTTGGGGGATTGGCACTTATGAGAATGGCGTGGAAAAAGGCCGCGCGAAGGTTACGCTGGCGACACAAATCCCTGAGGCAAAATGCCGGCAAATCAATCTGGGCTACCGCGACCCCGGAAGTATCCGCATCGAGGATTATGCGGATCGAGAAGGCGAAGGTGTGCTGCTGGTCCGGAAAGCCGGGGAGATGCTCTACCATCTGAAGAACCCGCCCAAGTGGGCGGGAGGGAATGGGTAATGGCCCTTTCTCTCTTGACCGGTCGAACGCTTTTCGGATGAATTCTGCGCCATGCGTTCTCCCGCCATTCCGCTGCTGGCCGCCTTGCTCTTTTCGCTCTTCGCTTCGGCTGAGGACTGGCCGCAGTGGCGTGGGCCTGATCGCACGGGGCATGTTTCCAGTGGTGTGGCAGTGCCGACTAATTTGCCCGCCGAACCCAAGATTCTCTGGCGAATAAAAATTGGCGATGGTTTTGCGTCGCCGGTGGTGGCGGGCGGCAAGGTGTTTTATGCCGATAATTCGGACGGGCAGGAGACGGTGCATGCCCTGGACCCAGGTGATGGCAAGGAACTCTGGCGGGCGGCCATCGATTTGGCTGTGGGCGATCACCAGGGGCCGGCCGGGCCGCGCTGCACACCACTGGTGAATGATGGACGGATTTACGCCCAGTCCATGAAGGGGAAGTTGCGGTGCATTTCGACGGCGGACGGCAGCGCCATTTGGGACGTCAATTATACCACGGACTTCAGCGCCATTTTCATTGGCGAAAAAGGCAATGCCCAAGGCGCGACGCGGCACGGCAATGACGGTTCTCCGTTGATCGACGGCGACCGATTGTTCGCGAACGTGGGCGGGACGAATGGCGAAAGCGAGGTTTGCTTTCAGAAGGCCAACGGCAAGGTGATTTGGAAATCGCAAAACGACCAGGCCGGCTACGCCGCTCCCATCATGGCCACGATTGGCGGCACCCGGCAAGTGATCGTGTTCACGGTGGATGGCGTGATCGGCCTGGCCCCAGGCGATGGCAAATTGCTGTGGCGTTTTCCAATGAAGACGACCTACGCCCGGCATGTGACGACGCCCGTGGTGTTCGAGGATATCGTAGTGGTATCCTCGCACCAGATTGGGCTGACGGGCATCAAGATTTCGCGGGAAGGAGAGAATTGGCGGGCCGACCGCGCCTGGTTGAGCAAAGATTCGACCATGAACTTTTCGAGCCCGGTTGTTGTGGGAAACTATTTGTACGGCCTGGGCCCGGCGCAGAACTTTGTATGCGTGGAGATCAGGACGGGGAAGCAAGCCTGGTCCAAGGATGGTTACATCAGCAGCGCCGGTGATCACGCTTACGCGTCGTTCGTGGTCCTGGGGCGGAATATCCTGGCGCTGACGGATGGCGGGCAGATCGTGCTGTTCGCGGCTGATCCGCAGGAGTTCAAGGAGAAGGGCGCGGCGCAGTTGTGCGGGAAGACATTTTGTAATCCGGCGTATGCGGATGGAAGGCTTTATTTGCGCGATGCGCGCGAGTTGATGTGTGTGCAATTGGCGGGCGATTAAGCGTTGGGGAGAAGGTCCGAGCGTCCTGGCAATCGAAAGCGGTGCTTTGCGGGGCCATTAATTCCTTCGCTGCTGGATTCCCTTGCGCCGCTCTGCCATACTCTGACCATGTGCTTCCGAAAATATTGGATCTTCGCCATAACTTTGTTTTCCGCAGCCGCTGTTTTTGCCGCGGACGTTTCCCAACCGAAGCATCCGAGCATGGCCGATGTCCTGGCAGCCTCGAAATCCACGGACTGGCGTTTGCTGGATCCGGAGAACACGCTCTACCTGGAGCTTCCTCGCGGGCGGGTGGTGATTGAATTGGCGCCTGACTTTGCCTCGAATCATGTGGCCAATGTGAAGGCTCTGGCGCGGGAACATTACTTCGATGGGCTGGCGATTCTTCGAGTGCAGGAGAATTATGTGGTGCAGTGGGGCGATCCCGAGGCTGAGAAGCCGGATCGGGCGCGCCAGATCCTCCATGCCAAACGAACATTGCCGGCTGAGTTTGAGCGCGCGCTGGATCCAGCTTTGCCTTTTACGCGCTTGCCGGATGGGGACGTTTATGCGCCCGAGGTGGGCTTTTCGGGCGGCTTCCCCGTGGCGCGCGACCCGAAGAGCGGCAAGATGTGGCTGGTGCATTGTTATGGGATGGTCGGTGCGGGCCGTGATAATCCAACCGACAGCGGAGGCGGCACGGAACTCTATGTGGTGATTGGCCAGGCGCCGCGTCAATTGGATCGGAACGTCACGCTGCTGGGCCGGGTGGTGCAGGGGATGGAATTACTTACGGTCTTGCCCCGCGGCACCGGAGCGCTTGGCTTTTACGAGAAGGCCGAGCAGCGGCTTCCGATCAAAGCCATCCAGGTCGCGGCGGACGTTCCCGTTGCCGAGCGCACGGAATTGGAGATTATTCGGACGGACACGCCAACCTTCCAAGCCTTGATTGAATCGCGTCGCAACCGGCACGAAGAATGGTTTCATGTCGCGGCGGGGCGGATCGACGTTTGCAACGTGCCGATTCCGGTGCGTCCGGCAAGCACGCGGGCCCGGCCGTGACCTTCGGGCGGAGCGCGGCTCCGAGAGCCGCAGCAGGCCTGCCTGCATAAGGCGAATTGGATTCACCGCATTGGTCCTGCGCTCAGGCTTCCTGCGGGTCACAGACCCGCGCTCCCAAAATCCGAACCGGCAGGCTCGAAGCGTCTTGGCAAAGCCAATGGAGAGCAGGCTCTTCTTCGCGCAAGAGCAGCTCTGTCGCCGTTCAGAAGCTCGGGCGGGAAAAGACGGAGAGCGCTCAGAGGGTTGAGAGGAAAAAAGGTTGTGTCACGATAGGTCACTGTATGACACAGTGGTTGGACCTTGGCCAATCGGTGTGCGAGGATCGCGGCATGTTGGATAGATTTGAAGCCCGAGGGGAAATCCCAAGCCCGAAACCCGAACCGGCAGGCCGAAGTGAACAAGTGCCTCGACACCCGCAAAGAGGCGTTAGTGGAACGGGTCAGACTCGCTTTCAAACCGGGTTTGAACGGGTTTGGGCGGGTTTGAACGGGTCAAAATCAGTTCGGAGCGGGTCCGGGCACAAAGACGAAAGGCCAAACCGAGCTTCAGGAAAACTCCCATGCGCCGCCTCCCGAGCGGCACCCTGTTCTTATTATTACCGCGTAAAATTTCCCTTTGAATTGCGGCTGGTTTGGCAGCACACTGTCCTTTCGCGTTGGAATATTTATCCATGAAACGTACGCATCATTGTAACGAGTTTCGCCCGGCGCACATCGGGCAGACGGTGGTTTTGAGCGGCTGGGTGCATTCCCGCCGTGATTTGGGCGGACTGATTTTTATCGACATTCGCGACCGCGAGGGACGCACGCAAACGGTGTTCGATCCTTCGGATTTGCCCAAGGAACTGTTCGAGCGCGCAGCGGCGTTGCGCAGCGAATGCGTCATCACCGTCACCGGCAAGGTCCGCCATCGTCCCGAGGGGACGAACAATCCGAAGATTGCCACCGGCGAGGTGGAAGTGGGCGTTTCGGCGCTGGAAGTATTGAACATGGCGGAGGTGCTGCCGTTTCCGGTGGATGACCCGGAAGTTGCGGCCAAGGTGAACGAGGAGTTGCGGTTGCAATACCGTTATCTGGATTTGCGCCGGCCGGAGATGGCCCGCAATCTCCGCCTGCGCAGCAAGGTCGCCACGGCGACGCGCGTGTATTTTGACGAGCAAGGATTTCTGGAGGTGGAGACGCCCACGTTGTTCAAGTCCACGCCGGAGGGCGCGCGCGAGTTTCTGATTCCGAGCCGGCGGGAGCCGGGGAAGTTTTACGCGCTGCCGCAGTCGCCGCAGCAGTTCAAGCAAATCCTGATGGTCGCGGGCGTGGAGAAGTATTTTCAATTGGCGCGTTGCTATCGCGATGAAGACCAGCGCGCCGACCGCCAGCTCGAGTTCACGCAAATCGACGTCGAAATGTCGTTCATCGAGCGCGAGGACATTTACGCGCTTGTGGAAGGCTTGCTTAAACGGGTGTGGAAGACGGCGCTGAACATGGAGATTCCGACGCCATTTAAGCGGCTCTCGTTCGTCGAAGCGCTGAACCGTTACGGCATCGACAAGCCGGACACACGGTTTGCGATGGAACTGGCGGATTTCACCGAAGAATTTCGCGCAAGCACTTTCAAAGTGTTCAGCGGCGCGGTGACGAATGGCGGCGTCGTCAAAGCGATCAATGCAAAAGGACTCGCTGGCGCGACACAAGGCCAAATCGAGACGATGACGGAGTACGCCAAGAGTTTTGGCGCGAAAGGCCTGGCCTTCATCAAGGTTGAAGGCGGCGAATGGAAATCGCCCATCGTGAAATTCTTCAACGAGGGCGAGAAAGCCGCGCTCAAGCAGAAGCTGGCGATTGAGGAAGGCGATTTGATTTTGTTCGCCGCCGACCAATGGCTGAACGCCTGTGAAATTCTGGGCAAAATCCGGCTCTATTGTGCCGACGTTTTGAAAGAGCAGGGGAAGCTCGTCATTCCGGCGGACCGTTTTGATTTCCTCTGGGTGGTGGATTTTCCGCTGCTCAGTTTTGACAAGGAACAGAACCGCTGGTATTCGAGCCATCATCCCTTCACCGCGCCGGTGGCGGAGGACGTGCAATTTCTCACCAGCGATCCGAAGAAGGTGCGCGGTCAGCATTATGACGTGGTCGTGAATGGCGTCGAACTCGGCGGCGGGTCGATTCGAATCCATCAACCGGACGTGCAAAAGACGATTTTCGAACAGGTGTTGCAGATTCCGTCCGAGATGGTCAAGGCGCGCTTCGGTTATATGCTCGAAGCCTTTCGTTACGGCGCGCCGCCGCATGGCGGGATTGCGCTTGGATTCGATCGGCTCAACGCGATTCTGTGCGGCACACCGAGCATCCGGGACGTGATTGCGTTTCCAAAGACAGCGAAGGGGACGGATCTGATGACGGATTCGCCCGCGCCGGTGGAACCAAAGCAACTGCGCGATTTACATTTGGAAGTGAAGGTAGCGAAGAAGGAGTAGCCGCCAAATTGGCAGGACGGCTGCTACATTTGGGCAGCATGAAGAAAATCCACGAAACCAGGCTTAAGATTCGCGGGGAATTGGAAGCGCCGCCGGCGCTGCGGCGGTTCGGAAGCGGTTGGATCAGCGGCGTGCTGGGATTCATGTTTGGGGTCGGCGGTTTGTTGCTCGTGATCTCGTTTCGAGCGCCGACATTGTTCTCGATGCCGGAGGCGCGCGGGTTGGAGGGAAACACCTGGTTCCGGCTTGGGCTGCGTGTTTTGCTGCTGGCGGCGTTTGGGTTGTCGGCGTTGAGCCTGGCGTTGCGGCCGGGGAAAATCCTGGGGACGTGCGGCATTTCCGCGACATTATTGGCGGCGATGCTGGGCGGGTCGCGGGCGACGGGCGTGGTGCCGAATGGGACGTCGGTGTATTTCGGGCTGGATTGGTTTGTCCTGAACGTGCTGTTCACGGGACTTTTGTTCATTCCTATCGAGAGCATCTTCCCGCGAAAAGAGGACCAGCCCATTTTTCGCGAGGAGTGGCGGGAGGATTTGTTTTATTACCTGGTGAGCAGCCTCATGGTGCAGGTGCTGACGTATCTGACGTTCGCGCCGGCGAAATCGATTCTCGCGGTGACGTCGCTGGCGCAATTAAGAACGTGGGTGGGCGCTCTGCCATTCGTGGTGCAGTTTGTGGCGATCATGTTTCTCACCGACCTGGTGCAATACTGGGTGCATCGGGCGTTTCATCGCGTTCCGTGGCTGTGGAAATTCCATGCGGTGCATCATTCGGCCAGGAGCATGGATTGGATGGCGGGCGCGCGGATGCACTTTCTCGAAATCTTCGCGTTGCGCAGCATGACGGTGATCCCGATGTACGTGCTGGGGTTCAGCGACACGGCGATGCACAGCTACATCTTTCTGGTGTACCTTTATTCCACCTTCGTGCATGCGAACCTGGGCTGGCGTTTTCCGGTCGTCGAGAGATTTCTGGTCACGCCGCGGTTTCATCATTGGCATCACGGGATTGAGGCGGAAGCGATTGATGTGAACTTCTCGATTCATTTTCCGCTTTTTGATCGTTTGTTCGGGACCTATTTCCTGCCGCAGGACCGCTGGCCGAGCGGGTATGGCATTGAAGGGCATCCGGTGCCGCAGGGTTATGTGGCGCAGTTCAAATATCCGTTTGCCGAAAGCAAAGCGGCGGCAACCATGCCCACCGAAGTTCCCCGGTAATGAGCGCCGCCGCGCCAAGAGCAAGTTTCACGCTGGCGGACTTCACGAGCGAAGCCTTGATCGTTCCGCAACTTCAGGCGCGCGACATGACTGGCGCGATTCAGGAACTGAGCCAGGCATTTCAATCGAGCGACACCGCCTGGAACGGGGAGGAACTTGCCCGGATGGCCTTGGAACGGGAGGAGCAGATGAGCACGGCGATGGATTTGGGCGGGACGGGCGCGGCATTTCCTCATGTCCGCTCGACGGCTTGTCCGCGTTTGCAATTCGCAATGGGCCGGGCGGTAGCGCCGTTGGCTTGGGATGGCTCTTCGCGAGTGCGGTTGGTTTTTCTCAACGCGGTTCCGGACAGTGATGCGATGGGTTATTTGAAGCTGGTTTCGGGCATGGCGCGGATTGCAAAGGAGGCGGGATTAGTGGAAAAGATTTGCGCCGTGGGTGGGGCGCGCGAGTTGCTGGAATTGTTAAAGAGGGTTCCGGTGCGGGAGTGAGGGAGCGGTAAACACCAAATACCAAGCTCCAGATAATCCGCCCTGAAAATCGAAACGCGCATAGGGCGGCCGCAGAGCGCAGGAGGAGCGTGGAAAATCAGGCCGCAGGAGTCGGAGGAATTAAGAACCTATCCCGGTAGGGCGGGCAGTCCTCTGCCCGTCGTCGGCGCGCACGGAGTGACGCGCCCTAACCGAGATAGCTCCAATCAAAATTAAACAAAATCAAAGTAAATTAAGGCAGCTTTTTTCTGTGGCCCGGGAGGTCCTGTAGGACGGCCGATCCGGAAATGAGCGCAAGTGCTTGAGGGACTGGCGTTTGGGTGGGAAAAATCCGCTCGATGCGGGAAGCGTTTACTATTCAGCAGCAATTCAATGCCAAAAAGTGAGATGTGGCCTTTGATTCCAAATATGTTTGAAATTCCACCGTGTTGCTCCAATATCGGGGAGTGTCGGTTAAATAACCTGGACGTTTTTTGAAATGAAATTGGAATGGTCGTTCCGCCCAAAACTGGCGGATACGCTTAAGAACTATTCACGGCAGGATTTGGTGGCAGACCTGATCGCGGGGGTCACGGTAGGAATCGTGGCGCTGCCGCTGGCGATGGCGTTTGGCATTGCTTCGGGTGTTGCGCCACAAGCGGGCATTTTTACCGCCGTGGTGGCGGGGTTCATCATTTCGGCATTGGGCGGTTCGCGGGTTCAAATTGGGGGGCCGACGGGAGCGTTTGTGAGCATCGTCGCGGGAATCATTGTGGTGTACTGCCCGGATGGGCGGCTCGACAACCTGTATGTCTGCACGATCATGGCGGGGGTTATTTTGCTGGTCATGGGGTTTGCCCGCCTGGGCGCGATGATCAAGTTCATTCCGTTTCCTGTTACGATGGGGTTTACGTGCGGCATCGCGGTTTTGATCTTCAGCACGCAGATTAAGGACTTTCTCGGTTTGCACGTGGAAAAGGTGCCGCCGGACTTTGTGGGCAAGATCAAGATGCTGATGGAGAATTTACCCGCGATACACTGGCCCACGGTCGCGCTGGCGGTGCTTTCGGTGATGGTGATCAAAACGTGGCCGGCGAGGCTGGGCAAGCGTGTGCCTGGATCCATCGTCGCACTGTTGGGGGGTACGTTGGCGGTGGTTCTTTTCGATCTGCATGTCGAAACTATCGGCAGCCGTTTTCACGGAATTCCCACCGGATTGCCGGCGATTCATTTTCCGAGCTTGTCGTGGGAGCATATTCAACATTTGTTCGAACCGGCGGTAACTATCGCGATGCTGGCGGCGATTGAATCATTGCTATCGGCGGTGGTGGCGGATGGGATGATTGACGACCGCCATGATTCGAACCAGGAACTGATCGCCCAAGGCCTGGCGAATATTTTCAGTCCACTGTTCGGCGGCATTCCGGCGACGGGCGCGATTGCCCGCACGGCCACGAACATCCGCACCGGCGCGCGTTCGCCAATTGCCGGAATGGTGCATGCCTTGACATTGCTCGTGATCATCCTGGTAGCGGCACCGATGGCCAAATTTATTCCGCTGGCGGTCCTCAGCGCGGTGCTGGTGGTGGTGGCTTTCAACATGGGGGAATGGCATCAATTCCGACGGCTGGCGAAATGGCCCAAGAGCGATTCGGCGGTGTTTCTCGCGGTGTTTGCGTTGACGGTGTTGACGGATTTGCCGAAGGCGGTGCTGGTGGGCATGGTTTTGGCGTCGGTGCTTTTTATTAATCGCGTGTCGCAGACGATGCAGATCACCGCGGTGGACGAGCGGTCGGGAGCTGAGGCGGCGCACAATTCACTGGTTGGAAAGGAAGTGCCAAAAGGCGTTTTGGTGTATCGGGTGTTCGGCGCCTTTCTATTTGGGGCAGCGGACAAGTTGGAGACCGCGTTGAAACGGGCGAAGCAGGAACCGGAAGTATTGATCCTGAAGATGCAAAGCGTGTTGGCGATGGACGCGACCGGCTTAAATGCGTTGGAAGATATTTTTGAAAAGCTGCATCGGCGCGGCCGGCAACTCGTTTTGAGCGGGCCCCATACACAGCCGCTGCTCACGATGCAGAAGGATGGATTTATCGAGCGGTTGGGCGAGGAGAACGTCTGTCCGCATCTGGACGCCGCTTTGGAGCGGGCACGGGAAATTTTAACAGCCAAAGCGGAAACCAAAGCCGCCAAGGCAGTAGTCAAGCCGGCGATAGGTACCGCGCATTAAAATCCGCAAGGGGCTGACGGAGAGGGGGTTGCAATCAAACTAGTTGGAGGCCAAGTCGTGTTTGACAATAGATATTAATATGATATCATTTTGATAAATTCGAGATGGAGCTAACTATGAACACTGAAAAACTAACTGGTAATCAAGAGAGGTCGGTTTCGACTGCGAGCGGGTGGGGGATGTTGTTGGTGGTACTGCTGTTGTTGTTCGGGGGGATTGCGGTTGTTGTCCGCGCTGCAATCCACGCGAACAATCATCAGGAGTTTCCGTTATGGCAGTTCTTCGGCGGGATGGGGATGATTGTTCTGGCCGCGATATTGATGGGCGGGTTTTTCACGTTGCAACTGAACCAGGCGTATGTGCTGATTCTATTTGGCGCGTACCAGGGAACGGAGCGGCGGGATGGGTTTCACTGGACCAATCCATTCAACAAAAAGCTGAAGGTCTCTTTACGGGCGCGGAATTTGAACGGGGACAAGCTCAAAGTGAACGACAAGAACGGCAACCCCATAGAGATCGCCGCCGTGGTGGTCTGGCGGGTGCAGGACACGGCGCAGGCGGTTTTCGATGTGCAGGATTACGAGAGCTACGTGCGCATCCAGAGCGAATCGGCAGTGCGGCATCTCGCCAGCACCTACGCCTATGACCATGGGGAAGCGAACGAGAACGGGCAGAACGAAATCACGTTGCGGAGCGGAGTCGATGAAGTATCGAAGGCGCTGCTGACGGAATTGCAAGAACGGCTGGCGAAAGCCGGCGTGGCAGTGGACGAGGCGCGGCTGACACACCTGGCCTATTCGCCTGAGATTGCCGGCGTCATGTTGCGCCGACAACAAGCCGAGGCGGTGATCGCGGCACGGCAAAAGATTGTCAATGGAGCCGTGAGCATGGTGGAAATGGCATTGAGGGAATTGGCCGAAAAACAGGTGATCCAGTTGGATGAAGAGCGAAAGGCGGCCATGGTGAGCAACTTGCTGGTGGTCCTTTGCAGTGAATCGGAGGTGCATCCGGTGGTGAACACGGGCACGCTTTACACCTGAGTTGAATGGAAGAGCGAAAGAGCTTTTTGCTTCGGATGGACCCGAAACTCTGGCGCGAGCTGGAAGCCTGGGCGCAGGAGGAACTGCGCAGCGTGAACGGACAGATCGAATATGTGCTTAAATCGGCGGTGCAACAGCGGAAGAAGCGGGTAATGGACAATGACCAGGGACAAATGACCGAGGAGCAGGGGATGTCCAAAGTCCAAAGCCCAAAGTCCCAAGCGTGAGGATGAGGTTTATGAATGCGGAGAACACGTTCAACGCTCCCTGGGGCAGATCGGTGAAAATAGTCACGGGGCTGGTGGCAGTGATGGCCATAGCCCTGGTTCTGGCCGGGATTGCGCGACCGGCACAGATGCCTGTGGTTGTGAGGCTGAGTTTGATCCTGGGACCACTATTAGTGATGGGAGCCACGGCTTTTTTTGCGGTGCGCGGTTATAGAATTGGGAACGGGGAAATTGAGATCGAGCGACTCGGTTGGTCCACGCATTTGAGCCTCGATTTGTTGAAGTCTGCTACGGTGGATTCGGGTGCAATGAGGCGGTCAATACGTCTAGCGGGCGACGGCGGTCTGTTCGCGATTGTGGGATGGTATTGGAACCGAAAACTGAGGAAGTATCGCGCGTTCGCCACGGATCCGAAGCGATCGGTGGTGCTTAAATTCACGGATAGAACCGTGGTAGTGACACCGGATAACCCCGAGAGATTCGTTGAAGCGATTCGCGAAAGGAGCGGTATTACAGGAACAGGAGAGCGGAAAGACACATGAAGCCCGCGCACTCTTGTCCGGAAACATCGAACTAAGGATGCTGGGTTTGCGGGGCCGTCAAGCGGTTGATAAGGTGATAAGGAAATTGGCGGGACGCGTTCAAAGGACGGGCGGCAGCAAGAAACTCGGGGGCGCGAGCGGGAAATTTCTGTGCCACGGCGATGAGCAGCAGAGCAGTTTCCTGGGGAGTGATTGAGACGTCCATAATCTCGGCGGGGGATGCGGCCTCAGTTCGTTGCAGCAGCTCCGAAGCAGCAACGAAATCTGAGCGGCCGGCTCCCAATAGTGCAACGGCTTGATTCCGCGTGGCAAGCGATTGAGATTCGTCACCGGCTGCATGCCAGGCAACACTCAAAGCCAGGACGTCAAACGGATCACGTTGACCGGCTGGTTGGGCGTTGAGGAGTTCGGCGGCTTCCGACAGCCGGCCCAGTTCGATCAGGGCTTGAAAATTCCGGGGAGGATGGCGTGAGAGCTTCTTGTTGACACCAAGGTTTTCGAGTGAATCGAATTGGCCTGCGGCATAAAGATAATGTGCTTGCAGATCAGTCAGCCACCCTTCGACAGTATCACCCCTGGAGCCTTGCAGTTGTTGCCGCGTGGCGGCATTGAGCTTTTCCCACGCTTCGGTTTTATTTTGGGCCGCGAACACTTCACTGATTTCGAGCAGGCTAAGATGGTCCAGCGGCTCTTTCGCAAGAGTGGCGCGCAATTCCGTTTCGAGCGAGTCATAATCCCGCAAACCCATGCGCGCCTCGAAAAGTGCGGCTCGGAAAAGGCTGTTGGTGGGCTGAAGGCGCGCGGCGGCAGCCAGGTGTTGCATGGCTTGAGGCCAGTCCCCGGAGCCGGCATGAATGTGGCCCAGCGCGAATTCGGCGAAACAATTTGACGGATCGCGCGCTATGGCGCGTTCGTAAAGGGGAGTGGCTTGTTGTTTGCCGGGGTACAGCCTGGCCCGCAAATAGAGCAGCGACGAGTTTTCGGGATCAGCTTGCAGCAAGGCATCGTACTCCGCCGCGATGGCGGCGTTTGCGTCACGTCCACCCGAGCTCGCCTGCTGGTACGAGCGGTGCCACTCGATTTCGACCGGCCGGCGTTTCACGCCTTCGGCGAAAAAGGCCTTGACCTGGGCACTCCGGTTGGCGAGTTGGCCGAAATAGAGATAATAGGGCGCCAATTCCATGTCCTCGGGATGCAGCCGCAGATGCCATTCAGCCAATTGCAGGGCTTCAGGAAGGCGCTTGAGGTTCACCAAGGCGAAGAACGCCTGGCTGGTTGGATGGCTGAAGAGGC
This sequence comes from Verrucomicrobiota bacterium, assembly GCA_021325145.1. Taxonomy (GTDB): domain Bacteria; phylum Verrucomicrobiota; class Verrucomicrobiia; order Limisphaerales; family Pedosphaeraceae; genus JAJPHR01. Next base: position 16,181 of record JAJPHR010000069.1, on the reverse strand, counting down.
TGACGCGGCGTTTGTCAACGATGGATGAGTGGCTGGGCAAGTCAATGCTGTCGGGGAATTGCTGGAAGGGATAATCCACTTGTGCGAGGGCAAGGAAAGGTTCGCTGTAACGGAATGTGAAACCGCCGCCCGGAGTTTGATTGGCGCTGTACGTGACCGTTTCCACGATCAACAGACTCGATCCGGCCACATTGATGATGAACGCGGGCTTGTCGAACCATCGCCCCCAGAAGGTGGAGTGGATTTTGACATTGATGTTTTGGTTGGTGGCGCCGGTTACAACGGCTTGGTAATCACCTTCCGGAACGGTCATGCGCACTTCGTGGCGGGAAGTGACCGTGACCTTGCCGACTCCGGGAATTTCGACGACGGCTGGTTTGGACAGGCCGCTGACGACGTAAAGCGTGCGATGCTGCGCGGCCAAATAATTCGCGCCGAACAGGACCAGCAGGAGAAAAACCGTGCTGCCACCCACAGCGAGCAGACCTTTCCAATTGATCGAACGCGGGGGAAGCTTCGACTCACGAACGCCCGCAGCAGCCTCGGATTTCTTGAAGGCCTTCCGAAAGGCCCTGTCTTTTGCTAGTTTTGGGAAGCGCTCGGCAAGCAGCGTGAACAGGCCCAGGGCATCATTGTGGCGATTCGTTCTTTGATAACCCATGGCGAGGGCAAACAATGCGCCCGGCGCCTGGGTATTGCCCGGAGCTTCAAGGAATTGCAACAACTTGCGGGCCTCGTCGAGGCGCTGCTGGTTGATCAGGTTCAATGCGACCGCCACTTTGGCTTCGGGTAGATCCGGATTGATTTGCAACGCCTGCTCGAAGAAGGGAACGGCTTCGGCGTTGCGGCCATAATATTGCGCACTGCTGCCGAGATACACGAGCGTTTCGGCGTCGCGCGAAAAACGGTCCTTCATCAATTGCGCGACCTTGGCGGCTTCGGCGGTCTGGCCGAAGGCAACGAGCGCGCTGTGCAATTTGACGGCTGCTTTGGCGTCCTGGGGATTGGCTTGCATGCCAGCCATGGCCTCGGTGATGTTCTTTTGCTTGATCTGCTCCCATTGAGCAAGCGGCACGACATGATGCCGCGTGCAAAGCGGGCAATAGTCCAGAATGCGCTTGCGACCCAGGGGAATGACCGGGATGAACACGACCACAAACCACAGCCGCGTGTCGTAAGACTTCAGTTGGGAGGATCGCCGGCAGGACTGGCAGACGTCCAGGCGCACTTGGACGCTACTACTGCCGTAATAGCGAGTGCCGATTCCATTGATCGTGGTGGGCATGACTTGGACTGCGGTTGTATAACAAAGCGTATGGAATGGGATGAAGGATGCAAGGGAGAAAACCAAAACTAAAACTTGGTTGCCGCAGCGCAGCACTGCGGGTAAGTATGGGCATGGATTTGCCGCCGTTGACGCCGAGCACGCTTTACCTTGTGGCGACGCCCATTGGGAACCTCGAGGACATCACCTTGCGCGCGTTGCGCACGCTGCGGGAATGCGATGTCGTGGCGGCGGAAGACACCCGGCGGACGGGCCAGCTTTTGAAGCACTTCGGCATCAGCAAGCCGATGGTGAGTTACTTCCAGTTCAACGAGGCCAAACGCAGCGAGGAAATTCTCGAGCGCCTCCAACGGGGTGAGAAGGTCGCGCTGGTGACGGACGCCGGCTCACCGGGCATCAGTGATCCGGGTGAACGCGTGGTTCGGGCGGCGCGCGTGGCGGGGTTACGCGTGGAGTCGGTGCCGGGGCCGTGCGCACTGGTGGCCGGGTTGACGGCCAGCGGGCTGCCCACGGATGAGTTTCATTTCATTGGGTTCCTGCCTCACAAATCGGGGCAGCGACGACGACAATTGGAGGCGTTAAAACAATTTGCCGGGACGCTGGTTTTGTACGAATCGCCCTACCGGGTGGAGAAGCTGTTAACGGAGTTAACTGAAATTGTTCCGGATCGGCAGGTGGTGTTGGCGCGGGAATTGACCAAGAAATTTGAAGAATATGTCGCGGGCACCCCCGCCCAATTGCTGGAAGTGGTCAAAAAGCGACATTTGAAAGGGGAATTCGTCGTTCTCGTGCAAGGTTTTACAGCAGAAGCAGCCTGAATGGTGTGTTTATTGAGGCAAGAAGGGGGTGCTTTACTCCCCAGTCCTAGCACAAATTATTTACTTGTCTAGGGGAACTTTATAAGGTTAATTTGGCACCCGTCCGATAGCTATCGCTTAGTGATCCGGAAATTGTCAGGAAAGTGCTCTGTGAGCGATGACAGTTTGAAACCTAACAACAGGAACGTTCACCAATGCATTGCGGCGGATAAAACGAAAGTATCAAGCTAATGGCGACCAAATTGTTCGTGGGGAATCTCCCGTTTAGTGCCACGGAAAATGATCTGCAGGATTATTTTGCCACCGCAGGCACTGTCATCGCAGTAAACATCATGCAGGATCGCGCGACTGGCCGTTCGCGTGGTTTCGCATTCGTCGAAATGGGGTCTCAGACCGAAGCCGACGCGGCCATTTCCCAATTCCATGGGAAGGAGTTTCAAGGCCGCGCGTTGACCGTCAATGAGGCGCGTCCGCGTGAAGAGCGTCCGTCGGGCGGCGGTGGTGGCGGCGGTTATGGTGGCGGCGGCCGTGGCGGTGGCGGCGGCGGTGGAGATCGCCGTGGCGGTTATCGCGATCGTCGTTAAGCGACAGCCCAAATTTTCAGCCATCGTTCCCGCGGAATCCGTGGGAACGATGGTTTTTTATTGCACGAATTTGCCCGGATTGAGAATTCCCCGCGGGTCGAGAGCGTGTTTGACCGATTGATGCAACGCCCGCAGTTCAGGCGAAGCCGCCAGCGGCCACCACGGCAATCTCGCAATGCCGATGCCATGTTCGCCGGTAATTACCCCCTGCCAGGCGAGCACCTGCTTAAAAAGTTCGTCCAAAGCGGCATGCGACCGCTCGGATGACTTCGGCTGGGAAAGGTCCACCATGATGTTGAAGTGGATGTTCCCGTCGCCGGCGTGTCCGAAGCACGCGATCTGCAAGCCATGCTTCTTCTGCAAACGGGTGGCGAAACGAAACAACTCCTCCAGCCGGCTGCGCGGCACCACGATGTCCTGATTGAGCTTCGTCAGGCCGGTGTCGCGCAGGGAGTAGGAAAATTCCCGCCGGATTTGCCAGATGGCTTCGCACTGGGCGTTGCCATAACCCCGTTCGGTAAACAATGGCCGTTCTGCGTCGACGAGTTTCTGGAGCGCGCGCACTTCACTGCGAACGGACGCTTCCTGCCCGTCCAATTCGACAATCAGATGCGCCTGGCACCCGCTGAGCCGCTGGCTGCCGGTTCGTTTGCGCGCCGCCGCCAGGGTGAAGGCGTCCGCGACTTCGAGCGCGCACGGGAGAAATCCGGCGCGCAGGATGGCGTGAATCGTGCGGATGGCGGATTTCATCGCCGGGAAGCCAATCGCCAGACACGCGCGGAAAGGGGGCAGGGGAAGGAGCTTCAACGTGGCTTCCGTGACGACTCCCAGCAACCCCTCGGAACCAACAAACAGCCGCGCAAAGTCGAAACCGGTCTTGTTCTTGTGCGTGCGGCTTCCCATCCGCACCACTGACCCGTCCGCAAGCACGACCTCCAGCCCCAGCACATAATCGCGCGTCACGCCGTACTTGAGGCAGCGCGGGCCGCCGGCATTGGTGGCGATGTTCCCGCCCAGCGAACAATCCGCGCGGCTCGCCGGATCAGGCGGATAGAAAAGCCCACGTTGCTCCACCGCTTCCTGAAGTTGCTGTGTGATCACGCCGGGCTGCACCACCGCCACGAAATCACCGGCGTTGATTTCCAGGATGCGATTCATCCGCGCGAGTGAGAGCGCGATTCCGCCGTGGGAAGGGACGCACCCTCCCACATATCCAAAACCGGCGCCGCGCGCCGTCACCGGGATGCGATGCGCCTGCGCGAACTTAAGCAAGGCGGAAACCGAACGCGTGCTGCGCGGCAGCGCGACCGCGTCCGGCAAATGGCTGGCGAACCATTTATCACCCGCATGCTGCTGCCGCACCGCGAGATCGAAACTCGCCTCGCCTGCGGGCAGCACGCGTTCCAGCTTCGCCAGGGTTTTCAGTTTACTTGTTTTCATCGTTGGTCGTGTTCCCGGAAGCCAGAAACTCCCGCGCCTCCTCCGCTTCGTCCTCGGGCACCTTCACCAGGATCCCGCCTGCTGCCAGGGCGTAACCGTCGGTGCTCAGCGCGGAAAGTTCATTCAGGACGACCGGATGAAATTCGGCGGCTTCGAGACGCGCGCGCGTCAGTTGCGCGTCGATCGGATTGAAGGCTCGAAAAATGGTCACAAATTGCATAACTAATGATGCTCCGATTTTGCGGTTAAATCAAACATTCGCTGGCGTCTTTTCCTTCTCGGTTTCGGAGGAGTCTGCCGGATATGCCGCCCGCGCCTCATGGCATCCCGTCCCCACAGATGCCGCCAGCACGCGGTTGGCATCCCCCCGTTCCCATTTGACACCCGCACCACTCGCCGCTAACCATGGCGCATGAGCATGAAAAACCGATCCCTTCTTCCAGCATTGATCATCGCAATTGTTCTCCCCGCGCTCCCGCGCGCGCGCGCGGCCACCCAGCCATTGCCGCGCAGCACGCCGGAGGCCCAGGGCATTTCCTCCCAGGCCATTTGCGATTTCGTCGATGCGGAGGATCAGATCAACACGCTGCACAGCTTCATGATCGTGCGGCATGGCAAGGTGATTGCCGAGGGTTGGTGGAAACCGGAGGCGGCGGACAAACCGCACGTGCTGGCTTCGCTCAGCAAGAGTTTCAATTCCACTGCCGTTGGACTGGCAATCGCAGATGGCAAATTAAGCCTGGACGATCCCGTGCTGAAGTTCTTCCCGCCGACGCGCCGGCCGAAGTTTCCGACAACCTCAAGGCCATGAAAGTGCGCGATCTGCTCACCATGACTTGTGGCCATGACACCGAGCCCAAAGCCGTCAACGGGCCGTCGGTAAAGCAGTTCCTGGCCCATCCCGTGCCGCACGCGCCCGGCACCCATTTCCAATATAACACCATGGGCAGCTACACTCTCTCGGCCATCGTCACCAAGGTGACCGGCCAGACCACGCTGGAATTTCTCAAGCCGCGATTGTTCGAGCCGTTGGGAATTGAAAATCCCGAATGGGGAACCAGCCCCGAGGGCAATTCCCTCGGCGGCTACGGCCTGAAACTCTGCACCGAAGACATCGCCAAGTTCGGCCAGCTTTACTTGCAGAAGGGGAACTGGAATGGAAAGCAATTGGTCCCGCAAAAATGGGTCGAACAAGCCACCAGCAAACAAGTGCCGAACGACCAGGAATCCCACCGCAACATCGGCATCGACTGGCAGCAAGGCTACGGCTTTCAGTTCTGGCGTTGCACCCACAATGCTTTTCGCGGCGACGGCGCTGGCGGCCAACTCTGCGTCGTCATCCCCGATAAGGATGTCGTAATCGCCATCACCGCCGACTCCAACAACTTCCAGGGCGAAATGAACGCCATCTGGGACAAACTGTATCCCGCATTTCAAGCCGGGGCGTTGACTGAGAATCCCGCCGTGCAAGGCAAGCTCAAACAAGCCGTCGCCAAACTGGAAGCCCATCCGGCAAAAAAGGAGAAGTGATTTGCATGGGAAGAACAACCATGAAATATCCACTGGCCGTAAAAATCCTCACGATCTCCGCTTTTGGTTGCGGCCTTGCTAAGCCGTAGCGATGCGGTTGGTTTTGGGGAGCACACCCGCCCAGTTTTCAAGCGTCAATCTCCTAGTCGGGCACGAAGCCGGCGCATGAGATCCATGCTTTCATGGAACACGGCGAGGATAATCGGGGACTGCTTTTCTCGGTCCAAATGGAATACGTAATGGCGTTCGATCCGGGATACGCGTAATTCGGGTCTGCGTTGAAGGAAAGTGCGCGTCCTCGCTTTCCCTTTTCCGATCGCCTCGAAATGGGCCTCCAAAATGGCTCCATAACGGGCCGCCTGTTTGGGTCCCCACTTTGAGATGGTGTAAAGGGCGATGCTTTTTAGGTCCGCCTCCGCAGCCTCGGCCAATTCGTAATTGGGCATCTTACTTGGCGTGCTTGCGAGTAGCTTCCGCGAACACTGTCGTGGCAGTCCGCCGGCTGACGGCTCCGGCTTCAACGGCCCGGATGCGATCATCCAGAAGCTCTTCAAGTGCTCTAAGATCGGCATCGTCGGTCTTATCGGTACCCAAGGTCCGTTCGAGCACGTAGTCCTTAATCGACTTTCCGCGGAGTGCAGCCATGGCTTTCAGCTTTTTGTGCTCGTCGTCGGTTACGTCAATGGATATGCGGCTCATAGGCTATTCTGTTCTCACAAGTTTAGCCCAAAGCCCACATTTGTGCAATTAATACCAGATGTGGGTCGATTGACGGTACATGGCAACAACGCCAAAGAGCAGCCTGAACCACCGGTGTACGCGGCGCCGAGCAGTTGCAGCGGGCCAACCCGTACGCGACTCACCGGCCGCCAGCAAACAGGTTCACTGGTATCGCCGCGTGGCTCGACAATGCTTTACTGCAGCGGTTGGAATCTGAATTTCTGTCCTCCCACCGACGCTTGCGCCATCAACCCTTTCTTGGGCAGCGTGAACACCGCGACCCCTTCCTGATACCTGGCCGTCTTCGCCACTCCCTCGGCTGCCGCCACGGCGGTGACGTCAGCGCTCATCTGAAACTTGCCTTCCTTGAAGGCCTGGAGCGCATCCGGAGTCTGGAAGAAGATCAATTCCGAGTACGTTGTCCCGCCCGCCTGGGCGCCAATGCTGGCCTGCGTCAGCGTGGCTTTTCCAATGACTCTGCCGCGCTCGAATACTAACCCGTCTCCGTGCGCGCCGCCGACGATCAGGCCGCCCTTGGTTACATTGGGAAAGACCGCGTAGCCAACCGAACTGTCGAAGAACGTCTGCAGCGTCGGGTCCTTTGCTTTGAAGGTGCTAATAGCCTGCTCTGCCTCGGCCTTCAAGTCTTGAGCGCGGGCAACCTGTGTCAGAGTCGCCGCCATCACGAGGAGAGCGGCCAATACTGCGTTACGAATTGCTTGTTTCATAGCTTGTTTCCTTGTTGTGTTGTAATAGCGTCCATCGAAGTAATCTCGCGTCGCGCAAACTCTTTGTGCGAACACGTAAAATGTTTTCCATTCGACTCCTTTTCTTCAGCGGAAAGCGTCCGCAACCGTGAACCATCCACTGGGACACTAAACACCGCCAAACACAAAATACTCTCCTTTTGGTCAAATATCCAGTCCTGGCGCCCAGGCAAATCGGATGAAGACGGGCTTGCCATTCCGATCAATGGCTCCGCCTCCGTTGGTTTCAAGTCGCCGCGGCAGGAGGCGCGGGCACGGGCGCTTTGATTTCGGCGAAGACGATGATCCCGGCGCCGGTTTGCAGGAGGCTTTGCACCTGTACATCCACCTGCTGGCCGATGAGATTCTGGGCCTGGTTGACCACCACCATTGTGCCGTCGTTGAGGTAGCCCACGCCCTGCCCCTTGTCCTTGCCTTCGCGCACAATTTTGAGGTGGAGCATGTCCCCCGGCAGCAGGACGCTGCGCATGGCTTTGGACACTTCGTGGATGTTTACGTACGGCACGGATTGCAGCTCGGCAATTTTACCGAGGTTGTAGTCGTTGGTGATGAGCTTGGCCCCGAGATTGCGGGCCAGGCGAACCAGTTTGGTATCCACTTCCGCTTCTTCGGGAAAATCGCCTTCGTGGATTTTGACTTCGAGACGCTTGGTCCGCTGAATCCGGTTCAGCATTTCCAAACCGCGCCGGCCACGCGCGCGGCGGATTGGGTCGTTGGAATCGCCGATCTGTTGAAGCTCCTTGAGCACGAAGCGCGGCACGATGATCAAGCCTTCGAGAAAGTTGGCCTCAATCAAGTCCGCGATGCGTCCGTCAATAATGACGCTGGTGTCCAGCAACAGGAGATTGTCGGGCTTGTTCTGCGAGGCAAAGCGGACGTAGGGGATGATGAGCGAGAAATCCTCCTTGTTGCTGCGCATGGCCAGCACGATGCCGATGTAGCTGAAGCTCAGAAAGAGGGAAAGACGAATCAACCAGCGGGTGGTCTGTTCCGGCACATATTCAAAGAGGCCGGAGTGGTCGATGAGGAGCGCGACGATGGTGCCCAGCAGCAGGCCGAAAGTGGTGGCCGAAAAAGCGCGCAAGGAAAAACCCTTGAGCATTTCGTCGATGGCGATCAGCAGGCCGCCAAAACCAAAGCCGGCGGTGGCGCCCAGCAAGGGGCTGTACGCGATCTGGACCAGCTCGGGGCGCACCTGGCTGACCGCCCAACCGGCGACGGTGCACATGGAGAGGAACAAAATGCGAATGAACCAGAGTGACATACTTGCCGAATTATTGTTGAAAGGTGCTTCGCCCCTGGGTCTGCGGGGGAGGGGTGGGTGGGTTGGCGGGGGGATGTTTTGGCCCGCGGATGACCCGCCAAAGCCCGTGCTCATTCAAGTTGCGCGAAGTGAGCGCGAGATTACTGGCCAGGATGGAAAAGTCATTGGCAATTCGGTCATCCTTGAGCACCGCGCCGGCGAGGCCGTGGCCCGCCTGCACTCCCGAGAGCAGGTTGGTCAGCATGGCGGTGGAAATCACCACGTTGCTCACGGCCACGCCGATCTGTGGCGCGTTGGTGTCGATCACGTTGTGGGCCGAGACACCTAACGTCTTCAATTCTTCGGTGAACGTCACCAGATTGCTGACGGCCATCTCCGCCGGAACGCGATTGGTGATTACGATCTGATTGAGGTTATCCACGGTGGTCATCGCGTCCTCCGACACCTGGCGGAAAGTCCCCACAGTGGCGGCGAGATTGCTTAATGTTTGCTCATTTAGCACCAAACGGCGGACGTCGTTGATGGCGTCGTTGAGCTTTTTGGCGGTTTCATCGATGCGTTCGATGAAGCCGGAGGCGTTGCGGGCGACATCCTGGAGATTGAAAGGTTCCTGGGCTGCCGCCTCATCGCCGGGTTGCAAAATGGGGCCTTCATTGCCGTTCGGGTAAATGGCCACATATTGATCGCCCAGGAAGCCAAACTGCTCGATGGCAAACCGGGCGCTGCGATGGATGACATAGGGTTTGTAGATTCTGAGGGCAATGGTCACCTTCGTGCCTTCCGGGGATAATTGAGTCCGGGCCACGGTCCCAACCTCGACTCCCGACATCAGCACCGTCGACCGGACACGCAAGCCGCCGATGTTTTTAGTGGTCAGGTAAATGGTGTAGGTGGGGCGAAAAAAAGTGGTGCCCTTGCTGAACTGCAGCAGCAGCAGGGCCAAAAGCCCCAGGCAAATAAAAACGAACAAGCCGACTTTGATTTCCAAACGGGACTGGCTCATATCAAAAGTAATGTTCCCTCGGCACCGAAATGCCGTTTACAAAACGATGCACCACCGGGTCGGTGGAAGCAAAGATTTCGTCCGGCGTTCCACTGGCGTAGATTCTTCCGTTATGGAGCATCAAAATCCGCTGACCAACCCGGCGCGCACTGCGCATGTCATGGGTGACGACAACGGTGGTCACCTTGAGCGCATCCCGCACCCGCAGGATGAGCCGGTCGATGCTGTCCGACACCACCGGATCCAGTCCGGTGGTTGGTTCGTCATACAGCACGATCTGCGGCTGGTAAATAATCGCGCGCGCCAGCCCAACCCGCTTGCGCATGCCGCCCGACAGTTCGGAGGGCTTTTTTTCCTCCGTCCCGGACAATTCGACCATATCCAACACTTCGGCGACTTTGCGTCGAAGTTCCTCCGGCGACAGGTCACGGCGTCGGCGCAAGGCAAAGGCCACGTTTTCGAACACATTGAGCGAATCAAATAACGCCGCGCCTTGAAAGAGCATTCCGAATTTTCCTCGCACGCGCAACAACTGGCGTTCATTGAGACCGCAAAGGTCCTCGCCGTCAACCAGGACCTGGCCGGCATCGGGCATCAGCAGGCCGATCAGGTGCTTGAGCAGGATGCTTTTGCCGCCGCCGCTGCGGCCAATAATGACCACTGACTCGCCGGTTTCAACCTTAAAGCTGACCCCGTCGAGAACAACATGCCGGCCAAAGCTCTTCTTCAGGTCGCGCACCTCGATCATAGGTACTTGAGCAACTCGCTTAAGGTGAGCGTCAAGAAAAAGTTGCTGACCAGGATGGTGATCGAAGAATACACCACCGCCTCGGTGGTGGCGCGGCCCACGCCCTCAGCGCCTTCCCCGCAGGTCATGCCTTTGTAACAGCCAATCAGCGCCAGAATTCCGCCAAACATGAACGACTTGATGATGCCGATGATCAGGTCCGTGTCTTCCGTGTACTTCTTCATGTTGTAGTACGCGTAGGCCGGGTCGATGCCGAACAAGAACACGCCCACGATGTAACCGGCGGTGATCCCGATCATGATCGACTCGGCGGTCAGGAGCGGGAGGGAAACGAACGAGGCGATCAGGCGCGGCACTACCAGGTAGTCCACCGGGTGCGTGGCCAGCGTCCGGAGAGCGTCGATCTGTTCCGTGACTTTCATGGTGCCGAGTTCGGCCGCCATCGACGCGCCGACACGGGCGGTGACCATCAAGGCGGTCAGGACGGGGCCCAGTTCGCTGCACATGGAGACACTGACCACGGCGAGCGTGGCGGTGTCCATCTTGACCTTGTGGAATTGGAGATAGGTCTGGGCGCAAAGCACCATGCCAGTGAAGGCCCCGGTTACCACTACCACGGATTGGGACTTAACGCCGATGAAGTAAAGCTGATACAGGACCGTGCGGCTGGAAGTTTTGAGGGTGAACAGCGAGGTGAGGGCTTCCTTGGCCAGCAGCGTGAGCCGTCCCAGGCCTCCGAGCCATTCCGTAACAAATCGGGTGGCAAAACCATTCATCCCGCGAAGGTGTAGCAGAGGCCAACGGGACTTGGCCAGCCTTATCCGTAGTATTCCCGCAGCCCACAAACCGAGGCCGGGCAGCCATATGCCGTACTCGAATGGGAGCTTCGGGAGCTTGCAACTTGCAAGCTTGGGACTGGAACGAATCACTCTGTGCTGCTTAAGCCCCGCACTTCTCCGTGTACGTACGGACAAGTTTATCCGTAATCAATGGACGGGGTTTTTGGCTGATAAATCTGTTTTCAAGGGATGCATGTGGTAAGCTGCCCGAGTCATTATGATATGTCGAGGCCGATGTGAGAAGGTGTTGAAAAAAGCGGGAACATTCCCAGTCCGGACGCTTCCCATGCTGTAAAACTGAATTAGACCTGGTTGACACTCGAACAACATTAGGCTGTGAACTCATGGGTGGATCTTCTGTGAGGGGCGGGATGTGCTGACGCATGACAAATTTCGTTGAAAAGAGCAAACAAGCCGAGACATGTCTGAATCGCTGGGCGAAAGCTTTGGCGCTCAGTCTGGCTTTTGTGAGCGTTGCTTTGCAGGTTCGCGCCCAGGGGACACAACCGCTGGTCGCCGTTCATGATTCGGAGTTGACGCGCGCATTCGAAACCATGCCGTCAACGCCTGACACGCCTACGGGCTTCGGGACCACCAACAAGCAGTGGTGGTCGACGGACTGGCACTACTTCATCATGCCTGAATCGGTGAAGGAAGCGCTCCGTTCGGACGGCACGGCTTTCACCGTGATAGGCGACTCGAACATCAGCGCGGGCATTTTGCTCACCAATGGCCAGCCCAAGTATCCCGTCGTCATCAGCTTTGCGTCGGAGGCCATCGATGACTCGGAAATCCCGCAATTCACCAACTATGTCGCCGCCGGCGGGTTCCTCATTGTGGGCGGTTCCGCCTTCACCCGCAACACCAACGGCACAACCCGCGGCGATTTTGCCTTCGCCAATGCCATGGGCGTTCACATGGTCAACAACAACCTGGCGAATTGGTACGCTGACTACACGCTGACCAACCTGGTGAACAATCGGCTGACATCGCACATCCCCTTTGGTGGAGTGATCTGGCGGTTGCCCCAGACTTCGGAGGAGATCAATTGGGGGATCGATCCTTACCATAACTTTTCGTACGCCCATGACGCGTGGGAGATCCAGGCGAGCGATGCGACCGTGCTTGCCACCGGTGATTTATACCCGTACTACACCGTCAAACAGTACGGCAAAGGTTACTTCATTTATGCCGCGTCGTTCAATCCCCTGGTGTGCACCGGCGGGTTTGGCCCCGGCGCGAATGTTTATCTGATTTTTCGGCATGCCATTGAATGGGCATTCCAGAACTCAAACCTGCCGGTTCCCCGGTTGAGCCCGTGGCCCTACCAGTACGATGCCGCCTTTATCATGCGGCACGATCTCGAGAACTTTCCCGACCACATCACGAACATCGAGGCTTCCGCACAGGTGGAGGCCAGCTTTGGGGCCAAGGGGGATTATTATTTTTGCACCGGTGTGCTGAAGCACGACATGCCGCTGGGCTTGGTGGGCACGTATGATACCAATGCGGTGGTGCAGAGCTTGCGGCGGGCCATCACCAACTACGGCGCCACGATCAGCACGCACAACGGAGGCCTGCAGAACGCGGACGCTCTTTCGCTCGGCGAAACGAATTACGACTACTGGCATTGGGGATTGGACGAGGTGCTGGATGCAACGAACACCCCGGGTTATCCAAACGGGAAAGCCTACGCCATGGCCTCGCTGTCGAACTCATTCGTGGACATCGAAAGCTGGCTTTCCGGCCTCATGACTCCGTCAATGAGAATTTGGTGTTCACCCAACTTTAATTCGACTCGTGAAGCCTCTTACGATATCCAGAACCAACTTGGCGTAAAGATCGCGGGCGATCAAAAGATCGGCGCATTCCCGCACTTTACATTCTCCACCCAGACGCCCGGCAAGTGGTATTCATTCCTGACCGAGCCGGTGAGCGACTGGTTTGTCAACGGGAACGAAGCGCAGTCACTGGAACCCTGGCATGAGCCGTGGGCCGAAACCACCAACACCCTCCACGCCGGGATTGACTTCTATTACAATAACGGCCTGTTTATCAATTTTTATTCCCATACCATGACCACTGGGCTGGGCGATGCCGGCGGCCTGACGCCTGAGTACCTTAGCTACTGCTCGAACACGAATCTTCATCCCCGCGCGTGGTCCACCAACGGGATCGGCATTTATAAGTGGTGGATTCAACGATCCAACGCCCAGATCAGTGTCAGCTTCAGCACCAACGACCTTCAATCGCTGGCAACCATCTCGATCAAGGGAGCAACCGACCCGAATACGGCGGTGGAATTCCTTTTACCCGGCACGAACGCCTATTGCGGGCTCCAGGTTTTTACGAACAACGCCATTGCCTCGACTAATAGTTACCGCACTGTCGGGCAGGCGGTGCGGGTTCGGGTTGGCACAACGGTAACCAACGTCATCATTGGCTACTATCCCTTTGGCAGCGTTACGTCCTTCGCGGAGAATTTTGATGCCGCAATCCCGCCGGCTTTGCCTGGTGGATGGACGACTTCGTCGTCGGGCGGGCAGTCACCCTGGGTGACGCAGACAGGGGTGGTCGATTCGCCGCCGAATGCAGCTTATTCCACCGATGCCACGACGAACGGCCTCAACGAATTGGACTCGCCGGCTTTTACGCTCCCGCCGGGTCAGGCACAACTCACGTTCCGAAATAATTACGATTTGGAGGCGGACGCCAGCTTTCCGACCAACGCTTTCGACGGTGGCGTGCTCGAGATCAAGATTGGCGCTGGCGCGTACACCGACGTCGTGACGGCTGGCGGGAGCTTCGTCAGCGGTGGTTACAATAGCATAATCAACGGCGGCTTCGGCAATCCGCTCGCTGGACGCCAGGCCTGGAGCGGAAATTCAGGCGGGTTTATCACCACGGTCGTGAATCTTCCCAGCTTGGTGTCCACTCAAACTGTGCAATTGCGCTGGCGTTGCGGCACCGACAGCGGCAATGGCAAGAGCGGTTGGCGCATTGATACGGTGGCGATCGGCAGCAACGCATGCCTGTGTTGCCTGTCCAGCACGAATCCGCCAGTCCTGCCTGCCCAAGCCAATCGCACGATCAACGAATTCGCAACGATGACCGTGACCAACACGGCTACCGGCTCCAACCTGCCCTTTACGTACGTCCTGCAGAATCCGCCGGCGAACGCGCAAATCAACAATGCCAACGGCATCATCACCTGGACGCCGGCTGAAGGGCAGGGGCCCAGCACAAACGTGATTACCACGATTGTAACGGACAACTCAGCCTTGAAGGCCACAAACAGTTTCACGGTGGTCGTTAATGACGTGAACGTGCCGCCGGTGTTGCCTACCCAGTCGAACCGAACCATCGTGGGATTGGCAAACTTGGTGGTGACGAACACCGCCACGGACTCGAACATTCCCGCCGCAACGCTCACTTACGGGCTGACCGGGCCGACCAACGCTTCCATTTCAGCCAATGGGATCATCAGTTGGACGCCGTTGGTCGCGCAGGTGCCGAGCACAAACACGTTCACGACGGTGGTGACGAATTTCAATCCGTATGCAACCACGAATCAGCGTTTAACGGCCACCAACAGTTTCACGGTGACCGTCAAGTCCGTGCACAACGGACCATCGCTGCCGGCCCAGCCCAATCGAACTGTCAACGAATTGGTTACCCTGGTGGTGACGAACACCGCCACCGACGCGGACATTCCGCCCTTGACGCTCACTTACCAATTGCTCAGTCCGCCGATCGGCGCAAGCATTACCAACGGCATCATCACCTGGACTCCAGCAGCCGGCCAGGGGCCCAGCACGAACACGATCCGCACGGTGGTGTCCGACGGTTCGTTGAGCGCCACCAATTCATTCACCGTCGTGGTGAATCACGTTACCACCTGCCAGTACAATCTTGTTTTCCAGGAAAACTTCGACGGGGTGACCCGGCCAGCCTTGCCCGCCGGCTGGACCACGGCCGCGACGGGGATTGAGACGAATTGGGTGACGTCGACTAACTTCCACGACACCCTTCCCAACACCGCCTTTGCCCCCGATGTGGGCAACCTTGGCACCAGCGATCTGATCACTCCTGCCATTGCCCTGCCTGCGGGCCAGAACCAGCTAAATTTCCGGAATAGCTACAACTTGGAATCTAACACGGGGAATCCGTCTGACGGCTATGACGGCGGTGTGTTGGAGATCAAGATCGGCACCAACGCCTTCGCGGATGTCATCACCGCCGGTGGCAGCTTTACCAGCGGCGCGTATAACACAACCATTGACCCGCTTTACCAAAATTCCCTTACCAACCGCGCTGCGTGGAGCGGCAATTCCGGCGGATTCATTACTACCTCGCTCGTGCTGCCGCCTTCAGCCTCCGGGCAGACGATCCAGTTAAGATGGCGTCTCGGCTGTGACAACGGCAACGTTGCGACGGGCACGCCTGGTTGGTGGGTGGACACGGTGGCCATCAGCAATCTGGTCTGTTCGGCCAATGGCCCGGTGTTGTCCGCCCAAACGAACCGCACGGTCAACGAACAAACCGCCTTGAGCGTGACGAATACCGCCACCAATGGGTTGCCGCCTTTGGCTTACACGCTATTGAGTCCGCCCGCTACAGCCGGCATCGATGGCAATGGCGTGATTACCTGGTCGCCGAGTGAGGCGCAGGGTCCGGGTGTCTATCTCATCACAACGGTAGTGACTGACAACGGTGGTTCGAGCGCAACCAACAGCTTCACCGTGACCGTCAACGAAGTGAACACACCGCCAGTGCTGCCAGGGCAGCCCAATGTGACGATTGCCGGTTTGGCAACCCTCGTGGTGACGAACGCAGCGGCAGATTCAGACATTCCGGTCAACCCGCTGGCGTATGTCCTGCAGATTTCTCCGGCCAATGCCGCGATTGACGCGAATGGTGTGATTACCTGGTCGCCACTCGTTAGCCAGGTGCCCAGCACCAATGTGTTCACGACGGTGGTGACGGACACGAATACCAATGCCGTCAACGCGCAGCATTTGAGCGCGACCAACAGTTTCACAGTGACGGTGAATGCCATCCACAACGGCCCGTCGCTCCCGGCGCAAGGCAATCGGACCGTGGATGAATTGACACCACTCACGGTGACCAACACTGCCAGCGACTCGGACGTGCCGGCACTGGCGCTCAATTACCAGCTTTTG
>JAJPHR010000072.1 GCA_021325145.1 Verrucomicrobiota bacterium | reverse complement strand
TTAAGAAGGGGAAACGCCGCCGGAAAACACAAAAACAAAAACCGTCTTTAAGGAAAGAAAAGAAATAACCCAGCAGCTCCCTTGACAATACCCATAGCAGGGCGCGCCACTCCGTGCGCGCCGACGACGAGCAGAGGACTGCCCGCCCTGCCGGGATAGGTTCTTATTTTTAGCTGCAATTTGGAATCACTTGGGCGGTGGGGTATAGACCCCATTCCGTCTCCAACCCAGCCATGGGAGCATCGCCGCGTCTTGAACCAAACAACGCTCCTCATGAACACCAAACGATGGATGGGAATCGCAGCAGTGATCCTGGCTGCGACTACGGGAATCGCCAGCGCAACTGCATGGACGGATATCGGCGACTGGTGGGGCGAGCGATTTTATTATGATTCCGGCGGCGGGACAATGTTCAAGGAACGTGAATTGTCGCTGGATCTGTTCGGCACCATCTACGACGGCGACCGGCGTGATTCCGCCGGGCGGCACGTGGATGGCCAACTCGGTGGAGGCATTGGGCTGACCTATTTCGTGACGCAAAACTGGGGAATGAGCTTGGATACCACGATTGGCGACAATGGTAATGCCTTCTTCGATTACCTGGCGGGCAGCGTGATTTACCGGTATCCGATTGATGCCATCCGCCTTGCTCCGTATGCCTTCGCGGGCTTTGCCGGCCAATTCGATTTACACGAAGAGTTCAGCGGTCACATCGGAATCGGGGCTGAATACCGAATTAATCCTCTGGCCGGCGTGTTCGTAGACACCCGGTACGTGATCGCGGACCAGATCAATAATTACTGGCTGTTCCGGCTCGGCATGCGGTTCGTATTTTGACCTGAGTTCAATTTCTCCGGGACTTCGCTTCCTCTCTATTGTCGGTGCCGTAATTCTTTGCGGTGCTGCTTGACCTTCCGATTAGTTGCCAGAGCGGACAGGAATGTCCGCACTCCGGCCGCTTGCCGGGCGCGCAATCCGTACTTCACTGAGGGTTCTTCCTTTCATCCCGCCATTTGAAATGCTTCGATTATGGTTTAGGTTTCCAACTAAAGGTTGGGTGTGAGCTCGTCTGGCACCTGGCACCGGGAGAGAATACGATGAATGATCGAACGGATACCGATGCGGTGCGACAACGGATGCGAATGGCCATCTGGTTGCGGATTATGCTCGCGGGGTTGGTGCTGGCAACGCTTGTGGTGGTTGCGTTCTGGCCTCGGCTGGGGCCGGTGGGCGTGGTGTTCTGGGTGTGGCTGTTCATGCTGGTTTCCGGCTGGGTTGCGTGGGCATTTCTCGGGCGTTCCCGCGCCGCCACCGCAGCGGCCGCTATGGAACCCGAGGTGCGTCCGCTCCACGAGACCGACGAACCCGCCATCATTCGCGAGTTGATGGACGTGCAGGCTGCGTCGGAGCAAGCCGGCGTGTTGGTCTTTCGCGGCAACTTGCGCGAACCCGCGGACGTGGCGTTCGAGAAGCTCAAACAAGCGGTTGGGTCACAATCGGTGCCGCTTCTGCAGCCGGACGAACGATGGGGAACGGCAGTTTACCTGATGCCCAAACCGGTCGAACAAGCGGTCCTGGAACGGCCCGCGCGGATTTGGGTCAATTGGCTGTTGTTCGGCCTGGCTTTCCTGACCACCACCTGGGCTGGTGCGGCTCACGCCGGGGTCAATCTGCTTCAGGAACCGGGGCGATTCGCAGTTGGTTTGCCGTACTCGATCGGCCTGCTGGCGATTCTCGGCGTGCATGAACTGGGCCACTTCTTCGCCGCGCGCCGTCATGGCATGAACGTGACGCCGCCGTACTTCATTCCCGTGCCGTTTGCGCTGGGAACCTTCGGCGCTTTCATTCGCATGCGTTCGCCGCCCGAAGACCGGCGGTCCTTGTTCGATGTCGCTGCGGCGGGTCCGCTGGCGGGATTGGTGGTGGCGATTCCCGCGCTTTTGATCGGGCTGCATTATTCCACCGTGGAAAATCTGGGGCTTCACACTCCTGCGGCAGCCCAGGGCGCCAGCCTCCCAACTTCGATTCTCTTCGGCCTCCTGGCGAAGCTTTCGCTCGGCCCGGCCTTGAGCGGCAACAGCGTTGTGCATCTCGGCCCGCTGGCCTTTGCCGGCTGGCTGGGGCTGTTCATTACGGCGCTCAATTTGTTGCCGATCGGGCAATTGGACGGCGGTCACATTGCGCGGTCAATGTTCGGACACCGGGTCGGCTCGTTCATCGGGACGGTGGCCATGTGGGCGCTGCTCTTCCTGGCAGTATTCGAATTTCCAGGTTTGATGTTATGGGCCATCATCGTGTTCTTCCTCGCTGGTCGCGCGACACCGCCGCTGAACGATCTGACCCCCATTTCTCCCGCCCGTAAATGGGTGGGCTGGCTCACTTTCCTCATCCTGGCGTCGATCCTGATTCCCATGCCGGATTCGTGGCTCTAACATGTGGGGTGGGAGTCCTCGTCCCATTTCTTATTTCTTGTTCAGCCGCTGGCTCTTGATCACGGGCTCTCAATCTTGGGGCCCTTTTTGGTGGCCGGCGGAATCGCGTCGTGCTGGTCGTCCTCATTGTTTTGATCAGGATGGACCGGGACGGGGATGATGAAAATTTCGCGGCGGGGAGGTTCAGGGTCCGCAGCGAACGCGGGATTATTCATCGAGGGCAGATTGTCCCCCGAGAAACCAGCGGTGGATTGAAGTTGCGCTTTATCGGCGTTAAGGATGAGCACCTTCCGGTCCGGTGACGGGCTGAAGTGGTTCAACGGGACGGCCAGCTCGGAACCGGTTCCGTGGCTGCGCCCGGATTTCTCCAGCACCACATACGGCACGCGGCTGTTCTTGAGATCGACGACTACGTCTTTAATCCTTCCGAGGGTTTGGTTTTGCGGGTTCTTGACCGTCAAGCCGATCAAATGGCTGGCCCGATTGACCGGCATCGGCACCTCTGTTTGGTCCCCCTGTGAAGGGGCGGGCGAATTCCCCGGACCGACGCTTGGGTGATCAGCGCCAGAATTGCCGGGAACTGCCGGGCCTGGGGTTCCGGGCGTGCCAGGTCCGGGATTGGGATTCGGTTGGCTGTCCGGCTTGTCGGGTGCGCCAGTGCCTGGCTGGATGGCCGGGGCAGGCTGTATGGTGATGCCCCGCGCCTCCAAATGGCTGGGCGCGAGGAGGCCAAGTGTCGCCACAGCGAGCCCGGTGAATGTCAAAGATTTTGCGTTCATGTTACTCCTTGTTAATAATTTTCCCCAACCGCCGCGGAATTGGCGGTCAAAGCTTCCGGTATCAATAACGCACTTACCACCCGCATTTTCAAAGAAAACCTCATCGCCTCGCAAAAAATTATCGAATTCCGCCAGGGGCGCTCCTAATCCAACCCTGCTTTCCATGAGAAACGGCCAGAACTCCCTTCGACTTCCGGTCACAACTGGGTGTCATTCCCCATTAGTGTGTGTTTCGCCGGAAGTCTTTGGTTTTCGGAACTTCGTGCTGCAATCGCTCTCTTAATTTCCGTTCGAGCTCGGCCACCTGCAGTTGGCTGACCGGCGCTTGCAATCGCAGGTGCGCCCATCGAGCCTGGGGTGCCACGTAGCGGCGGCTCATGGGCTCAACGGTGTTGCGAAACTGGCGGCGCACGGAGGACGTGTCCCTTCCGCGCGCAAGTAAATCGCGGGCAACCCGGCGGCGAAGGCACAAACTACTTTTACAGTCTATGAAAATCGTCAAAGCAAAAAATCGCCGCAAGCCCGGCCGGCGCAGCCACCACAACCCGTCGATTAAAATAATCGGCTTGGGCCGAAAGACTCGCGCCTGCGCGCGCCGGGCGTGCCGCTTAAAATCGTAACGCGGCACACGCGCCGGCCGGCCGGCGAAGCAATCGCGCAGCACCCGCTGCGCGCTCGCCCAATCAATCGCCCGCGGATGGTCATAGTTGATGCGGGCGCGCCGGGCGGGCGTGAGATGGGACCGGTCGCGATAAAAATCATCGAGCGACAACCGGGTGGCGATCGGGCCGAGGCGGGCCTTCAATTGATCGGCCAGCCAGCTCTTGCCCGCACCGCTCCGGCCGACAATGGCCACCAGCAGTGGAGTTGCCGGGGTAATTCTTGCTCCGGCCCTTGGCTGTCCCGCCGTGAGCGGGCCATTTCGAGCAGCCTTTCCAACCAGTTCCTGAGTTGACACTCGGTGTTGCCTTTGCTTTCTCACGCCGGTTGCTGTTATGTCCTGATGGCTTCAGCCCGATCGGGTTGATGCTCCCGCACGACCCGGGCGAACAAATCCTCCAGGCTGTCGATGTAACGGTTGAAGTCATATTTCTGTTCCACCAGCTTGCGACCGCGCTCGCCCATCAGCCGCGCCTGCGCCTTGTCCTTCAACAACCGCTCCAACCCGGCCGCGAAAGCCGTGCGATCCATCCAGGGGATCAATAAACCGTTGTGTCCGTCGATCAGCCATTCGCGAATGCCGCCGGCATCGAATGCCACCACGGGCAGCCCGTGGCGCATCGCTTCGAGCCCGGCGGCTCCGAATGGCTCCGGCCAAAGCGAACCCATGACGCCGATGCTCGCGTCGCCATAATACGCGCGAAGTTCCTCGTGCGGAACGTAGCCTTCAAAACGAACCCGCCCTTCCAAACCCAGCCGGCGACTCAACGCCTCGCAAAAAGTACGATGGCTGCCTTCCCCAATGATCACGCATTCAAAAACCGCCGCCACCGAAGCCAGTGCCTCCAGCAACACATCCACGCCCTTGCCGCGAATGACCTGGCCCACGCACAAAATCAGGTTTCGTCCGCTGAAAGAGCTTTGTGCCGCGCGTTCCAGCGTGCGCGGCACCGGGGGATGGATCTCGATCCTGCCCGGATCGAAACGATTTTTCGCCAGTTCGTTTGCCATGTACTCGGTGGCCACGATCATCCGATCAAACCGGCGGTTGAGTCGAATCTCCTTTTTCTTCGCGGCATAGCTGGCCCACTTGAAGGGCAGCCCGCCTTCGCGGTTCCGCGCCAGCATCGCGCCGCAGGGAAAAAGGCAATAAGGCGACGCCGACCGCGCGCAGACCTTGCGCGTCAGCGGATGATACTTGTAACTCCGCATGCAATACAGGTCATGGTCATGCACCATCCGCACCAGCGCGCGCCTGGACTCGACCAGCGCCTCCAGCACGCGCAAGTGCGCCAGCTTATGAACATAGATGACATCCGGCCGGAACTCCTCCACAGCGGCGCGGGTGGCTTCCGCCGGGTCGCCGTCACCAAACGAAAAACGGTCGGAGAAGACCTCCCGCCAGCGATCTTCCTGCCTGCCCGTCCCGGTTCCATGAAGGATTCCCACTGTGTGGCCGCGGCGCTTCAACTCTTCCGCCGTAACGAAAGCGTTGACCTCCGCCCCCGCCATCGCCCCGAACCGTTCATGAACAAACAAAAGCCTCATGCCAGCGATTCGCAATAGACCACGGCCACCAAGCAGCGACAATAGGGCATCCGCCTCACACTGGCGCGGGATGTAATTGGCGTGCAGCGCCGCTTTCAAACGCGCCCGCACCCCCATCTCGTGCTCGTCGTCGTCCTCGATCCGATTCCAGCCTGTATTCCATTTTCCAATTTCAAATCGGCTTTTCTCTGTGCCTCCTTATCGCTGTGGTTTATTTCTGGTTTAATTACCCTTTGCCTGCCTCAAGGCTTTGCCCCTCCGGCGCGGCGTCCTCTGCCCTCGGCGCAGCAACACCGCGAACAGCGGGCGGCCAAATTTAATGGACGGGCAGGTTCTGCAGCAGTTCCTGGGCGGGCTGAAAATCAGACCGCAGCTCCAACGCGCGACTGGCGGCGGTGCGGGCTTCCGCATAACGGCCGGTGCGCGCCAGGATCGTGGCGCGGGCATACGGAATTTCCGGATCAGTCAGGGCCAGTGACTCGGCGCGGGTGAGGGCTTCCAAGGCTTCAGTCGCATCGCCCAAACTGCTGCGAGCGAGGCCGAGATTGTACCAGGCCCGCGCATGACGCGGATCAAGTTTGACGGCCTGTTCCAGAGCTTGGGCGGCTTGATCGAGCCGTTGCGTTTCAGCCAGAACGAGAGCCAGTTTGAAATGGGCTTCCGCCGAGTCCGGCTCAAGCTGGCAGGCAACCCTTAATTCGTTCTCCGCTTCAGCCGGCCGGCCCAATTGATCAAGGAGCGTCGCGATTTCAAAACGCAGCGGCGGCGAAGCCGGGTCCCAGTGAATCGCCTTTTGAAGACGCGCCAGCGCCTGCTCCGGTTGCTGCCGGTCCAGCAGCCATCTCGCTTTCCGGAACTGGCCGGTTGGTTGGTCGGCGTCCAGTGTCAGGACATCCTGAAGTTCCTTCGCCGCGGGATCTTGCAGATCGATCGAGGCCCGCAACGCCCACGCGGCGGCCATGCGCGCGTTTCGCGCCGGATCTTTCAACAACGGCTGCAAGCTGGCGACAGTGCCGGAATCGTTGCCGGCGTGCTCCAGCAAGGCTCCCAGCGCGCGCGCCGCCTGCTCGCGGACCAGCGGATGTTCATCGCCGAGACGAGCCACCAGCGCTGCCTTCACGACGGGGTTATCCGCCCATGGTTCGAGCAAACCCGTGGCCACCGCCTTCCAGTAAAAGCTCTCGGTGTGATCGGCCAGCATTCCCAGCAGGCGATCTTTCGCGCCTTCTTCCCCGCGTTGCGCTGAGGCAATCCATTGCGCCCGTTCGCGCGTGTGGCGATTCATTTTGGCTCCGTACCATTTCTCAACATACCCCAGCGCCCAATCGGGGCTCTGGTCCTTGTGGCACCGATTGCAGGCGTTCGGAATCTCCAATTGCTTCGTCAAAAGCGGATCGGGAATCGTGAACCCATGGTCGTGGCGGGGATGGCGTTGCATATACACCGTCGTTGGCATGTGGCAACCCACGCACTCGCTGCCCTTGCTGGTGAGCGGATGATGTCCATGCTCGATGGCGTTGATCACCGGCGCGTTCGTGAAAGGACGGACGTTGCCCTGGTGGCAGCGCAGGCAAAGGTCATTGCCCGGCGCGATCAGCTTCATCGAGTGCGGGTTGTGGCAGTCCTGGCAGCCCACACCGCTTTGGTGCATGCGGCTGCCCAGAAACGAGGCGAATTCATAATCCTCCTCCTTCACCTGTCCGTCGGCGTACCAATGGTCCCCTTCATTCGGAATTTCCAGCGCATAATGGTCGAAGTAGGAATCGCCCGGCTTGAAATCGCCGGTCAAGTTGTCCCGCCGCGAGTGACAGGAACCGCAAATCGAAATTGAGCGGGAAGCGGTTTGGGTCGTGGTGGGGTCCTGGCTTTTGGTGTTGGGATGGGTTCGACGCCAATCCACGTGCGCTTTGCGCGGGCCATGACAGGCTTCGCATCCCACCGACATTTCAGCCATTGTGGTGTGATAGGCATCGGTGTTTTCGTCGTAGTTTTTCCGCAGGCGGGTATTGTGACATTCGGCGCAGCGCGAATTCCAGTTCATGCCGCGGCCCGTCCAATGGCCCCACATCCCCGGCTGCCGGTTGTCATCGCCAAATACATCGAACCATTGATTCGATTTGGGATCATACGAGGCCTCGTGTGCCTGCCAGCGCCCATCGCCCGTGGCGGCAAGGAATTGCCGGAGCGGATCATTTCCAATCACGCGCTCGACGCGTTGAGGTTCCAGATTGCTGGAGGAACCAAGCGAGACAATCTGGAACTCGCCGTTTTGATTGCGAACCTGGGTGGTCTGGGATCCATGTTTGAAACTGCGTGCGGGGTTGAAAGCGGCCCCATCCACTTCGGCGCGAAGCGGGCGCTCGGCCAGCCCATGGTTTGATCTGGCCCAGAGATCGTATTCCAACTGATGGCACTCGCGGCAGCTTATTGAACCGGCGTACGTGGCGAAGACCTTCGCCTCCGCTTCCTGGCTTGATTGGGACGAGTAAAATGCGCCGCTGCCCGCAACTTTGGGTGGGTGCTGCCAAAAATACCACGCGGCAAAACCGGCGATCAGTATGGCCAATCCGAATGCCGCCGCCACACGTCGTCTTGCGGATGAAATCGAGTGCTGCTTTCGAGCATTTTTCGTTGAACTTGTCCGGTCAGCGGGCCGTTTCTCCGGTCGCATTGTCGCAGTTTGGAAGCGGCGGGGCCAAAGTCAATTCCAGATGCCTGCTCTATTGCCTTCAGATGCGTCCCGCCTACTTCGTCCGTGCGAGACGAGTCTTGGACTTGGCGTTGGACAAACGAATGCCGATGGAATGGGGCGCGACGACCAGCAACGCCGCCAAGCCGAGCAGCAACACTTCGTTGTCCGTCAGCGACGCCAGCCGGCCCAGGCTGGCCAGCGAGATCAATCCCAAAGCACCGGCCAGCGTGTGGCAGGTGATCGTAAAATGGTCGATCGCCTTGCCCTGTTTCGCTTCCTGGATGAAGGCCTTCTCGGCGGCGTGCCCCGCCACCAGCGTGGCATGGCTCGGAAAGCTTCGCTTGGGCAATTCCTGCCAAATGCCGTTTTCCCGAAGCTGGCAGACGCGGAACCCGGAATTCAATGACGGAGTGACAAGGAAGACCGGCGGCTTGGCCGCGATGCAATCCAGGATGCCACCGAAAAACTCCGCCAGTTCTGCTTCCACCTCGTCATCGAGTTGCAAACGGAACTCGATCAACGCGATATACTCCCGGTTCTCCAAATCCAGGATCGCCATGTCAGCATAAGAGGGGAAGACCTCATCCTCCCGTTGAGTTCCGAGCAGCCGGCCAAACCACGCGAACAAGGCGCGCCGCCAGGTTCTCAGGTCTTTAAGTTGGAAGCACGGGCCGCGAAAAATCGAGTGTTCGGGATGGCCTGCGCCGTGCAAAAAGGCGAGGAACTCCTGTTCCAATTGTTCCTTGTCCTCAAGCAGTGTGTCAGGCATGACGGTCAATCTGTTGTTAAACATCGCCGGAACCGCGGTCCTTCGTTCAAAAACTTTCTTCCCGCGAAGGCGGCCGGCTTCCAAGCATTCCCTCCAACCAAAAACTAATTGGCCCTTTTTCTCCATAGGGTCTTTCCCGCCATCTCCCTGCTCCGGTAATCTCCCTACGCTGGAACCCCCCGTTTACAGAAGCGGAAAGCGTGACAATTTCTAGTTGTGCAAGAAGAACATAACGCCATCCGCTTGCAGCGGAAATTTTCCGGTTGCGCGCAGCTTCCGCGCCGGGCTTTTACCCTCGTGGAGTTGCTCGCAGTCATCACCATCCTCGTCATTCTCGCCGGGCTGCTGCTGCCCACGCTCGTGGGCGCGAAGGAAAAGGCGCGGCGGGCCGCTTGCAAGGACCACTTGCGCCAGTTCCTGCTCGGCGCGCACATGTATGCGAATGATAATTTCGGCGGGTTGCCGAGCGGCCTATCCGAGAATGAGAACGAGCGCGATGAACACATTCCCGTGGTTTCCGCGGTTACCCGCCGCCATTTGATTCAGTACACCGGCAATGCCCGCCTGCTGGAATGTCCCAACCTGATGCGCCCGTTCAACACCCAGCAAGGCTGGTACTACCAGGAGTACGGGTTCGTGCTCGGCTACAACTACCTAGGCGGCCATGGCGGCACTCCCTGGGCCGCGGCGGAAAATTATTCCAAATGGGTGTCACCCCAAACTGTGAATGATGATGGCGCGCTGACGCTCGTTACGGACATTAACGATTGGTCGCCAGCTTACGGCAAGGCCTTCGCTCCGCACGGGAATCATGGGCCGGTCATCAAGGACGACTCGCTTGGAAACAACACGGGCGTGGCCTCATCGCAGGGCATCGGCGCGGCGGGAGGGAACGTTGGGTTGTTGGATGGCTCCGTGAATTGGAAAAGCATCCGCCAGATGCAGAATCATCCTGGCTCGCGGCTTTGGGGCGACAATGGTTGTTTCGCGGCCTGGTGACCTCTTCGAGGAGTTCGGAGTGCGGGACGGATTGGGAATGGTGCCATTCAGAAATTGTTCTGGCACGGCGCGTCATTCCGTGCGCGCCGACGGCGGGCAGGGCACGGGCCGCTTTACTGAGACACGTTTTAGGCAGCCTTCCCGCCACCCACGCAGATATCCACCGCCACGTCGTAGCGGGCTTCGCTGAAACGCATGACTAATTCTACGTCCGCAAGGTGGTATTTCTGGCACAGGCCGAGGACATCGGAAAGACTGTCATAGTGAGTGGCTTCTTCGGGGGATTGGACCCACGCATTGGTCTCTTCTACAAAATAAAGGTTCGTTTTTTTGTTGCGAACCACGCGCTTGATCGCGTTTGGCATTTGAACGTCAGACATGGACAAACTTCAGCGCATTTGTGTTTGCTGTCAAACGAGCCAGTAAGCGAACCTGGACCAACCAACTAACCCGCGGCGGCGGCTTGCTTCATGCCCACGGTCAGGTAATCGAGGTATTCGATAAGCTGCTCTTTCATCTCCTTGCGCGGGACGATTGCGTCAATGAGGCCGTGATCCAGCAGAAACTCGGCGGTTTGGAAGCCGGGCGGCAGTTCGGCCTGGGTGGTGTCCTTGATGACGCGCGGGCCCGCGAAGCCGATCATCGCGCCGGGTTCCGCGATGATGAGATCACCCACGGTGGCATAGCTCGCCATGACGCCCGCCATGGTGGGATCGGTGAGCACGCTGATGTAAGGCAGTTTGGCTTTGGCGTGGTAGGCGAGCGCGCCGCAGGTCTTGGCCATTTGCATAAGGCTGAACATGCCCTCGTACATCCGCGCGCCGCCGCTGGTGGAAATGATGATGACCGGCAATCCTTTCTCGGTCGATTTCTCGATGAGCCGCGTGAGTTTCTCGCCCACGACCGAGCCCATGGATCCGCCCAGGAAACTGAAATCCATCACGCCCAGGCCCGCGCGATGCTCGCCGATCCGGCCGATGCCGGTGATGGCCGCATCTTTTTGGCCGGTGGATTTCTGGTAGTCGGCGAGCTTGGAGGTGTAAGTGGAAATGCCGGTGAATTGAAGCACGTCGGCGCTCAACATTTCCGCGTCCATTTCCTCGAAGGAGCAGGTTTCGACGAGTGAATGAATGCGTTCGCGCGCACCGAGCGGGAAATGATATTGGCAATGCGGGCAAACTTTCAGGTTCTCGTCCAACTCCTTGTCGAAAACCATGGTGCTGCATCGCTTGCACTTGGTCCAAAGCCCCTCGGGAATTTCGCGCTTCTTGGATTTGCCCGCCGCCAGCTTCGGCTTTTTAACAAAGGTGGTTTCGGCGGTGGGCGCGGGCGGCGGTGTGACGGCCGGTTCACCGTTTTCCAGGCCGAGAGTCTTTTTGGTAAATGTGGTCGTGCCCATTTAGGCGATTCCAAGTCTAATTCAGAGCCCGAAGCAGGGCAAGCGAAACCGATCTCTGGTGGTGTATCATTTTGATACACTCCCTGATCTCTGCGTTGCACCAGGCGGTTTCCCCAGGCCGGCGTGATTTCGGCGCACCTGGAAAACTGTTCCGCGATCGTTCATTCTTCAAAGTCCCCGGGCGACCGTCCAAACCGAAACATCACTTGCGCCCGCGGACAGCAGGAGTTTGGCACAAGCACTGGTGGTGGCGCCAGTTGTAAAAACATCGTCCAGGAGCACCACTTTCTCGCCCTGCAACTTCTGGTTTGGCCGCAAGGCAAAGGCGCGCCGGACATTTTCCGCGCGCTCGCGGCGATTCAACTGCGTCTGGGTCTCGGTGGGTTGGACGCGCCGGAGCAGGCTTTTGTTCACCGGGATGTTTGCCGCCCGGCTGAGGCGCCTGGCGAGCCGCGCGGCCTGGTTGAATTCACGTTCACGCTCCTTGGCCGGATGCAAAGGAACCGGCACGATCATATCGCACTTCTCCCGGGCCAGCACCGGCGCCGCGACCTGGATGAGCAGGCCTGCCAAAAACGGTTCGAACCACAGCGCTCCCTGGTATTTGTAGCGATGAATGATGTCGAGCATGAATTCGTTGGCCGTGACCGCGGCGCGCGCCGCGCGGAAATGAAAATTCATTTCCTGGCAATTGCCACATTCGAAAGCCGTGGTGATCGCGCCGTCATAAGGCAAACCGCAGCGTTCACAAAACGGCGGTTGAATGAACCGCACCCTCTGCCGGCACGAGACACATACAAATCCCTCGGCGGGAGTGGCCGCCTGTTTCAGGCAGATCTGGCACACCTCGGGATAGATGAAGCTTAATCCGGTATCCAGCCAGCCTTTGAGGAATGACAGGGTGGGGGACATGGGTTTTCCTATGGTTGATCGTCCTCGTTCTCGTTCTCGTCGTCGTCCTCGGTCCCTTCATGGATTGGAAGAAAGGGATTCGAGGACGACGACGAGAACGAGGACGAGGACGAGGGCGATTGGGAATGGTTGTCGTAACGTCTGCCAGCGTGGGTGTCCGGGTCTTTCATCGCGACTCCTCCTGGGTCGCCGCAACCGCGACCGATTCTCGTTTAACGAACGGCAGCCGAACCAACACCGCCAGCGCAAAAGCCAGCACGAGCAGCGCGAGCCAGCCGTCGATCAACTTGTCCGTCCCGAAGAACCACGAGTGAGCGCCGGGAACCGTGCTGGTTACCATGCCGTAGGATTTGAGCCAAAAGATCCAGCCCGCGTGAAGGCCCATCGACAAATAGAGATTTCCGGTGCGCTGATAAGCCAGTGCGAGCAGGCTGCCGGCCAGGGTAAGATTGAAAAAACCGGGTATGACCGTTTGCCAGTCCGCGAACCCGCGCAGCATCCGCGGCAATAGCTCCAGGCCGGAAGTCCACGTGACTGGCCCGCTCAGCCTCGCGCTCTCCATGAAGTGGACGATTGCGTAAATCGCGCTGCTCAGCAGCAATGCAAATCGCCAATCCCAGATTCTTCTCAAGCCGCCAAAGATTGCGCCGCGAAAGAGAATTTCCTCGAGCACGGACACGATGACCGCCGTCCCGGCTGCGCCGAGTAACTTGCGGCCGAGTTCAGCGGCGCTGAGCGAGCCATTGAAATTCCTTTCATGCGACGCGAGCACGATGATTGCGGCGCCGGCGAGCGAACCAAACCCCAACGCGAAGCCCGATGCCACGCGCCGCCACTCACCCGCGGGATTCACCAGCCCCACCTCACGCCAGGATCTCGCGCCGAGACTCCGAAGCAATGGCCAGATGCCGATCAGCGCCAGACCCAGCAGGGAGCGATTGACGAAGCGATGGAAAGGGCTGCCCGCCAGGTGCGAGCCGGGAGCGATCGCTTGGGTGAGCCAATACAGCCACGGAGCAAGCAATGCGCCGCCCACGAAAACCACCAGGACAAAAACCAACAAAGCGCGCAATGGGCGCATCGAGTTTCCTGATCGTAAGTCTGGCTGCGATCTTGATTGTGGTTCCACGTTTTTCCGGGCTAAACGGAAATCAAGATTAAGAGCAAGCTCAGGATTGGGAAAGTGGAAAGAAAACTGAGTGGCGGGAATGCCATTCGCGTGGTACATAGGTTGGAACATGTTTTTTGGCTCAAACACCGGATCGGCCGGCGGCAAATCCGCTCAACCGGGGCAATTTGGCAATTATTATCTGCGGGAGTTGATCAACAGCGGCGGCATGGCCGACATCTGGCTGGCCACCGAAGGTGAGAACACCTACGCCTTGCGCCGTTTGCACGATGGTCTGCGCTTCGATTTTCTGGCGCGCCGGCGGTTTCTGCGGGGGTGCGAGGTCCTTGCCAAAATTCACAACCATGATTGTGTCATCGGCTATTACGGCCACGGGAAGATCGACGGCGCGCTCTATTTGCTGATGGAGTATGTGGAAGGGTCCAACTTGAAACTGCTATACAGCAGCCACGACCCGGTGCTGCTGGAGAATGTCGCCAACATTATCATCGACATGGCCACCGGCCTGGAGCACGTGCACGAGAGCGGCTTCATGCACCTGGATTTCAAGCCCGAGAATGTGCTGGTGACGCGCAACGCCAGCGTGCGGTTGGCGGATTTCGACCTCGCCCTGCCGATTCCGAAAAAGCCGAAGAAACTGTCGAAAAATCCTGGCACGCCCGCTTACATGGCGCCGGAGCAATTGCTGCGCGAGCCTCTGGACCATCGGGCGGACATTTTTGCCTTTGGAGTGTCGGCTTATGAATTGCTGACGAACGCCAAACCGTTTCCGGGCGAGACGCCCGCGGAGATTTTGAAAAGCCAGATGAATCGTTCCAACTTCATTCCGCCACGCGAACACAACGCAGACATTCCGGCCGACCTGGAAACATTGATCCTAAAATGCCTGCAACAGGACCCGGAAAAACGGTATCCCTTCATGGGCCTCCTGGTGCATGAATTGAAAGCGGCGTTGTACGTTTAGGAAATGCCCGCGGTTCCGCGTGTGACTGGAACCGTGGGCCGGCGCCATTCCATCTGGGTTTCCTGGCGTTGGAGTTACTGGGTAGCGGCCAGCGGGACCTTATTGGCCGCCGCGCCTGGTTCGCTGGCGATTGTTTTCTTTTCGAGAAGTTGAGCACGGTCGCGAACCAGCGCTGTGATGATCCGTGGATCGACTGCATAGACCCATTTTGCCAAGGCCTGCTCTTTCGCCAGCTTGTCGCGAAGCTTCCTGGTTCTGTCCTGAAATTCCTCGTTCAATTTTTTCCTCTCATCCAACTTTTCATCCCTGCTGGTGGCGCGTTCGACCGGAAGGGCCGACGTAACGGCCACTGCCATGTAATAATTTCCTTCCGTTCCTTGGGCGCCGATTTTGAGCGTATAGAAGAGGTCGTCGAAAGTCTCGATGAACACGAGCATTGGTTTGTTCAAACCGGTTTCGGACGGGATGGCATTGGGAACGACATCGACAAAGCTGAGGAAGCCCGGGATTTCCGCGGTTTGAGAGGCAATGTTGGTGTCCAGGACTTCACCGGGTTTGCCGTCGGCCAGCGTCCATGGCCAGGACTCGTTTTCACGCAGGAGCGTCCACAGATTGGCGCCATTGGTGAAAACCAGCGAGAGGGATTTGATGTGTTCCACCTTGAAAAAATCCCGGCTCAGCCAGGATGCCGGCTCTGGCGCGACACTGGGCAACTCATCCGAAATCAGCAGGACATTTCCCGGATCGCTGGGCAAAAGAATGTAACGCCCGTCGAAAAGGCCGTGGAGGCCAATTGGCACGGATTCGTTCCGTGGCCGCAAGTGCTTTTTGCCTGCGAGCAGGGAGTCGAGCACTTTCCCCTGCGCATCCGTGAACTCGATCAGTGTCCCACCGCCCGTCCCTTTTCCCGGCTCATCCAGGTCCACGCGGCCAAGCTGGGAAGGGCCGATCTTCTCGGATTGCACCACTTTGAGGTCTCTTATCCTGATCAGGAGATCTCGAATCTGCTGGTAGTCCGCCGGATAATCACCGCGTTCCCGCACGCACCAGAGGCCGTTCTTGCGCACCACATTCAGATCCGCGCTGCCTTTGATGTGGATGGCAGCGGCGTCATTCAACCGAAAATTGGGCAGCACCTTGTCGCCCGCTTTGGCCTCGCGAATCGTCCATGATTCCTGGTTGCGATGGAGCAAAACCAGGCCCGCGCCGCCGATGAGGGCCAGGGCAAGCAAAACCAGGATGAATTGTTTTCGATTCATTTTGCGGATCTTCGTTTAGTCTTGGCGAGGGCCAGGCCGAGACCCGAAATCGCGACCAGGATCGGCATCGTGCTGATATTGATGACCTTGGTCGAGAACTCCAAAGCATCCGTGTCCTTGCGCAGGTTTTTGCGCACCTGCTTCAGATCCTTGCCAACCGCCACCAGCGTTTTTTGATAACTCTCAAGCGCCTTCTCCTGTTCGGGCGAAAGAATCAAGTCGGCCTGCTGACCGGTTTCCTTGTGCATCTGCAATTCCTTGATCTTCTGCTCGGTTTCCAACTGTTTCGCTTCCAGGACCTTGACCTTTTCCTCCCATTGTTTGCCGGCCCTGGCTTGCATGTCTTTGACGCGCGTGAAGGGGCGGCTCATGCTGGCGCGGCTGCGCGCGCTGATCAAATCATCATCGCCGGCGAATTGTTCCACCAGGCTTTGCACGAAGTTGAGATTGCCGTTCATCGGCTGGACCATGCGGCGACCCATCATATTTTGCACGCGTACGCAGACCTTGTCGTTCAACATGTCGGTATCGGACACCAGCACCACTTCGCCCTTGTCATTGGATTCTTTCAACTGAACGGCATCGCGGGGAGGACTCTTTTCGTCGCTGTCTTTCGGCGGACCGTCCGGGAAGGCGGTTTTGAATTTTCCGGTCAGGTGAACGGCCAGCGGATACTCCACATTGGCGGGTTTGAAATCCCTCAGAATCCGCTCGCTCGCCGCAGTGGCGATCATGCTGTCAACCAGTTCCGAATTGGGAGAGCATTTGACAAGCACGGTTTCCTTGAGCCCATCAACCGGTTTGCCGGTGAAGGCGCCCGCGAAGGGAAACACCAAATTGTCAATCTGGCTGGTGACTTCGTCGTTCTCGTCGATGCCAGCCCGTGTTACCAGGAGCAGTGTTGGCATCATGTCGCCGCTTTGCAGGTTCCGGCTGGCAAACGACGTGTCCGCTGCCACCTTGTTGACGTCCAGATTCAACCCCCAGGCTTTGAGCAGCTTGTCCAGCGAGGACTTGGCGGCATTGTCGCCGATCAGCGAGTAATCATGGCTGCGATCGTGATGTTGATCGAAATAGGCATGCGGATCCAGGAAGGCCAGCAACTTGCCGCCACGCAATACGAACTGATCAATGGCATACTGCGCGGGATCGGTAATATCGACGGGATGCGCCACTAAAAGAACCTTGATCTGGTCGTCAATCTTCGAAGCCGTCAATGGAACTTCCTTGAGGGTAAAATCCTTCTTCAATTCGGTAACAAACGACCATTCCTCCTCGCGATTCTCGCCCGGACGCATCAGCAGGCTCGGCGGCTCGCCGAAAACCGGCAGGCCGGTCATTATGCCAATCACCGGCCGCGAGCGGCTCGCCACTCGCGCAATCGCGCGGGAAATATCGTACTCCAGCAATCTTTCCCGTTCCGGCGGCAACCACGGCAACGCGAACTTTTCATCCAGCAGACTGACCACGACTCCCAGGTAAATCTTGTCGCTGCCAAACGGACCGGTCGGGCGGCCTTCAACCCCGCTGAACCGCGCGGAATCTTCGGCGTCCGAGTCGGGCTCGGGATCGAATTTTTCGATGACCAGTTTGCCTTTGGCCTCCCGTTGGTATTCGTGCAGCAGGTCCTCGATGTGCCGGGCGTAGGTCCGGAGTGTCGGGGGCATCTCATTGGCAGACTGCGTGCAAAAAAATCGGACGGTCACGCGCGAGTCGAGTTTGCCGAGAATTTTCTTCGTGCCCGCTGACAGCGTGTGGGCCTTGTCCGCGGTGATGTCGAAGCGCACTTTCACCGTGCTGGTTACGACATAAACCGCCACCATCAAAACAAACATCGCCGCCACGCCGGCGGTGGAGTAAAGCATGGTTTCAAAATTTCTGCGCTTCGTGAGCGTATCGATCAAGGTGGCGCGATGACTGCGGATGATCACTCCGTTGGTGAACAGCGCGAAACCGATGATCAACAGGAAAAAAATCACGTCCCGTGAATCCACCATCCCGGTGGTGAACGGTTGGAAATGGGTCATCACGCTCAGGGAGGAAACGAGGTCCACCAGCCACGGTTTCTCCATCCGGGTCAGCAAATTGGTCACGGGCGGGAATCCGCACAGCACCAGGAACAGGCAGATCACCACCGAAAGAATGAAACTGACCACCTGGTTGCGGGTCATGGCTGACGTCATGCAACTGATGGCCAGGTAGGTTCCGGCCATTAACAGGCTGCCGAGATACGCGGCAATAATGATGCCATTGTCCGGTGAGCCGAGGTAATTGACGGTGATGAAGACCGGAAACGTCAGCGCCAGCGCCAGTCCGAGAAAGATCCACGAGGCCAGGAATTTCCCGACAATGGCCTGCCACGCGGTAATCGGCTTGGTCAACAGCAGCTCAATCGTGCCGACCCGCCGTTCCTCGGCCCAAAGCCGCATCCCCACGCAGGGAACCAGAAAAAGGTACAGCCACGGATGCCACAGAAAGAAGGAATCCAGGTTGGCCTGGCCGCGCTCGAAAAAGTTGCCGGCCATGAATGTAAAAAATCCGGTCAGCAACAGAAAGATGACGATAAAGACGTACGCGACAGGCGACGAAAAATAACCGCCCAGTTCGCGTTTGGTTATGGCCCGGATATTTGTAATCGCGGCGTTCATAATCCGTGTCCTTCCCCGGCCGACTGCTCTATTTTTTCCTTTACGGTGTCCGGCAGGGTGATGCTCCGGAACACTTCGTCCAATCGGCCTTCTTCGGTGCGCAATTCCTCGACCTGCCAGCCATTGGCCGCGACCAGCACGTTGCGAACGAGTTCACCATTGCGATTTCCGGCCTTGGGATAGACGCGCGCCCAAATTTCTCCGTTTTCCTCCCTCAGAATGGTTGACTTGCGGGCATTGGGAATTCCGGCAAGCGCGTCGGTCAATTGCATGCCGGTGGCCCCGCGCACCGCCAGCAGAATCGCCCCGCCAAGCTCGGACTTTCGTTTCAACTCTTGAGGCGTGCCGTTGGCCACGATCTGGCCGCGATCAATGATGATCGCCCGCGAACAAACCGCTTCCACCTCCTCCAAAATATGCGTGGAAAAGATGATCGCCTTGTGTTCGCCCATTCGGCGGATCAAACCCCGGATTTCGTGCTTTTGGTTCGGATCCAGCCCGTCGGTTGGTTCGTCCAGCACCAGCACGTCGGGATCATGGATGATTGCCTGGGCAAAGCAGGTGCGATGACGATAGCCCTTGGAAAGCGTATCGACACTTTGATACTGGACCGGTTCCAGAAAACACATTTCGATGACGCGATTGACCGCCTTTTTTCGGGCATCCCCGCACAAACCGCTCAGTTCCGCGCAGAAGCCCAGAAAACTTCGGACTGTCATATCGACATAGACCGGGGCGTTTTCGGGGAGATAGCCAATCAATCGCTTGGCGGGAATCGGATCAGCGAGCATGTCATGACCGCCAACGCTGATCTTGCCGCTGGACGGCGGGATAAACCCGGTGAGCATGCGCATGGTGGTGGATTTGCCTGCGCCATTGGGACCCAGAAAACCCAACACCTCCCCCCGTTCCACGCTGAACGAAACGCCGTTTACGGCCAGCTTTGGACCAAAGGCCTTGACCAGATTTTCAGCCAGTATCATTTGGCAGGGGCAGGCGCTGAAGCGCTCACATCCAGTCCATGACCGAGTCCCGAACTGATCTGTTGATCGCCCGGCCCCGCAATGGAAACGAGTTCCAGCTCATAGATCACCGTCGTATCGGGGCCAATGTGTCGAAACGATTCCCCTTCATGCCCGAAGGCCAGGTCGGAAGGCACGAAGATTTGCCACTTTGAACCGACTTTCATCCGTTGCAGGGCTTCCTGCCAGCCTTTGATTCCTCCGGTGATCCGGGTCAGGAAGTGATCGTGATGATCAAATTCCACTCCGTTAACAAACGTGCCGCGATACTTGATAAAGATGAGATCGTTGGCGGTGGGGGTTTCACCGGCGCCTGGCTGGATGATCCGGTATTGCAGGCCGTCGGGCAACACGGTGACGCCCGGCTCTTTGGCATTTTTGACGAGAAATCCATCACCCTCGCCTTTGTTCTTTTTGGATCGGTTGGCGGAATTGTACGCCTCGGCCTGCATGAAAAGCGGCTCCATTTCGGATTCCTGGATTTTGGTGCGTCTCCCTTCCAGAACGTCCCGGATGCCTTGCGTGATCGTGCTGGCATCGACATCCGCGCCGGTATGCTTGAGTTGCAGGGCCAGACGCATTCCTCCCGCGTAGCTGAACTTCTCCTTGTCGATCGCAGGCTGATTGACTACTCCATCGGCTCGCGCCTGATTGAGAATGGCCATGATGTCGGATTCCTGCATTTTCGTGGGCTTCCCTTCCAACACGTCCTTGACGGCCTGAACAGCAACGTTGGGATCCACACTGGTGGAGGCTTGGAGGAGTTGCATGCCAATGCGCATTCCCGACGCATAGCTGAGTTTCTCCGGGTCTGGCGGCCCGGCCGGCTTTATCTCGGGCTTGGCGGGTTCCTGCGCGAGGATTGGGCCGGCTATCAGTACGGTTAAGATCACTGCTTTTAGTAAGTTCTTTTTCATAACAGAATTGTCGTTCGTCTTTCAGTTACCTGCTTTATTTGCCTAACTTTCCGTTCAATGCCTCGCGTTCGTGTTGCAATGCGTTGGCCGCCGCCGAGCCGTCGGATACAAATCCCAGCAACTTATCGATCAACGCGAGGCGCTGGTTAATTTGGTCGGGGTTCGTGGCGCCATCAACGATCGTGTAGCTTTGGCTCCCGGAATCGATTTGGTACTGGTTGCCTCCGAGAATGGGCGCAAGTTTCACCCAGACGCTATTTTGAATCTGTCCATTTTGCGCCATTTGCGTCAGCGTTTCCAAGGCTTGGGGATTCTGGCTCGCGAGTTGTGCGATCATTTCCGTGGCAACGGTTTGTGAGCCACCAGGTTTTTCCGCCATTTGAATCAACGACGGCAGGCCCTGTCCATCCGGCAGGTTGGCCATGGCCACGGCGTCGTAAAACTTCGCGGGATCGTTTCTGGCGGCGTCATCGATTGTATTGGCATTGCCCAGGGCCTGGAGCACGCGGAAAGCGGGGCCAAGCTCCATGTTCGTCCCCAACTGATTTGCGGAAGCCATGCTCAACGTCTCGCGGGTTGCATTCAGGATTTGCTCGCGATACTGGCCGGGCGCCAGTTGCTCGAGGTTTTTGGCCAGTTCCAGCAATTCAGAGGGGACGGCGGTGGTCTGCAACGTCTGGACCATGGCCGCCTGCGCTTCCGGCCCGCCAATTTGTTTCAATGCGTCAAACAAGCCGGCGCGCAACGAAGAATAACCCAACTGCTCTCCACCGCTCACACCGGAGTAGTAGCTATCGAGGTTTTTAGCGAGAAATTCCTGGATGGCCGGCACTGAAGCCGCGCCCTGGCGGATCAA
Organism: Verrucomicrobiota bacterium; assembly: GCA_021325145.1. Taxonomy (GTDB): domain Bacteria; phylum Verrucomicrobiota; class Verrucomicrobiia; order Limisphaerales; family Pedosphaeraceae; genus JAJPHR01. Next base: position 8,813 of record JAJPHR010000072.1, on the reverse strand, counting down.
TTCAGCGAGATTCTGTTTGAATTTCGCCGCTTGTTCGCTGGTGATAGGGCCACCCGCGCTGCTAATCGCCAGAAGTTCCGCAACCAATTGGCGCGAGCGGGACATCGGATCGGAATTGGCCGGCGGGGCGTTGTCCGAATTGGCGACTAGCGGTGGCGCTGGCTGGCTGACGACGGATGGAGCGACTATTGGAGCAAGTGGTGGCGGATCAACCCGAACCGGGCGGGTTTTGAGTTCGGGCGCTGCGGTTGTCGTGGCCGGCTTCGCTGGTTCCAGTGACCGCTTCTGTGATTTGAAAGCGATGACTACAGCCATGAGTACAACTGCGCCGACGACGGCAACCAGAACCTCCTTGCGCACCGGTTCGGCCCCGGGTCTGGGATGGTGCGAGCCGGTGGAATTGGCGGGCTCTTTCATGGCCGGAGAATATATTTGGCTCAAAGACTAAAGCGTGGAGCAAGCGGCACGTTCACAACGGCTTCCGGAGAGTCCGCACAAATTCCAGGCCAACCAACTCCTGGAATTTGTGCGTTTGAGTTTAAGCTGCTGGAGGTTTCTCCAATGTTTGCGCCGGAGGCACTTCTATTTAACTCCCTGATTGGTGATCAACTGCGACAAGGAGAGCGGATAGGCGTCAAAATCGGTGTTACCCGAAATGCCGCACATGCTGCCGGTGGAACTGACTTGCCAATAGGTCCAGTTGCCTCCGCTGCAGCCCGTTACCCAGGCATTGCAGCAGGTGCAGCAACTCCAAGGGTTGCCAGTGTACAGATTTTCGCCATTATAGTTCGCGATCCAGGCCGAGAGAGAGATGCCACCCGGCTTGTCGAACTCGACCAGATCGCACGCTCCGCTGCCGGCACTGCAATAGATAACCGGATGCAGGAAGTGCGAGGTCTTCGCCTTTACGTCCGCCGACCAGTCATTAAACCAGGTCGTGTAATTGCCCACGCTGCAGGTGACTCCGTTGAAGACCTCAAAATCCACCATGGGATAGAGGGATTTGCCATCGGCAATGATGTAGGGCCCCGCGAAGTTCCAGAAGTAATTGGCTTCCGTGCTGGGGCAGTTCAGGTCGGGACGGGCGAAATGATAAGCGCCCATTTGAACACCGGCAGCCTTGCCGTTCACCATGTTGCCCTTGAAGAAGGCGTCCTGGTAGTAGTTCCCTTCCGTAGCCTTGGCGAAGGCGTACAGCGTTCCGCAGGAATGCGCGCTCGACCAGTTGATGGAGCCCTGGAAGCTGGAAACATCGATGCCAAGGATGTTGTTTGCCTGCACGCGCTGAGTTCCAAGGGCCAGCGCCAACGCGGCGGCCAGCCCGAGTGTTTTCATGACTGTTTTTACTGGGGTTTTCATAGTTTACCTTTTGTTTTTGCTGTTTTGCAGGAATGCCGGTTTGTTCGACCTGAAATCTCCCCGGCGCTCCTGCGATTACGGGAGATCACAAGTTCTGAAACGATTGGTTTCAGACCAAAATATCGCTATTCGATAACGTGGGACACCCGTGACCGGCAGGCGTCCATTCCTGGGCACTTAAGTTTTTTTTGAAATCTTGAGCTGGGGTGGCGCCGAAACTGGCCGGAAAATCAGCAAGTAAGAACCAACGCCACGGATGCGCTCATACTATCAGTTTAAATTACAAAAACCATTACATGAACATGTAGGAATGTAGTGTCGATTGGCGTGCGCTTTATCGCGGTGATGCTTTAGTCAGGAATTCCTAGTGTAAAACACCCGAACACATTGTGGATAACTCTCCGTCGCTCATTAGAATAGTCTGACATTTACCGATTTAGCTGGCCTAAGATTGGTGGATAGGTTATCATCGGTGTTCAGCCGCCTATGAAGAGAACAAAGAGAACACTTTGGATTGCTATATATACCCTGACTGGATTGATAGGCGCTTTCGGCATGGCACCTACTCTCAAAGCCGCCGAGCCCAAAGCTGCTCCAGTAGAGTTCGCGGCCGCTGCTATTGCAGGCAAGGGAACTCCGATGATTCAGTTCAAAACAAATTTTTTTGATTTTGGAAAAATCACGGCGGGTGAAACGATATCGGGGGTTTTCAATTTCAAAAATACCGGGGATGGCATCCTAAAGGTCGATCCGCCCGAGCCGAGTTGTGACTGCACTGAATCCAGGGTAAAGCCGGACACGCTTGCGCCCGGCGAGAGTGGCGAAATCATTTACACCATCAAGCTGGATCATCCGCTCAGCGGCCAAAGGTTCATCCGGGTGCGTTCGAACGATCCGAAAACGCCGGTTGTACAGCTTGCCATGCAGGTGAACTATATTCCCCTTTACGAACTGGGCTCGAAGATATTGCGGATGGACCTGCCGGCGGGAAAAAAGGAGGTGCAAGGGAATTTCACGGTCATCCGCACCGACGGCAAGCCGTTGGAAATTGACCGGCTTACAGCCTCGCAGGATTGGATCAGCGCGGCTTTTGATCCGTCCTTCAAGCCAACTGAGAACTCGGCTCGAATCAACGTGATCGTCCATCGCCCTCCCGGCCCGCCTGCGCCGTTTAATGCCACAGTGCAAATGTGGAACAACAATCTGGCGGCCCAGCCGGTGCAAAGCATTTCGGTGATGGGTGAAGCTCAGGGGGAACTGGCAGCGGTGCCGCCCCGGCTTTATTGGGTCATTCCTGATTTTGGAAAAAACAAAACCGACTATCCAATCGAGGCCCTCACGCGCAAGGTGGAGCTGACGTCCGTCCTGGGCCATGAAGTCGAACTCAAAAATGCCACCAGTAGCATTCAAGGCTTGAGTGTGCGAATTGTGCCCAAAGAATCCGGCAAAACGTTCGACCTGCTCCTCAAGTTTGATGAATTGCCCCGGGCATTTACCAACGGGAAAGTCACAGTCCAGACCTCATTGGCCTCGCTGCCTGAATTAGAGGTGCCCTTGACCATCAGCGTGCCCAGTGACAAGTAAAGCGGAGGCGTCCGTCGTTCAAAAGGACCGTCCGCTTGCAGAAGATTGATGATCGAGGCTCGGAATCATTACAAACCGGAGCCGGGAAAGGGAAATTGGACTACGTTTCCGGGAACCACTCGACTTCGCTGGAGTGGAAATCAGAAGCGAGGGAAAAATAATTCAGATGCTGGAGAAGATCGTGGAGTTCAGGGAGGCCGAGCGTCTTGGCCGCGCAGGCATTGGCGCCGAAATGGTACGCTTGATCAACGTCGTCGAGGTTTTTTGAGCCGGTGAGCACGACCACGGGCAAAGCGTTGATCTCCGGGTGCGAACGAATCCACTGCAACAGGGCCAAGCCGGAAATCTTGGGCAGAAGCAAATCCAACAGCACGAGACTCGGCATGGGATATTGCTCACGATCCGCGAACTCACCCTGGCCGGTCAAATAATCCATCGCCTGTTCGCCATCACCGACGACGCGCACCGGGTTGGTGACACCCCAACGCTTAAAGGTGGCGCGAACCAAATCGACGTCCTCCGGCGAGTCCTCGACGAATAGTACCAGGTTCTCTTTCATATGCGGCATTTAGTATGCTACATGGTGCACAACACCACGGATTGTATCATAGAGACGTCAGATTACCACAAAAGGTTAACAAAAAAAGCGCCGGGGCAGGCAATTATTGTTGGAGCATATTTGTTGAGCAGGATGACACATGACTGATGATTTTGATCAGCATCCGGCATCCGTCTCGCTTTGAAGTCTGGCGTCGGGCGAGGGAGATCCGCTCTTGCTCAAGGCCACGCAGAATTGCCTTATCTAGTTGAATGCCAGAAGGTTGTGTAAAACTTACTGCACCGGGATGTCTCGTTGGCAGCCGTATTGGGTCACCCTGACTGGACAAGAGCCAGCGCCACACTTATTAACAAGGTTGAGCTGATGAATCGCTTTGTTCCGTTACCACGCAAATTCTACGAACCGTCAGCCAAAGAGGTTGCCCCGAAGCTTTTGGGGCATTGGCTGATCCGGCGGACGCCGCAGGGGCTGTGCGGTGGCCCGATTGTCGAAACGGAAGCCTACCTCACGGGCGATCCGGCGGCCCATTCGTATTGCGGACAGACCCAGCGGAACCGCATCATGTGGGGGCCGCCCGGGCATAGTTACGTCTATTTCATTTATGGGAACCATTTTTGTTTCAATGCGGTTTGCCGTCCGGCAGGGGCTGCCGAGGCCGTGCTGGTGCGCGCCATCGAACCGCTGGTTGGGCTGGATTTGATGCGCGCCCGGCGTGTTGTCGCGACCCCGCGCTTGCTCACGAATGGACCGGGCAAACTTTGCGCGGCCATGGACATCGACCGCTCGCTTGATGGCGCGGATCTATGCGACGCGGGTTCACCACTGTTCATTGCCAAAAGCCCCGGACTGTCGGCATTCCTAAAGGAACGAGGCCCGATGATTACGACGACCCGCGTTGGAATAACCAAGGCGGCGGCGTTGCCCTTGCGCTTTTATCTCGAAGGCAGCGAGTTTGTGTCGCGTTGGGAACGCGTCCAGCCGCTGCCCGCGGAGGAAAACTGAATTGCGTTGCCTCCCGCCCGAGGGCTAGAATGCGCCGCATGAAAAGGCTGACCTGCTCCGTTCTGCTTCTGGCGCTGACCCTCCTGGGGGCTTGCCGCAGCAGCTATTACGCCGCCTGGGAAAAATTCGGCGTCTATAAACGCGACTTGCTGAAAAAGCGCGTTGTCGAGGCGCGGAATGACCAACAAGCCGCGAGCCAGCAGTTCAAAGACGCCCTGACACGCCTCAAGGAACTCTACGGATTCCAGGGCGGAAACCTGGAAAAGACCTACAACGCACTCAAAAGCGATTATGACCGTTCCGTGGAAAAGGCCGATGCGGTCCACAGCCGCATCAAACAGGTCGAAACCGTCGCCGGTGATTTGTTCGATGAATGGGAGAAAGAGATCGGGCAGATTTCCTCGCCCACCTTGCGTCAGAGCAGCCGCGACAAGCTTCGGGACACCCGCGCGAAGTACGATGACTTGCACGCCGCCTTGAAACGCGCGGAGCAAAGCATGGACCCCGTGCTGACCCAGTTTCATGACCAGGTGCTTTATCTCAAGCACAACCTGAATGCCGAGGCCATCGGCTCACTCAAGGGTGAGACTGCCAATATCCAGGCCGACATCGCCCGATTGCTCGACGAAATGAATGCCTCCATCGCCCAGGCGGATCAATTCATTAAGACGATGCAGTGAGGAAGACGGCTCCCATTGCCCGCGTGTCGAAACGTTCCCGCTATATCGTCGGCCTCATGTCCGGCACTTCGGCCGATGGCATCGATGCGGTGGTTGCGGCCATCGCCGGGACGGGCCGGCAATTGCGCGTCCGATTGATTGCGCATCGTCACCAGGCATTTTCGAGGCCGCTCCAAAGCCGGATTCTCCGCGCCTGCCTGGATGGAACGGTGGCGGAGATTTGCGAACTCAACTTTCTCCTGGGCGAACATTTTGCCCGCGCCGCGCTGGATGTGATCCGCCAGGCGGGATTGAAACCGCGAGACATCGCCGCCATCGGTTCGCACGGACAGACTGTTCATCATTTGCCCCGCGCCCGGACCCCTTCCACTTTGCAAATCGGCGAACCCGCTGTCATTGCCGAGCGGACGGGCATTGCCACGGTGGCCGATTTCCGGGTCGGGGACATGGCGGCAGGAGGGCAGGGCGCTCCGCTGGTGCCTTATGTTGACTGGGCGCTTTACACGGACAATACCCAGCCACGCATTCTTCAGAACATCGGCGGCATCGGTAATCTGACTTACCTGCCGCCGCGCGCTTCGCTGGCTGATGTGGTGGCATTTGACACCGGGCCTGGCAATATGGTCATCGATGCGGTGGTCGCGCGGCTCAGTTCCGGGCGCAGGTCGTTTGACCGTGACGGGCGATGGGCGGCACGGGGTGCTGTTTCGGAGAAACTGCTTGGCGAATTGATGCGACATCCATTCCTGCGCCTGGCCCCGCCCAAGACGACCGGTCGCGAAGAGTTCGGAGCACCGTTCGTTCGGGGTCTGCTGGAATTGGCACGTCGTTTGAAGCTGAAGGACGAGGACATCGTTGCGACGGCTACCGTCTTCACCGCCGCAAGCATTGCTGAGGCCTATGAGCGATTCATCTTCCGCAACCTTTCCAAAGCAGCCCGGTCAAAACTTCAAGTCATTCTTGGCGGCGGCGGTGCGAAAAATCCAACCTTGCGACGAATGCTCGCCGAGCGAGTCGCGCCTTCCTTCGTGCTTACCCAGGACGATCTTGGCTACTCGAATTCGGCCAAAGAGGCACTGGCGTTTGCAGTCCTTGCCCATGAAACTTTGCAGCGGCGGCCCTCCAATGTGCCTTCCGCCACCGGTGCCCGCCGTCCGGTGGTTTTGGGCAAGGTAGTGGTGGCCATTTGACCTCAAGCCGGCGCTGCGCCGAGTGGCGTGCAAAGTTCCACCAGGTTTCGGAGTGCGGCGTGCAGCACCGCTTTGTGGTGCGGACGAATGCTCCGGGCGGGCGCGGATGTTCGTGGGTTATTCAAAAGCGGCCCTGCATGCCGCGCTTCAAGACCTGGCGGAATGCTGGAAGCCTCAATGCGGAGCGGGACTGTTCGCCTGAAGGCTATTTCGAGCCAGGCTTGCGCAGGCCGACCGAATGGGCAATGTCATCCAATTCCTCGCGGCTGACTTCTTCGAGACGCTTGCCCTTGGCGGCGAGCTTTTCATTGATCTTGATCACCTTCTCGGTCATTTCGTCGTGCGTTTCCTGCTTTCCCCCGACCAACGCGAAGTTCGGGCCGGTGGTGATGCGCTTATGGCCGTCCGAATCGAGGCCCACTCCGAGAAGGATGGCCTTGGGCGATTGCTGCTTCTTCTTGGGCAAGTTAGCCATGTAAAAAACTTAAGGTCTTTCCGGCAGAAGTAAACGCGAAACCTGCTCAATTCGGTACCGGCAAGCTGCGCCCGCGTTACCGGGGTTAACTGTCAGCCTTTGACTGGTGGCAGCTTTCGGAGTACGCTGCTTTATCAACGGAATAGCGCCAGGATATTATGATTGGACTCAAACGAGCCTACGATCCGGCGGAGAAAAGCGACGGAGCCCGCTTTTTGATTGATCGCCTGTGGCCGCGAGGCGTTAAGAAGGAGGACCTTCAGATTGAGGGTTGGGTCAAATCGGTATCGCCAAGCGATCAGTTGCGAAAGTGGTTTGCTCACGATCCGGCGAGGTGGAAGGGGTTTCAACGGCGTTATGCTGCCGAATTGAACGCCCGCCCGGAAGCCTGGCAACCACTCCTGCAAGCAGCGCAAGCCAGTGACATTACGCTGGTTTATGGTGCTCGTGATACCGAACACAACAATGCCGTGGCCTTGAAAGCTTATCTGGAAAAGAGGATGGCCAAAGCACGCGGAAAACGTGCCAAGCCAGTCCCCGCCTGACCGAGGAAGAAAGGCGATCACCTCACCATGCCAAATTACACTTACCTCATCATTGGCGGGGGAATGACGGCGGACTCCGCCGCACGCGGCATCCGTGAAATTGATTCCAGCGGCACCATCGGGATGATCAGCCAGGAATTGGATGCGCCGTATGATCGCCCGCCGCTGACCAAGGGGTTGTGGAAGGATAAAAAGTTGGATTCCATCTGGCGTCACACACAGGACCGAAAGGTGGGATTGCATTTGGGACGGAAAGTCGTGGCCATCGACGTTCAGCGGCAATCCGTCCAGGACGATCAAGGCAATATTTACACGTTCAATAAACTCCTGCTGGCCACGGGAGGCACTCCCCGCCGCCTTCCGTTTGGCGACGAGAGAATCATTTACTATCGCACGGTGAGGGATTACCAGCGCTTGCGCGAACTTACAGAGAAGGGCAAACGATTCGCGGTCATTGGCGGTGGGTTCATCGGCTCTGAAATTGCCGCAGCTCTGGCGATGAACCAAAGAGAAGTGGTGATGGTTTTTCCTGGAAGCAGCATCGGCGGCCATTTGTTTCCGCGGGATTTATCGGAGTTTCTGAACCAATTTTACCGACAGAAAGGCGTGGAAGTGCTGGCGGGTGAATCGGTTTCGGATCTGGAGTCGCGAGGCGACCAACTGGTTTTGAAAACCAAAAACGGGCGCGAAACCGTGGTATCAGGGGTCGTGGCCGGCCTGGGCATTCAACCAAATATTGAACTTGCCCGATTGACCGGACTGACCGTGAACGATGGCATTATAGTGGACGAGTTGCTGCGCACGAGTCATCCGGATATTTATGCGGCCGGCGACGTGGCTGAGTTCCATAATCCAGCGCTTGGGAAACGTCTGCGCGTCGAGCATGAAGACAACGCCAACACCATGGGGCGGCGGGCGGGAAGAAACATGGCGGGAAAATCCGAGCCGTATGACCATCTGCCGTTCTTTTACTCGGACTTGTTCGAATTGGGCTACGAAGCGGTCGGAGAATTGGATGGACGGCTGGAAACCGTGGCGGATTGGAAGGAGCCTTATCGCGAAGGTGTCATCTACTATTTGCGCGACCGCCGGGTGCGCGGGGTACTGTTATGGAACGTCTGGGGCCAAGTGGATCACGCACGACAATTGATCGCTGAACCGGGGCCTTTCCGGCCCGAGGACCTCAAAGGAAGATTGCCCAAGGCGGATTAATGCCGCAGCAGTTTAGGAGCGGCCGGGTTTCGCAACGCAATTTCTCAAAATCAGGTATGGTGGGCCCAACAGGATTTGAACCTGTGACCAAGCGATTATGAGTCGCCTGCTCTAACCGCTGAGCTATGGGCCCAGACCACCAGCGACACTAATTTGCCTTGGTTCAGGCAGCGAACAAGTAAATTTCAGCGGGCGAGCACACTCCCC
>JAJPHR010000058.1 GCA_021325145.1 Verrucomicrobiota bacterium | reverse complement strand
TTAAGAAGGGGAAACGCCGCCGGAAAACACAAAAACAAAAACCGTCTTTAAGGAAAGAAAAGAAATAACCCAGCAGCTCCCTTGACAATACCCATAGCAGGGCGCGCTGGCCGGGCTGTAGCTTCCGAGCGAAGGACGGTCACTCCGTGCGCGCCGACGACGGGCAGAGGACTGCCCGCCCTACCGGGATAGGTTCCAAGCCTTTCGCCTGATGCGACCTTCATCTTCACCGGACGGGTCGTCCGTGCTACCCGGCGGCATCCCAAAGCCGGCGAAGGACGTCCCGGCTGTAGTTGAGGTAATGGCGGTCGGGGGTGAAGACTTCGAGGGTGATGGTGCTGTCGTAACCGCTCTCCTTCAAGGAACGCAGGTGGTGAGCGAGGTTGACGGTGCCGGTGCCCAACGGAGCGTGGAGGTCCTGGGTTCCGCCTTTGTTGTCGTGGAGATGAACGTGGCGCAGGCGGGGGCCGAACCTGGCAATGAGTTCGTCGGCAGAATTGGTTTCGACCAGCAGATTGGCGTGGCCGATGTCGAGATGGAAGCCGAGCTCGGGCAAGGCGTCCATGAGCGGAGCGAGTTGCGCGACGGTGTTGAAGCGGCCGGGGAGATTCTCAATCATCAGGCCGATGCCACAAGCGCGCGCGAAGTCGGTCAGTTCGCGCAGGCTTTGGATGTTGCGTTGGGCGGCGTAAGCGCGGTCGTGCATTGGCACGTTGGAATCGGGATGAATATTCATCCAACGCGCGCCCAATTCAGCGAAGGCATGCAGGCAGCGGACCAGTTCCTCAATCGCGGCTCGGCGGATGCTTTCGAACGGGCTGGCGATGGGCAGGTAATAAGCGGTGTGGCCAACGACCGGCAGTTGGTGCTTGTGCAGGGCTGCGCGAATGGCCTTCAAGTCAACCAGCCAGGCCGCCGCGCGTGGTGGTTCCAGGGTCAAGTCGATGAATTCAAGGCCGGCTTGAGCCATCCACTCGATTTCCGCCACGACGTCGCGGGCAGGATGATTCATGGTGCCGATAAGCATGGGAAAGCCGGGAGTCGCTACACCTCCAAGAACCGGTCCTCGATTTGAAAGGGCGCAAACCACGCGCGGCTGTCGAGGAGTTTGACGCGGTGAAGCTCCTCGGAGGCCGGGACCGGTTCTGGTTTGGGCAGGTGAAGTTGGTTCCTGAGCCTGACCGGAAAATCACGGGCGCGATTCGGGCACAACCAAAAAAAGACCGTCAGCGCGCCCTGAAGCAGCGCGAGGTCCGGTCCGACCCGGTGCAACAAATGGTCCCAATCGAGTTGCGGCCCGACGCTGTAAAGCACGTTGAAGATGTCGGTCCAGTCCGAGTGATCGCGTTGAAGGATGTAAAGTTTGCACCATAAAAGTTCCTCCGGCGGCACGACGTGCACGGTTTCCTCGCGGATTTGGACGGACCCCGCCCTTGCAAACCAAAGCTCGTCCACCTCGGCGCGGCGATTGGCCATGGACCAGATGATGTCCACGATGATGCCGTCGCGGATGCTGCGATAGATCCAGCCCGGGTCGTAGGGGTGTTGATCGAAGTAATCGACAAAACCGGCGACCGTCAGGGCGGCGATGGTGGCCTCACGATCGCGCGGCAGAATGTAGAGATCGATGTCCTTGGTATTGCGCCAACGACCGCTGTAGGTGGCCAGGCCGAAACCGCCGCCGAGAAGGAAGCGCAAGCCGGCGTTTCGGACCGCTTCGATCGCCGAACGATAGACCGCCCACTGTCCGGCGGGAATGATGTCGTGCCAGGGGATGAATTTGTGAAGCGGGCCGGCCGGCCCGGGTTCGGAACCGCCGTTTGAAGCCGGGCGGGCGCGCCGTTTGGTGCGGGCGGGTTTGACCGGCGCATTACGTTCGGGCATAGAGTTTCGAGCTTTCGAAGATCTCACCTGTAATCAGCGGTTTTCGCATCTGACGCGAGGGACGAAGCTCGAACCTCACGGCTGTGGTGGTGGCGGCACCGGGGGCGGATTCAATTCCTCCTTTTTGGGGTTTACGGGCAGGCGGGGTTGGAGCACGTCTGGATCACCGCCGTACCGCCAGTTGTGAAATGCCCCCTCCGGATCCTGGGTGGTCAGATCGTTCTCAAAATGCATCGAGCGGCCTTGAGTGGTTTCCGCTTCGTATGACGGCCCTGTGCCGCCCTGTTCCTGAGTCGTGCTGCAACCCGCCAAACCCAGGGCGGCCACAGCGATCAATAATGCTGCTTTCATGCTTTGCTCCTCCTGTTTTCCGACTTATGAAAACATCGACTCATCCGAGGGACTCACAACCGGGGTCAAAGCCCCATGCGAAGGGAATGTTGGTGGGGTTGAAGCGTGGGGAATCGAAGGCAGCAGCAGATGTAAGGAGGCTCTGATTTCTCTCTTCTAAAAATGTGAGCCTCCTCACGTCGCTTGCCACGCATTGTGGGTTTTGAATTTGTCATGGATTGAAGCGCCTGCCAGTGGCAGCTCACAGCACACCGTTTTTGTTCGACAGGCGGCTTGGGGGCATCAACATTTAAGGCGCATGGATAAACGAACTTTGACGTTGGGCCATTCGCCCGATCCGGATGATGCCTTCATGTTCTACGGCCTGGCGAAGGAACTGATTCCGACGCACGGCTATAAATTCGAGCACATTTTACAGGACATCCAGACCTTGAACGAGCGCGCGACCCGCGGCGAACTGGACATCACGGCCATCAGCATCCATGCGTACGCGTATGTCAGCGGCCAGTATGCGTTGCTGCCCAGCGGCGCGAGCATGGGCGACGGTTACGGGCCGATGCTGGTGGCGAAGCAGAAATTTCAACGCGAGGAGATCGCCCGGAAACGCATCGCGGTTCCCGGCACCATGACCAGCGCGTTCCTCGCGCTGCAACTCTGGCTGGGAAAGCCGGCCAAGGCTTTCGATTTTGTGGTCGTGCCATTCGATCAGATTTTCAACGCCGTTCGTTCGGGAATTGCGGAAATCGGGCTGATCATTCATGAGGGCCAGTTGACGTATCAGAACGAAGGGTTGGTGGTGTGCGAAGACCTCGGCGTTTGGTGGGGCCGGGAGAATGACGGCTTGCCGCTGCCGCTGGGCGGAAATGTGATTCACAAACGATTCGATCCGGCGGCGCGCAAAACGGTGTCGGACATTCTTACCGCCAGCATCCAATATAGTTTGGACCATCGGGCGGCGGCGGTGCAGCACGCCTTGCAGTACGCGCGCGACATGGGGCGGGAGCTGGCGGACAAGTTCGTGGGGATGTACGTGAATCATTGGACGCTGGACTACGGGGAAAAGGGCAGGGAATCGATCCGCCGCTTTTTGGGCCGGGCCTTCGAGAAGGGTTTGCTTCCGCACCGGCAGGAATTGGAATTTGTGGTTTAGCCTTGAACGCGGAGAATTGCGTTCCCGCTTGCGCGCCGATTCAAGCTGAAATAATCGTTGCGTCCTTCAAAAGTTCCTTCGGATCAGCGAGTCCCACGCCCGGACCTTTGGGAATGGCGAGCGCGCCATCGACAATTTTCAGCGGCGGATCGAACCATTTGCCGTAAGTCTCAATGCCTTTTTTATATTCCTGCCACGGGCCAATCTTCGGCGTGCACGAAGCAAAGTGGAGCGAATACACGAAGCCAAACCCGCCCGAAAGATGCACGGTGGTGGCCATGTCCCGCGCCTCGGCCATGCGCGCCACGCGGATCGAGCGAATCATGCCGCCATAATAATAAAGATCGGGCTGGACGATGTCGGCGACCCGGTTGCGAATCACCCATTGGAAACGCCACTCGCTGGATTCCTGTTCGCCCAATGCGATGGGAATGGAGAGGGCGTCGGCGACTTTTTTGGTGGCGTCAAAGTTGTCGAAGGGACAGGGCTCTTCATAATGGATCGCCTTGATGTCTTCCAGGATGCGGCCAATGCGAATGGCTTCGGGCGGGTCATAGGAACTGTTGGCATCGGCGTGAATGACCATTTTATCACCGAGCGCTTTGCGGGTAAGCGGGATGAGTTTTTCGGTGCGGCCCGGCATCGCGTCCTGGTTGCGGCTCATGCGGCCACCCAAACGATACTTGACCGCCTTGGCGCCGGTTTGGTCGATGAGGCTCTTCAAGTAATCCACTTCCTGTTCCGGGGTCGTGTCTCGTCTTTCGCTGGCCACGTAAAAAGGAATCGTGGTCCGGACAACGCCTCCGAGCAATTCGCCCAGCGATTGGCGGCGCATGCGGCCCATCAAATCGAGAATCGCGAATTCCACCAGGGCAATCGGACACCAGAGCGCGAGGCCGATCAGCTTGTAGTTGCTTTTATACCGATACGCTTCGAACAAGTGCTCTTCGAGGTCGCGGGCGTCCTTGCCGATGAAATAAGGAGCGATCAATTCGTTGAAAATGGGATGCAGAATGTCCATTCGGCCATCGTCCACCGAGATGCCCTCAGCACCGTCTTTGGATCGGACGCGCACAAAATGCTGCTTGCCTTTGCGGAGCAGTTCGACCGATTCGATGATGATGGGTTGCTTGAATTCCTTGACTGGGAGAACCGGCCTGGCGGCGGCGCGTTCGAGGATTTCATCAGAGACCTGAGGCTCGCGTCCGACCGCGGCCGGGATCAACGACAATGCGCCGACGCCAGCGGTGGCGTGAAGGAAATTGCGGCGGTTGAGTTTCATGGCTGAGACTCGTTAGTTGACCGATGTTTAATGCAATTGATCTTCGGGAGGCAATTGATCAAATCGGCGGTTTACGTCGAGCTTGCGCAGGTATTGGTCGGAGAAATCGAGGATGGCCTGCCAATCTTCCGGCGCGAGCATGTGTTTTCCCGGGCGGTAGTTGATGCCCAGGTGGTCCGGGACGCCCAGGAATGAAAAGACGGACCTGGCTGCAAGATAGGACTTTGCCAAAGCTTTTCCGTTAGTGGCGTTGTCGTCCAGGCCGTCGGCGGCAATGAACAGACGTGGAGCGACCAGCGCGATCAGCCAATGTTGATCGAACGGCAACTTGTCCGTCTGTCCGGAGAATTCCAGCAGACCCGGGCCAAACCATTGCGGGAACTTTCGGATCACATCGTCCAATCCCTCCTTGCCGCCGTGGTCCTTGCCATTGAATCGATACGCCCCTGTGCCGCCGCAACCGGACCCTGCCGGCGCCACGAGTGCGAATCGGTCGTCGAATGCGCCGGCCACGAGGGCCGTCTTGCCTAGGCGGGAATGGCCGAGTGCGATGATCCGGGACTTGTCGGCGAACGATTGGCTTTCCAGGTAATCGACACAACGCGACATGGCCCATGCCCAAGCCGCCAGGTCGCCCCAATCGTAACCGGGATACGCCGGAAAGAAGCCCGTTTGACGAAAGTCGCGATTATCCGCGCCGCATTGCTGATAATAAAAGGTCACGATTGCGTAGCCTCGATGCAGCGGCGCTTCATACAAGTTAGCCACATCTTCCAGGGTGGAGGGACGAGGGATTGCGCGGGAGGGAGCGTTCGTTGACTGCGCCGGGGCATTGGCTGGCGGAGCGGTTCCGGGCATGGGGAAAAAGGATGGCTGGACAAATATGGGCAACGGTCCTTTGGTCGCATTCGTTCCAGTCGGGACTAGGATTGCCGCGTCGAATCCCAGCTTTTGGTCTGGACCGAAGGACAAGTGCATCAGGCGGAAAGATGCTTCACCGTTCATCAACACTTTGGTTTCCAGTTCGCGTCCGGCCACATTGCCTGGCGGTGGCGGCGCGTGCCCAATGGCGTAATGCTCGATGATTTCCTTCATCTGCTCCCGGCGCTGTTTCCATTGCTCCCGGGTCGTGATCTTTTGTCCGTCAGTGGTCAGCAGCGGGTCGGGCAGGGCAGTGTGTACTGGCAGATCACCAACGGGAGGCATGGAGTTCGGAGTATCCGCGGCGAATGAAGTATTCGCTTTCAAGCAACAGGCTGCGATTACAATTCGGAGCGCCCACACCTTCAACAAATCGTAGCAGCCGACGTGAGGAGGCTGTGATCTTTTCGGAAAAGAAGTTAGAGCCTCCTCACGCCGGCTGCTACCATCCGCAACAATAACCTTCATGGCTTCGAAACTTTCTATCGCACTGCGGGATGCTTTCTTCGCAGTTGCCTTGCTTCATGGAAACGCGCCCGGAGACAATGGTCCGTGACGATTTGACCGAACGTGTCCGCGGCGACTGCCACCACGCCTACGACTGGCAGGACGAGCACCAGGCCGGTCGGCCCGGCTACGGCTGCGCCCAGGAACAACATCAGCACGCTCAATACCGGATGAATGTGCAACCCGCGCCCAACCGTCAGCGGCATGAACACGAAGTCGTCCAGTAAACGGGCGCTGAGAAATAACACGATGCAGCTATAGGTCAGCGCCGGTTGATTCGGAAAATCCGTGGCCGCGACTGTCACCACCAGCAAACATCCGGCGGCGGAACCCACATAGGGGACCCAGGCCAGCACCGCGGCAATCAATCCGAGTAGCAAAGGGGAGGAAACGCCAATCACCGCCAAGCCCAGGCCCAGGCAGATTGTATCAAGCAGCGTCAGCTTCAACATCCCGACGAAGAAGCTTTGCAGGCTGTTGTCGATGCGATCAAACAGCAGCAAAGTTTTTTCGAAGAACGCATTCGGCACACTGCGAATCAGGTATTTCTTAAAGCGGATGCCATCATTCAGCAGGAAGTAAGTCAAATACGGCATCAAAAGCAGGGACGGCAGCCAGTGAACGAATTGAATCAGAATGGCGCCGAGATACTTTTCCGCGAACTGCCCGGAAATGGAATTCACATTTAGTTCGGAGTTGCCAAAAATTGAAGACTTCTGCAAAGCCGGGAATTTCTCGGCCAGGGCTTCTTCGGTCTTGCGGGCAAAATCCAGCCCGCCCTGCACATACCTGATGGTGACTGCCTTCCAGGTTGAGGCGCGCGCAGTGACCAATGGCAGGAGCAATACGAGCGTGATCGCAGTGGCCGCGAACAAAGCGCCAGCCACCAGCTTGGCGGCGGTGCCGTGTCGCACCCCGGCGCGAACGAGCATTTGGACGAGCGGCTGCAGGCAATAATAAAGTACCAGCGCGAGCAGGCCCGGCACCACCAGCCAGAGAATTTTCTGGAACACGAACAAGATCAGGCAGGTGGCCAGGATGACGAGCAGCCAGGTCAACACGCTCGGTTGCGACTCCTCTCTCATAGGCTGGGATTATGCTTTTCCCCGGTAATCAACTGGCGGGAACGCGCGCAAACTGTTCGGGCCAGTTCAAACAGGATTTTTGCCGCGACGCCCCGGTCCCGTTCCAATAGCGAGAAAAACTCCGTCCGGAACAGCGCGACGATCTGGGTTGGCTCGGCGGCGACCGCCCGGGCCGTGCGCTGCGCCTTGTCGAACAAGGCCATCTCGCCGAAGTAATCGCCACGGTGAAACTCCGGCGCCAGTTCCTGCAGTGAGGTATGGCTGGAAAGAATCTTCACCCGGCCGCTGACGATGATGAACAGCCCCAGGCCCACGTCTCCCTCGTCAAAAATAACCTCGTCTTTTTGGTAAGTCCGCTCGTGCAACAACTCGTCCACTTCCCGAAGCTCCCGCGCGCTCAATTCGCGAAACAAGGTGAGGCCTTTCAGCGCCTGAATTCGGGGTTCCTCGGACAAATTGCTGAGAAAAGCGAACGGCGATTTCATTGACTCGTTATTCTATACTGAAATCGAATTGCGGAGGATAGGCAATTCCTTTGGCCTTGGGAAGCCCGGATTGTAGCGACTTCAACCTGGGTTTCTCTTGCTAAAACCGCGTTAGGGGGACGGCTCGCTGCGACTGGCGGTTCGATTGGGATGCGCCCCGGCTCATTCGCGATACGGCGGCCCCGACCATCAAAGCCACTTGGCATAACCGGGATCCGGGATATAGTGAAGAGTTGACCAGCGCGGGAAAGATCAGCTTGGGGGCTCGCTTCATCACCGTGGCGGGCGTCGTTCTGCTGTACTGGTGCGGTTGCGGCGCGAAGGGTGCGCTCATTTCCTCGTTCCAGGCGGGTGACGGTGATTGGCAACTGGGCGCGTTGACCGTGGGCAACGTGGACAGCAGCCCGGATTTGGAGATCATCGTGCCCTATCGCAATTCCAGCGGCCAATGGTTCCTGGACGCCTTCAAGTGGAACGGCACGCGGCTCGCCGGCTTTCCCTGGTCTGATCCCAACAACGAGGTCATCAACACTTCGCCGACCCTTTACGACCTAAATGGTGACGGCCAGAATGAAATCATCTTCACTTGCGGCACCAACGTGATTGCGATGAAAGGCAGCGGGACCATCCTTTGGTCAAGCCCGGTCAATCGAACCAGCTACATACCCACGGGAGGATTTCAGACAGTGACGAACGGGTTTTATTGGTACCCGACCTCCGCCTGGTTATCGAACCTGCCGCCGACGGCAGTTTTCTATTCCGAGGTCTCGCCACCCATCGTGGCGGACGTGGAAGGCAAGGGAGTGAAGGAAGTAATCACCGCGTGGAAAATCAATCCCGACACCACCGGGAGCGGGCAGGATTTTAATCCGTTCATCAGCCCGATTTGGGGCTCCGGTCCATGGGGTACGATGGGGGAAGACTGGTCGGGCGGCGTGGTGTTTCACAATGCCACCAACGGCGTCAAACGATTCGTCTATCATATCCACCAACTGGTCGAATCCGGCCTCGCCCTGGGCCACGCGGATACCAACACGCCCCTGGAAGTTTATGTTTTGAACGACAGCGACAGCGTGGCCTGTTTTGACAAAACACAGCCGCATGGTCTTTGGGGCCGGGGGATGCTGCACGGCATGTTCGGCAAAAACCAGCAGCTCATGAGCGGCTCTTACCAGCAAGGCGTGGACGTTTATACGGCCGATCTCGATGGCGACGGGCTGGCCGAAGTGCTGGTTCCGATGACTCAGTTCAACGGATTCCATCAGCCCGGCGACACCATCCTGGATGATGACGGCGCGATCTTGTGGCGCAAATGGAAACAAAACGTTAATTACACCAATGTCCACGGCTGGCTGAACAGCGCGTGCATGATTCCCGTCAATCCGGACCATGATAACCACATTGACGTATTAACGTTCAGTCATTCGTTCGAAATTTCGTTCAGTTATTGGAATGGCGTGGAGTTGGTGGATCACCCCGGCTGGCCAAAGAATTTTTACCCCTTGCTGCCCACTCCGCCGGTCGTGGGGGACGTGGATGGCGACGGCCAGCAGGAGATTATTATCGGCACCTATGATCCCGGTGCAACGCCTTCCACCGGCAACCTGCATGTCTTCGCACTGGACGGCACCGAGAAGCAGCGCATCGCCGTGCCAGGCGGCGTCAAACAAATTCCGTCGCTGGCGGATGTGAATAACGATGGCTCGCTCGACGTGGTTTACCGTTCAACCCTGGGCATGATTTACGTGCAGAACTTCGGCGCTACTGATGCAACGAATGTTTCGTGGTCCACGCATCGCGGCAACGCGCGGCACGACGGAAATTACGGAACTTCCTTGTTTCCGCCGGGCACGCCTCTGATCGCGAGCAAGACCTCCGGGTATCGTCAAGCCAGGTTCAGTTGGCGGAACGCGGCAGGCCCAAGCCCTTTGACTTATCGCATTTACCGCGCGGAACAGGCCTCCGGGCCTTTCACAAACATCATCACTCTTCCTGGAAATGCGAATGGGTACACCAACGTTGGGCTCAAGGGCGGGTGGCAGTACTTTTACGAGGTCGCGGCTGTTTACGCCAGCAATGAGGTCCATTCGGCTCCCTTCGCCGTCCTGTCGCTCTTGAACAGCAACCTGATCGTAAATGGCGGGTTCGAGGAAAATGACAACAGCCATTGGGACAAGTGGTTCACGGGCGACATCAATTGGACAAACATGATTGGGAACACGAATGCGACTGTTCCCTACCAGGGCCGGCAGGCGATGGAAATCCGAATTCAATCGACGAACCAGGCTGACGACAGTTCGATCAGCCAATTTGACCAATACGGGATACCGGACAGCACCACGTTCGTGACTCCGGGGACGCTTTACAGCTTCGGCGGTTTCCTGCGGAGTGGTGGAATTTCGCAACCATCCGAGCACTGGTTTGAGTGGGCTTCAACGCTCACCGCCGTGAATACGAACGCGCGGCCCGCGCTGCCTTTCCCAAATTATTTCACGCCGCATTTTGTGCTCGGGACCAATGCCACCGCCTGGACTTACGCGAACCGGACTTTCATACTGCCCGCGGGGTTTCCCAATCTGGAACTGCGCCATCGCTACACCATCAACGCTCCCGGCAGCGGTTCGATCTTCCTCGACAACGTGTTTTTGCGCCCATTGCCGGATCCAAGTGGTGCCGGTTGGACGGAAATAGTTCCTTTTGGCGCGCGCTGGCGCTATTCCTTCATCACGCCGCCGCCGTCAGGCTGGTACTCGCCGGGGTATAGTGACGCCCTCTGGCTCGAAGCGCCGGCAAAGTTCGGTGCGGGCAGCGGACCAACCAATATCGCCACATTGATCCCGGGGTTTCAACCGGCCTATTACTTCCGGCGGAATTTCACCGTCGTGAACACCAACCTGGAGGAATTTCTGCTTTCGGCCACTTGCACGGACAACGGCAGCGGGCCTTCCCTGGAGATCTATCTGAATGGGCGGCAAATCCCGGGTACGGACATTGACCCCGTCTCCCTTCAGGGCAATCAAAAGCTTTATTACGACCTGGCGCCGTTCATTGATTGGTTGCAACCGGGCACGAATCTCGTCGCGGTGGTTCTCCACAATACTTATTCGTCCTGGGATGACGTCGCATTCGATTTGGATTTGAAAGTGCTGCCGGCGGCGGTCACGAATGTGCCCGTCCGCATTGCTTCGGTCCGCTCGGATGCCACGGGTGTCACCCTCGGCATACAAACGCCGGTCAACTCGATTTGGATGCTCCAGTCCGCCGATAGTCCGGGCCGCGCCGCCAACTGGCAATTGGTGGATACTTTTACGAACCTGACTGGAACTAATGTTGTCATTCGCGACCATGGCCAAAACGGACGGCTGGCTCCCGCATCGGTCAAAGCGCGATTTTACCGGGTGGTTCCAAAGTAAGTAAGAGTGCGCACCTTGGCAGGACGCGCTGGCCGGGTCATGGCTTCCGAGCGAAGGACGGTCACTCCGCGCACGTCGACGACGTGCGGAGGATTGCCCGCCCGCGCTTGCATCCGGAATGTTTTTCGCGTCTTGTAAAGTAGTGCTGATCGCCTTCAACAAACCGTTTCGCGTGCTTTCGCAGTTTACATCCGACGGTTCGCCAAATCGGACGCTCGCGGAGTTTGGTTTTCCCAAGGGTGTGTATCCGATTGGCCGGTTGGATGCGGACTCGGAAGGCTTGCTGCTGCTCAGCGACGAAGCGGAACTGAACGAGCGATTGCTGCATCCGCAACGCGGCCATGCGCGGGTTTACTGGGTGCAGGTCGAGAACATTCCGTCGCCCGAAAGTCTGCGCCAACTGGAACGTGGCGTTCTGACCCAGGGTCGAAAAACCCTCCCGTGCCGCGCATCCTTATTGCAACCCCAACCAGATGTCCCGCCTCGTGTGCCCCCGATTCGGGAGCGAAAAAGCATTCCAACCGCGTGGATCGCACTCGAATTAGTGGAAGGAAAAAATCGACAAGTTCGGCGTATGACTGCGGCCATTGGGAACCCGACTTTGCGATTGATTCGTGTGCGGATTGGGAGACTTGAACTCGGCCAATTGCCCGCTGGGACTTGGAAGGAATTGGCCGGATGCGAAAGAGAATTAGCGCTGGCCAAGCCCGAGAGGTATTGAACCGAAAGGCGGCGAACGGCTCTTTTGGCATGAGCAGTTTGCCACCAGAGCTTTCGGATTCACCCCGTTCCCGAGCTTGGGTGAGCGTCTGGGGATAACTCCTATTTGCACCGAACGCGGCATTTGCGAAGGCCGCGAGGAACTCCGAGAGTTGTTTGAGGTGTTCGCCAAGCGCAAACCGAAGCTGCGCCAATATTATCGGCCCGGATATTTCACCGATGGGCACACGCTCGTCTTTGAGTATCCGCGCAACGCGCCCACCGGCGAGCAGATGGATTTTGTTGAAGTGATGCACATCGAAGACGGGTTGATTCAGAATCACAAAGTCTATTGGGGCTGGCGCGGGGTCCAGGTGTTGCAGCGGGACGAGTATCATGCCTGACGTCTCCGGTTTCGCGGCCGGCCTGTCCAAGACCGGCGTGGCGCGAAATATTCAAACTAGTCCAGTGTCTGGTGATACCGTTTCACGCCAATGGCCAGCGCGATGGCGGCGAACACGGCGATCTCCGCAAGCTGGATATAAATCTCCTGAAGCCCGTTGCCTTTGAGCAGAATACCACGGACGATGCGGAGAAAGTGCGTCAGCGGCAGGCATTCCCCGACGGCTTGAGCCCAGTGCGGCATGCCGCGGAAGGGGAACATGAATCCGGACAACAGGATGGAAGGCAGAAAGAAAAAGAAAGTCATCTGCATCGCTTGAAGCTGGTTGGCCGCCAGCGAGGAGAACGTGATGCCCACCGCGAGATTGGCGGTGATGAAGACGAACACGGCGATCAGCAACAGCGGCACGCTTCCGACCATGGGCACATGGAAAAGGAAATGCGCGGCGAGTAAAATCAGCGTCACCTGGATGTAGCCCACCAGGATATAAGGGATGATTTTGCCCACCAGCACTTCCGCCGGGCGCGTGGGCATGGAAAGCAGGTTTTCCATGGTGCCGCGTTCGCGTTCGCGCGTGATGGCCAGGCCGGTAATCAGGATCATGGTCATGGTCAGCACGACGCCCATGAGGCCGGGCACGATGTTGTACTGCGTGATGTTTTCGGGATTGTAATGCGCGTGAACCCGCAGCTCGACCGGACCATTGGTTCCGGACAGAAATGCGAGCGGACCCTTGAGATCGTTTTGCAGCGCGCCATCCAGCAGTGTTCCCAGGGAACCCAGCGCGTTGCCGGTCGCCGCCGGATCGGTGGCGTCCGCTTCAACGAGAATGGGCGGCCGGTCGCCGCGCAGGAGTTCGCGGCTGAAATTTTCGGGGACATTGACCACAAACTGCACGTCGCCGCGCGCCAGCGCTTCGTGCGCCTGGGTTTCGGTCGTTACTTGGGAAACAAAGTCGAAGTAACTGCTGTTGCGGATGGCTTGCAGGATGGTGCGGCCATGCGGGCCATGGTCGGCCACGAGCACGGCGGTCGGCAAATGCTTGGGATCCGAATTGATCGCGAAGCCGAAGAGAACCAGTTGCAGCAGCGGAATGCCGACCATCATCCCGAAGGTCAGGCGGTCGCGGCGCATTTGGATGAACTCTTTTACGATGATCGCTTTAAACCGCGCGAACGAGAATCGTGGGGCTTTCATGCTGAAACCTCCTGCTTCGGGCGTTCCATCATGTGAATAAAAACGTCCTCCAGTCCCGGCTCAACCTGGCTCCATTTGTGTTGCTCGGTGCGAAAGGGTGCGATGGCCTGTTCGAGCTCCGCGGCGTTGGTGCCGCTCACGTGCAGCAGATTGCCAAAAGCGGTGGCCTGCTCGACGCCGGCACGCCCGCGGATTTGTTCGGCGACTTGCAGCAGGTTTGGGCCTGCGACCTCCCACGTCGTCAGGCGGGCCTGTTCAATCACTTCGTCCACCGTGCCGTGAACCAGCAGTTTGCTTCGCAGAATAAAAGCCAGCCGATGACAACGCTCGGCTTCGTCCATGTAATGCGTCGCAATTAGAAAAGTAAGCCCTTCCCCGGCGAGGTGGTGGATCTCCTCCCAGAATTCGCGGCGCGCCTTGGGATCGACGCCCGCGGTCGGTTCGTCCAACAGGAGCAGCTTCGGGTTGTGAATCAAGCATGCCGCCAACGCCAGACGCTGCTTCCATCCACCGGAGAGTTGCCCGGCCAGTTGTTTCCGCCGCTCCGTCAAACCAAGCCGCTCGAGGCTTTGATGCACCGCGTCGCGCCGGTTCTTCACGTCATACATGCGGGCGATGAAATCGAGATTCTCCACGATGCTCAGGTCCTCCCAAAAGCTGAACCGTTGCGTCATGTAGCCGACTTCGCGTTTGATGGCTTCGCTGTCGCGAATCACATCCTTGCCCAGGCAGGTGCCACTGCCATCGTCGGGACGAAGCAAGCCGCAGAGCATGCGAATGAACGTCGTCTTGCCGCTGCCGTTCGGGCCGAGAAAACCGCAAATTTCACCGGCGCGGACCTGCAAATCAATGTGGTCAACCGCGGTAAGCTGGCCAAACCGCTTGGTCATTCCGCACACATCAATCGCGAGTTCGGTGTTCATGGTTTCGACGACTGAGCCAGTTCCACATCGACGGGCTGGCCGGGATGCAACTGGGCGGCGATGGAAGGTTCAAACACGGCTTCAACGAGAAAAACAAATTTGTTGCGATTGTCCTGACTGTAAACCACCGGTGGCGTGTATTCGGCGCGAGGCGAGATGAAGCTCACCTTGCCGATGACAGGTCCGGTCGCGCCGTCAACGAACACGCGCAATGGATCGCCGACGTGGAGCGAACCGAGCCACGGTTGAGGCATAAACACCCGAAGCTTCACGTTTGCCGGAGGCAGGAGCGCGACCACCGGTTTGCCGGCGCCCACCCACTCGCCCTGGCGATAGAGCGTGTCGAAGACCACGCCAGCTTGCGGAGCGGCCTGCTGTTTCTGTGAAAGATCCCAATCCGCCCTGGCCAGCGCCGCTTCCAGTGCCCGCACATTCGCTTCCGCGGCGGCCACTTGATCGGGGCGCGAGCCGAGCCGGGCGGTTTCCAAGTCGGCCTTGAGTTGTGCCACAAGCTGGCGATTCTGGTCCCGCGAGGAACGGGCGCGATCCAAATCCTGCTGCGTGTTGACGCCCGGGGAACGCATGAGTGTTTCCTGGCGCGCCAGTTCGCTTTCGGAAAACTTCAACGCGGCCTGAGCCTGTTGGATTTGGGCTTCAAGCGATTCCACTTCCGAAGGGCGTTTGCCTTTGCGGGCGTCTTCCAGGCTGGCCTGCCCCTGGGCGAGGCGGCGGGCTGCTTCTTGTTGTGCCGCCTTCTCCGAAGCGCATTCCAGCGCGAACAGCAAATCGCCGGCTTTCACCTCGTCGCCGCGCTGGACTTTCAATTGTTCGAGCGCGCCTGCCAGCGGTGAGGCGACATAAACGAATTCGCCTTCGATATAACCCTGCACCCGATTGGCGGGCGGGTGGCTGCAGCCGGTGAAAAGGCAGAAAAGCGCCACGGCTCCGAGACCGAACAGGAATTTGGAAATGCCATTGATTGCACTGGGGCTTGCTTCAATCAACTGCGGAGCGCCTGCCGAAAGCATTCGAGGCGGCCCCGCTCGATGATAAGTGTTGTGACCCCGCGGAGCAGGAGCTCTATGCTCCGCGCCGGTTGACTGCCGCGTTGTTGTGCCAGAAAGGTTCATAGTTTTTGCCTGCCCTTTTCGGTGATTGCTCCTTCCAAAACGATTTTGATAATCATGAAAAGTCCTTGTTTCGGCATCAGGCCAAGTTCCTCCATTCGCTGCGGGTTCACGATGGCCTGCACCGCTTCCAGCAGAATCTCGAGGATGAAATTCACCGGGACGTCTTTGCGAATCAATCCCGTCCTGCGGCCCTCACTCAGGAGCTTCCCAAAATATCGCTGGATAATTTCCGCGCGCCGGGTTTCCACAAGCTTGAACATGTCGGGCGCCTCCCGCCGGATGTCCCGAATAAATGGCGGCTGAATCTCTTCCATGTGCCGCTGCATGCAAGCGAGCAGTTGTTGCAGGGACGCCGCAAAACCCAACGATGCCCCGACCGCAACGCCGCTCAAATCTGCGTTCACCTCGCGGAACTTATCGAGCAGGACTGCTTCCAGCAGCGCGGTCTTGCTCGGAAAATGCGCATAAAGCGTCTTCTTGCTCATTCCAAGCGCCGTCGCGAGATCATCCGTGGTAACGCCCTTGAACCCGTGGGCGAAGAAGTGACGGCGGGCGTCGGTAATGATTCGCTGGCGGGCCGAATTCCCCGATGGAGCCGCCTTTCGGCGGTTTTCATTAGGATGTGTTGGACGATCATCCATATACCACGGAAACTATAATAGTATTTATAGTTTCCTACGTCAAGCCGGGTGTTTGAGTGGAGAACGGAAGAACGGAAGCGCGCCGTGGGAGGCGATGTGCGGTCGTTGAGGACGGGGTTGCTTCAGGCGCGGAGCCGGTTACACTTTGCGGGTGATTCGCAATATCATTTTCGATTGGTCGGGGACGCTGGTGGACGATCTGCCGGCGGTTTGGAAGGCGACCAATTTCGTGCTCATGAAGGCGGAGCGGCCCGAACTGACCTTGGAACAATTCCGCGCCGAGTTCTGCCTGCCGTTCACCAAATTCTACGACCGCCACGTTCCGCACATCACGCGCCCGCAGCTTGAGGTCTGGTTCCACTCCCATTTCAAAGAGGCGCAGGATTCCGTGGTCGAGCTGCCCCATGCGCGCGAATTCCTCCAATTTTGCCGGCAAAAGGGCCTTCGCACTTTTTTGCTGAGCACGGTGCATCCGGATCACTTCAAAGTGCAGGCGGGAATCACGGGGTTCGGCGAGTATCTGGATCGCCCGTACCTCGGCGTGGTGGACAAGACTGCCAAAATCCACAGTATTCTGGAAGAGAACCAGCTCCAACCGGAAGAGACGCTGTTCATCGGCGACATGCAGCACGACATCGAAACCGCCCGCCATGGCGGGGTGCATTCGTGCGCCGTGCTGACGGGCTATAACAGCCTCAACCAACTGCGCGCCAGCCAGCCGGATTTGATTGTGGAACACCTCGGCGAGTTGCGCACCCGGCTTGAAACCACGCAACTCGAAATGAAACCGCCGGGGGATCGGCCGGAGCAGCACGCGCCCGTGGTGACCGTGGGCGCGCTGATCTTTAACGAAGCCGGCGAAGCGTTGATGGTTCGGACGCACAAGTGGTCGAATCTGTGGGGCATTCCCGGGGGGAAAATCAAATGGGGCGAACCTTCGGTTGCCGCCTTGCGGCGGGAGATCAAGGAGGAAACGAATCTCGAATTGACCGACATCGAGTTTGTTCTGGTTCAGGATTGCATTCATTCTTCGGAATTTTATCGGGACGCGCATTTTGTGCTGTTGAATTACGCCGCCCGGTGTGCCGGCCCGCCCAAGGTGATTTTGAACGACGAGGCGCGCGAGTTCGCCTGGGTGACGGTGCAAGCGGCTTTGGCAATGCCGATTAATCAGCCGACGCGAGTGTTGTTGGAAGCGGTCAATAAACACCAACCATCAAGCGCCAGGCTCCAGAAAAGCCCCAAGATCCAAGCACCGGGCCGTGGCGCCGAATGATTTGGCTTGGATTTTGTGTTTGGAGCTTTTCATCCGCCGCTTCCTGAGTCATGTTAGCGGTTCGATATGTCGAGGATTAGGATAATTGACCTTGAAGTCTTTTATTGCGTGGGCGTGTCCGATGAGGAGCGCGCCCAACCGCAACGCCTGCTGTTGACGGTGGACATGACTTTCGATTTCACGGTGGCGGCGGTCAGCGATCGCATCACCAAAACCATCGATTACTTCGCGGTGAGCCAGATGCTGCTGAAATTCGGCGAGGGGCGGAACTGGAAGTTGATTGAAAAGCTGGCGATGAACATCGGCGACGAGATTTTGGACGAATACAAGCCGGAAGCGATCACCGTTGAGGTCAAGAAATTTCCCATCCCGCAAGCCAGGCACGTTTCCGTTATTTGGACGAAGAGGCGGGGCTGAAAAATCCTCGTTACTTCTCTCGCAGACGCTTGCTGCGGGGAACCGAGAACGCCACTTCCTCCTCCGTTTCGGTCCCGCGCGCGGCGCGCCTTTTGGCCCGCGCGGCACCGGGAGGACTGGGAGGCCTCAGCGGGTTGAGGACCACCTTGAGACAATTATCGATCCGTTTGGCAAACATATTGTAGGCATCCGCCGCATCGGCGAGATTCGGGCGATGGGTGATGACGAACGAAGGATCGATCTTCCCGTCCAGAATGAGCTTCAACAACGGTTCCAGGTAACGATGCACATGGGTCTGCCCCATTTTGATGCTTATCCCTTTGGCGAACGCAGCGCCGAAAGGGATCTTGTCCACCAATCCCGCGTAAACTCCAGGAATGGAAATGGTCCCGCCTTTGCGGCAGATTCGCATCGTCTGGCGCAGCACGAATGGCCGGTCGGTTTCAAGCCGCACCGCCTGTTTCACCACATCGTAGGCTGAGCCGTGCGCCTCCAGTCCGACGGCATCGATGCAGGCGTCCGGACCGCGCCCGCCCGTCAGATACTTGAGCCTTTCATGGACATCCTCGTCCGAGGAGATGGTGACCGCGCCGCCCGCTTCGGCGATGCGCCTGCGATCCGGCACGCTATCGATGGCAATCACCTTCTCGGCACCCAGCAGGAACGCGCTGCGAATCGCAAATTGTCCCACCGGGCCGCAGCCCCAGATGGCGACAATCTGGCCGGGCTGAATATTGCAATTCTCCGCCGCCATGTAACCCGTGGGAAAAATGTCCGAGAGAAACAGCACCTTCTCATCGGGGATGCCTTCGGGAATTTTGATCGACCCCACGTCAGCAAACGGGACGCGGACATACTCGGCCTGGCCGCCCGCATAACCGCCGTAGAGATGCGAATAGCCGAAGAGACCGGCTCCGGAAAATCCGTTGATCCCGGCGTTCCTGGCGGCGTTTGGATTCGAATTGTCGCAGAGCGAAAACAACTGGTGCTCGCAATAATGGCAGTTGCCGCACGCGATCGCAAACGGCACAACCACGCGATTGCCGGGCCTGAGATTTTTCACCCCTTTGCCGACCTCGACCACTTCCCCCATGAACTCGTGACCCAGAATATCGCCTTCCTCCATGCTGGGGATGTAGCCGTTGTAAATGTGCACGTCCGAACCGCAGATGGCCGTCGAGGTAACCCGCAGAATGGCGTCGCGCGGATTGAGGATTTTCGGGTCCGGAACAACTTCGACGCGCACATCGCGAGTGCCGTGCCAGCAAACCGCTCTCATTTGGCCCTCCGTTTGACGGTTCGGCCTGCGCCGGCGGGTTGGCCTTCGGTGGTGGGAATTTCGCCCGTTTCCATCAGGGCTTTGAAACGCAGGAGATTATCCTCAACCTCAACCTCGGGTTTCTCGCCGTAAAGCCGGGCGAGCGCAAGGCCCAATTCGCCGCCGGGCGGCACGAACTCGAAGTTCAACGTGACTTCGGTGCCCTGATCGTCCGGGGCGGGCGTGAAACGAACCGTGCCGGCATTCTGGATTTCCGAACCGGGCTCGGACTCCCAGGAAATCAGTTCGTTTTCATGCTCGTTGATGATGGCCAGGTCCCATTCTACAATGGTTCCGCTGTCCGATTTCACCACCCAATGCGAAGTCGTGTCGGATGTTTCGACCACCGCCAGCACTTGACGCGAGAACCTGGGCAGGTTCTCGACTCGCCGCCAGAAGCGAAATAATTCCTCCCGGCTTTTCTTGACCGTGCAAGCCGCGACGATTTTCAGGCCGCGATCGCCGGTGATGGCGGGGCGGGGGAGTGGTTTCGGTCGGGTCGCTGGCATGGAGCCTCTCTTTGTTTAACCGTATGGGGGACGCGCGTTCGGCAACAGCGGGTGATGACCTGCTTTCGTGAGGGCCAAATCCCCATCGAGTCTGCGTCAATCGGGCTCGGCGTCGTGTGGACGAGCGGCGGGCAGGGCGCGCTACTCCGTGCGCGCCGTGCGTGTTGGCTACGCCGATGCCGCTTGCTGCCGGCGCGCAGTCACCTCGATCTCGATGCGCATCCTGGGATCCGCCAGGCCCGCGGAGATCATCATCGCCGCCGGCCGCACGTCCCCGAAGTATTTTCTAAGAATGGGCCAGCATTGCGGGAACTCGTCGGCCTTGGGGAGAACATAAGTGACCCGAACGACATCGTGGAGACTGGCTCCCGCCTGGGCGAGGGCGGACTGGATGTTCCGGAAACATTGCTCGGTCTGCTCGACCAAACTGTTCGGGATGGTCATCGTCTGGTAGTCAAACCCCGTCGTCCCGGAGACGAAAATCCAATCGCCATCGACAACGGCGCGGGAATAGCCGATCTCCCGCTCGAAAGTCGATCCCGAGCTGATGAGTTGTCTTGCGGGTTTCTTAAGATCGCTCATGCTTCTCCGCCACCAACCAGTGTGGCCCGCATCATTTCATTCAGTGCGCCTTTGCGGCATCAATATTGCGCGAAAGAATACGCGGCACAAGCGATTTACTCAAATGGGGCAACTCCAGTGAAGTCTCCTGCCAAGAACAGTACAAGGGCTGTAAGCCCGGCTCAAGGCACCTTCCAAATGCCATTGATCCAATCGCCAGCCAAGCAATGCCGGGTCGATGGATCGCGCCGTTGGCGCTCCCGGTTTGTTTTGTGCCGATTACCTGGGCCGCTGGCCCAGGCTGGCATGAATTAGGCCGTTGGCCCATCACCGAACCCGGGCGTTCCCTGACGATGCCGTGGCAGGTTGCCGGCTGGAAAGCCAAGTGCCATCCATCGCGCGCAAAGTCCAATCCCCGGAACGCAACTCGATCGTCACAGCGCTGGAATCACTCGCATAAATGATCGGAATGTTTCTCCGCGCGAGGCGTTCTTTAAGCGTTCGGCTGGCGCGTCTGGTGGCGGGCCGTATGGCGTCGGCAATGATAATAACGTGCGGCTGGATGGCATCCAACAGCATGTCGTTGAGCGGCTCGCTCTCGCTGGGGAGCGCGGTTACCGCAATGTCGACCCGAAGATTATTGGTCCGTTCGAGCAAGGCGCGTTGTCCGGCGCGGCCCAGGTCGGAGAGGAGCAGAATGCTGACGCCGGCGATTTCGCCACGCAACACGAGCGCATTGTCTTCGGCTTTGGGGAGATGTTCTTCCGCCGCAGGGTGAAGCACCGTCCACGGCCCCGCCCGATCGCCGAGGTCGAGCGGCGGTTTCCACTCTGTTCGGAGATGGTTGGTTCGCTGGAAGTCCCGGTAGGTGGGTGAACGAAACACCAGCGGACTCGCATAGATGTTTTTCGGACGGAACAATTCGGTCACCAAACCAGCGCCGCCGGTGTACGCACTTTCGCCATGGGTCAGGAGGAAATTTGGGATGCGATTGACGCCGTGAGCGCGCAGAAAAGGCTTCGTCACCTCGTCCACGTCGGCTTCGTTGCCGCAATCGATCAGCCACTGATTGCCGCTGCCCGGGGAACGCACGTAGATGGCATGGCCGCCATCGAGCGGCAGGACGCTGAGCTGCGTTACCGGACGTTGGTGAAGCCAAAGGATGCACCATGTCAGCGCGGGCACCGCCACGGCGGCAATTCTCCAAACCCGCCCTTTCGTCCGGAACAGCCAACCGGTCAGAGTGCTGATCAGTATGATGTAATAAACCAGGATAGTAAACACGCTGGGCATCGGCACGTAGTAGTAGGCCCCGGGCCAGCTCGCCGACCAATGACTGGTCGTCTCGATGCACTTCATCAGCAACCAGCCGGCATGATTGAATATTTCCGTGCCGAATGGAAACCACGCGCCGAGCAACAAGCTGGAGATATTGCTGATCAGCACGAGCACGCAGAGTGGCACGGCCAGAACGTTCGCCGGTCCGCTCATCGGAGTGATTAAGTGGAAGTAATACGCAACCAGTGGGATCGAGCCGAGCCAGGCGGCCATGGAAGTCAGGAACAAATTGATGAACCAGCGGACACTGGTCCGGAGTGTCCTTTGCCACCACGGCCGCAGTTCTTCGGGGAGCAACGGGTCCGCGCGCAACAGCCGTTTGCCCACTTCGTCGAAGAAGGGCACGGTCAGGATGATGCAGAGCACCACCCCAACGGAGAGTTGAAACCCGGGTTGGAACAGTTGCCGCGGATCATAGAGCAGGATAACGATGGCCGCGAGCGCGAGCGAGTTGAGCAGGTTGAGCGGGCGATGCAGGCACCAGCCGAGAAAAACGACCAGCGCCATGACAATCGCCCGCATGGCGGAAGGCGGCCAGCCGGTCATCGCCGCGTAAAAAACGATGATCGGAGCAGCGACCACTCCGCATAACCATCGCGGCGCGGAAAGGACGCGAAGGAGCGCAATCAGAATCCCGGAGAGAATGGCGATTCGCAATCCGTCCACGGCGAAAATGTGGTATGTCGCCGCGCGAATGAAGGGTTCGAAGAACTCCTCGGAGAGAGTGGACTTTTGCCCCAGGGTGAGCGCGCATTCCAAAAGGAATGCTTCGTCGATGGCCGGCAGACCGAATTGGAGCGTGCCTTGGGACCACTTGGCGAACCGTTCAGTCAGCGGCGGGCGATTGGATGTGGCGAGGTTCCGCCAATGCCCCGGGTCTTTCACGCGCAACAGGTAATAAATTCCCTGGCCCCGGAGGTGCTCGGGATAATCGAACAGACCTTCAGCCACGGAACGCCCGGGCGGGCCGATGTCGCCCTCGATTTCCACCGATTGGAAGCCGAAGTAATCTTTCGCCAATGATCCCGTTGTGTGCGTCACGATGTTGCCAAAGGCGCGTTGCCAACCCCGGCCGTTAATGTTGATGGCGGAGACTTCGAGTCGGGCCGTGGTGGTTTGAAGCTCCTGGTTTTTTACCAGCCGGACGTGATGTTGTGGCGCGTCCGCGAGGAAACCGCGAACGAAGACATGGTCCGGGCGAGGCAGGAGGTTGCGGAGATCATTGTTTGCGAGGATGGCCGTGCGTTGGGAAAAGTTGATCCATCCCACGAGCAGGATCAACGGCCACAAAAGAAATGGCCGCGCGCGCGCGCTGGCGACGGCAGTGATCAGCAGCAGGAATGCCACCCCGAACAAGACGCTGAATGACGCCGCCCAATACCGGCCCGCCAAAATGCCCGCCACGTAGAACAACGCGACGGGGATCAGGGGCCGTTTCATTGGGAGCGGGGTTAAGAGTAGGATTGAAATTACGCTTATGGGTTAGGAAGGACGGTGGGCATGGATAGCAGCCGGGTTGGATTTTGCCAGCAAAATCCGCCAGGTGCTTCCGCACAAACACCCAACCACCAAGCTCCAAGCTCCAAGCTCCAGAAAAGCGCCAAGCAACAAAACTCAAATGCCATTCTCGACGCTTGGAGCTTTAAATTTGGAGCTTTTCTGGTGTTTGGAGCTTGGTGGTTGGGTGTTTGGTCCTCGGTGGGGTAAACACTCCATTCGCGATGGTGGAAGGTAGGGTATGTTCAACGCGCTATGGCGAGACGTAACAATGATGTAGCTAATAAGGTGATCGACTCCGAAACCCACAGCGAACTTTGGTTCATGGCGCCGGAAAAATTGTCGGAGTCGCAGCTTCTGCTGCTGTTGCAGGTGTATCTGCGATTGGGCAGGAAGTTCCCCGGGACAGGTCAGGTTTTCAAGGTTGACACACGCGATTTGGGATTCGTCGGCTGCAAGCCAGTTTTTAGGGATGGTTTTGGAGGCAGCCTTTGATTCATCAAAAAATGAATCAGGTTGTCGATAGGCACATTGAAGTGGCACGAATTCGGCCATGTTGCTGTGCCTCCAACCAGTTTGTGAGTTATATCCCGAACGCTTTTGCAAATTCACGCGGGTCGTAGTAGAGCTTCTGCTCCGCAACCTTTCCTCCCGTGATGCGAATCCAATCGGCAAAAGCCAGCGTGAGAGTTCCACCCGCAGGTGTTGCAAGCGTCATTTCATAAATGGAGCAAACGTGCTCGCCATCCTCGAACTGTTTGAGCATCCGCATCCCCTTGTGAAATTTTAACAGCGGGCCGACTGCTGCAATATACTGTTCAGCCCCGGAAAGCCGCATCACCGGACCTTCAAACGTAATGTTTTCGGCCACAAGAGCATCAAGTCCGTCGCCTTGCCGGTGGTTGCATACAGTATAGAAGTGATTAACAATTTCGCGCGAGTTTTTCATGGATTATGCCTGTTTAGTCATGGTTTCATTCGCAAACGCACCACTTGCGTTTTGCAAGTCAACATCTATTGGTTATTGACTTGCTTTTTGCAAGCGGTTTTTTATCCTGAAAATACAGACATGAAATGTTTAAAACGGTCGCATTGCCCAATTGCCTTCGCGCTCGATATTTTTGGCGACAGGTGGAGCCTGCTTGTTCTGCGGGATTTGCTTTTTAAGGGCAAGCGGCGCTACAGCGAGTTCATGGCGTCCGAGGAGAGGATTTCGACCAATATTTTATCGGAGCGGTTGGAGCGTCTTGAAGGAGAAGGTCTCATTACCAAGTCACGTGACAAAACCAATCGGCGGCAATTCATTTATGCGCCAACACAAAAAAGCTTCGATTTGCTCCCTGCAATCCTGGAACTCAGTTGCTGGTCGGCGAAATACGACCCCAAAACCGCAGCTCCACCTGCGTTGATGCGCCGCATCCGGAATGACCGTGAGGGGTTTATCCGGGAGATAACGGCTCGATTCACCAAATCAACCATTCTTCATTAATCCATGGCTTACGACGAAAATCTGGCAGAGCGAATCCGCTGCGGCTTCAGAAAGATGAAAGTCCAGTTCGAGGAGAAGCGCATGATGGGCGGGCTTTGCTTCATGGTGGCGGGGAAGATGTGCGTGGGTGTCGAAAAGAGCCGCCTAATGGCCCGCATTGGTCTGGCAAGCTACGATGCCGCATTGCGCAAAGAGGGATGCGTGGCCATGGACTTTACGGGCCGTCCCATGCGCGGTTTTGTGTTTGTCAATCCAATAGGACTGGCAACCAATGGTGATTTGGAGGGTTGGCTGAAACTGGCACTAAAATTTAATCCTGAGGCGAAAGCGTCGAGAGATAAATCTGCTCGAAAATCAGTTAATACTGCCCGGCGCAGGCCACGCAGTTAGAATCAGAAACGGCTGTTCCAGAAGTTTGGGCCCCCGGCACGATGCGCCGCGCCGTTGCCGCTTTCGTCTCTTTTGTGTTTGCGAACCTGGGCATTGCCCCAGGCTGGTATGGACCAGGCCGTTGGGGACGAGTTATCGCCACCCGAGCCGTTCGGGCGCTTGTGGCAATCGATTCGGCCCACGGAAGTGAGCAGCGGCCAGACACGCGCAGTTTGGTGAGGCTGGCGAAAAAGGGCTTGCGGTGGGCGGGTGTTTCATGAAGATTATCGAACGTCTGCCCTTTTTCCGGGTCTGTTGTTTTAATTAACAGGTAATTTTATGGGTCGCATATACAACAATATCGTTGAAACCGTAGGTCGCACACCACTCGTCAAATTGAACCGGGTCACCGCCGGTGTGGATGCCACCATTCTTTTGAAGTGCGAGTTTTTCAATCCGCTCGGCAGCGTGAAGGATCGAATCGGGATGTCCATGATCGAGGACGCCGAGAAGCGCGGGATTTTGAAGAAGGACACCGTGATCATCGAGCCGACGAGCGGCAACACGGGCATTGCGCTGGCGTTTGTCGCGGCGGCCAAGGGTTACAAAATTATTTTGACGATGCCCGAAACCATGTCGCTGGAGCGGCGCACGTTGCTGGCGATGTTGGGGGCAAAACTGGTGCTGACGCCGGGAACCGAAGGCATGAAGGGAGCGATTGCCCGGGCCGAACAATTGGCCAAGGAAACGCCGAACGCCTGGATTCCCCAACAGTTTGACAACCCGGCGAACCCGGAAATTCACCGGAAAACGACGGCGGAGGAGATTTGGGCCGACACGGACGGGAAGGTGGATATTTTGGTCGCGGCGGTGGGAACGGGGGGGACGATCACGGGTTGCGTCGAGGTGATTCGGCCGCGGAAACCGTCCTTTCAGGCTATTGCCGTGGAACCCAAGGATTCGCCGGTTATTTCGCAGACCCTGGCCGGGCAGCCCTTGAAGCCCGGGCCGCATAAGATCCAGGGCACCGGGGCTGGTTTTGTGCCGAAAAACCTTCATTTGAAGGACAGCAAGGGCAATTCCCAAATCACGGAATGTATCCAAGTCACTAATGATGATGCCTTTGCGATGGCCAGGCGGCTGGCGAAGGAAGAGGGGCTTTTGGTGGGTATTTCGACCGGGGCGAACGTGGTGGCGGCCATTGAGGTGGCCAAACGGCCAGCCAATAAGGGGAAAATGCTGGTTACGGTAGCCTGTTCCACGGGGGAACGGTACCTGAGCACCCCGCTGGCGGCAGAAGCGAAAGCTGAAGTGGGGGGGTAGAGGCGAAAACGCCCATGCCAGCCCAAACACCAGAAAAGCAGGCAAAATCGGCGGGTTTCCCTCGAAAAGCCCTCGATTTGGCCAAAAAGAAACCATTTGACTCCGGCGGGGTTTTATAAAATAGTTATTGCACGACAGGGTTTTTCAGCGTATTGGTGAGTCGTAGGTCTGACTGGTTGCGCGCGTGAAGCGGTTAGTAGTTATCACTCTTCGGCGCAGTTCAGTTTCCCAAAAATTCTGAATTCCAAAGTTTTCGGGGATAGTTTCAAAGACCCTTCAATAGCAAGCACATTATTGTATATGAGTACAGCGTCAAACACCGCGATGGAAGCCGGCTCCGGCTGGCTGGAGATATCCGAAAAGGGATTCGGATTCCTGCGCACGGCCCAGAACCACTTTCATCCCAAGCCGACGGATATTTTCGTCACGCCAGACACCATCAAGCGGAACTTCCTCCGGGAAGGCTGCCAGGTGTCGGGACCGACCCAGCCACCGCACCGGGGTAACAGCCCGCAACTCAAGACGGTGGACAAGGTCAACGACATGCCGTTTTCGGAGTACACCAAGTCCGTCCGTTTCGAGAATCTGACGACCATTGATCCGGTCGAAAAGTTCAACCTCGAAACCGCGCCCGACCTGCTGGAAACCAGGATCATCGACCTCGTGACGCCCATCGGCAAGGGCACCCGCGGTCTGATCGTCGCCCCGCCGCGCACCGGCAAGACGACCATCCTCAAACAAATCGCCAACGCAGTCACGGCCAACCACCCTGACGTGCATGTGCTGGTACTGCTCATTGACGAGCGGCCCGAGGAAGTCACCGATTTCCAACGTTCCGTCAAGGCCGAGGTCGTGGCGTCCTCGAACGACCAGGATTTGGAAACCCACGTGCGGCTGTCGCGTTTCATGATCGAGCGCTGCCGCCGGATGGTGGAGGCGGGCAAGGATGTTTTTGTGCTGCTCGATTCGATCACACGTGTGGCCCGCGCGTATAACAGCGTCCACGGCGGCAGCGGCCGGACGATGACCGGCGGCGTGGATGCGCGCGCGCTGGAGATTCCGCGCAAGATGTTCGCCTCGGCCCGCAAGATCGAGGAGGGCGGTTCGTTGACGATTTTGGCGACGGCTCTGATCGACACCGGTTCGCGAATGGACGAGTTGATCTTCCAGGAATTCAAAGGCACGGGCAACATGGAGTTAGTGCTGGATCGCAAGCTGTCCGACCGGCGTTTGTTCCCGGCCATCGACGTTCCCAAGAGCGGCACCCGGAAAGAGGAGAAATTGTTTTCGCCCAAGCAGATCGAAGCCGTGCGCAAGCTCCGCCGCACCATGGTGGACTTGAATCCGGTCGAAGCGATGGAAACACTTCTCGCGGCCCTCAAGAAGCACAAGACGAACGAGGAACTCCTGTCCAAGCTGGTGTAGTTCGGCAGGCCGGCGTCAGGAGCGGGTGTGAACTCGCGAGCCAGTCAAGCGAAGGGTTGCTGTATAACGCAGTCCCGTTTTTACACGTGAAGGCAACCGTTCGATCACCCCGCAAGCCGGCCAAAAAGGGTTCGAGTTCGCCGGGGGCGGTGGGCGCAGGTCAGGCCGCACGCAACCCGATACAAGAGAACAAACGCGATTTGCTCGCCGGCGAGCCGCAGGTGTCGCGGCTTCCGTTGCAGCGGATGATGCGGATTCACCAGGCGATCCAATCCGGCAAATTTCCCAACGCCTCCTATTTCGCGCGCGAGTTGGAGGTTAGCGTCAAGTCAATCCACCGCGATCTGGCCTTCATGCGGGACGGATTGGGTTTGCCGCTGGAGTACGACAAGACACGATTCGGCTTCTATTACACCAAGCCGGTCAGTTCCTTTCCGCCCATTCGCGTCAATGAAGGCGAATTGTTCGCGCTGGTGGTTGCGGAAAAGGCGCTGCAGCAATATCGCGGCACCGACTTCGAAAAGCCGCTCCTGACCGCCATCCGGAAAATCCAGGAATCGCTGCCGGACACCGTCTCGCTCAACCTGGCCGAGTGGGACAAGATCATCTCGTTCCAGACCCGCGCCGAGCCGCTTCTGGACCTGAATGTGTTCGACCAGTTGCGCAAGGCGGCAACCGAACGGCAGCAACTTCAACTTGCCTACCGCAAGCCCGGCCAGCGCCAGGCTGAGACGCGCACGGTCGATCCCTACCATCTCGCGAATATCAACGGCGAATGGTTTCTGTTCGCGTTCGATCATCTTCGGAAGGACATTCGCACTTTCGTCCCCTCGCGCATCAAGGGAGTTCGCCGCACGGGCCGGACCTTCGAGCGGCCGGATAATTTCTCGCTGGAAAACCGCTTGCGCGACAGCTTCGGCGTTCACTCCGCTGAGGGCGAGTTCGAGGTGATCATCCGCTTCAGCGAAATGGTGGCCGATTACATTCGCGAGAAACGCTGGCATCCTTCCCAGCAATTAGTGGAACTCAAGGATGGCGGGGTGGAATTACAGTTGAAGCTGTCCAGCCTGCAGGAGGTGGAGCGCTGGGTGCTCAGTTGGGCCGGCAAGGCCACGATCATCAAACCCCCGGAACTCGCCGAAATGGTGAAGCGGTCGGCGGAGAATATCTTGAAACAGCAGGTTTGAGTTACAGAAATTACACTCGCTCTCATGACTACGCACCAGAAGGCAATTCGAGGGTTGACGCGCAGGCCGACGTTCACCGCCGCAAGCTCGGCGAGAGTATCTGAGCAGTCAAGGTGCCAGTGACCTGTCCAACTACGTGGCAGAAGTCAGATGGGGAGTATGTGCTGGACTTTGGCCGCGGTTGGATGGATCGCTTGCCGGAATTGTTTTCCGAGCTATCGAGGATGCGACGGTCATCTGTAGAGTAAGAAACCCCAATTTCTCGTGTGCGTCAAAGCGAAGCCCTGGCAGAAGGTGAAATTGGAACCCTCTTATCCTCCTTGGCCTGGAGGCCTTCACGAGCGGAGTGCAGCTTCAATTCAATCCCAAAATTCCCACGTTCGCGCCAACCCGCGTAGCATTTGAAAGACTTGTGTTGATACGACACGAAAGGGAGTCGGAGGAATCTGTATTTACAGACGGCCCAGTTCCAACCCTCATGAGGATTGAACACGGCCTGGGGGCAACGGCCGGAGCGCCGGAACGTTTTGTCGGCGATGCCGATGACGTAGTAATTGAAGTTGTGGGTGGGGTTGCGAAAGTACCATTTTCGCACACGGTGCTTGTCATCAGGGCGGTAATCTGCGGGAGGAACTGGTTCGTCAGAATTGCCCAGCCAGAAACGCGGATTCCATTTGTCGCTGGGTTTAATGTGGACGGAATTGGTGATGGTCACGGTTGCCCCGCGTGCGATGGAGGCGCCTGCGCACCAGAGCGGGATCAGCGCAATTAGAACCACCAACTTGCGAAGGAATGGTCGCGGCGAACCGGGATTCTTGTTCGTCTTTGGCATGCCAGGTCTTGCTCAATTCCAATTCAATACGATCAAAGAGACTGCCTGTCGCGGCAGGGTGAGCCGCAAGCGGGCTTCCCCATTTGCCGCTGTGACTTTTTCCGGAGGATTAATTTGCGCCAGGTGCCCGGCTTTTTCAAGTTGCGCGTACTGTTCGGGCGTCAGTTGCTGTGGTGAACCCAGGCGCTTCCAGGCTTCGTATGAATTACTGTGGTCCGCGTCGATGCGGTAGTGCGTGAGCTTTGCCGAAGCCATTGGCTTGGGCAGGGCATTGAGGGTCAACTCGATGGTTGCATCCGGGCCGGGCACATCATCGTCGTGATAATGCCAGAGCAGGATGCAGACCTGGTTTTGGTCGAGGCTGGCGAACGCTGAGACATCGGGATTCCCGCGAACGCTTTTTGTGCGGATGGTGTCCGCGTCCAGTCCGGCGCTGCTTTCGACGGCGAGCCGTTGGCCGCTCATTTTGGCAAACATGCGAAAGACGTTCAGCACCGGCAAATCGAGGCCGTCGCTGGCGAGCGCGCGAAAGCCCGCGAACGGCGGCTGGTCTTCGAACTCGAAAGCCCACGTCAGTGCGCCTTCGAGGTTCACGCCATGTTTGGCGGCCAGATCGAGCTTGCGGGGGAAACTCGCCGCTGTGTAGCTGGAATACATCGTGCCGTTGCGATAGGCATCGTTCGGATCGCGGCAGGCCGCGCAGCCTTCGGGATCGGATTCACCGATGACCAGCGGGAGCCGCTTGTATTCCGGAAACGAAGCGACCACGGCAAAAGCGTCGTTGATGTTGCGTAATTGCCCGGCCATGCCCATGCGCACGTGGTTGTTCGTGAAAACGGGATTGCCCTTGGCGTGGAAGGAAATGAAGTCCAGCGGCGACCCGATCTTGCCGGTGACGTAATTCGTGCCACGCGCGCAGTGCTCAAGGAATTCACGCAGAAACCTCCCACCCGGACCACCCGCCGTTTCCGGTCCGCCGACGCGAGCAGCCGGCAACGCACGGCGCACACCTTCCACGGCGTAATCGTAGAGTTTGAAATAATCCTCGTGCGTCCCGTGCCAGTAGAAAATGTTCGGCTCGTTCCAAACTTCCCAATACCATTTGGCGACTTCGGCCGCGCCGTATTTTTCGACGCAGTGTTTCGTCCATTCATAATTGAGTTCGCCCCATTTGCCGTAATCCTTCGGCGGATAGGCCTGGCCCGCGTTGGCTGGGGCTTTTTCGTTGATCGGCGGATGATGCGGGTAATCCTGGGGATGCGTGGTCAGGGCTTCGGGCATGAAACCGATCTGGGCGTAAGGCTTCAACCCGCGTTCGAGATAGGTGTCAAAGATGCGGTCGTTGATGGTCCAGTCGTAAATCGGTTTCCCGTCCGCATCTTCCTTGTAGGCGCTGGTCGAACTCCATTTCAACGCATATGCGCCGTCGCCGCTCGTGAGCAAGTGATGACAACGAATATAAACTTGTGGTGAACCAAGCTGACTCAATTCGGACAGCAACTTCTTTCCGTCCTTCATGTAGGTATAGTCCGCTTCGTCATAGCCGAAGAACCGCCAGATCGGTGTCAACTCACCGATGGTTTTGCCGGCATCAATGCGAATCGTGACGGGGAACGGTGCGTTGGTCGCTGAAGGGACTTGTGTCTCCTGGGCGGGGCAGCATAGCGCTATTGCAAAATTAGTGAGTAGGGTGATGAGAGGTTTAGGTTTCATACGATGTACGTTTCATTCGCGATGGGGTAGGGCGCGTCACTCCATGCGCGCCGACGGCGGGCAGAGGACTGCCCGCCCTACCGGATAGTTTCTAAAGGACGATCAGGCATTTGGGGTTTTGGCTGCGTTTCCTGCTCCACTTCGAAATACTTCCACCAAGGCTGCGATATCCTCATCCCCATGACCGGCAGCGATGCCTTTTCTAAAAACGCCCAGTGCTGCGGCAGCAGTGGCCGGTTCCACCGAAAACTTGCCGCTTTCTTCCACTGCATAGGCAAGGTCCTTGGCCATCAAACGCAGCAAAAAGTTCGGCGTATAATCCGGCGCGGTCATGCGGCCGGCGACGGTTTTGACGATTGGGCTGCCGGGTGCGCCCTGGGTGAGGATCTCAAGCGCTCGGGCACGATCCAGGCCGCTACGCTCGATCATGGCCATGGCTTCGGCCAGCGAAGCAACCTGCACGCCGCAAACGAAATTGTTGATGAGCTTAAGCAAGGCTCCGCTGCCGACAGGCCCCAAGGGCGTGATGGTCTTGCTCATGGCCGCCAGGACCGGCCGAACCTTTTCCAGCGCGGCAGGCGGGCCGCCGACCAGGAAATGAAGTTCGCCGGAAGCTGCATGGACTTTGCTGCCGGTAACCGGTGCATCCAGGAATTCGCACCCACGCGCGGCAGCGGCGGCGGCGAGTTTCCGGACGCAGGCGACGCTCACGGTGCTGGATTCGATGCAGACCGCGCCCGCAGTCGCGGCGGCGAGTGCTCCATATTCCCCGAACCAGACGGCGCGCGACGCATTGTCATCGGCCACCATACTGATGAGGACGTCGGCTCTGGTGGCGGCTTCACGCGGCGTGAGTGCGACATGCGCGCCGACGGCGGCGAAGGGCCCGGCCTTTTCCTGATTGCGGTTAAAAACGGCCAGTGGAAACCCGGCTTTAATTAGCTGATGGGCCATGCCTGAACCCATCAGGCCCAATCCGAAGAATGCGATGCGCGGTTTGCTCATTCGACGACGTGGAAGCGTTTGAGCGCGTCCTCATTGACGGCGAGGCCGAGGCCGGGAGTGTTTTCATCCAAATCGATGAACCCTTCCTTGGGCATCGGTTCGCCGTGGAAACAATGCCAAAACAGTTCGTTGCCGACCTCCACGTCCACCGGCGGAAAGAATTCGGCCATGGGAGAATTCAGGCTGGCCATGACGATGTGGTAGTTGTGCATCTGCCCCGCGTGGGGAATCACTGGAATCGAATGCGCCTCGGCCAGCGCGGCAATTTTTCGCGCCTGGGTCAGGCCGCCGACACGGTTGGTGTCGAACTGGATGTAATCCACCGCGCGGGCTTCGATGAGTTCGCGAAAACCGTGGAGCGTGAACTCATGCTCGCCGCCCGCTATGGGAATACGGCCAAAGCGTTTCAGTTCCGCGTAGCCATGGATGTCGTCGGGAATGACGGGTTCTTCGAGCCACCGAAGATGGAACGGTTCAAGCAGCGGCAGCATTCGTTTTGCGTAATCGAGGTTCCAGCCCATATAGGCATCGGCCATGATGTCGATTTCGTCACCGACAGCTTCCCGCACGGCGCGAACGAGAGCGAGGTTGCGTTGCATGCCGGCGGCGGCGTCCACCGGTCCCCAACCGAAACGCAGCTTCATGGCACGGTACCCTTCCTTTTTATATTTGAGAGCTTCGGCGGCGAGTTCCTCCAGCGGAGTGCTGTAAAGGCGGCTGGCATAAACCGGGATGCGCGGTTTGGTGCGCCCGCCGAGCAGGCGATAGACCGGTTGCCTGGCGGATTTGCCGAGCAAGTCCCACAGCGCAATGTCCACCGCGCTGATCGCAACCATGCCGATGCCTTTGCGGCCAAAGGCCATGGTCTTGCGATACATGTGCTGCCACAGGAATTCAATGTCCCACGGATCAGCGCCAAGCAGCAGCGGCTTTAGGTAAACGTCGATGACTTGTTTAGTGACGACCGGCGAAAGCGCGGCGTTGCCAATACCCACAAGGCCGTCGTCGGTGAAGATTTCGACGATGAGCCAGCTATGGAACGTGAAGGTGCCCATCGTGGCCTTGCTCAGCATGGGGGCAACGGCATCCATCGGGTTGGTGCAAAAATGTGGCGGCAGCGGGACAGTTTTGCCGCGCCACTCGACGACGCGCGTGCGGATTTCCTTGATCTTCATGGCATGGACTTCACGGTGGCAACAGTTTCGTACTGATATGTCAGTAGGAGTATCTAGCGAAGCACCCTTCCGCCTGTCAAGTCCTCTCAGAGTTGGAAGACCGATTCGGGGGCATCTCCTCACTGCCGCTGCATTTGGCCGGGACGAGCAGCCTGTAGCGCACGTCTTGGATAGAGCGTTCCGCCCGCTGGAACGCGGGCAGGGACACCGTAGCGCGATGTCCCTGCCTTCCCGGTCGGAACCGCCCGGCCGATTCTGCCAATCGGCGGCTGCGCTTCCGTGCTGCGTGTGAGTTTGACTGCGAATTGGGTCTGGTGTCAGATTCAATCGCGTGAACAAGCGCCGCGCTCATTTTGCCTTTCCACCGCCGCCACCTGTTGGGTTGCATCGGCGCACGAGTTCACTCGCTGTTTGGGCTTACACTGAAATCCGCAACCGAATTCTGAGAGGCGACCTGCCGGTCGGATTGGCGATTTCGCGGCGGAAGCTCGCGAAGGAACTCAAGGTGAGTGTGCTGCCCGTCACCGAGGCGTTGCAACGGCTGGAGCGCGAAGGCCTGCTTGAGAGCAAGCCGCGTGTCGGGACACGGGTGCGCATTCCAACGCGCGAGAGCATCGAGGAGCGTTGCCAATTGCGCGAGGCGCTGGAAACCCAGGCCGCGCGGCTGTTCGCGGAGCGCGCCACCAAAGCTGAAAAACGCGAACTGCGCCACATGGGCCGGCAAGTGGACCGCCTTTATGCCCGTTGTGAAAAGGGAACGGTGGAGCGCAACCTCCTGTTTTCCGTAAATACATATCACATGGGCTTGCATATGCGCATCGCGGAGGGAGCGCGCTGCCCGGCTCTGCGGGACGCCATCGAGAAGGAACAGGTGCTCGTCTTCAACTGGCTTTACGACACGGCAGTCCAGCGGCGCACCCTGGCTTCCGATTATCACGCGCAATTGACGGAAGCGCTGGCGAAAGGCACGCCGGCGGAAGCCGACGCCGCCATGCGCGAGCACATTCGCCGCGGAATGGACCAAGTGCTCGAAGGATTAGCCCGGCTTCACCAAACCCGAAGAGGCTGGCGGTTGAAGTGATGGCAAGGCCTGGGGCCTTTGGCCGTGAGTTGCTCGTCACTGCTCCGCCAATTTGAACTTGGGACACTGGCTGAGAAATCGCAGCGGGTTTTGGTAAACCAGTTTGTCGATGGCCGCAGCGTTGTGGCCGCGCTTGCGCATCTCCAACGCGGTCTTCGGCACGGCCAGCGGATCACTCACGCCCCAGTCACACGCGCAATTCATCCAGATCCGTTCGTTGCCGTACATTTCGACCATGTCGATCGCGCGGGCGGGAGAACACTTGGATTCGGGATAAAGCGTCATGCCCGCCCACATCCCCGCGTCCAGCACGAGTTGGACGGTGTGTTCCTCCACATGATCGATGATGACGCGTCCGGGTTGGATGCGTTGGTCGCTTTTGATCAAGTCTACAATGAGGCGTGTGCCCTTTAGCTTATCTTCGAGGTGCGGGGTATGGACGAGGATCAGTTGGTTATGTCGC
The DNA here is from genome assembly GCA_021325145.1 of Verrucomicrobiota bacterium. Lineage (GTDB taxonomy): Bacteria > Verrucomicrobiota > Verrucomicrobiia > Limisphaerales > Pedosphaeraceae > JAJPHR01. Next base: position 75,660 of record JAJPHR010000058.1, on the reverse strand, counting down.
GCCGCCAAATCCACGTGCTTCTCGAGCACTGTCATTTCGTTGCGGCTGTTCTTGTTCAACCCGATTTCGCCGATGCCGAGCACAGTTGGACGTTCCAGAAACTGCGGGATAAGGGTCAGTACGTCGTTGGCCAGTTCGAGGTTTTCAGATTCCTTGGGGTTGATGCAAAGCCAGCAGAAATGCGGCAGCCCGAACTTCGCCGCGCGCTTGGGCTCATGCTCGGTCAATTGACAGAAGTAGTCGTAAAATCCGTCAGCGGAACTGCGGTCGAAGCCGGCCCAGAAGGCCGGTTCGCAGATGGCAGCGCATCCTGCCGTCAACATTTGCAGGTAATCGTCCGTAACCCGGCTCACCATGTGCGCATGTGGTTCGATGTAACGCATTGAAAGTTTGGATGGGGCGGGAGTTTTGGTTCTAGTTGCTGTCCGTTTTCTTGTATGCGCCCACCGCTCCCTTGCCCATCGCCTTGGCAATCGGCTGGGTTGTGGGGTCGCTAAAGGCAAGCAGCACTTGTTTAGCGCGTTCCTTGTTACCTTTGCTGAGTTCGAGCAGCGCGGTTCGGAAGGCCTGCATCCGAAAATCCTCCTCGCCTTCCGCCCGCTCGACTCGATCAATGAAGGCGGCCAGGTCGATCAGCTTCCAACGAGCATCCATGAAGTAGAGATCAAGTATTTGCCGGCGCGTCATAAGCGTTCGTCGTTTGCTGGGAACATAGCCGCGGATGGCCCGAGTGCAAAGGCGAATTCGACCGGCGGTTAACCCCTCCGCGGGCACGCGGCTTCGTGGCGCCGCTTTGAGCAGGCGGCGAGTTGCGGAAAGCCCGTGATTGGACTTTGCGCGTGCCTCGGCCACTACTCACTGCCCTTCCGGTCCGTCATCCACTTTAAAACCAGCCTGGCCGTTGCGACCGGAGAACAGCTTAAAACGTTGTGATCAGACAACCAAAAAGTCCTGCCCCCACGATAACCCGGGCAATGTTTCCGAAGCCACCAGCGCACCAATATCCAAGGCACCAGCGGGTCCACAAATCCCGCCAGGTAATGCACGGGCAAGTGAGTCTGCTGTGCGATGGGACGCGGGTCGAACGCGGCCAGGAGGTCAAGGCGCTGGCGCATACATTGGCGGTCCAACTCTGTCCGATGCGCGGCGAACTCACGAATGCTTTCGCGAACTTCAGGCGCGTGGGAGTGTCGGAATCTCGAATACCAGATGAAGAACGCCAGCTCAAGTTGATAGAATCCCCTCGGCGTATGGCGGCCAATCCATTGGAGCGCGGCAGGACCATGTTTCCAGGGGTGCTTGACGAACCCGCCCGCGAGGACGAGTCCCTCAACGCCAAACCGGCCTGTGCCTTTTATGGTGCGTCCCACCAGCGCCCAGGCAGGCTGCGAACCCCAGGACTCGCCCAGCAGCCAACCGCGTTCGATGCCTTGTTCCAGCAGCTTGGACTGAATGGCATCAGCATAGTCTTCCACGGACCAATCGAGCCGGTGTGGGTAAGTGATATCGACAAACCGGACGCGATTAGCGAGGGCGAGGCGAAAGCCGGTGACTAGCGTCCAATCGCCATGCAGTCCCGGCAGATATACCAGCGCAGGCAAAGCGGCATCGCCGAAGACACGGATCCGGATTTGAAGTTCTTCAGCCAAAGTTTCGCCGGGAAGCGTGGTCAAATTGCCCGGTCCGCAGGAATCGGAGCGTTTGTCTGATGGCGCCCTTTCGCCACATCAGCCAGGTATGAGTGCTGTGAATTGTGAGAAAATCCTGCATCCCGTCCAGTTTCGCGCTTTCCACAGTTACCTTTCCATCGTTCGGGCCGGGCAACAAGCAAGAGAGCAGGGGATTGAAGGAGCAATCGCCGGCAATAACGCCGCACTGAAACCGCGCCGTTCCAAGCCGCTTCGGGAGATCGTTTGGGGAGGTGCCGAGTTGCAGACGGCTTTGACCGGTAAAGCGCCGAAGTAGCAGGCTCTTTTTCAAGTGATCGACAATCTCGCTCCCGTGATTGGGCGGCGCGAGCATCACCACGCGTCCGAGGTTTTCGAGCCGATGATTAGAGAGGTATTGGCGGACGATAATTCCTCCCAGGGAATGAGTGACGAAATGGATCCTGGCCGTTGGGTTAACAATCTTTTCCGCAAGCAGCCGGTGTAAATAGAGGTCGGACAGCTCTTCAACGGAGAAGCGAGTGGCGGGATAGCTCACATTGACCACGCGATAGCCTTGTTTCGTCAAATGCCATTCCAGCCGTTTCATCGAAACAGCTGTGCGGCCGTAACCGTGCAGCAGGATGACGTAATCACCCGGGGGCGACGTCCGATGCTCGTTTGTCACTTCAGAGCATGTGTAATGGATCATACCTCAAATCATTTTGGCGAGTTCGCGGTGATTGATTTTGCCAGTGCCGAGTTTGGGAATTTCCCGGACGACTTTGATCTCGCGCGGGGCGCTGAGATTTGTCAGCCCCTTGGTCTTGATCGCAGCGCGGATTTCCTCGAGTTGCAACCTGGGTTCATTGGTCACGGCAATGAGCGCCTCGCCCTTGGCTTCGTCTGGTCGCGCCACTACCGCGACCTGACAGCGCAAGCCGTACTGTGGAAAAGCGCCTGCGAGCGCGTCTTCGACCGCCGTCAGGCTGACCATCTCGCCACTGACCTTGGCGAAGCGTTTCAAGCGTCCGCGAACAAAAAGATAGCCGTCCGTGTCCACGGCGATGATGTCGCCCGTATCGTACCAACCATCCAGGCTTTTGAATTTGGCGTTGGCGTCTTCATTGAGATAGCCGCGCATGACATTCGGTCCGCGCACCATCAAACGCCCGCCGTCCTCGACGCCTTCGACCGGCTGGAGTTTGTATTCCATGCCGGGCAGGAGGCGGCCGACGGAGCCGCTGCGGGGAGAAAGCGGCGTATTGACACTGATGCAGGGCGCGCATTCGGTAGCCCCATAACCTTCCAGAATGCGCACGCCGAATTTCTGCGACCAAAGCGCGGCGGTGCTTTCCTGCAGCTTCTCCGCGGCGGCAAACAGATAACGCATGCTGCGAAAGTCGTAGGGATGCGCCTTGCGCCCGTAACCATTCAGGAAGGTGTTGGTGCTGAGAAAAACCGTGCAATCGCGGTCGTAGAAGGCAGCCGGTATGACCCGGTAGTGTAGCGGGGACGCATAGATAAATACGTAGAGCCCGCGAAACAAGGGGAGCAGCGTGCCGACGGTAAGGCCGAAGCTGTGGAACAACGGCAGGCAATTGAACATGCGATCCGTGTCCATGATGTCCGTGACCGCGAGCATTTGGCGCATGTTGGCGAGGAGATTGGCGTGAGTGAGTTCCACGCCTTTGGGAACGCCCTCTGATCCGCTCGTGAAAAGGATGACCGCCGTGGGGCTCGGTTGTTCGTTTTGGCCGGCCGGAGCGGTTTCGGCCAGTGATGAAGGATTGAAGGTTATGCGCAGGAACGAGGAAATTTTTTGACTGCGACTGATGCCCGTACGCAGGTCCTCCAGATAAACGAATTGGATGCCAGCATCGGTTAGGAGATCGACTTTCAATTTTGCGCGCTCGAGGAAAGCGCGGGAGGTGATGATCTGTTTGAGGCCGGCGAGTTGCGCGCACGCCAGCATGGTGGCCGCTCCCGTGGAGAAATTCAGAATGGCCGGGACCTTGCCCAAATGCCAAAGACTCAGCAGCAGGACCGGCACCGCGTTTACGTTGGGCAGCAGAATCCCGACACGCGCGCCATCGGTTGACAGCGTGCGTCCGAGCGACTGGGCCAGCACGTCGGCTCCAACGAGCAAGCGCCAATATGTCAAGGGTTGCCGGGTGGCGTCTTCAAGAATAATCCGGCGGGGGTGACGCCGCGCGGCTTGTACGATGGCCGTGAGCAGATCGCGGGGGCCGAATTCTGTTTCCACGTCGAATTGCTGCTGGACCATCTGATTGCGCAGCCAGTCGGTGAGCCGCGTTCTGGCTTGGGTGGTGCTGAGCCCTTCGAATTTGGGCGGTGTCAGCGGTTTGCTGAAGTGGGCGGTCACCGTGGGAAGCCATTGACGCCAGCCAGGATGCGGGGACAAGGGCAGCCGCCGGGCGCCCCGAAGATAGCAGGTGATGACTGTAGCTGAAGTCTTGTGGAGTAGAAAGCCGGTGCCGTCGAACAGTTTCATCAGGGTGCCTGTCCGGGATAGGCGGCCTTCAGCGAACAAGACCAGGCGCCCTTTCGTTTGCAAGTGTTCGGCCATTCGCTTGACGGCGTAGGGCGAGTTGGTGTCGATGGGAAACGTGCGGCGGTTGAGCATGATTTTACGGTGCAGCCAGGAGGTTTGGGCCGCGACGCTCGAGACCACGAATTTCCAATCGTCATCGAGATAAGCGCCTAAAAACAGCCAATCGATCCACGAGGTGTGGTTCGGAATCAGCAGCACGGGTCCGGGCGTCTTGAGCACCGACTCATTGTAACCGCGAAAGCGGAACAGCAAGCGCAGCAGCCAGCGAAGGAATGGTTTCATGTTCAGTCAGGTTTGTTCTTTGAGTAAAGCTTTTCCCTCAATGCAATCCCAAGGCAATCGGCCCGGACCATCAAGGTCAAGATCGACGAGCCTATTTGAGGCGCCGTTCATCGTTCGCGCGCCAAATCCTTGGCCATCTGCAGGGCATTGGCGTTGAGGCTTCCGAGTCCGGCGACCAATTGCCGGGCGCGACTGGCTGGGATGCTGCCCCAGACGGTTTCGGCCGCCTGATAGTAGCAGGGTTCGATCTGGCGAAGTAATTTTCGCCCGGCGTCGGTGAGAATTACGTTGAAGGCCCGACGGTCCCGGGCCTTGTCCGTTCTTTGAACCAACCCCCTGGCTTCGAGACGATCCACGAGACCGGTGACGTTGGAACGGTGCATGATGAGCTGGCGGCTGAGCTCGACCTGAGTGCAGCCGGACGGGTGATCCGCGAGGAGGTTGAGGACGTTAAACTGGCTGGGGCTCAAGTCCCAGCGCGCGAAGAAGACGCGGCTGGCGTTCCAAAGCGTTTCCGCCGTGCGCAGCAGCTCGAGCAGCGCGGCGTAACGCGGGCCGGGCGTCTTCCGGTGATCTTTCATGGGTATAGTTTAGCAGTAGATTGTTTATATGTCAACAATCATCTTTGCCTGAGTTTGGTGTTCGGCAAAAAGTAGGTGTTCAGCCCATGGTAACGCCGGGGGTTGAATGATACTCACAGCGCATGCTTGATCCTACAGATTCAGAGGAGCTCCCGGATGCGACGGAGCGGAGGAAAATTTCAGAGCGAGCCAAGAAGAGCCTGGCGGAGGCGCGCGCGCTGCTTGAGCGGCTGGACCGGCTGGAAACGCAGGCGGCACGGATTGCGGAGGAGGCGCGTCTGCTCTATCCCTCAGGGCCGGGCCCACAACGGGGCCGTTGGTGAAGTGTTTGAGCCGGGGCGAAGCATTCCAACCGGGTTATTCGTTCCGTCGCCTGACGCCGCGCTTCCGCCTTCCCCCGGAAGCTACGTGAGACAAGCGGCGACGGGAATGGCGCAACGCGCCATTCGCACCAAGTTAGTGGTGTGGGCAAGATACGCCTGATGACTGGCGCGGGTTAAATCGCTGCTCGTCAATCCGGCGAAATCGCTTAGAATGATGCCAGTGGATTCTGGTGTCACAAAACTTGAGCGGCTCGTGGCGAAGATGCACGCAGTGGCCCGCCGCCACTGGCAGCGGGCGCTGCGGATCCGGGAAAAGGTCAAGTTCAGCGAGGAGAGTTTCCATTTGGTCCTCGCGGGCGGCGTGGGTGTGATTGGTGGGTTGGTCAATCTAGGTTTTCATTATTGCATCGAAATATCCCAGCGGTTGTTTCTGCACCGGCAAGGCGAGCCGGCCGAGCTTGCGGCCCAAAGCAGTTTCTGGGAGCGACTGTTGATCCCCTCGCTGGGCGGGCTGGTCGCCGGGATGGTTTTGTATTGGGGCCTGCGCCTGGTCGGCAAGCAGGGCTCGAGCAACATCCTCGAAGTGGTGGTATCCAGCGATGGGCGGCTGCCCTTGCGCACGACACTGGTGAAGGCGCTGTCATCCCTGTTAAGCATCGGCAGCGGCGCCGCCATTGGGCGTGAGGGAGCGATCACCAATCTGGCGGCGACGTTTGCTTCGAAATGGGGACAACTCATGCACTGGCAGCCCTATCGTTTGCGGCTGCTGGTGGCGTGCGGAGCCGCTTCGGGCATCTCGGCGGCTTACAACGCGCCCATTGCCGGCGCGGTGTTCGCGGCGTTGATTGTGCTGGGTAATTTCTCGATGAACCTGTTTGGGCCGGTGGTTTTCGCCTCCGTGGTGGCCTCGATGGTTTCGCGGAGCTTTTTCGGGATGAAGCCGCTATACGAGGTGCCGCAGTTCGATTTCAGCGGGCTGGGTAATCTGCCGTGGTTTGTCGTTTTGGGCCTGATTACCGGATTCATGGGGGCGCTGTTTCTCAATATGCTGCATTGGGCCGAGGAACGGTTCGCGAAGCTGCCCGTGCCGATATATATCCGGCTGCTGGCGGGGGGAGGGATGGTGGGTTTGCTGGCGCTGGGTTATCCGGAAGTTTGGGGCAACGGTTATGGCATCACCAATAAGTTCCTGCTGGGAACTTTTCCCTCCAGTGAGTATCCAATCTTGTCACAGGTTGGGGTTTTCTTCGCGAAGCTGCTGGCGACGGTGGTGACGGTGGGATCAGGCGCGGTGGGCGGAGTTTTTACGCCGACGCTGTTTCTGGGCGCGGGGTTGGGTTCCATCTTCGGGGGCTTGCTGCAAAAGGCGCACCTGGGCGCGGGGCTGCCGACGGGAGCCTTCGCGCTGGTCGGCATGGGGAGCATGCTGGCCGCTACGACGCGGTCGCCGTTGCTGGCGATGATCATGGTGCTGGAGATTTCGCTGGACTATTCGTTGATGCCTCCACTGATGCTGGCGTGTGTGGTTTCCACCGTGCTGGCCCGGCGGTTGCAACCGGAATCCATTTATACGGAGCCGCTGCGGAGAAAGGGTTTGCTGGTCGATCGCGAGAGCCTGCGCCCAGGGTCGGCGACCGAACAGACGGTGGGTGACTTGATGCGGGCGCCGGTGCCGCCGTTGCGGGAGACGGCGAGTTTGCAAGAGATCGCGGATCGTTTTCTGACGAGTTCGAACAATTTCCTGCCGGTGGTGGACGCCAAATATCAGTTGATTGGCGTGGTTGCGCTCCAGGATTTGAAGGAATACCTGAACGCGGGCGAGGAGATGTCGGCGGTGATTGCTTATGACGTGATGCGTCCCGCACCGGCCTGCGTGACGCCGGCGCAATTGCTGCTGGATACGCTGCCGATCATGCTGGCGAGCGAGCAACGCAACGTACCGGTGGTCAACTCGCTCTCCGAGAATCGCCTGGTCGGCGCAGTGGTGCGGGCGGAGGTGCTGGGCCTGTTGTCCGAAGCCATCGCCGCTAAGGGACAGGCGAAGGCACCTTCGGAGTTATCGCCGGAGGGCGCAACCGGGAATGGCGCCTAGTCCATCTCAACTTTGGACGCAGGAAACCCAAATCGGCCTGCGGTGGTGACTTCAAAGAGCCGGGACAATTCTGACACTGACAATTGCTTCGCTCAATGTTTGGTACATGCCATTTGCCCCAACTGCGCAGTTTCAGTTGGGGCAAATGAGTTTATGGTTTGCTTTGCTCCAGGTCGAGAAAAAACAAATGGATGCCTCAATCAAGCGCTCTTTTAAAACTGTCCCCGCAAATGCGTCCGTCATGCTGCACATCGGTGAAAGGTCTTGGATGTGTCCCCTCATTTAAAAGCGCCGCTTAACTGAGCCACAACACAGAAACAGCTCATGGCCAGGAGCTTTTGTTTCCACAAGCTTGGCAGGGGGCGAGGACGCGCCGCTCTTACTGGGTACGATGTTCAGCCATGCACCCAATCGCAACCACGGCGAAATAGAAGCATTCGCCCCGAATCTTTTTCGGCTTTCGCTTTAAGTGAACCGCGATTAACGTTCGTTGCGTTGAAGCATGGCTTTGAAACTGTTTAATACGTTATCGCGCTCCATCGAGGAGTTCGTGCCGCTCGACCCTGATTCCAAGCAGGTCGGAATGTACTGCTGCGGGCCGACGGTCTATGACTCCGCCCACATCGGGAATTTCCGTACGTTTGTTTTTGCGGACCTGGTCCGCCGTTACCTTGAGTTCAAGGGCTATCGGACGCGTTTTGTGATGAACATCACGGACGTCGAGGATAAGATCATTGGCCGGGTGCGTGAGGCCAAAATTCCCTTGCGCGAGTACACCGGGAAATATGAAGCGGCGTTCTTCGAGGATTTGAAAAATCTCGGCTGCCTGCCGCCGCATGACACGCCCCATGCCACGGAGTTTATTCCTGAAATTATCGCGTTGGTGGAAAAGTTGATCACCCGCGGCCTGGCCTACAAGGCCGCGGACAGCTCGGTTTATTTCAGCATTGATAAGTACCGGGGTTGCGGCTGCGTCTATGGCCAATTGTTGAAGTTGAATTTCGACGAGATGCGAACAGGGGAACGCGTCAAGAGTGATGATTACAGCAAGGAATCAGTCGCGGACTTCGCGCTCTGGAAAGCACGCGTGCCGGAGGATGGTGACGTCTTTTGGCCGAGTCCCTGGGGCGAAGGCCGTCCAGGCTGGCACATCGAATGCAGCGCCATGAGCATGAAACTGCTCGGCCCCAGCTTCGACCTGCACCTCGGCGGCGAGGACCTGATCTTCCCGCATCACGAGGATGAAATTGCGCAAAGCGAAGGCGCGGGACTCCAACCTTCCGGCCAGCCTTTCGTGAAGCATTGGATGCACGGGGCGCATTTGCTCGTCGAGGGACGGAAGATGAGCAAGAGCCTGGGTAATTATTACGTGCTCCACGATCTGACATCCAAGGGCTTCACCGGACGCGAAATTCGATTCTTGCTGCTCTCGGCTCATTATCGCGAGACGTTCAATTTCACAGTGAAAGGGCTGGAGGGGGCGCAGACGTCGCTGGCGCGGATTGATGAGTGTCTCGCCAAATTGCGGGAACTGGCCGGCAACTCACAGGCCCCGCCGGATTCGACATTGGTGGAGGCTTTTTCCCGTGCCTTGGACGAAGACCTGAATGTGGCCGGCGCCTGGGGCGTGGTTTTTGACTGGGTGCGTGACACGAACCGGCACCTGGCGGAGAATTCGTTGACGCCGGTCCAGGCGGCAGCGGCGCTGGCCGCGTGGAATCGAGTCGATTCGGTGCTCGGCGTGGGCGCCGCGCCGGAAACTGAAGTTCCAACAGAGTTGACCGCGCTGCTGGATCAACGCCAGGCCGCTCGCAAGGCCAGGGATTTCAAACGCGCCGATGTCATTCGGGAAGAGTTGAAAGCCAAAGGCTGGGTGATTGAAGACACTCCCAAAGGCGCGCGGCTAAAGAGGCTATGAGAATAATGCTTCAGCCTCGGCGGAGCGCGGAACTCCAGCTCTGCGTGAACATAAGGCGTGCCACCGCACGGAGCCGGAGCTCTGCGCTCCGCCGAGGTTGCGCGGCAATGTTTTTCTCTTTAATTGCATTCCTTGCCGTCGTTCCCCTGCGGGCCGACACGCCCGCCGGACCGCTCATTTGGGACCCGATCACCAATGTGGCCATGGCGAAGCCGGGAGCCATTAGCGCGCATCTTTTCTTTACGGCCAGGAACGTTTCAAAGCAGGAAGTCATCATTGATGGCGTGAAGACGTCGTGCGGTTGCACGTCGGCGAAAATGCCCGAAGAACCGTGGCGGCTCGCGCCCGGGAAGAGCGGCCGCATGGAGATCACGGTGGATTTGCGCGGCAAAACCGGCACGTTGCTCAAGGGCGTTTCTGTCCTTTCTGCGACCGCGCCCAAGGATTTGCTGATTCAAGTAACGATTCCACCCGGTGGCACAAACACCCTGAGTCCCGCAATGGCCGATCGCCTTTGGAACCAGGAAATGGCAATGGCGGATCGACAGGCTGTTTTCAAGGGTGACTGCGTCAAATGCCATCTGGAACCGGCTTTTGGCAAAAGCGGAGCGGCCCTTTACCGCGTCGCTTGCGGCATCTGCCATGATTCACCACATCGCGCCACGATGGTCCCGGACTTGAGCGCCTTGAAGATCGAGAGCACGACCAATTACTGGCGCAACATCGTTGCGCACGGCAAGCCGGGCACGCTCATGCCGGCCTCCGCCGCGACCGAAGGCGGACCGCTCGACGACGCGCAGATCGATTCATTGGTCACATTTTTTCTGGGCAAGTATCCGCCCAAAAAGGCTGAAGATCCGTTGGACGACGATGATTGAGCATGCCGGGAGTATTAATTTCATTTGAAGGCACGGAAGGCTGCGGTAAATCGACGCAGATAACGCTTTTAGCGGAGCGGCTGTATTCGCTCGGGCGCGACGTGCGCCTGGTGCGTGAACCAGGCGGCACGCCCATTGGCGAGGAAATTCGCCACACCCTCAAACACAGCGCCAAAAACGAAGCCATGACCGCGGAGGCTGAACTGCTGTTGATGAATGCCAGCCGCGCGCAGTTGGTGCGTGAAGTCCTGCGCCCGGCGCTCCAGGCGGGTGAAGTCGTTTTGTGCGATCGCTACTATGATTCTACCACGGCTTACCAGGGGTACGGTCGCGGCTTGGATTTGAAGCTGGTTGAAGCGGTGATCGAGTTTGCGGTCGGCCGGACGCGCCCGGATCTTACTCTGTTGTTGCAAGTGCCGGCCGAGGTCAGCGAAGCACGTCTGGCTTCGCGCCAATCCACCCTCCCGTTTATCCGCGACCGGATCGAACAGGCGGACCGGAATTTTTTCGAGCGGGTCAAGAAGGGTTACGAAGCCATTGCCGCCGCTGATCGCAAGCGCATCAAAGTCATCGACGCCGCCAGAACAGTGGATGCCGTGAGCGCGGACATTTGGCAGGCGGTCGAACCGTTAATCAAGTAACAGGCCATTTTGTATTTGCCTTTGCCGGCTGGTTTTCAGAGGGTTGCAGCCATGAATCACTTTCAAAAAGTTCGCATCTCGTTTGTCGCCCTGCTCCTGTTCGGTATCGTGTGCATCAGAGTTCCGGCGGCGAGTCCCGGCGAGGAAATGGCTTGGGCCGCCGGCAACTTTCTGAGTGCGCTCACCCCGGAGCAACGCGCCCAGGCCACGTTTGCGCTGACGGATGAGGAGCGGTTCGACTGGCACTTCATACCGAAGCCGCGCAAAGGCTTGCCTTTCAAGGAGATGACCTCGGCGCAGCAAAAGCTGGCGCACGCCCTGCTCAACAGCGGCTTGAGCCAGCGCGGGTATGCCAAGGCCACCACGATCATGAGCCTGGACCAAATCCTGGCTGACATCGAGCAAGGCAAAGGGCCCAAGCGCGATTCGGACCTTTATTACTTTACCGTGTTCGGCGATCCGGGCTCGAATGCAGCGTGGGGCTGGCGGGTGGAAGGCCATCATCTTTCGCTGAATTTTGTCGTTCGGGGGGCCCAGGTGCTGGCCTCGACTCCGGCGTTCTTTGGTTCCAACCCGGCCGAAGTGAAAAGCGGGCCGCGCCAGGGCTTGCGCGTGTTGGGGGTGGAGGAGGATTTGGGGCGGCAATTTATCAAGGCACTTACCGCCGACCAGCAGAAGGCCGCCATCATTACCAATACAGCGCCCAATGAAATCTTCACCAGCAACTCGCGCAAGGCCCAACTGCTCAATCCTCCCGGCGTGGCCGCTGCCGATCTGACTCCGCCTCAGAGGGAGCAGCTTGTGAACTTGGTGCGGGAATATGCGTTCCGACATCGCGCGGAGGTTGCGGAAGCGGACCTGGCGAAAATTCAGCAAGCTGGTTGGGACAAATTGCACTTCGCGTGGGCCGGAGGGCTTGAGCCGGGCCAGGGCCATTATTATCGCATCCAGGGACCGACGTTCCTGCTGGAGTTTGACAACACCCAAAACAACGCGAACCATATTCATACCGTGTGGCGCGATTTTGAGAACGACTTCGGTGAAGATGTGCTCCGCAAGCATTACGAAGAAGCGCACCAGAAATAAGCCGGACACGGCGAGAGCAAATCGAAGCGGGCCGGTCGGATGGATCGCGACCGGAGCGAAAGTTCCCAAGGATCGATTTCCTTTGTGAGTGCTTGATTTTCAATTCCACGAATGAGCGATGTCATTGAACAAAACCCGAAGTTGTCCATCGGCGAACGGCGCACGGTGACCATTGATGATGTCGGCTTTGGTGGCGAAGGAGTCGCGCGGATCGGGGATTTCGTCGTTTTTGTCCCATTTGTCCTGGTGGACGAAGAAGTGGAAGTCGAGATCACCGAGGTCAAGAAACGCTTCGCCCGCGCGCGCCTGCTGCGAATTTTGCGAGCCTCTCCACACCGCGTGACGCCACTCTGTCCTTATTTCGGCGACTGCGGCGGTTGCCAGTACCAGCACATTGATTATGCCACGCAGCTTCAACTCAAGCACAAACAGATTTGCGACCTGTTCCAACGCGTCGGTGGGTTTGCCGCCGCGGAAAGCATCGTGCCGGTTATTCCCTGCCCGCAACCGTACGGCTATCGCAACCGCATCATGATTCGGAGTCAATGGGACAAATTCAAGCAGGGCCTGAACATCGGCTTCATCCGCGCCGACAATCGCCTCGTGGTGGACATCCAGGAATGCAAGATTGCCGAACCGGCCCTCAACGAGCAAATCCGCCACGTCCGGGCCCATCCGCCGCCGAAGGGCGGGATCAAGGTGGTTTTGCGGGTGGCGCCGGAGGGTTGGGAAGTGCCGAAGGACTCTTTTTTTCAAAACAATTTCTTTTTGCTGCCCGAGCTGGTCAACACCGTACGGGAATTTCTCCGCGCCGGCGGAGCGCGCTTTCTCGTGGATGCTTATTGCGGCGTCGGGTTCTTCAGCGTGGAGTTGGCCGATCTCGTCGAGCGTTATGCGGGCGTCGAACTGGACCAACTGGCCATTCAGGCCGCGCGACGGAATGCGGCCGCGCGCGACCGCCGCAACGGTGAGTTTCTGGCTGGCCGGACCGAGGCGCTGCTGCCGGGATTGTTGGACCGCTTCTCGCCGGGTGCGACGGCTGTATTGCTCGATCCTCCGCGCACGGGCTGCCCGGCTGAGAGTCTCGAATTGCTGCGGAGCACGCGCCCGCGTCAAGTCATTTATGTCTCCTGTCACCCGGCCACCATGGCGCGGGACTTGAACATTTTGTGCGGTGGAGATGTCTTTGAGTTGGTGAAAGTGACGCCGCTGGATATGTTCCCACAGACCGGCCATGTGGAATGCGTGGCCAATTTGCGATTGAAGTCCCCGGGTGGTTCCCGGTAGCATTGGACTTCAGCAATCAAACTTATCTTGCCATTTTTGCAACCATGATTTCAACTCTCGCCGCCTGATGACAAAAGCAAGCGAATCCAACCGGCCCGGAGGGTTCACTCTTACTCTGCTCCCGTGGATTCTTGGCGCGGCGATGCTGGCCGGCTATCTGCTGACGCTCAATCACTGGACCTCCATCGCCAACGTTATGCGGGTCACGCAAGTGACCGGCTGGAGTTGGCTGGCGAACCTGAGCGGCCCGCTTGATTTTTTAATTACCTATCCTTTACGCTGGCTCCCGGCTGGCGTTGTTCCCCTGGCTTTGGGTGTTTTCAGCGCGGTCTGTGCCGCGTTGACCCTGGCTCTGCTGGCGCGTTCAGTTGCCTTGCTCCCCCATGATCGCACCCACGCCCAACGCCAGCAGGAAACAAGCACGTTTTCACTCCTGAGCATCCCCGCCTCCTGGCTGCCGCCCGTTTTGGCGGTGCTGGTCTGCGGACTTCAAATCAGCTTTTGGGAGCACGCCACCCAGGGGACATCCGAAACTTTTGACTTGCTGATCTTTGCCTATCTGGTCCGGTGCCTGTTGGAATTCCGCATCACCCACGAAGCTTCCTGGCTGGACCGGTTTGCCCTCGTTTACGGTTTATCCATTGCCCAAAACTGGGCCATGCTCGCGTTCCTCCCCTGTTTTCTCGCGGCGATGATTTGGATCCGCGGCCTGCGCTTTTTCAACGCCAAGTTCCTGTTGCGCTCCTTTGTTCTCTGGCTCGCCGGGCTGTCGCTGATCCTGCTGCTGCCGCTGCTGGCAAGCTTCTCGCATACTACGCATGTGAACTTCTGGCAGGGGCTGCAGGCGGTTTTTGGAGAATTCAAGAAGCTGGGCAGTATTTCGCGGAACGACCTGTTGCTTTTGTGCCTGCCCTCCCTGGTTCCCCTGTTTATCGTTGGCATCCGCTGGCCCTCCTATTTCGGGGACACGAGTCCCCTGGGTATTTTCCTCGCCACCGCCATGCTTCATGTCGTCCATGCGGTCTTTTTGCTGGCGGGCATTTGGGTGGCCTTCAATGTGCGAATCAGCCCGCGTCAAATCAGTCCGCAATACTACGCTTATTCCTTCCTTCCAGTTTCCTATTTGACGAGCCTGGGTGTGGGCTATTTCAGCGGCTACCTGCTGCTCGTCTTTCGGAACCGCGACGCCAACTCCCGCAAACGGACGCATCCACTTGTGCGAGTTCTCAATCTGGGTGTGACCGCCTGCCTTTGGGCGCTCCTGCCCCTCGTCGCCATTGTGCTGGTTTGCCGGAACCTCCCGACGGTCCTGGCCCTCCGGAGTGAATCTCTGCGCGGCTATTTTTCCGAAGTCGAACGGTTCCTGCCGCCAAAGGACGCCGTCATTTTGAGCGATGACCCATTTCGGCTCATGCTGCTTGAATCGTTTCTGGACCAGCATGGAAAACACTCCGCTTCCCTGTTGATAGACACCGCCGCCCTCGCCAACCCCAATTACTTCCCGTTTCTCAACCGGCAATACCCCCAATTCAAACTGGCGACACTTTGCACTAACGCACCCGCTGAATGGAGAAGACCGATCACGGCCATCCAATTCCTGCAAACGCTTTCCAAGAGCCATCCCTTATATTACCTGCAACCCAGTTTCGGACTTTTTTTCGAATTCTTTTATCTGGAACCCCATGGCTTGGTATATCAAATGAAGCCTCTGCCGGAAGGAACGGCCATTCCCCCATTAAGTCCCGACGTGGTTGCGGAGAATCAGACGTTCTGGCAAACCAAATCCGGACAATTTTTGAGCCTGGCCAAGGCCAACGCAAAGCCTCGTTCGCCTGCCAAACCCACCTTGCTGCAAAGACTTGAAAAATCAGCCCACCTGAAGAATGATCCGGATTTGGTCGCGCGAATTCTTGGCATTTCCTATTCGCGAGCGGTGGACTATTGGGGCGTTCAGATGCAAAAGGCCGGAGCTTACAAAGAAGCCGAGGTTTGGTTCACGCAGGCTGGGGACTTGAACCCGGATAACGTCGTCGCGCAAGTCAATCTGCAGTTCAACCAGAACTTTCAGGCATCCAAACCGGTTGTGCTTTACGATGTCAAGACCATGGAAGAACGGCTCGGTTACCACCGCAAATGGGACCAGATCCTGAATGACTTGGGGCCGTTTGATGACCCCAACTATTGTTATCAATTGGGCATGTATTTCCTGCAATCCAGTCCTGGCCTGCCTCATCAGGCGCTGCAGCAACTCGAACGGGTCGAAACCCTGGCGCCCGGCATCTTCAGGTTCGCTCCCTTCATCGTTTTGCAGTTGCTGTGTTACATCCATGAATACCCCAGCGCGCTGGCAAAAGCCGACAACCTCCTTGCCCAGACAACGGACGACGAAAGCCGCAGCCAGGTGTTTGATGTATTGCTTGCTGCCCAGCGCTATTCCAACGTTCTGGAAAGGGCCGAAGCGATCCTCAAAAATTCCCCGACTGACCGGCTGGGCTTGTTTTACAAAGGCGCCTCCCTTTTGCACCTGCAGTCCACGGATGAGGCTTTGGCGAGTCTAAACCGTTTGACGCAGGTGTACACCAATGATGAGACGCTTTACCAGGTATTTGAATTGATGTTTGCCGCTCAAAAGTATTCGAATGTCGTGCAGATGACCGACGCCGACTTAAAAAGCGCTCCGGACAACCCGACACTCTTAATGTACAATGGCGTTGCCCGGTTGCGAATGCAGTCCTACCACGAGGCTCTAACGCCATTGAGCCATTTGCTGCAATTGCAACCAACCAACTATCTTGCCTACTTGAATCGTGGCATCGCGCATTTGAAACTGGAAGATCTCGATGCCGCCCGTCCGGACTATGTCGCGGCGGCTGAAATCAAGACGAACGCGTTCCAGGCGTATTATGGGCTGGGTGAAATCGCTTATCGCCAGAAGGACTTTCCGGATGCCCTTAAAAACTACAAAATCTATTTGACCCTGGCGCCGACCAATACCGAAGAAGCCGTATTGATCAGCAAACGGGTCGAGGAACTTCAGGGCGCCAAACCCGGCAAGCGGTAGCCTCGCCGACCGATGCGCGTCACGCACGTCATCACCCGGTTGATCGTCGGCGGCGCGCAGGAAAACACCATCGCCTCGGTGCTGGGCTTGCGAAACAAACCCGGCTTGGAGGTGCATCTGATCTCCGGTCCCACCTCCGGCCCCGAGGGCTCGCTCGAGTCATCCTTCGCTTCGACTCCCGGCCTGCTGAGCGTCCTCCCCGAACTGGTCCGGCCAATTCATCCGTGGAAGGATCTGCTTGCCTGGCGTCGGCTGACCGGCAGGTTTCGCGCGCATCCGCCCGATCTGGTTCATACTCATAGCGGCAAAGCCGGCGTCATTGGCCGGCTTGCGGCCGCGCGGGCCGGCGTGCCGCTGATCGTGCACACCATTCACGGGCCTTCCTTCGGTGCGTTTCAAGGGGCGCTCGCCAATTCCCTGTTCCTTTGCGCTGAACGACGGGCCGCCCGCGTCACCACCCATTTCGTTACGGTCGCCAATGCCATGACCGGGCAATACCTGGCCGCGGGCATTGGCCGGCCTCAACAGTTTACCCGGATTCTCAGCGGCTTTCCGCTCGAGCCATTTCTTTCCGCGACCAATGACTCCGCCCTCCGCGCGCGGCTGAAAATTCGCCCGGACGACTTGGTGGTTGGCAAGGTCGCCCGCCTGTTCAAACTCAAAGGGCACGATGACCTGTTCCGCGTCGCCCCCCGCCTGGTGCAAAATCGGCCCAACCTCAAATTCCTTTTGGTGGGCGACGGCCCATGGCGGGAGCGGTTCGAGGCGCAGGCCCGGTCGCTCGGGCTGGCGGAACATTTCATCTTCACCGGCCTCGTCCCGCCGGCGGAAGTTCCGCGATTGATTGGCATCATGGACATTCTGGTGCATCTATCTTTGCGCGAAGGCCTGCCACGCGCTCTGCCCCAGGCTCTCGCCGCGGCCCGGCCGGTCATTGCCTACGACTGTGATGGCGCCAGGGAAATTTGCCTCGACAAGGAAACCGGCTTTTTGGTTCGCCCCGGCGATCTCACCGGCCTCGCCGCCGCTCTGGAACGTCTGGCGGGCGACGCGGATCTGCGGACGCGCCTCGGCCAGCGCGGCCGCCAATTCGTCCAGGAACGTTTCTCCGTTGAGCGGATGGTCGAGGATTTATATGCTCTCTACATGAAGCTCTCCGCCGAAAACCACGCGATGCCGACGTGAAATTTCCTTTCAACGTTTATTTGCCGGCGCTGCTGGTCGCGTTCCTCACCTCCTTCTTTTCCCTCCCCTTCTGGCGTCGTCTTACGCAGCGGATCGGCCTGGTGGACGACCCGGGCCATCGCAAGATCCATCGCACGCCGACTCCCCTGGCCGGCGGTTTCGCCGTGCTTGCCGGGATCGTCACCCCGCTCTTCGTGGCCGCGCTCGCGTTCACCTTGAACTTTCCCTGGTCGCATCTGGGCGAACAACTCGCCCGCCACGGACTCAAGCCTGCCAATCGCGAAATCGAAATTGCCGCCATCGTCCTGGGCGCTTTGGGCATGTTGCTGCTCGGCTCGTTGGATGACAAATTCGAACTGCCCCCGGCGGTCAAGTTCGCCGGCCAGTTCCTGATCGCCGTGCTCGTGGCCGCCGCGAAAGTGCGCATCACACTCTTTGTTCACAACACCCTGTTCAGCTACGCGGTCACGATCCTCTGGATTCTCACCGTCACCAACGCGTTCAACTTCATGGACAACATGAACGGCCTCTGCGCCGGCCTTGGTGCAATCGCCGCGTGGTGGTTTGCCTTGATTGCCGGCATGGACGGCCAGTACCTCGTTACGCTGGTGGCGCTGTTGACCGCCGGGGCGCTGCTCGGCTTCCTGCCTCACAACTATCCCCGCGCCACGGCCTTTCTCGGAGATGCTGGCAGCCATCTCGTCGGCTATCTCCTCGCGGTCATGGCCATCCTGCCCCACTTTTACACCCGGCAACGTCCGCACGTCTGGGCCGTTTTCACACCCTTGCTCATCCTGGCCGTGCCTTTGGGCGATCTCGCCTGGGTCGTTCTTTTGCGCTGGAGACTGGGCAAACCGATCTACGTCGGCGACAACAACCACCTCTCCCACCGCCTGGTGCGAAGCGGCCTCACCCAACAACGCGCCGTCCTCCTCATCTGGCTCGTGGCCACCTTCTGCGGCGCCCTGGCCATCCTCGCCGTCCTTTGAGCCGCTGCCCAAGCCCCGCGAACAAACCCGAATACCCGGTAAGCCTACTTTGTTTCACTTTGTTTTGCCTTGTTCCGCCACCGAAGCCTTCGAAGACCGCGCGCCCCGTCACGCCCGCCCGCTTCCCATAAAATCGTCACTGAAAACATCGGAGTTGAAATTTTACCGCACCCAATCGACACTGATTGCGGCTGTGGCGGAAAACCAGCCTTTGTAACCGATTTAAAACCGCATGAGCAGTTTCAATCTGTCGCCACTTTCGAATTTCGCCGCGCGTCTGCGCGACGCCATGGGAACCCCCGCGTTCCTGTCCGGCGAAGCCGAATTCCAGCGCTTCTCCCTGGAATTGTTCGCCTGGCAGTTCGAGCACAATTCCGTTTATCGCCAATTTTGTCGCGCCCGCCGCGCAACCCCGGACAGCGTGTGCGATTGGCGGAATATTCCCGCCCTGCCGGCCGCCGCTTTCAAGGAACTGGAGGTGACCAGCCTGCCGGTGGCTGAACGCACCCGGGTTTTTCATTCGAGTGGCACAACCCAACAATTTCCGAGCCGGCATTTCCATAACTCGGAGTCGCTTGAACTTTACGAAACATCGTTGCTCGCATGGTTTCCGGCGCGTTGGCTGAGTTCCAGGCCGGTGTGCAAAATAAATGTCACAACGGCCGGCTCGAACCTGTTCGAAAAAGGCGGCGCAAGCAAAGGTGGCGTGGGGGCGAGCGTCATTTCTGAACCTGGTGGGACCGAACCTTTGAGTTTTCTGAGCTTAACCCCGCGCTCAGGAGAAGCTTCGACATCCTCGCTGGTCCACATGTTCGAGACACTGGCACGGAAATTCGCCCCGCGCAATTCGACGTTCACCGGGCGGGTGGGTGCGGATGGCGGTTGGGAAGTGGATTTGCCGGGAACGCTTGAAGTATTGGAAAGCGCCATCGCCCGCCACCATCCGCTGATGCTGCTGGGCACGGCGTTTGGTTTTGTGCAACTCCTCGATCACTTGACGGCAGCTCGCAAGCGCCTGCAACTGCCCGACGGTTCGCGGATATTGGAAACGGGTGGTTACAAAGGACGCTCCCGAGCGCTGCCAAAAAACGAACTCCATTCGTTGATTCGCGAATTACTCGGCGTGCCATTCCACGATATCGTCTGCGAGTACGGAATGAGCGAACTCAGCTCACAAGCTTACGAGGTCAAACAGTTGCCCCCCCGGGCAGAATTTCAACGCACCACGCTCCACGCTCCGCGCCCCACGGTTTTCCACTTTCCCCCGTGGGCCCGCGCGCAAATCGTCTCCCCGGAATCGGGACGCGAAGTCAGCGACGGTGAAACGGGGTTGATTCGCGTTTTCGATTTGGCGAATGTCTGGTCGGTGATGGCGATTCAGACAGAGGACCTGGGAGTTCGGCGCGGCGACGGCTTTGAATTAATCGGCCGCGCCGTGCTCGCGGAACCGCGCGGATGTTCGCTAATGAGTGTATGAGGAAATCCAGATGATCGGAACGCGTAAAGAGAATGGACGGTTTCGAAACAGCCTCGCCGCCTCTACATGACCACCGCGAAAACTCATCAAGTCCGCACGCTCTGGCTCTGTGGTGTGCTGCACGGGTTTACGCACCTGTATCAAATGGCGCTGGTGCCGCTGTATTTGATGATTCAGAAGGATCTCCGGCTCGCGAGTGTGGAACAAGCCACCTTGCTCGTTACCGTCATGGGCCTGGCCTATTACGCGCCCAGTTATCCGATGGGAATTCTGGCGGATCGCGTGAGCCGGAAGAAATTGCTCGCGGCGGGTTTGGCCATCAACGGCCTCGGTTTCATCGGCCTCGGCCTGGCGCACAGTTATGCCGGGGCTTTGTTCTGCGTTGCCCTGGCGGGATTCGGTGGCAGTTTCTTTCATCCGGCCGCGACGGCATTGATCGCGCGTTTGTTTCCCGCCAACACCGGCAAGGCCCTGGGATTGGCGGCCATTGGCGCGAGCCTTGGCTTCTTCGTCAGCCCGATCTACGCGGGTTGGCGGGCCGGGACGACAGGCAACTGGCGTGCGCCCGTTGTGGAGGTGGGCCTGTATGGGTTGCTGTTTGCGATGATGTTTTACTGGCTGGCGGAGGAGGATTACGTCCCGGCCGCGGAGCGTGCGCGCGGAACCGGAGCATCCCCGGCCGGGCGAAAAGGTTCGCAGGAGAAACTTTTTCCGACTGCGGGTCTGTGGTTCTTTTTTCTCGCGGCCAGCGTCGCGTTCAGCTTGCGTGATTTCGCCGGCTCCGCCATGGCCAGCTTGAGCTCGTTGTTTCTTCAAAATGCCCATGGCTTCAGCCCGCAAACCACGGGCTTCGTTCTTTCCGGAATCTTCCTGGCGTCCGCCGTGAGCAATCCCTTGTTTGGGCACTTGAGCGATCGCGGAAGAATCCCCTGGGCAATCGGGTTGTTGTTGCTGGCCTTGACCATGATCGCCCTGTTTCCGCATGTGCCGAACGGCTGGATGTTCGCCACGCTGATGATCTACGGGTTCTTCTTTCTTGCGAACTATCCGGTGGTGGAAGCGATGGTGATGGATTCCGTCCCCGATGCTGTGCGCGGCCGCGTCTTTGGATTGTTCATTACCACGGGCGGACTGGTGGGCAACACCTCCCATTGGGCAGTGGGGGCGGCGGTGAAACATCTGGGGCTGAACGCTGCGTTGCCCGGCGCCTACTATCCTCTCTACGGCGCCCTCGCTTTCCTGGTGGTGTGTTCCCTGTTGGGGATGCCGTGTTTGCACGCAATTCGCAAACGCGAAGGGTTGGATCATGAGCCCGTCACGAGCGTGCAGGAGGTGAGTGTGAAACCTGTGGTTGGGAAATTGGGAGGCGTGGAGTGATGCTCTTCGGAGATTCCCCGCCCGGCAGGGCGAAAGAAAACAGCCCGTTGATTTATCGGCGGGCAGGCCGCGAGCAACCTAATCCGAAGCGATGCGGTTGGTTTTGGGGAGCACACGCGCCCCCGCGTGTGCCGACCGGCGCCCTCGCCGGTCGGAACCGGAGCGCTCGGCCGTCACCCAACGGTGGGTCATTCGGACACCCTCGTGTGGCTGGCTGGGTGCCAGCCACGGCACGCGAGGGCGCGTGCGCTCCCCGATCCAACCGCATGGTTCCGGCTAAGTCCTGCCGGGGACGAAAGAGCATCGTTGTAATGTCAGATGTTTTCTTTCGCCCCTCCGGGGCTTTTGAACTTTCTGTGCCTTCCCCCAGCGATAAATCGCCGGGCTATTTTCGGGTGTCCCTCCGGGACAAAGCCCCGCCCGCGTTCCAGCGCGTGGAACGCGCTCGCGGAGACGTGCCATGCGGGCTATTCGTTCCGTCGCCTGACGCTGCGCGCCGTCCCTGCCAGAGGCATGCCAATGGTGTTGAGATGCGCCCCATCAGGGTGGATTCATGACATGAACCTTGCGCTTCCCAATTATTTTCTCGCTGACCTGCCTCCGGGCGCGACGCTGACACAAACGTTGATTGAAGAGGCGTGCCAAACGCTCAAACGCAATCGTGAATCGTACCTCGTTCAGCGCACGACCCCGGCCATCATTCGGCTGCTGGGCGAACTGGCGGAAAACTGGCTGCAAGCGCAGTACCCGTTTCGCGCCATGGCGCTGGAACATGGCCCCAAGGCAACCGGTTTCTCAGCCGCCACGCTCGCCGCCGGGTTGGATGGATTTTTCAAGGAATTGACCGCCGAGAATCTCCAGGCTTTGTTGGTGC
Source organism: Verrucomicrobiota bacterium (assembly GCA_021325145.1). Classification (GTDB taxonomy): domain Bacteria; phylum Verrucomicrobiota; class Verrucomicrobiia; order Limisphaerales; family Pedosphaeraceae; genus JAJPHR01. Next base: position 53,388 of record JAJPHR010000058.1, on the reverse strand, counting down.
AGGACCTTGGGCAGGCCCAGCGATTGGACAATCCCACCGCCGGCAGCGCGGAACAAAAGGCGCAACGCGCAGCCATCGCGACCGGTCCCGAACTGCTGGCGCATGTCACCGCCGGGCGGATTCCGAACCCGGCGTTTACGAGCATCGTGCTCGGGTTGCTGACGCGCTCCGCGCAATTCGTGAAATGTCCGACGGGCGGTTCGTTCCTGCCGCGTTTGTTCGCCCATTCGATTTATGACGCCGATCCCAAGCTGGGGGCATGCCTCGAGATTGCGGAATGGCGAGGCGGCACGGCGCATCTGGAAACAACACTGTTCCAGCAGGTGGATTGTGTCACGGCGACCGGCAGCGATGAAGCGCTAGCGGCCATACGCCGTCATGTCCCGCCGAAGGCGCGCTTGCTGGCGTATGGCCATCGCGTGAGCTTCGCTTATATTACGAAGGAGTCGCTTTCCGGCTCGAGCCCGAAAAAAATCGTCGCGCGCGCGGCCTCGGATGTGGTGGCGTGGAACCAGCTGGGCTGCCTTTCACCGCATGTCATTTACGTCGAGAACGGCGGGGCGGTGTTGCCGGACCATTTCGCGCAGATGCTCGCGGAGGAACTGGCGCGGCGCGAGCAAACCGAGCCGCGCGGCGAGTTGCCCGTGAAATCCGCGGCGGCGATTGCGTCACGGCGCGCGTTTTATGAGGTGCGCGCGGCGCACTCGCCGGACACCCAGCGTTGGGGCAGCGAGAATTCGACCGCCTGGACCGTGATCTATGAAGCGGACCCCCGCTTCCAACTCTCGTGCCTGAACCGCTTCATCTACGTGAAGGGAGTGCGAAGCCTGGCCGAAGTCTTGCAGAACGCCGACAGCGTTCGCGGAAGTGTTTCGACGGTGGGATTGGAAGCGCCGGAAGAATTGGCAACGGAGATCGTGGCGCAACTGGCCCGCTGGGGCGTCACGCGAGTGTGCCCGCTCGGCCGCATGCAAAACCCACCGCTGACCTGGCGTCATGACGGCCGGCCTTCGCTGGGCGATTTGGTGACTTGGACCGATTGGGAGCAATGAGAATATATGAAAATGGAGTTGCGAAAAACATTTCAATTTGAAGCGGCGCATTTGTTGCCGCGTTTGCCGAAGTCGCACAAATGCCGGCGATTGCATGGCCACAGTTTCAAGGCGGAAATCGTTGTCAGCGGCGAGTGCAATCCGAAGCTCGGCTGGGTCATGGACTACGCGGAGATCTCCCGGGTCTTCAGACCACTCTGGGAAAAACTCGACCATCATTACCTTAACGAAATTCCAGGATTGGAAAACCCCACCAGCGAGAACGTGGCAATCTGGATTTGGCGTCGCCTGAAGCCGAAGCTGCCGTGGTTGACGGAAGTGGTGGTGGCCGAAACTTGCACGGCCAAGTGTGTGTATCGCGGGGAGTAGGACGGCAGAAAAGCGGGGGCGGAAATATTAAGAACCTATCCCGGTAGTCCTCTGCCCGCCGTCGGCGCGCACGGAGTGACGCGCCCTGCCGAGATAGGCTCCAAGGCCGGCGAGAAGAGAACTTCGCCGGCGGAATTTGTCGAATAGCCCAACCTCCCACAGCGTCCGAAACTGCGGAATTGCATTGGATTTTGGGTTTGGTTCAGGTAGTAAATCGGCACAAATAACGCGATGATGAAACATTCAACGATTGCTGCTTCCGCCATTCTGGCGCTGGCCTTGACGGCTCCTGTCTCAAGTGCCCGAGCCGCCGAAACGGTCGATTTCAATACCCAGATCAAGCCCATCCTGGAGTTCAATTGCGTCCGTTGCCACGGAGCGCCCGGGGGCAAGGAAAAGCCGAAGGGCGGACTCAGCTTGGACAGCAAGGCCGATGCTTTCAAAGGAGGCGAAGACGGCGTGGTGATCGTTCCTGGCGATCCAGCCCAAAGCCCGCTCTACACCTCAACCGTGTTGCCGAAGAGCGACGACAAATTCATGCCGCCCAAGGGCGATCCTTTGACGAAGGAACAAACCGAGTTGTTGAAGGCGTGGATTCAGCAGGGCGCGAATTGGCCGGAAGGAGTCACGCTGGTGGCGCGCAAAGCCGAGGCCAAAGACGGCGGGGATGATGCGGCGACACTGGCGGAGATTTACGCGAAGATTTTGGCGGCTGGGAATCCGGCGAGCGCGGCCGAAATGAAGGCTTACAAGGAAACCATTCCGGGCACCCAGGTGACTTTCGGCATGGCGCCGATTCCCGCCGGCACCTTCGAGATGGGCAGCCCCAAGTCGGAACCGAAACGCAAGCCCGACGAGGGGCCGCAGCATAAGGTTGCCATTTCGCCCTTCTGGATGGGGGAGTGCGAGGTGACGTGGAATGAATTCGAGTTGTTCATGTATCCCGAACCGAAGAAGCCTGGCGAGGCCAGGGAGGCGGCGGATGCCGTCACGCATCCGACGCGGCCCTACGTGGAGATGAGTTTCGGCATGGGCAAGGACGGCTTCCCCGCCATCAGCATGACCCAGCATGCCGCCAACACTTACTGCAAATGGCTTAGCGCCAAGACCGGCCATTTTTATCGGTTGCCGACCGAAGCGGAATGGGAATACGCCTGCCGCGCGGGCACGACCACGGCTTATTCGTTTGGCAACGACGTTTCCAAGCTGGGCGAGTACGCCTGGTATTCGGACAACAGCGACGGCAAATATCAAAAAGTCGGCCAGAAAAAACCGAATCCGTGGGGGCTGTACGATATGCACGGGAACGTCGCGGAATGGACGCTCGATCAGTACGTCCCTGACGGCTACGCCAAATTCGCCGCCGACGGCGCAACTGACCCCTGGGAAAAAGCAACGAAGCCATATCCGCATTCGGTGCGGGGCGGCTCGTGGCAGGATGATCCGGACATGCTGCGCAGCGCGGCCCGCCGCGGATCGGATCGTTCCTGGAAAATGCAGGATCCCCAATTGCCCAAGAGCATCTGGTATCACACCGACGCGCAATTCCTCGGCTTCCGAATCATTCGTCCCCTCAAAGTGCCGTCGCCGGAGGAGCTTTCTAAGTATTGGACAAGCGGCGTGGAAAAGGAATAGAGTTGGGCGTCCCATGAAACGACAACCGATCGGGCGTGACTAATCATCAAACCGTTTAAGTCTATGAACACACCAAATGAGTCGAAAACCGAATCGCAAATCAATCGCCGTGATTTTCTGAAGACGACCTCCGCCGTCGTCGCGGGAAGCTCGCTGCTCAGTTATGCCGCCATTGCCCGCGGCGCTCACATCGCGACCGACGACACCTTGAAGCTGGCCTTGATCGGTTGTGGCGGACGCGGTTCCGGCGCGGCCGATCAAGCCCTGACCGCCGACCAGAACGTCAAGCTGATTGCCATGGCCGATACTTCCGCCGAACATTTGAAGAAGAGCCTGGAGAATCTGACCAAAGAACACCCGAAACAGGTCGAGGTGCCGGAAGATCATCAGTTCGTGGGTTTTGACGCGTACCAAAAAGCCATTTCCCTGGCGGATGTGGTGATTTTGGCGACGCCGCCGGGATTTCGTCCGGGCCATTTCGAAGCGGCTGTGAACGCCGGCAAAAACATCTTCATGGAAAAGCCCGTGGCCGTGGACGGGCCGGGCGTGCGCCGCGTCCTTGCCGCCGCGAAAATCGCGAAGCAAAAGAATCTCAAAGTGGCCGTCGGACTTCAGCGCCGCCATCAGGAGCCGTATCTCGAAACAATGAAGCGGCTGCACGACGGCGCCATCGGCGACATCGTCGCGATGCGCTGTTATTGGAACGGCTCACGGCCGTGGATTCATCCGCGGAAATCCGGCATGAGTGAAATGGAATTCCAGATGGACAATTGGTACTATTTCACCTGGCTGTGCGGCGATCACATCGTCGAGCAGCACATTCACAATCTCGACGTCATCAACTGGATGAAGCAGGGCTATCCGGTGCGCGCCAGCGGGATGGGCGGCTGCCAATCCGCGCGCAACTCGGATTGCGGGGAAATTTTTGACCATCACGCCGTTGAGTTTGAATATGCCGACGGTTCGCGTTGCTCCAGCCAATGCCGGCACATCAAAGGTTGCTGGGACTCCGTCTCCGAGCACGCAGTGGGAACGAAAGGGACCGTGGACACCGCGGATGGGCGTGATTTCGTAATCAAGGGAAGCCATGCGTGGAAGTACAAGGGCAAACAGACCATGTCCCCATGGCAGGCGGAGCATTATCCGTTCTTCGATGCCATTCGCAACAACAAGGATTACAACGAAGCCGAGCGCGGCGCGCTCAGCACCATGACGGCCATTCTCGGTCGCATGGCAACTTATTCGGGCCGGATTATTGAGTTTGACAAAGCCTTGAATTCCGAACTCGTCCTCGCCCCGGACACGATTTCCTGGGATGCGAAACCAAAACCGCAATGCGGCAGCGATGGTTTGTATCCCATGCCCATCCCCGGCGATCCGGAATGGTTAAAGCACATCGTGTAGTTGCCCGCCAGAGTTCGGAGCGCAGAGCTCCAGCTCTGCGTGAACCCAAGGAAAATCGGCGCGCAGAGCCGGAGCTCTGCGCTCCGTATCGCATTCGAGACTCATCCAGGCGATCAACTCATCAGCGGGGTGGCCCCTCCATGCGCTTGTCGGCATGGTCGATGGTGATCGGTTTTCTTCTTGCCGGTTGCTGCGCAACTCCCCGAACCTCCACGCTGAAACGCTTCGAATTCAGCGAGCCCCACATGGGGACGCTGTTTAGCATCACGCTTTACGCCCCGGATGAAACGTCCGCCAAAACCGGCGCACAGGCGGCATTCCAACGCGTGACCGAACTGGACCGCATCATGACGGATTACAACCCGGACAGCGAGTTGATGCGGTTATGCCGCCAGCCGGCGGGTCAAGCGACTTTGGTCAGCCATGATTTGTTCGACATATTGAAATATTCGGGCGAGGTGTCACGGCAAACCGGAGGCGCTTTCGATGTGACAGTCGGCCCGTACGTCGCGGCCTGGCGTGCGGCGCGTAAAAGCAAAGTCCTGCCTTCGGCTCAGGAAATCGCGGCGATGCGCGAATCGGTGGGCTACCAGAAACTGCGATTGGACACGCGGCATCAAACGGTCACGTTGCTGGCGCCAAACATGCGCCTGGACCTTGGCGGCATCGGCAAGGGCTACGCCGCCGACCGCGCCTTGGCCGCGCTGCGTCAGCACGGTATCCGGCGCGCGTTGGTGGCGGCGAGCGGGGACATCGCGCTCGGTGACCCGCCGCCAGGGAAGGTGGGTTGGAAAGTGGGGGTTGCGGTCATGGATGGCGCGCCGGACGAGGTTACGCGAACCGTCCTGCTGCATAACGCCGGCATCTCCACTTCCGGCGACTCCGAACAAAATATTGAAATCAACGGCGTTCGTTATTCGCACATCGTCGATCCTGCAACCGGCCTGGGATTGACCAATCGCATCCAAGTAACGATCATCGGCCCGAACGCGACGGTCACGGATGGGCTGGACACTCCGCTGGGAATCATGGGAGTCGAGCGAGTGCTGGCCTTGGTGGATTCCCGCCCGGAACTGGCGGCGATCATCACCACTCGCGATGACCGTGGCATACATGTGTTTCCTTCGCGCAGGTTTAAGGACATTCCCACGGCGAAAGGGCCGGTGGGGATGACCAATGTCCAATGACCAAGGCCCAGGGAATGGCCAAAAACTCAAATCCAAATGCAACATTTGAGACTCTGACGTCAGGCGATTCACGAATCAGGCGGCTCTTGATGGCGAACTGGCGGAATTCTTCTGTGTTGAGCCTTGAGCGTTGGCCATTCCCTGGGCCCTGGTTCATTGAACATTGGTCATTTCGACATTGCCTGTAGCCGCCTGCTTGCTATCATGGGAACAGCTATGGAATCCACAAATAACGCCGTCGCCTCGGCCGCAAATGCGGTGAGTTCCAACGTGGAACACTTGAAACAGAAGCTCGTCGATTTCTGCGCGCAGTACGGAATCTCCGTTGTCGGCGCCATCATCATCCTGATTATCGGCACGCTGGTGGCGCGATGGGTGGGGAAGGTCCTTGGCGGCTGGCTGGACAAACAACAACTGGAACCGCCGGTGCGCTCCCTGCTGGTGCGCGTCGCGAAGCTCATGGTGATGGCCTTCACGCTGGTGATGGTGTTGGACAAGTTTGGCGTGCCCATTACCACCCTGGTGGCGGGCATTGGCGTCGCGGGCGTGGGCGCCGGCCTGGCGATGCAAGGCGTGCTGAGCAACCTGGTGGCGGGGCTGACCATCATTTTCACCAAGCCTTTCCGCGTCGGTGAATATGTGCAACTGGCCGGCGTGGAGGGACAGGTGAAGACCATCGAAATTTTCAGCACCTGCCTGATGCATGCCGATCAGTCGCGCGTGGTAATTCCAAATCGAAAGATCGTGGGTGAAATCCTGCATAACTACGGCAACATCCGCCAGCTCGACTTGTCCGTGGGTGTGGGCTATGGGAGCGATCTAAAGCAGGTGCTGATGCTGCTCGAAGAGATTTTGAAGTCCAATACCAGGGTGTTGAAAAGTCCCGTGCCCGGCCTTGGCGTCACATCGCTGGGCGACTGCTCGATTACGATCGCCGTCCGCCCCTGGACCACCGTGGCGGATTTTGGTCCCGCTGGCGCGGAGATTTACCAGACGATCATCGACCGTTTTCGCGCGCAAAAGATCGAGATTCCATTCCCGCAGCGCGAGGTGCGGTTGCTGGGCAGTGGGAGCGCGGCGTAGGAGCAGGTGGAGGCGGCGTGGGCGGAGCTGAAGAGCAGTTGCAAAAGCTCCAAGCTCCAACAACCAAGCTCCAGAGAAATCCCAAATACCAAGCTTCAAAACTCCCATTCTCCTTCGGTTACGACGTCACTGGGCAACACGTACACGCCCGTGTTCTTTTTGGAGCTTGAGATTTGAGATTTTTCTGGAGCTTGGTTGTTGGAGCTTGGAGCTTTCCCCGGCTATTTCAACAAGTGATACAAGTGGTGCAGGAAAGCCACGTTGTCGCACTGAAGGTAATGCATTGCGCCGCCCATGCGAGAGAAGCTTTTGCAGAAACGCAGGTAGTAGGCGGGATTGTCCTTGGGCGGCTCGCCCTTGGTCCAGTCCCAATTGCCGCCATCCTGAATATCGACCACGTAGATGGTATGGCCGTGCACAATGGCACGGTCGTTCTGGAGGCGAAGATTGTTCACGCAGCTCAGACTCTTCTCAAAGACTTGCGGCGCCATGATCGCGGAGCCGACGGACAAGACCACGCCGCCATCAAGGCTGTCCACCGTCGCGCCGAAGATGCGAAAATCCAGTTCCGCAGCGCGACCGATGGCGGCGCCGTTGAACATGGGGTGGTTGGCCACGATGTCGTAGCCGATGCCCGGGTGAACCGTGAGCGGGATCCCAAGGCGGAACGCAGTCGCGAGCACGGAGGTTTCCTTCCAGGGATGATTCACGGTGATGCTGCCGGAAGGAAGTTCGTGGGTCGCGATTGCGCAAAGGAGTTCGGCGCGGGCCGGCGATAACGGGTGAGCGGGTTCCGTTCGCAACGATTCCCGCAGCAATTCGGGAGGCGGCAGGGTGACGCCATCCTCGACGATGAATCGGCCGAGGCTGCGGCCATAGCCTTCCTCGCGCAACGCGCCTGCGAGGAGCGCCAGTTGCAGACAGCGACCGGTTTCGTCCCAAGTGCCGAACGTACCGGTGGCGACATTGTTCTTCACGCTTTCCGTGGAACGCCCGAGAAAAGCGAATTCCCAATCGTGAATCGTGCCGGCGCCATTCGTGGCGAGATGTGTGATCCAGCCGAGTTCGAGCAAGGAATTGAGAAGACGCGCGCCCCCGTTTTTGATGAGATGAGCGCCGTAAAGCAGCATGACGCCGGCGCGCTTTTGATGGGCGTGAGCGATGCTCCGGGCGGCCTCGCGCACCGACTGGTGAAGCGGCCCGGCCAAAGCTGGCGGCTCGGCCCCCGGATCAATCAGGATTTCCGCCAGATTGCTTTCGCTCAGGCGTTGCTCCAGCGGATAAACGCGAATTCGTTTCAGGTCCAATGGCTGAAGCGATGTTTTCATCAATGGGTGGCTGAGGCATGAAGTCCCGCCTTCAGGCGGCCAGGCGCGCGCAAAGATCGCCAACCGGAAAACCTCCCGTTGCGCCCGATGGAACAGCCGTACCGACTAAAGCCGGGGCTCCATACTTTGAAGCGGGTCCGCGAAAACATTTGCTCGTCACTTAACGAAGTTTGCCTTAAAAGTCAATGCCACGGCCCTATGAAACCAGATAATAACGATCCAAACCGGCGTACCTTTGTGAAAACCGTGGCGACTGCCAGCGCCGCGCTGGCCTTGACCGGGCCGGCCGTGGCGCAAAGCCTGGTCGTCAGTCAGCCTGAGAAAAAGATCAGGCTGGGCTTCGACAACTTCTCGGTCCGGGCGATGGGCTGGAAGGCGGACGCATTGCTCGACTACGCGGCTTCGCTCAAGCTGGATTCGATTCTCATTTCAGATTTGGGCGCGTACGAAAATTACACGGAACCCTACCTGAAAGGCATCAAAGCCAAAGCGGAAGGTCTGGGCATTCTCATTCACGCGGGAACCTGGAGCATCTGCCCGACTTCAAAGTTCTTCAAAAACATGTGGGGAACGGCGGAAGAGCATCTTACCCTGGGGATTCAGGTCGCCAGAACGCTGGGTTCGCCGGTGTTGCGCGTCATTCTGGGAATGGGTGACGACCGAAAGACGGATGGCGGCATTGAAGCGCGGATCGCGGACACGGTGAAGGTGTTGAAAAAGGTTCGCAGCCAGGCCGTGGATGCCAATGTGAAGATCGCCGTGGAGAATCATGCCGGCGACATGCAAGCCTGGGAACTGGTTACGTTGATCGAAGCTGCGGGCAAGGATTTTGTCGGGGCGACGCTGGATTCGGGCAATGCCTGTTGGACGCTGGAGGATCCTCGCGAAAGCCTGGAGATTCTTGGGCCTTACACGTTGTCCACGGGCGTGCGGGATTCCATGGTTTGGGAATACGCCGATGGGGCCAAAGTGCAGTGGACCGCCATTGGCGACGGTTTGGTGGATTGGAAGGCGTACTTTCAACGGTTCGCGGAGTTGTGTCCCGGTGTGCCGGCAAATTTGGAAATTATTTCCGGACTGGCCCGCGATTATCCCTACTTGAAACCGGATTTCTGGCAGATTTATCCCAAAGCACGCGCCCGTGACTTCGCAAAATTCGTCGCCATGGCCAAGCGCGGACACGCAGTGGAGTCCCATCGTTCGCCGGACAATAAAGCCGAGCAGGAGTGGCAGAAGAGCGAGTTGGAGCGGAGCTTGAAGTATTGCAAGGAAACGCTGGGGCTCGGGCTAAAGGGAATGTGACTGAAACTGCGGGAATGAAATACCGGAAGCTTGGCAAAACCGGGTTGGAGGTGTCCGTCATTGGAGTAGGGACCTGGCAATTCGGCGGCGAATGGGGGAGGGCGTACCGACAGGACGAGGTGGACGCCATCCTCGATCGGGCGGCGGAACATGGAATCAACCTGATTGACACCGCCGAATGCTACGGCGATCACGTGTCCGAAGCGCTGATTGGAGATTATTTATCGCGGCGCGACCGCAGCCGATGGATCGTGGCGACGAAGTTCGGACATCACTTTCACGGCTTCATGGATCGCACGTGGGATTCGTCCCTGACGGGCGTGGAGGCGCAACTGGAGAAGTCCCTTCGCGCGTTGCGAACCGATGTGGTCGATCTCTACCAATTCCACTCCGGTTCGGACGAAGATTTTCAACGGCCGGAGTTGTGGACGATGTTGCAGCGGCAGAAAGCGCTGGGAAAGGTCCGGCACCTGGGAATCTCCATTGCCAGCAAGGGCGGACCGTTGCAGGCGGAGCAGGCGCAGCGTGCCGGCGCGGAGGTATTGCAGGTGGTTTACAATCGCCTTGAACGCCGGGCCGAGCGGGATTTTTTCCCCAGCGCCCGCGAGCATGGGTTGGGCATCCTCGCGCGTGTGCCGCTGGCGAGCGGTTTTCTCAGTGGCAAATACGTCAACTTCAAGTCATTCCCGGCGAACGACGCCCGTTCGACGTTCGATCAGGACAAATTCCAACGCTGGGTCAGCGAGGTGGAGGAGATTCGGAAAATGGAAGTGCCCGCCGGCGTGGCGATGTCGCAATGGGCACTCGCCTGGTGTTTGAAAAATCCGCTCGTGAGCGCCGTCATTCCCGGTTCCCGCGATGTGGGGCAATTGGAGGCAAATGCGGACGCGGTGAAACTGGTTGAGGGGTAGGGACGAGGAATAGATTACCTTTGCCAAGCGGGACGCGCACCAGGGGAAATAGCAGCCGGCGTTATCTTTTCAGTTTGCTTCCACCCGCCACCAATTGCGCCAGCAGCCAAGAAGCCAGAACAGGAACAGGCCGATTACCGCGCCGGTCGTGTCGATGCAAACATCGCGGAGGCAACCTTCGCGGGAGGGAATGAATGTTTGGTGGAATTCGTCGGTCGCGGCGTAAAGGACCGCGAACCACAGAGCCTCGGCGGCCTCCGTCCATTGCCAGGGGCGGATCTTGCCGCGAACGGGTTTGCGCAGGGCGCGCCAGACCAGCAGCGCGAGGATGCCATACTCGCTCAGATGAGCACACTTGCGGATGACGAGGACGACGCCATAAATGAAATCTTCCGAGAGATGGGGAAAGAGCCAGTGCAGCAGTGGAGCGATGATGCGGGAAGATTGCTTGAAAGAACCGCGCTCGCCGGAAGCGCCGAAGATGAGCGCCATCCAGAGGAGCACCGGGGTCCAGTATTTCATGAAGGAACGGAATTTGCGCACGGCGCATCAAAGCAAGGAGAGGGCGGCGGGCGCAAACACCAAATTTCAAACCCCAAAGCGGGCGTGCGGTCGATTGATTTGAAGGCAACACTTGCAAAACAGTTGACGGTGTGGCACAGGAATGCGCTTGGATACAATGTTGAAACTCGGAGTGAACATCGATCATGTCGCGACGTTGCGCGAAGCGCGCTATCGCGGACGGAATGTGGGCGAGCCTGATCCGGTCGCGGCGGCGTTGATTTGCGAGGCGGCGGGAGCGCACGGGATCACGGCGCACTTGCGCGAAGACCGGCGTCATATCCAGGACCGCGATGTCTGGTCATTGCGGGAAAAGATTCGGACCCGCCTGAATTTGGAGATGGCCAATTCGCCCGAGATTCTGGCCATCGCGTTAAAACTCAAGCCGGACATTGTTTGCCTCGTCCCGGAGCGCCGGCAGGAGGTGACGACGGAAGGCGGGTTGGACGTCGCGGGAAACACCGTCGCGCTGACGGAAACACGCAAGCGGTTGAGCGACGCGGGGATCGAGGTGAGCTTGTTTATCGCACCCGATGCCGCGCAGGTGGAGGCGTCCGCGAAAGTGGGTGCGCAGTTCATCGAGTTGCATACGGGCGCTTTTGCGGAGCATTTTGATCAGGAGCGCGACCGCATTCGGGAACTGGACCGGCTTGTGGCCGCGGCAAACCAAGCGCACGGACTTGGGCTGAAGGTCAACGCCGGCCATGGTTTGAATTATCGAAATCTTCCGACGTTGCATCGAGTGCCCCACTTGGTGGAATTGAACATCGGCCACAGCATCATCAGCCGGGCGATTACGACCGGCCTGGCGACGGCGGTGAAGGAAATGCTGGCGGCGATGGAAGGATATCGGTGAGCAATGTCCAATGACCAGGGATTTCCTGGTTTTGGTCATTGGGATTTCTTTGGACATTGGTCATCGGACATTGGACATTTCCCCGCATGATTCTAGGCGTCGGGATCGACATTATCGAAGTCGCGCGGATACAGGCTTCGTATGAGAAGTTTGGGGAGCGGTTTCTGAAACGCATCCTGCATCCGAACGAGATTGCCTATTGTTTATCACACAAAGCGCCTGGGCCATTTTTGGCGGCGCGGTTCGCGGCGAAGGAGGCGATTTCGAAGGCATTCGGGACGGGCATCGGAGCGGAATTGGGATGGCAGGACATGGAGGTCGTTCGACGCGAGTCGGGCGAACCGTACGTGGTGCTGCACGGAGATGGATCGAAGCTTCTGGACCAGCGCGGAGGCCGGGTGGTGTTAATCAGCCTTAGCCATACTCAACAACATGCGGCGGCGGTCGCAATCCTGGAGAGTGCTTAACCGCAGGAGGAAACTTGCCGCCCATCCATGAAGGCTTAAGAACCCGGCGGTGGTTCAACCGTCAGCGGCCCATCGAAGACGGTCAGGCTGATGACTTCGGTGCGTGCGACGTGGGGGCCGTGAGGCTGGCCGCGCGGAGCGAAGAAGAGGGTGCCGGGATGATAGGTCACACCGGATTCTTCCCATTCGCCGGAAAGAATATAGGCGGATTCATTCGCCAGCGGATGGACGTGCGCCGGGACGGTTACGCCCGCAGCGAACTTGCGCAGGATGGTCACGCCGCCGGTGGTTTCGTTTTTGTGCAACACGAGCAGTTCGACGCCGGCATACGGGCCCGGTTGCCAGGCTTTGTCTTTTTGCAGTGCGACGTATGGGAACATGGGTTAATCGAAAGTTGTTTGGCAAAAAATGCAATCATAATGTCGAACTGTTAAGAAGCGGAAGCGGCAGTGAGGCGCGGAGCGCAGCGCTTCAGTTCAACGAATTTATAAAAGCATCACCACGCAGGGCAGGAGTTCTGCGCTCCGTTGCGACCGGGCCGGAATCTGCTTTCTAAGCGATAAGGCAGAATCTACGTTCGACGGATGAACAGAACCGTGAGGTTTGCGCTGGCCATGGGCGGCTTCCTGGTGATCCCCGTGGCCCTGCTGACGCTTCATCACGCGTTCACCACCGGAGCGTTAAAGCGGTTCAAGGCCGAACTGCGGGCGAAAGGGGAGAAGCTGACGTTTGTCGAATTGGCGATTTCGCCATCGACCAACCTGGAGGAAGTGGCGTGCAGAAATACCTTTGTGTCCAACACGTTTACGTTCGAAGGAAACGTACCCGTGCTGATGAATTTCGTCGAACCCGGCAAGGCGCGGGTTGCGTGGCGAGGCGGATTGCGGGTTTCGCCTTCCGCGGGACGAACCAACGCCAGCGCTGGAAATTGGGAGGAATTCGACCGGCAAAATGACGCCGTTGCGGGTGCGCTTTCGGAGTTTCGCCGCGTGCTGGAACATCCCGCCCCGGATACCGGATGGATTTACGGCAACAACCTGGACTCGCCAAGAGTCAATTGGGTGCGAATCAGGAACGTGGCGCAAGCCTTGACCAGCGCCGAGATCGGCGAACTGCATCGCGGGGATTTCGAGGCCGCGCACGCGGATTTGCATGCGCTGGCCGCCCTCGCGCGGGTGAACCGGAATGATCCCCGCCTCGTCAGCAGCATGATTCGCGTTGCCATCAGTGATTTGGGGTTGTGCGGGACTTGGGAAGCATTGTCGGCTCCCGGTTGGGACGAGGCCGGGCTTTCGGAATTGCAGCGCGATTGGGAACAGTTGGATTTGGTTGGGGCACTGGAGCGGGGTTTTCTTGGGGAACGGGCGTTCGGTTCCGCGTTGATGGCGAAGGTGCGATATTCAAATGACCAGGAGTTCAGGGCGATCATGGGTGTCATGCCGTTATCGTCGGCTGCGGGCGAAAAGTTTCCTTTGACATACCGCTTGAGGGACCATGTGGTCAGAATGGCCTATAAACTGGTCAGCATGGATGAGGACGAGTTATTCATGCTGCGAACGGAGCAGCGGGCGGTGGAAACGGCGCGATTGCTCAACGCGAATCGGCCGTGGCCCGAAGTGCGGCTGGTCGTGTCGAACCACGTGGCCGAGCTGGAGCGGGAACTGAACTCGACTTACGGGCGAAGATTGATGGCAAGCCGGATTGCGATTCCCAATTTTTCGAGAACCTACGAGAAAACGATGCAAGCGGAAATGCTGCGAAGATTAACCATCGCCGCGATTGCGATCCAGCGCTTCCAATTGCGTTACGGCAAGCGACCGGCCAATCTGGCGGCGCTGCGGCCGGAGTTTGTGGCGGAGATCCCGATTGATCCGATGAGTGGGAAACCGTTGTGCTATCGATTGAATTCGGATGGGACGTTTGTGCTTTATTCGGTGGGGGAGGATGGGAATGACGACGGCGGGATGGCGGGGATGGATTTGTGGTCAGGGCCGGATGTGGTGTGGCCGGCCAAGGCGGGGAATTAAGGGCCAAAGGGCCCAATTCATACCGGCCTGGGCTAAAGGCCTTGCCTGACTCCACTGAGGGGTTGCGTGCTGGGACACCTTCGGGCTTGCGGGCAGGGAAACGGCTGTTAAAAGTGCGGGATGTTGTTGTTTCGAGAGAAAGTGGGCGCGGATTGGCTGCCGAAGGTGCTGGCGAATCTGCCGGCAGTCCTGGTGGATCACGCTCATCTGGAGCGGAAGGCGGCCACGACTGCGTTGAATCTGGAGAAGTATCGCGATCTTTATTCGCGGGTGGAGGAACTCAACGCCATTGCCATTGAGGAGTTGCAGCATTTTCAATTGGTGCTGTCGTTGTTGAAGCAGCGTGGAATTCCGTTCGGCCAGCCGTACCCGAGCCCGTGGATCACCGGGTTAATGCGCTCGATTCGCAACGGACAGCGGCATCAGGCGATCGATCACCTGATCTGCTGTGCGTTTATCGAAGGACGCAGTTGCGAGAAGTTTCAGTTCCTGGCCAGCGAACTGAAATCACTCGATCCCGAACTGGCGGCTTTCTATGGGAGTCTGGTCGAGTCCGAGGGGAACCATTATGCGACGTATCTGCTAATGGCGCGAAGCATTGATGAGGGGGAAACAGAGCAGCGGATGGATTTTTATCTCGATTTGGATGCGGAGTTGGTGGGGAAGCCGAATCCGCTGGCGATGCTGCATTGATGGGCGCCGGGCCCGCCACGGAGGCCAGCCGGGCGAATAGAACTCCAGCCAGCAGCGCGTTGCGCAAGCTCATTACCTTGAAAATACGGGCTTCCCGGCAATGATGGAAGCCCTGGCTCCTTCACGGTCTTTCGTGTACATGTTTGGTCAATTATCAGGCCGGGATTCCAGTTCGGGTTTCCTCACACTGGATACTGCCGTTCTTTCAATCCGTGAAGGATGAATGGTAGAAAAGAACTTGCCTAAAGAGGATCGCGGGCTTATAGAATTACACAGCCACCTGTGGCGGCGATGGCGGGTAAAAACCGTAGCTGCCTGAAATGCAGGGGCGGAGTTCTTCCCCTGCTTGTCATTAACCGTCGTCTCCTGTCCGACCGAACGACAGGAAGCAACTGTTATGCAAGCAAAGTCATTGCACGAGAGCGAACGAGTTGTTTCGCCCGCCTTCACGCTAATAGAACTCCTCGTCGTTATCGCCATCATCGCCATTCTGGCCGCTTTATTGCTGCCGGCGCTTTCACGCGCCAAACAACAAAGTCGCCGTACGGCTTGTTACTCGAACATGCGCCAGCTTGGCCTTGCGGCCACGATGTACAAGGATGATAACAATGGCGGTCTCTTTCATCATCACGAGGATTGGGTCCTCGACGATGGCAGCCAAAGCCCAACGCTGCCGGCAGACCCGTCCGGTGGCGGTGTCGGCAACAGCCAGGCAGAAAGGCCCTGGGTGATCATTCTGCAACCGTATATCAACAACCGGCAGGCTTCGTTTTGCCCGTCGGACACCACGGCGCGCTCCACCACGCTCGCGGTGAATCTTCCGGCCTACAACGGAGGAATCACTGATGCGAGCCAAACACCGCCGCCTGATTCAGAACTTGGGATCGCTCAAGCGCAGCATTTGACCATTGAAAGTTATCTGCTCGATTCCATTTACACGCACAAGAGCGCTCGTTACGCGATTGAGGGCGTGTTGGACGGTTTTGCGACCGATGCAGCCATCGCAACGATCAAACATCGCAACATCATCATGTTTTCGGAACGCAATTCCGAAGCGCTCAACGCGCCGGACAACGCGGATTATGGAGCGGTGGAACAGGATGATTACGACACGTGGGGCGGCGAGGCGCAGTTGGTTCAATGGGGCAGCGGTCCGTACGGAGATCAAGGATGGATTCGCTATAACCGCCACCAAGGAGGCGCAAATTACATTTACAACGACGGCCACGCGGTCTGGGAACACTGGGGCATGGCCCGATTCGATCAATTTCCCGATGGCGTCGTACGCTCTCCTTTGGCTAATCCTCCAAATTGACACACTTTGCTTTCCAGCAGGAAAGCGCGCGGCAGCGATGACCGGTCACGCCCAGCCGGATTGGTTTGGCTCGACTGCGGTTCGATAAGTGGCTAAATCATCGCCTATGGTTTCCGCTGTCATAGTCGCGGCTGGCAAAGGCACCCGGATGGGGGCGAACATGGACAAGTTGTTTCTGGAGGTCGCCGGCCGGCCGGTAGTGGCGCATACCTGGAACCGCTTTGACGCGGCGGGTTGGGTGGACGAAATCATCCTGGTGGTGCGTGAAGGGATGGAACCGACGTTTAAGGAACTGGCGGTGCAGTATGATTTGACCAAGCCGTTTCGGGTGGTCGTGGGCGGGGCGGAGCGGCAGGACTCGGTTTGGAACGGTTTGCAGGCGATGTCGCCGGCGGCGGAGATTGTGGCGATTCAGGATGGAGCACGGCCTTGCACCAGCGAACTGCTTATCGAGGCGGTCATTGCGGCGGCGCGCGCCATCGGAGCTGCCGTGGCAGCGCAACCGGTGACCGACACGATCAAGGAATCGGCGGACGGAAAACTGATCCTGCGGACGCTGGATCGGTCGCGGTTATGGGCGGTGCAAACGCCGCAGGCATTTCGGAAGGAGGTCATTCTCCATGCGCTTTCGGTGGTGCGGGAACGGGGGCTGCAAGTGACGGATGACACGGCGGCGTGCGAATTCATCGGTCAACCAGTGAAATTGGTGGCGACCGCCTCACCGAACCCGAAAGTAACGACGCCGGCAGATTTGCCGTATGTTGAATCGTTGCTGCGGCAGATGAGTTGAAGGCTGAGAACCGTCCCCGGGCGACCGGCAGGGTTCGCCTCTCTTCCCTACACGGCGTAATCAATAAGAACGCTTTGGGCATACGGGCGGCGTGCACAGGAGTGCCCGCCCTACCACCGTGTGCCGGGTAGGGCGCGCACTCCTGTGCGCACCGCCGCGGGCCCCAGGCGCATTCATTAATGACGCGTGTATAATCGAACCGCTCATGGTCCGTGAGCAGGTCCAACGGAACAGGGAACTACCTTGGCCGGTGGTGGGGCGGGCAGTCCCTGTGCCCGCTGCCACACGAAACGGTTGAGGCCGTTCCGAATGTCATCGTTCATTGGGAGGCTCAAATCTCCCCTTCAAAAGAATCAGAGCCTCCTCCTCACGTCGGCTGCTACGGCTTTGAATTGGTGACTGGCTGGATGGGCGCAAAATGGCCCAGATTCAAGGGACAAAACCCCTGTCTTGCAAATCGAATGGGGGGCGGGTATTGTCTGCGAGAACTGTTATTGTATCCATAGCTTTTTATGAGAAAACGCATAGTATTTGGCCTGACTGCGCTGCTGTTGGTGGTCACCGTGGGGGCGGGAGCGCGCCTGTATCTTTTGACAGCCCATGCGGCGGACAAGGATTCCGCCTATCCCAGCCTGGAGTTGTTTTCGTACGTGGTGGAGAAGGTGCGGAAGGATTATGTGGACGGAGGCAAGCTGACTTACCAGGACCTGATTTACGGCGCTTTGAAGGGGATGATCAACACGCTTGATCCGCACAGCGAGTTTATGGAGCCGGCCAAGTACGACGAATTGCAAAAGGACACTCAGGGCGCGTTTGGCGGTCTCGGCATCATGATCGAGACGAAGGAAGGTTACGTGACGGTTTTGGCCCCGATGGATGACACGCCCGGATCGCGCGCGGGCATTATGTCGGGGGACCGCATCATCAAGATCGACGGCAAGAACGTGGAGAAGATGGGGGTGCAGGACGCCGAGCGGTTGCAGAATGCCGTGCAGCAGTTGCGTGGCGAACCGGGAACAGAAGTGACCGTCACGATTCTCCGGCCTTCGACCGGGACGGTGAAGGATTACAAGCTCAAACGGGACATCATCAAGGTGGACATGGTGAAGGACATCAATAACAAAAAGGAATTCCCGCTGGGTGAAGACAAGATCGGGTATATCCGCCTGGTGCAGTTTGGCGAGAAGACGAGTGAGGATTTGGAGAAGGCGATCAAGAAGCTCAAAAGCGAGGGAATGCAGGGGCTCATCCTGGATTTGCGGTGGAACCCGGGTGGTTTGCTGGACCAGGCCGTGGAGGTTTGTGAGAAATTCCTGCCGCGTGGCCAACTGGTGGTTTCAACCGAAGGCCGAAACAAGGCGCAGGATTCCATTCGGCGGGCCAATGGGCACGGGGATGAATTGAACGGCATGCCGATGGTGGTGCTGGTGAACGTCAACAGCGCCAGTGCGTCGGAGATTGTCGCGGGCTGTCTCCAGGATTTGCATCGCGCGCAAATCATGGGCGAAAGGACTTTTGGCAAGGGCTCAGTGCAAAGCATTCTGCCGTTGCAGGATGGTTCGGCCCTGCGGTTGACCACGGCCAAATATTACACGCCCAGCCACAAGGTGATTCATGGGGAAGGCATCACACCCGATTGCGTCGTGCCGATGACCGACGAAGAGGAAGCGGCTTTGAGCATCCGTCAACGGCGTCCAAACCTGGATACGATGGATCAAAAAGCTCGCGAAAAAATCATGAGCCTCACGGATCCACAGTATGACCGGGCGAAGGATTTGCTTAAGGGCATCCTGATTTACACTCACCGCGGCACTTCGGACGGACGGATGGCCAAGACCGAGAAGGTCGAGGCAAAGTAAGCGCGGAATTGGGTGAAGGGACTGAGGCATCATTCAATGAATCAGTGAAGGCGGAGTTCCAAGCTCCGGCGAACGGGACTCATGCCATTGCTTGCCTTTGAAACTTCCTGCGATGAAACCAGCGTCGCCGTGGTGCGGGACGGCTACGTGCTTTGGAGCGCGGTGTCGTCGCAGATCAAGCTGCATGCGGAATACGGCGGGGTTGTTCCAGAGTTGGCGGCTCGGGAGCATTTGCGCAATTTGCTGCCCGTGGCCGAAGCCGCGCTGGCCGGGGCGGGCGTGAAGCCGCATCAATTGAATGCGGTGGCCGCCACACGCGGACCAGGTTTGCCCAATGCCTTGCTGGTTGGTTTCAAAGCCGCCCAGGGGATGGCTTTCGTGCTGCGCAAGCCTTTCTTTGGCATTCATCATCACGAGGCGCATTTGTATTCACCCTGGATCACCGGCAATCCCCTTGCCGCGGAGTTCGGCGCTTTCGAGCCCAACGTCTCCCTGATCGTCAGCGGAGGACATACGATGCTGGTCCACGTCGAGTCGGAATTGAAGCATCGGGTGCTGGGCTCAACCATCGACGATGCGGCCGGCGAATGTTTTGACAAGGTGGGGAAGTTGATTGGGCTCCCTTACCCGGGCGGGCCGGAGATTGATCGGCTGGCAAGGCTGGGAAATCCCAAGGCGTACGATTTTCCGCGGCCACTGCTTCGCGACGCCACGGATGACTTCAGTTTCAGCGGGCTAAAAACCTCCGTCCGATATTTTTTGCGCGATCACCCGGAAATCGCCGAGGATGCGGAAAGGATACACGATCTTTGCGCCAGCGTGCAGGCGGCGATTGTGGAGGTGCTCGTCACCAAGACCCTTCGAGCGGCGAAACGGCTGGGGGTGGGGTGTGTCACCGCTTCGGGCGGCGTAACCTGCAATCGGGCTTTGCGCGCGAGTTTGACGGCGGGTTGCCGCGAAGCGGGGTTGAAATTGCGACTGGCTGAACCAAGTCTGTGCACTGATAACGCGGCGATGGTTGGTATTCTGGCGGAACGGAAGCTGATGAATCAATCCGAAGAAACGTCGTTGGATGCGGAGATCATGCCCGGATGGGAGTTGGAATAAGGAATTGGGATCCTCCAGCTCCTGCTGAACGGTATTCGACCATCATCACCGCAATCGTGCCATCGTTTTCTCGCTTCGGCTTCGCCTGGACAGGAAACGTAACATCGAGCAGGGCAGGGGCTCTGCCCTCCGCATGAAAACACAGAAATGTTCAGAATTCAGTTGCATGGGAAGCCGGTCGGTGCTTTATTAACGGCGTCAGTGAAGGAGGGGGGCTGGCGCAAAACGCCGGCATGTCCAATGACAAATGGCCAAGGCCCAGGCGGGCATGGGGAGCTTGGTGGCGGTGGATTTTGCCCGTGCTCCGTTGGGAGCAGGGTTGGTTCTTTGTCAATTGAATCGGATGGCTGAAGGCTGAGGATCTCCAAAGCCCGCCTTCGCTCGAAGAGTTTCCCAGGGCGTCGCTCGCAGGCTCGCTATGTCCTGGGCCGGTATGGTTCGGGCCTTCGGCCCTGAAGAGCACGGCGCGCACGGAGTGGCGTGCCCTTTCCATGAACTGTTTTGTAACTCATTGAAGATCAACCATACCTATTCGGAACGCCCTAAATCGTTTCGGGGGACGGCGTGCAGAGGACTGCCCGCCCTACCACCGTGTGCGGTAGGGCGCGCACTCCTGTGCGCGCCGCCGCGAGCCCCAGGCGCATTCATTAATGACGCGTTTTCGCTTATTTCCGCATATTTCCACTTGCCGAGGAAATTTTGGCTTGGAGCGGAAAGGAGATGCGCTGGGCGGGTTTGCGGTCGGATACCTGGCCCGCTGGGCCAGGCTGGTATGAAGCGCGCCCTTGGCGCTGGGCTCCGGTTCCGCTTGAAAGCGGGCAGCATCACCGGGCAGAGCGGGTGCGCTGCGCCCTAATGGCCAAGGCGTGAGGTTTGGCTTAGAACCTGTCTCGGTAGGGATGGCAGTTCTCGCTGGCCGTCGGCGCGCACGGAGTGACGCGCCCTACCGAGATGGGCTCTTAATTTCGGGGTGTGTGAGCCGCGAAATTAGGGTCAATTAAAGTAAATTAAACCAAATTAAACCTCTTTTTTTTGGGCGGGAGCCCCCGGCTGAAGCCCGGATTTTATGTAAGCGGGTGACCAGCAGCGAGCTGCGTGGAAACAGCGGGCTTTTGCTGTTTTCGGCGGAATAGGCGGGCCATGCGACCGTTGTGCTGGGATTCATATGCCGAAACAGACTGGAGGTGGGTCGGGCAGGGCGGATGCGTTGTTTCCCTGGAAATCGAGGACGACGACGATTATGCGGGCGGAAGAAAGTAAATAAACCTGTTTTGCCACGCTACACCCGTTCCAGTACTCCGCCGGGATGGCATTCCGGATTTTGTGCCGAGCTTTGCAAAGCGGCTAAAGTGGGTCATATTCCGAGCGAATGATGGAACGGCGCAACGATATGTCGTGGAGGTGGTGGTGAAGGTTTCGATTATCGTTCCCGCTTTCAATGAAGAGAAGCTGTTGGGCGCCACGCTCCAGCATATTCGGGAAGCAAGCGCGGTTTTTGAAGTTCGGGGTTGGAAGAGTGAGTTGATCGTTTGTGACAACAACTCGACGGATCGAACTGGAGAGATCGCGCGGGCGGCGGGCGCAAAGGTCGTCTTCGAGCGGATAAACCAAATTGCCCGCGCGCGCAACACCGGGGCGGCGGCGGCTACCGGCGACTGGCTGATCTTTGTGGATGCGGATTCGCGGCCAAGCCGGGAGTTATTCGCAGACGTTGCGGAAGCCATCGATGCCGGACGCTATATGGCGGGCGGTTCCACGGTGAAGATGGACGGTACGCATTTGTTCGCCAGCTTCGGCACAGGTTTGTGGAATTGTATCAGCCGGGTCTTCAACTGGGTGGCCGGGTCGTTCATTTTTTGTGAAACTGCGGCCTTCCGGCAGGTTGGCGGGTTTGACAACCAACTTTACGCCAGTGAAGAAATTGATTTGAGCAAGCGGCTCAAACGGTTGGCGCGCGAAAGCGGAAGGAGGCTGATTATTCTTCATCGGCATCCCTTGCCCACTTCGGATCGGAAACTGCATCTCTATTCGTTCAGTGAATATATCCGATTTTTTAGCCGCATATTTTGGCATTGGGGCGGCACGATAAGGGACCAGGAGGCGTGCCATATATGGTATGACGGGAGGCGGTAGAGAATGACCAATGCCAAATGACGAATGACCAGCGGCCGATGGGCATTTTCGACGTTGCCAAGGGGGATGACGGTTTGTTGTAATGCTGCGCGTGCTACAACAGCAAACGATCAATCGCCCCGCCAGTTATTCCGGAATTGGGTTGCATAGCGGCAACCGGGTGAACATGACTTTTCTGCCGGCTGCGCCGGGAGCCGGGCTGCGGTTTCGGCGTATCGATTTGGAAGGCAAGCCGGAGATCGAAGCACGGGTGGATAATGTGGTTGAGACGAACCGCTCGACGACGCTTGGGAAAGGCAACGCAAAAATTCATACGGTTGAGCACGTGCTGGCCACGTTTGCGGGATACGGCATCGATAATGCAATCATCGAGCTGGACGGGAATGAACCGCCGATTGCGGACGGCAGCGCGCGGGAATACTGCCGGATGATCGAATCGGCGGGCATAGTGCCGCTGCCTGAACGGCGCGATCCCTACACCGTGAGCGAACCCATCGAGTTGCAGATGGGGGAGACAGAGATGGTGATTTTTCCCGACGAAGGGTTCAAGCTCACCTGCACCAGTTCAGACAAAGAGGGCCGGTTCACGCAGCTTTTCAGCCTGGAGGTAACGCCCAAAACATGGGAACGCGACCTGGCGCATGCGCGGACATTTTGCTTTTTCGAGGAGATCGAGTTCCTGATCAAGAACGGCCTCATCAAAGGCGGCAGCCTGGAGAATGCCGTGATCGTTCGCGACGACGCCGTGCTGACAACGGAGCCGTTGCGTTATACGAACGAGTTCGTGCGGCACAAGATGCTGGACATCCTCGGGGATCTGGCACTGGTCGGTCGGCCGCTCTGTGGGCATTTAATCGCGGTGAAACCAAGTCATGCGGCGAATTGCGAACTGGCGCGGTTGATCAGCGCGCAAATTCGGCGGCCCTTGGTGGCGGTACAGAGTTTCTCGCCGCCGCCCGCGCCTCCGGCGCAAAGGGTCACGGGCGCGCAAGCCGCCGCCGCCGCGAATATTTCGATGTCGGATGGGGACACTTTCGACACCGCGCAGGTGATGAAAATTCTGCCGCACCGTTATCCGTTTCTGATGGTGGACAAGGTGACGAAAGTGGAGGGCAACAAAATCACCGGAGTCAAGAACGTGAGCGTGAACGAGCCATTTTTCCAGGGACATTTTCCGAACCATCCCATCATGCCGGGCGTGCTCCAGTTGGAGGCCATCGCGCAGGTGGCCGGCATCCTCACGCTGAAACAGGCGGAAAATTTCGGCAAGCTGGCCTACTTCATCGCTGCCGAGAATGTGAAATGGCGCAAGCCCGTCCGGCCTGGAGACACGCTGGTGATCGACGTGGAACTCACCAAATCGCGCGGAAAAGTCGGCCGGGCGAAGGGCGTGTGTTCCGTGAATGGCGAACCGGTGAGTGAAGCCGAAGTAACTTTCATGATGGTCGATAATTAAGGGATGAAAGCAATCGAGATTCCGGCCAGCGGCAGAACGACGGCCGGCCGTCAACGGGATCACATGAATAAACCAGCTACCGTCGTTCACCCGTCCGCCGTGGTGCATCCGCGCGCCGAGATTGGGCCCGGCTGCGAGATCGGGCCGTATTGCGTTATTGGCGAGCATGTGACGCTGGGGCGCGGGTGCAAGTTGCATTCGCACGTCGTGATTGATGGCCATACGCGGCTGGGTGAGGCGAACGAGATTTATCCTTTCGCCAGCATTGGGCTCAAGACGCAGGATTTGAAGTGGCGGGGTGGGACAACCTGGACAGTGATCGGGGACAAGAACACGTTTCGCGAATACGTGACGATTCACAGCGCGACCGGCGACGGGGAGACCACGAAAATCGGGTCGCATAACAACCTGCTGGCGTATGCCCATGTGGCGCACAACGTCACCCTCGGTGACTGGATCATCATGTCCAATGTCGCAACCCTGGCGGGGCACGTGACCGTGGAGGACCACGCCACTGTGGGCGGCCTGGCGGCAGTGCACCAGTTCTGCCGGATTGGCCGGATGGCGATCATCGGAGGCTGCTCGAAAGTGGTGCAGGACGTGCCGCCTTACATGCTGGCGGATGGCAACCCCGCGGAAACGCGCACGATCAATAAAGTGGGCATGGAACGGAAGGGCGTTGCCGAGGAAGTCCAATCGGCCTTGCGCAAGGCGTACAAGATCCTGTTCCGTGAGGGGTTGACGATTCCGAACGCGCTGGCGCGGATCGAGAAGAAACTGCCGGCTTCGGCGGAACTTCAGCACTTGGTGCAGTTCGTGCGAAGCAGCGAACGGGGGATTAGCAAGTAACCTCCGTGCCGTTTGTTCGGCCACTGCGTTTGTCTTTCAATTTGAGCGGGGCCGAAGATGGTGGATAGTTGGGTATGGAGGCAATTAAGCGAAGGCGGCGTCGAGAGGACCCAGGTGTGGTGAAGCGATTGGGGAAGGTCCCTTTCGATATCGACGTGGCGGTGGCGCGGTTGCGGGAAGCAGTGCGTGGTCATCCCAAGGCGGCGATGTTCGAACTGGCGGATGATGGGTATCGATCCGTGTTCGAACAGTTGGTTGCGTGCATCATTTCCATTCGCACACTGGATGAAGTGACGATGCCAGTCGCTCGCAGACTGTTTGAAGTGGCAAAGACACCGGCGGCCGTGAGTGACTTGACAGTGGCGGTCATTGACCGGTTAATCAAGGAGTGCACGTTCCATGAAGCGAAGGCGCGGACCATTCACGAAATAGCCCGGAGGGCGGTTGAGCATTTCGGCGGGAAACTGCCGTGTGATGAGGAAGTCCTATTATCCTTGGGCGGAGTTGGGCCCAAGTGCGCCAACCTGACTCTGGGAATTGCTTGTGGCCAGCCGCGGATTGCGGTGGACATTCACGTGCATCGCGTTACGAACCGGTGGGGATACGTGCGAACCCGGTCGCCGGAGGAAACGATGAAGGCGCTTGAAGATCGTTTGCCGAAGCGGTACTGGATTGAGATCAACCGATTGCTGGTTCCGTTTGGGAAGCACATCTGCAAAGGGCGGGTGCCGCGCTGCCTGAGTTGTCCGATGTTGGACATGTGTCAACAGGTGGGCGTAGCCAAGGTAAGCGCTTGAAAAGAATCAACCTGCTACTTGATTCGCGGACCACCGGGCGTTTTCCTGGCCATAACAGCCTGCATCAAGTCCATCTGGCTTCCGTATTTGGTAAACCCGGCAGGGGCCTCAAAGAGTTTGGCGTCCGGCTTGTCGAGTTTTACGTCTCTGTAGTTCACCGTGATGGTGTTCCCTTGTTCGGTCGTTTGAAACCGGAGCGGGAAATCCTTCAGGTCCGCCGCGTTCCAAACGACGAATTCATGTTTTTCGCCTTTGTCATCGGTCATGGTGACTTTGTTCTTTTCGCAAGCATGGGCGTCGATTGTTTCCTTGCCCAGGCTGGCCTTTTCGATCTTGTAGTCCTTGGTGGCTCCGGCGGCCTGGGCGGCCGGCATGGTGGTCTCCATGTAGCCTTGCAAGCCGGGATAAACCTGCAGGACCATTTTTTTCTCGGGCAGCGAGATGAACACAACCTGGTCCATGCCCATGAGTCTCAGTTGAGAACCGGGGCCTGGGCCGGCTAACTTGCTCATATCCATTTCCATCCTCATTTTTCCCTCGAGCATGCTAACTTTCATATCCACGTTCATCGGCTGGTTTTGGCTCGCAACCTGAATGGCAACCTGGCCACCGGCACTGAAGGCAGTGTTCTGGCCGAAAAGTTTGGTCAGCGACGGATCCATTCCCGGCGGAGTGGCGCCAAACTGGGCAAAGCTGGATGAGTTTGCCAACAAAGCGGCTACGATCAGTGCGAGGGACTTTAAGTTCAAGGCGCGTTTCATGATGTGAAATTGATACGCGTTCCGGCCCAAGTGAGGCAATCCAAAACGAGCTGCTTTTAGCGAGAGTGGAAATGCGAGCAGTCATCCGCTCTGTGCGATTGCGGTTTGTTTTCCCTTGACAAGCCTGGTCATCCAATTGCAGAGTGGCGAAAGTCATAGCGGAATGTTCGCTGCCGTTTTCAGCGAGATGCCGTCCTGACCAATTATTCGGAAGGACAGAGAAAATGGAATTACAGTTGTTTTGTGCCGGTCGCCCCACGTTTGAGGCGGCCGAAAGGAGGAGAAGTTCCCAAGAGCTGAAAGCAAAGCGCTCGACCTCGGGAGATTCTTCTGGACGGATGGCGAAAGTAATGTCGGTTTGCATCCTAGTTCTGGCGATTGCAATCGCGTCACCCGCTTTGACCATTGTGTCAGGCCCAACCTTCACGCCAGCGGGCACCAACGCTCCGCTGGCTGGATTGCTGCAATTGGCCACGGATCAGGCCTGTCGTGTCAGCGTGGCGGTAGATGATGGGTACACCAACTGGCAACGGGATTTCTTTGACTTTGGCACCAATCATTCGGTGCCGCTGCTCGGATTCCGACCGGCTCGAACCAATGAAATTACGGTCACGCTCACTGATCGGCAGCGGAATTGGATTAACACCGCCCAGCCTTTGAAGTTCATCACCAGTCCCTTGCCCACGAATTTTCCGAATCTGACCGTCCTGCACAGCGAGCCGGAGCAAATGGAGCCCGGCTACACGCTGTTCCGGGTGGAATTGCACACCACTGGATACGGCTACGCGACGATTGTGAATAGCGGTGGCGAGGTGGTCTGGTACGGGAGCGTTCCCTCAAGCGCTGACTTGCGGTTTCTGGGGAACGGCGATCTCTTCATGCCTGGGACGAACTTTTTCTTTGAAATCAATTTGCTTGGCAATCAAGTCAACTCTTGGCTGGCACCGACCGGCCTGCCCATTAACCTCCACGACGGCGTGCCCACAGATCACGGCACCATTCTCTACATGAGCGATGCAACCGAGACGATCAGCAATTATCCCACGAGCGTCACGGTTTCTAATGCGCCGCGGGCAACTGCCAGCATCACTTATCAAAAGGTCGTGGAAATCTCAGCTACGAACGCCTCTCTGCTCCACACTTGGTCGCCGATCACCGGACTGGACCCTCGGCGAATCTCCTATCTCGTAGCTAAAAACGGCGCAGCATGGGACTCTGAACATTCGAACGCCATCATTGAGGACCCGCAGGATGATTCGCTGATCATTTCCATGCGCCATCAGAATGCCATAATCAAATTCTCCCGCGCTACCGGGCAGCTAAAGTGGATTCTCGGCCCGCCTGAGAACTGGGGTGCCCAATGGCAGCCGTACCTTCTAAAGCCAGTGGGAACTCCATTCATGTGGGAATACGGTCAACATGCGCCCGTCTTCACGTCGCAAGGCACTTTAATGATTTTCGATGACGGCAACTTCCGAGCCAGCCCGTTTGCAACCAGCGTCCAGGACACGAACAACTATAGCCGCGCCGTCGAATATCAGATCAATGAGGACACCATGGAGGTATCGCAAGTTTGGGACTATGGCCGGACCAATGTTGCGGAGCGGCTGTATGTGGACCATGAAGGCAATGCCGAACCCGAGCCGCAAACGGGAAATGTCCTGATTGATTTTTCCGCTGTGAAATACATCAATGGTGTGGCGCCCAGCTCCTTTGGCCCCAGCGCCTATGTTGTTCGGCTCACCGAAGTCACTCATGACGCTATCCCACAAATAGTCTTCGACCTTGAGGTTTCCGAGTTTGGCAACACCAACTCCACTTTCAAAGATTGCACCGCTTACCGTGCCCATCGCATTGCCGATCTTTATGTGCATCCCGCCCAGCCGGTGAGTGATTTGGCACTGACTTACGACGGCGCGATACCCACGCTCGAGTTCTCCGCCGATCCTGTCAGAACCTATGTCATCCAGACATCCACCGATCTGGTGGATTGGCAAACGATTGGAACGGCGACCGAAGAAGATCAAGGCAACGGGGATTTCAAGTTCATAGATACTCAATCCGCCGATTTGCCGTCTCGCTATTACCGGGTCATGACGCAGTAAATGCCCTCCTCTAAACCTGACATTGGCCTGGCTGAGTTTCACTCAGCGCGTGAAAGGCTGGTTTGCAGGGTGGATTCCATGCTGCAGCGTCGGTTTCTACAGGTGAAATAGCCTCAGTCGCGCAGGCAGTTCAATCAAAGCTGATGCGAGGGACAAGGGGGAAGCGGGCTTGGAGCTTGATGATCCAGAAGAAGAGCCGCATGCGCCAGCGCATCGACCAGCCGCCTTCCAGTTCGCCGGCGAGGACCGCGTTGACGGCGCTGGCGAGGTTCCATTTCTCACGGGGTTCGAGAAAAATTTCCATGAAGGGAGTGGTATAATAATTCTCAACCATCTCCCAGTAGAACTTCATGCCGTGCTGAACGCGCTTTTCGTAGGCGGCAAGGCGCCGGGCGCCATCGTCGCCAGCGTTGAGGGATTCGATCACGGTCTGCGCGGCGAGCTTGCCGGAGAACATGGCAAGGAAGACGCCGGCGGAAAAGATGGGGTCCATAAAGCCGGCGGCGTCGCCGACGCGCAACAGACGCGGGCCGACAAAACGGCGATTACGATAGGAGAAATCGCCCGTGGTTTGAATCTGGTTGAGGAGTTTGGCGTTCTGCAAACGGTCGCGCATGTAGGCGCTGGATTCCCACATCTTGTTAAAGACCTCGGTCGGCGGCATCTTGAGGCGGGTGAATTCGTCCTTGTCCATCACGCAACCAATGCTGACCTTGTCGCGCGCGAGTGGGATGATCCAGAACCACTTATTGTCGAGACGGACGATGACCGTATCGCCGCCTGGATCACCGTCGTCGAGTTTAACGCCCTCAAAATGGCCGAACACCGCGAGCTTTTTGAGGCGCGGATGAATGACGCGAAGGCCCTCCTGGTTGCCTGTGAGGTTGCCGCGTCCGCTGGCGTCAATGAGAAAGGAACCGGTAAAAGAGGCGGGCTGACCAGTGTCACTCGTAGCGTTGATGGTGACGGTGTCGCCAGTGTTCGTGAATTTTCCAACCGTCCAGCCTTCGCGGACTTCGGCCCCGGCCCCGGCGGCGTGTTTGAGTAGGACGTGGTCGAATTTGGAACGCTCCACTTGCATGGCTTCAGGTTCGCGGGTGAAGCGGCCGCGGCTAAAAACAAACTTGGTGCCTTTCGAGGCGTTGCCGAGATGAAATTGCGCGCCGAACTTGCGGGTGAACCCGGCGGCTTTGAGCGCGGGCATGAGGCCCATTTCGCGAAAGAGCTGCTGATTATACGGAAGCAGAGACTCGCCGATATGGAAGCGCGGAAAATGCTCCTTCTCGAGCAGCAACACCTTCTTCCCGGCGCGCGCCAGGTAAGTGGCGGCGGAACTGCCGCCGGGACCGCCACCAATGATGAGTGCATCGTAAGTTTCCGCCTGCATTGGGAGTAGGAGTATAATTAAGAAAACAGAATTGGCAGACTCCAAGGTGGATTCGAAAACTGAAATATGTGGGTTCTTGAATTCGTCATGCGGCAGCGCCGAATATAAGTTTAGACTGGAGGAGGGGCGGGACGGTTTTGGACGGCGGCCAGGATGGTGTTGACGCTGTGCAGAATTTCCTTGGCGACGGCCGGAGTGGGGATTTTCAGGCCGAAGTTTTTGTCGAGAGCCACCACCAGTTGCAGCGCATCGACGGAGTCCAGGCCGAGACTGCCGGGGCCGAAGAGCGGTTGGTCGTCCTTGATTTCCGCGGCGGTAATCTGGAGCATAAGGTTCTCCACCAGGAGGCTTTTGATCTGCTGCTTCAGTTCATTCGTGTTATCCATGATCTGTCTTAAAGAATGCCACCATCAATCTTCAAAATCGAGCCTGTAATGTACCCAGCCTCGGGACAAGCCAGAAATCGGACGGCGGCGGCGACTTCGGCTGGACGGCCAAAGCGGCGCATGGGAATCCGGGACTGGGCGGCTTTGCGTTCCTCCTCGCCCATGGCTTTGAGGGCATCCGTGTCGATGTAGCCCGGGCAAAGGGCATTAACGGTGATCCCAATGCGGGCGACTTCCTTGGCGAGGGATTGCGTAAGCGCGACCACGCCGGCTTTGGCGGCGGCGTAATTGGTTTGGCCGGCGGGGGCGAGCAAAGCGCTGAGTGAGGCGATGTTGATGATCCGTCCGTTGCGTTGGCTGATCATGGCAGGCAGGACCGCTTGGCACCCATGGAAAACCGAGTCGAGGTTGGAGGCAATCACTTGGCTCCAGGCTTCGGTCGGCAGGCTGGCAAGCAACCCATCCTGATGATGTCCCGCATTGTTCACGAGAACATCGAGGCGTTGGCGGCTGGCGAGAATATTCGCGATGGCGGCCTGCCAGCCAGGTGGTTGCGTGACGTCGAGTTGGAAGCACGCGCAACGGTCAGGGGCCTCGGCTGCGAGCGCGTCCGCCCTGTCCCGCCGGGCATGGATGCCGAGGCAAACAAAGTTATCCGCTGATTCCTGGAGAAACGCTCTGCCGATGGCTTCGCCCAGACCACCATTGGCACCGGTGATGAGAATGACTCGGGTCGGCATGATTTGGATCTAGGGGTTAGCCACTGCCGTGCCCCGTTTGCGCGGCGGGGCGGGCCTGCGATCTGCGACAAGTTGTGACACTCCGAGGTATGAAGTCCCGGTTTCAGCCGGTGGGGCTATCCAATGATCCGGCGGGTTGAAAGTGTTCAGACTCATCTTATTTGCGTGCGCGCTGCCGCTTAAAGGCGGGATTCCATACTCACGGAGCCACGGTTCGACGTTATCACTTAACGGATACATTTGGCTGGCTTTCAAGAATCTAGCACCCTGGCTCTCACGAAGTGCGCGCCGATGGCCTGTTGATTGCAACCCACGATACTTACATTGGCGGCGGTGCAGCGATCGCGGAGAGCGTCCACGGCTGTGACGCATTGCCAGGCGGAGGCGGCCATGAGGCCTTCGCCAAAAATGATCTTGGGTGAAAGACGCGCCGCCGTCCAATCCTGCCACGCGGCGATCTCGGCGCGGTCGAATCGAGGCACCTGTTGAAGCCCATCAGCCAGCAAATGAGTGGAAGAGCACGTGGGCAGATCGGCACGAAGACGTTGGGCGGCCTGGAGGCGGGTATGGCGGCTGGTGAAGGAATGGGAGTCAGTCACGGCGCGCAATTCGGCGCAAGCGCCCGCCTGAGCGCGTTTCAAGTAAAGCGCTCCAGCGCCATCGGCAAGAACGATGTCGCGGCTGAACAGGCGGAACGCACTGGTGGTCAGCCAATCGCATTCCTCGCCTCCCACAACCAGGCAGGCATCCGCATGGTCGGCGACGAGCCATTGCGCCGCCAGGGCGACGCCTTGAAGAAAAGTGCCCGGGTCACCAACCAGTGTGTAATTCACAGCCGGACTTCCGAGCAACGCGGCGAGATGACTGGCGGGAGCGTTAAACACAGTTTCGGGAAAAACCAAAGGACTGGCAGTGGCGGGGTCGCGCAAAGTCTCGTCGTAAAAGCGGCGTGAGTAATTGACGCAGCCGGACATGACGCACAGGACGATGCCGAGGCGCAAGGTGCCATTCTGCACGAGAGCGGCATCCTTGCCAACCGCTTCGAGCGCCGCAGCCACGGTGTATTGAGTGATGGGGCTGGAGCGCCTGAGTCGTCCGTGAGCGAGAAATGCGGGACGAATCGCGGGCGGCGGGACTTGTCGAACTTGGAGCAGCGCGGAGGATCCGGGACGGGGCAGCTCGCGCAGCGGGAGGGCGGCACCTCCGGTCAGGGCTTCCAACAATGAGGCAACGCCCCACCCGGCAGGTGAAACAGCGCCGCAGCCGTGAACAAAAATACGACTCACGTCCACCTCCGCAAGATGAGGGTTGCGTTCGCGCCGCCGAAACCAAACGAGTTCGTAAGCGCATATTCCACTTTGGCCCCGGTTGGTTGACGCACGACCGGAAAGCGGCAAATCGGGTCAGGCGCTTGCAACGTGGACGTGGGAGGCAACCATTGCTCACGCAAGCTCATCAGGCAGATCACGGCTTCCACCGCTCCCGCTCCGCCAAGGAGATGGCCGATGGCGGATTTCGTGGAACTCACTGGCAGGGTGGTGACGCGATCGCCCGCCCAGCGACGAATGGCATTGGCTTCCGCGCCATCGTTCATCGGCGTGCCCGTTCCGTGCGCGTTGACGTAGTCGATTTGTTCCGGTTGCAAGGCGGCGACGCGTGTCGCCGCAGCCATGGAAGCCAGGGCGGCGTCTCCTTCCGGATGCGGCTGGGTGAGATGGTGCAGATCGAGGGAAGCGCCGTAACCGACGATTTCTCCAAGGATTTCCGCGTGGCGTTCTTGCGCGCGCTCAAGCGTTTCAAGCGTCAGAACGGCTGCGCCTTCACCAAGAGCGAGGCCATCGCGGTGAGCATCAAATGGGCGGCACTGGGTCGGAGACAAGGCTTGCAGGGAATCGAATCCAGCGAACACCAACTGGCTGAGCGCGTCGTAACCGCCGGTCAAAACGCGGTCGCAATGGCCTTCCCGAATCAATTCCCAGGCGTGGCCGAGGGCGTTGGCCCCGGAGGCGCACGCGTTGGCGATAATGGTGATAGGGCCGGTAAAGCCGAAATAGTCTTCGAGTGTAAGCGCCTGGCTCTGGGTTTGATAGTGCATGACCCGCGAAGCTTGACGCCGATAGCTGTGTGGTGTGTTGAGCGTCTGGCGATAGTAGGCTTCGCCCAAGCTCATGCCGCCGCTGGTGGTGCCCAAAACGACCGGTAACGAATGTCCCGGAGCCCAGCCAGATTGACGCCAGGCTTCTTCGGCAGCGAAAAGGAGCAATCGGGCCGCGCGATCCAGGCGGGCCTCGCGATGGCGGCTGAGCCGATGGCAGGGCAGTTTGTCCGGCAAGGCGGCTTCACCCGCCACTTTCACACGCTGGCGGGAGACATCGAAGAGGGTCACCGGCTTGAGGGCCACGCGGCCGGAACGGAAACCCTGCGCATTCGTTTTCCAGCCCATTCCCAGCGACGTGACAATGCCCACGCCAGTGATGACAACACGACGCGGTAACGGAGAATGTTTTGTTTGCGGAAAAAGCACCAGGCGTTTAATACTATATTTCTTACCAGAGTAATGAACAATTTCGCTCGAAGTCAATGTTGCCGCGAGGTTCGCGGTTGTAATGGCGGGAAGTTCTGCTATCGTTTGTTCCATATGACTACGACCAAACTGCCAATAGGCTTCAGAATGCTGGCCGCCGCCGTTTGCGCGGCGGGGATGATTCAATTCGCGCATGGCGCCGAAGCGACTGCGTACCAGTTGATCAAGGAAGGCAACCGCTATGTCGGCGAGGAAGCCAAGGACCAGGTGGTGCAGATCCGGTCCGAAAAATCCGTTGGCACCATGACGCCGAACGTCTGGTATGTGGTCTTTTACGACCCGGACGCGACTTTCAAGGCCACGGAAGTAAAATTTGGCGGCGGCAAGAAGTTGGAGGTCAAACGGCCCATGCGCATGCTGGAGCCAATGACGGGCAACGACAAGAAGCTGGATCGCAAGCGAATGAACATCGATTCGGACAAGGCGATTGAAACGGCCAGCAAAGATCCTTTACTCACGAACCTCAAACTGACCGCGTCACAACTCTGGCTGGATCGCGGTGATGAAGGTCCCACCTGGAAAGTCCGTTTGTGGGCCACCAAATTGCGAGACCCGAGCCGCGATGCAGACATCGGCGATATTTATCTTTCCGCTGACGACGGAAAGGTGTTGCGCCGCGATCTGCACATCAACCGCGTGGACTAAACTCGGCGCGGCCAATCGCGAACGGGAATCACAGATCGGCGAGGCTTGCCGCCCACCGGTGCCATAATCACTGCGCTGAAAGTTGCCCTGCGGGACAACTGCCAGAGGAGAACAAAGCGGCTTTGTTACGCGCATTGAAA
Source organism: Verrucomicrobiota bacterium (assembly GCA_021325145.1). Lineage (GTDB taxonomy): Bacteria > Verrucomicrobiota > Verrucomicrobiia > Limisphaerales > Pedosphaeraceae > JAJPHR01. Next base: position 19,459 of record JAJPHR010000058.1, on the reverse strand, counting down.
AGCGCTTAAGAAAGCCCGGCAAACACTTATGGATAACCGTGTAACAGAGACGGCGGCGGTGCGCGAGTACGATGTGGTGATTGCGGGCGGGGCATTGTCGGGCGCGGGAACCGCGATCCTGCTGCTGCGCGAGCAGCCGCAATTGCGGGTGTTGATCGTGGAAAAGTCGGCCGCGTTTACACGCAGGGTGGGGGAGGCCACCATCGAGATCAGCACCTACTTCCTGACGCATTCGCTCGGCCTCATGCAGTATCTCAACCAAACGCAGTTGACAAAGCAAGGCCTGCGGTTTTGGTTCACCAACGACCGGGTAACCGGGCTGGACCAGTGCAGCGAGATTGGTCCCGGTTACACGGTGCGGGTGCCGGCCTTTCTGGTGGATCGCGCGGCAATGGACGAGGAGATCTTGCGGCGGGCTTGCGCCATGGGCGCGGATTTGTGGCGCCCGGCCAGCGTGCAAAAAGTGGAACTGGTTTCCGGGGGACGCCAAACATTGATGGTGCGACACCAGGAACGAATCGAAAAAGTCACGGCGCGCTGGGTGGTTGATGCTTCGGGCGTGGCGGCGCTGCTGGCGCGGCAGGAAGGTTGGTGGCGTCCGAATCCCGCGCACCCGACGACGGCGGTGTGGTCGCGTTGGAAGGGAGTGAAGGATTGGGATGGTTTGGAGCTGGCAAAGAAGCATCCGAAATGGGCGGCGGCTTGCTACGGGATACGCGGAACGGCGACCAATCACTTGATGGGTGACGGTTGGTGGGCATGGCTGATCGCACTCAAGGGAGGCGATGTGAGCGTGGGCGTGGTATTCGATCAACGCCGGGTGAAATGGCCGGAGGGAGGCAGCCTGGGGCAGCGCCTGAAAGATTTCCTTTTGCAGCATCCCGCCGGGCGGGAATTGCTGGCGGATGCGGAATGGATCGAAGGCGACCTGCATTGGCGAAAAAACCTGCCTTACTACAGCACCACCTACGCGGGCGATGGGTTCTCGCTGGTGGGCGATGCGGCGGCGTTCCTGGACCCCTTCTACAGTCCGGGCATGGATTGGATTGCATTTACGGCGACGTGCACTGCGGAGCTAATCCTGGCGCAGCAACGAGGCGAACCGCTGGCGGAACGGCTTGAAAAGCACAATCGAGATTTCGTCCGCAGCTATGAGCGCTGGTTCCGCGCCATTTACCTGAACAAATACGAGTATTTTGGCGAGTATGATTTGATGCGGCTCGCCTTTCTTCTGGATCTGGGGCTCTATTATTTGGGGATCGCCTCCCAACCTTTCCGGCGCGGCGCCAAGGGATTGAGTGAACCCTATTACAGCACGCCGCCCTCGGTTCCTTTCTTCCACCTGATGCGCACCTATAATCGCCGGTTTGTGAGCATCGCGCGGGCGCGACGGGCGCGCAATTGCGCCAGCCAGTCCAACGATGGCCGCCGCTTCATGTTCAAGGGTTACACGTTTGCCGCGAGTAGCTGCTGGCCGATCCTCAAAGCGTTGGCGGACTGGGTGCGCATCGAATTAACTGAAGGTTGGCGAAGTTGGTTTACCCGGGCGCCTGAAACAAGCACGGAAGCGCGGACGTCTGCTGAAGTGGTTGCCAAGCCGACTGCCTGAACGACCCGGGCGCCGGACGATCACCTGACCCGCGATGCCAAATCACTGTTCGCGACTACTTTTGGGGAGGAGGAGCCGTTGGTGTGTTTCCGAGCGCCATAGAAGTCAGCCAGGCTCTGGCTCGAAGGGGTGAGTCCTTCGGAGTCGATGGCGGCCAAAATCCGTTCTTCGGTCATGATGAAGCGATCGCGCTTGTAGAGGAGGTAATCATTGCGGATGCCCTCGGGGGTCAGGTTGATGGTGACGAGGTTTGCGCCGGTGCGCAGGCCGCGTTGATAGCCCGCGCCCGGTTCGGCAATGTTCAGCGCACTGACGGCGGGAATCACCCAATCAGGCCGCATCAAGCGCAAAGCCGCCATGCAGTTGAGAGTGAGATCAATGTCTCCGATGGGAGACGTGGACAGTGGAGTTTCGTCGCCGGGGATGAATGGGCTGACGCTGCAACCGGCGAGGGGCAATTCACCCGCGAGCGTGAAATTGGCCAGTAATTGCTTTTCCGTCTGCCCCGGCAAACCCGCGATGAATCCAGAACTGACGCGCCAGCCGTTCGCGGCCAAGTGGCGGATGTGCTCAATCCGTTGCTCAGCGGTGCCGGGCGCCTGCATGGAGGCGTAGAGGCTCGGGTCCGCGATTTCAAACTTCATGATGTAGACGCTCGCCCCTGCCGCTTTCAGCTCGGCGTAAAGCCTGGGTTCCAATGACCCCAGGCAGACGCTAATGCCCAGCGGGGTGTTCCGTCGCAGCGCATGGACCAACGGCAGCACCACTTCGCGCACCGCCACCGGGTCTTCCCCGGCCTGGATATTCACGTCCGTGACACTCGCGGGCCGGTGGTGGAGCAGCAATTCAGCGAGCTGCTCGTGGTGCGCGCGGTAGCGGGTGAGACTGCGGTTGTCCCGGCGCATGCCACAGTAGGCGCAGTTTTCGCGGCAGAAATTGGAAACTTCAACCACCGCCCGAATGAATACCCGCCGGCCAAACTGGCCAACTGCGGCTTCGGCCGCGCGGGCATGGAGCGTTCTTTGGGCTTCACCCCCGGCTCTGAGGGCCTCAATGGCGGGTGTCACAGGATTAAAAGTCACCGGTTAAGTAAAGGCGGACGTGGCACATTGCGCAAACCTAATTTAACGGGGGTAAAACCCGCATTCGCACCTTTCATGCTGATGCAGCGCCGCAAAATAAAAAACCCGCGATCCTTGGTTCGCGGGAAAAATTTAGGGTGCGGGAACATTGTTAGCAAAAGATCGGAATCGAATATATGGGGTGTCCACCCCAACTGAGCCCAACCCGGCATTGATTTGGAACAAGTTTCGGCTGTGCGCCTCTTAGTATCAACCGATGGTTGGCGCAGAGCGTCGTGTGACAGGCGTGTAGGACAAACCGGGACGCGATTTTCAGCTTGGACCGGATTCCATGGCTGGTGGCTGCGCGGCCAGATTTCTGCGTATATGTCTGGAAAGAAAAAAGATTGTGCCCGCGACCTGCTGGCCATAATGAATCCCTGGTCTGTGCATCGCAAATTTCATGTTCTGAAATGGGCACTCGTCTTTGGCGTTGTGTTCTGCGCCGGCTTCGGAACCGTGCTGTACCTCTTGAATCGAGGGCATCCTTGAAATTCTTCCGCCACCGGGATTTGCTTGGGTAGGGCGGACAGTCCTCCGTGCACCGCGGTCCAACCACGCAAAGCGCCGCGGGGTGACGCGCCCTACCTCGATCGTGTTTTTCCCGCAGTCCGCTCAGCACGGAAACTCATCCGTAAAGCGGCCCAAAATTGGCGCACGCCCGATAATCCGCGCCCTGCGGTTCCTGCGCCCCAAACAAGCTCCAGGCCGATGGCCGGAAGACGCTTGCGTCCGCCACATTGTGCATCGTCACCGGAATGCGCAACATCGCGGCCAGGGCAATAAGGTCCGCCCCCATGTGTCCGTAGCTGATGGAACCGTGATTGGCGCTCCAGTTGTTCATCACGCTATAGACGTCGGCAAACGGCCCCGAACCCGTCAACCGTGGCACAAACCACGTGGTCGGCCAGCTCGGGTTTGTGCGTTCGTTCAGAATCTTGTGCACCTTCGCCGGGAGGTCCACCGACCAGCCCTCCACCAGTTGGAGCACCGGCCCAAGCCCCTTTACAAGACTGATACGGCACATCGTCATCGGCATTCCACCACGCGACAAATAGCACGATGAGAAACCGCCGCCACGAAAGTATTCATAAATTGCTGATGGCCAGGAAGTCGCCTTCAGGCATTTCGCTGCTTCCGCTTCGCTGATCTCCCAAAACGGTTTCATGACCGGCTTGCCGTTGCGGCTCTGTTGGCCGGTGCCATCGAGCGTCGCCGCGCCCGAATTGATGAGATGGATCAACCCATTCGCTGCCGGTCCTGTCAGCTTTACGCCCGTGGCGCGTCGCACGGCATGCGGACTCCAATACGTTCGCACATCGGCGAAAATCTGCGCCGTGTTCGTCAGCAAATACCCGAACAACATGCACGCGCCGTTCAAGCTGTCGTTCTCCGTCGCCACCATCAGCGGCTGACGAATGCCGTTCCAATCGAATGACGAGGTCAAAATCGCCTCCGTAAAGTCGCCGTTCGGATAATGATCCGTCCAATGCCTTTGCCCCTGAAAACCGCCCGCGATCGCATTGTGGCCCAGCGCTTCCTCGCCGAAACCGAGCTTCGCGAGCCGCGGGTTGCCGACCATCAGGTCGCGAATGATAAGCGTCATTTTGACGACCGTTTCCCATTCGAGTTGCTTGCGTTCCGCCGTGCGCCGGGCCGGGGCGGGATTCCAATCCTTCCCTTCCCTGCAATTCTCTTTGACCCACGCCAGCGCCTGCTCAAACTCCGCCGGGTCGTAAATAGTTTCCTCCATGCGGCGCACGAGCTCGGTCATATCGACGCATTCGACGCGCATGCCGAGGTAATCCTCAAAAAACTGTTGATCCACGATGGACCCCGCGATGCCCATCGAAACTCCGCCCACGGAAAGATAGGACTTGCCGCGCATCAAGGCGACTGCCAGGCCCGCGCGCGCGAACCGCAGCAATTTCTCCTGCACATCGGCGGGAACGGTTGCGTCGCCTTTGTTTTGGACTTCGTGCCCGTAAATGCCGAACGCCGGCAATCCCTTCTGATTGTGCCCCGCCAGCACTGCGGCCAGGTACACCGCACCCGGGCGCTCCGTGCCATTGAAGCCCCACACTGCCTTGGGCATCAGCGGATCCATGTCCATCGTCTCGCTTCCGTAACACCAGCATGGCGTTACCGTCAGCGACACTCCCACGCCTTCGCGGCGAAATTTCTCCGCGCACGCCGCCGCCTCGGCCACCCCGCCGATGCAACTGTCCGCGATTACGCACTCGACCGGCTGGCCCGTCGGGTAGCGCAAACTGTCCGACAGAAACCGCGCGGCGACCTTCGCCATGTTCATGACCTGCTCTTCCAGCGACTCGCGCACACCCTTGCGCCGTCCATCGATGGCCGGGCGAATGCCGATTTTCGGGAGCGTCCCAATCCATGGATTTTTCACTTCAGTTTTCATTAATCAATTCGCCTAATAAAAATAAAAGATAATCAGTCGTGCCCGCGTTGAACCGGGCCGGGGAGATGGTGCAAAATCCAGCGCAATCCGTCAAGAATCTCGCGGGCATGGGACAACAATTCCCGGCCAAGCCGGAGCGCAGTGCGAAAAGGTCCGGATGGATTTGTTTGATAATAGTTATCAATTTAACATGAAGCGGCGGCGCTGGACGCATTTTCGTTTCGTGAACAGTTAAGACTTGGAACGATCTTCCTCCACCGACATACTCGGCATCGCTGAATCGATTTTAACGAACTTGCGATTATGCCGCTCGCTTCCGCTTCCAGGCTGGCCGTGTGCAGTTGGTCTTTGCGACCAACCGACCCGCTCCAACTCATCCAGCAAATCAAGACCATCGGCATCCCGCGCGTGCAGATCGCGCTCGACCCGCTGCGCGAGCAGCCGGCGGTTTGGGGCATGCTTCCAGAACTTTGTCGCCAGGAAGGCATTACGCTGGTTTCCGGAATGTTCGGCACAGTGGGCGAAGATTACACCACGCTCGAATCCATTAAACGCACCGGCGGAGTAGTGCCGGATGAAACCTGGGACGCGAACTGGCGAAATATCCAGGCGGCGGCGGATCTCGCGCAAAAGCTTCGGCTGAAAGTCGTGACCTTCCACGCCGGTTTCCTGCCGCACGAATCGAGTGATCCAGCTTTTCCAAAGCTGCTTCAGCGCATCACGCTTATTGCCGAGCTCTTTGCCAGCTGCGGAATCGAGCTTGGCTTTGAAACCGGCCAGGAAACCGCGGACACGCTCCGCGACTTTTTGCTGAAACTCGACAAGCCGAACGTCGGCGTCAACTTCGATCCCGCGAACATGCTTCTCTACGACAAGGGCGATCCAATTGCCGCCCTGCGCGCGCTTGGGCCGTGGCTCAAGCAATGCCATCTCAAGGATGCGGTCAAGACCAGGATCCCGGGCGCGTGGGGCGAGGAAGTCCCCGTCGGGACGGGGCAGGTGGATTGGTCCGCCTTCTTTGCCACCACCGCGCAACTCGGTTTCAAAGGCGATTTCGCCATCGAACGCGAAGCCGGCGAACAACGGGTCGCGGATATTCGCGCCGCCCGGGAGTATGTCGAACGGCTCAAGGGCTGAGCGGCACGGCAGATTTTACTAACTCACGATCAATCGCAATGAACACGGTAAACATCGGCGTCGTCGGCATCGGTTTCATGGGTGCCACTCACATCAAATCCTACTTGAAAATTCCAGGCGCGCGCGTGGCGGCGATTTGCGATGCGTCCCGCCTGCCGGTCAATGGGGATCTTTCGGGAATTGTTGGCAACCTCGGCGACGGCAAGCCGCTCAAGCTGGACATGGCGCAGGTCAAAGCCTATTCCAATTTCGATGACCTGCTGGCCGACCCCGGAATCAATCTCATCGATCTCTGCGTGCCCACGCCGCAGCATCATAAATGTTCCCTCGCCGCGCTGAAGGCCGGCAAACACGTCATTTGCGAGAAGCCTTTGGCCCGCACTTCCGCGCTGTGTCGCGAGATTGTCGAAGCCGCCGCCAAGGCAAAGGGCTTCTTCATGCCGGCGATGGTGATGCGTTTCTGGCCAGGCTGGGCGTGGCTCAAACGCGCCATCGATGCCCAAACTTATGGCCCGGTGCTCGCCGCCCGGTTCCGTCGCGTTTCTTCGCCACCGGGTTGGAGCAAGTCGAGCTATTTCAAAGGCGACGAATCGGGCGGCGCTTTGCTCGACCTCCACATCCATGACACCGATTTCGTGCAATTTTGTTTTGGCCGGCCTCGCAGTGTGTTTTCGACCGGCACCACCCGTTTCAGTGGCGCCATCGATCACGTCGTCACCGCCTACCAGGTTGCCGGCGGCATTCCTGTCACCGCTGAGGGCAGTTGGCTGATGACAGAGGGTTTCGGCTTAAACATGTCATACACCGTCAATTTCCAGCGGGCCACCGCCGATTTCGATTTATCTCGCGGGGCTGACGCGCTGAAATTATACGAAGAAGGCCAGCCCGCCCGCGCCATCCCAAGTGAAACCGAGGACGGCTACGTTGAGGAACTGCGCCACATGATCGAATCCATCCAGTCCGGGACGCCGCCCAGCATCGTCACGGCCGCCGATGGCCTTGGCGCCGTCGAGATTTGCGAAGCGGAGGAGCAATCGGTCAACACCTGCTCAATCGTCTCCTTGTGATTGGAACCCGCCAGGCGGCGGCTTTAAAACCTTGGCGGACCACGAGTCATTTCGACTCGCGGCCCGCTGCGGCGATTCCTCCCTCAAGCCCTGGAATCTTCGTTTGATTATTGAGGCGGCAGCCCGCTGTTGTTTGTCAGTGTGCCGGTCGTGCCTGGACTGTTTGTAATGGTATTGAAGGTTCCAGTGCCGCTGGTGCCGGTATTACCCAAGCCGCCAGTACCCGTACCGGTGTTACCCAAGCTGCCAGTGCCTGTAGTGCCACCCGCACCTGTCCCGCTTCCGGTCCCCGAACCCGCCGTGCCGGGTCCGCCCAGGCCCGTGCCAGAGGCAGAGCCACCCACACCAGTTCCGCTGCCGGTACCTGTGCCAGTTGTCCCCGTGCCCGTTCCCATCGTGCCGCTGCCGGTGCCGATTCCAGGCGTGGTGCCCGTGGTACCCGCAGGGCCGTTTCCGGTTCCTGGTGTTGTGCCCGTTGTGCCGGCAGGGCCGGTGCCAGTCGCGGGTGTCGTACCTGTCGTGCCGGCGGGGCCAGTGCCAAGGCCGCTGGTTCCAGTGCCACCGGCTGCGCCACCACCTGCTCCGCCCGCACCACCCGCTGGATCAGCACTGGTGCCCCCTCCGCCGGGTCCCATCGATCCTCCCGACGGGTCCATCGTTCCGCTGCTCGAGCCGGACGTGCCTGTCGTTCCGGTGCCATTGTCCGTTCCACCTGTTCCACCGCTATTATTGGTGTGACATCCTGCCAGCAATGCGGCAGCTCCTACACAAATCAGCCATCGTTTCATAGTTATACTCTCCTTTGTGCCTTAAGCTCCGCTTTGGGGAACTTCCTTCAATGGGGTGAAACCCGGCGCGTGCCTGCGTCACCGCGTCTGCGATTGACACCGGTTCTCCTGCGGAACAGATTGGGTCGAATATCACCGCCGATATGACGTCTGCTTATTAGATTTAACTTATGAAAAACTCTCTGCGTTTACTTTCGCTGGCGGCAACGGTGCTGCTCGCGGGCAACGTCCTCAGCCTGGCTGAGGGCAACAAAATTCCAGCCGTGGGCGACAAAGCCCCGCTCGTCGAGGGCAAGGACCAGGACGGCAAATCCTGGAAACTCGCCGATGAAATCGGGAAAAAGACGGTGCTGCTCTATTTTTATCCCAAGGATGACACCAAGGGTTGCACCAAGGAGGCCTGCGGATTGCGTGATCGAATGGGCGACCTGAAGAAAGACAACGTCGAGGTCATTGGCGTGAGCTTTGATTCCGCCGAGAGCCACCAGAGTTTCATCTCGAAGTACAATCTCAACTTCCCCTTGCTCGTGGACACGGACGGCAGAATCGCGGATGCCTACGGTGCCCGGCGGGAGCCCGGAAAAAACATGGCCCGCCGCGTCAGTTTCCTCATCGGCACCGACGGAACCATCCAGCACGTAACGGATAATCCAAACGCGGACGTCCATCTTTCCGAAATGAAAGACGCCGTCGGCAAACTGGCGAAGAAATAGGGAAGACGTTTTCCAGGCAAGAGGCTGGAGCGCGGGCATTCCTGTCCGCTTGCGCGCGCGTTTGAAACGGACAGGAATGTCCACGCTCCGCCCGTCACGATCGGAGCGAAATGAATTAACTTTCCAGCACGTTGATCTCGACCGGTTCGACGCTGACGCCGATTTTTTCGAGCCACTTGATTGCCGCCTTGATGTCCGCGCGCTTGCCATCCAGTTCCAGGCTTACAATGCCAATCTCATCGGTGACGCTGGCCTGGCGGATATTGGTAATGACCGGAAACTTTTTGCTGAGCTGCCAGATGAGCGGCTCCTTGATGAGCTTGGGGGGATACATCAACCAAAGCCGGGTTTGCTGCTGCCCATTGGCGAGCGCCGAGGCGTTCTTTTTTTTGGCGGCCATGTGATTAACCTCCGGCAATGGCGGGGATGATGCTGATCTCGTCGCCGTCCTTGAGCGGAGTCTGCTGGTTTTGCAAAAAGCGGATGTCCTCCTCATTCACATACACGTTGACGAAGCGGCGCACTTCACCGTTGTCATCCATGAGGCGTTCCCGGATGCCCGGGTAGCGGGATTGGAGTTCGATGATCGCGGCGCCGATGGTGGCGGCGTTCACTTCCACAACTTCCTCATTGTTCGTGAGCTTGCGGAGCGGGGTGGGGATTCTTACGTTCTTGGCCATAAAATTAGGCGTTCACCGGCGACAGATTTTCGGTTGCCAGCAAGGTTTCAAATTCGCGCAGGCTGGGCTTGATCTCGCGCGGCTGGCCCGCGTGGCCCACCACGGCGTCGAGCGTCTTGAGGCCGTTGCCAGTGATACAAAGCACGGCGGAATCATCCGCGGGAATTTTTCCGCTGGCAATGAGTTTCTTGGCCACGCCCACGGTGACGCCGCCGGCCGTCTCCGCAAAAATGCCTTCGCACTCCGCCAGCAGCTTGATGCCCTCGCGGATTTCATCATCGGTCACGTCGTCGGCCACGCCGCCGGTTTGCTTCATGGTCCGCAACGCGTAAAAACCATCCGCCGGCGTGCCGATGGCCAGCGATTTGGCAATGGTGTTGGGCTTCACCGGCTTGAAGAAGTCCAGCCCGGCTTTCTGCGCGGACGAGATGGGCGAGCAACCCGTCGCCTGCGCGCCGTAAATCTTATACGGAGTTTCCGTCACCAACCCGAGTTTCGTGAACTCCTGGTAGCTCTTGTGGATTTTGGTGAGCAGCGAACCGGAGGCCATGCACACGACGGTGTGTCTGGGAATGCGCCACTCCAATTGCTCCATGATTTCGTAGCCCATGCTCTTGGACCCCTCGGCGTAATACGGGCGCATATTGACGTTCACAAACGCCCAGCCGAATTTGCCCGCGATTTCCGCGCAAAGGCGGTTGACTTCGTCGTAATGGCCCTTGATGGCGATCACCTGCGCGCCGTAAATGAGGGAGTTGACGATCTTGCCCTGCTCGAGGTCCGAGGGAATAAACACGTAGGCCCGCAACCCGGCGGCGGCGGCGTTCGCGGCCACGGAGTTGGCCAGGTTGCCCGTCGAAGCGCAGGCGACCGTCGTAAAGCCCAATTCGCGGGCGCGGCTCAAAGCCACACTGACTACGCGGTCTTTGAAGGAGAGGGTGGGGTAATTAACGGTGTCATTTTTGATCCAAAGCTCGCGAATGCCCAAGCGCTTGGCGAGGCGGTCAGCCTTGATCAAGGGCGTGAAACCGACTTTGAATCCAACGGTGGGGTCGCCCGCCAGCGGCAACAGTTCGCGATAGCGCCACATGTTTTGCGGGCGCGATTGAATCAACGCGGGTGTGAGCGAGCGCCGGATGCGGTCGTAGTCGTAGGCGACTTCGAGCGGGCCGAAATCGAACTCGCAAACGTGGGTGGCGGTGAGCGGGTATTCCCGGCCGCACTCGCGGCATTTGAGCGCCTTCATATAACCATCGTTCTTATCCATAGCTTCTGACTTTCCATTTAGGGGAATAAAAAACCCCTGCTCATGGGATGAGAAGAGGGAGAATCCTTACGCTCTTCTCATTTTTCCCGAACCATCCGCGGTTCGAGCTGGAATTGGCACCTGGACGCCGGAGTTGCGCTCCGACCGGTTGCCGTGGTTTCATCGGGCCAGTCCCTCAACCACTCGTCATGAGATTCGTTGATAATATCAACGAATGCGGATAGATTGATATATTGTGAGGTGGTTGTCAACGGATTTTTTGTGGGATTTTGGAAGGTGGGGCGCATTTCACTTTTGGGAAACTGCGAGGCCAAAAAGTGTTTGAACAGTGGCGCTTTCATTAACCGCTTGTTGAAACGAGGGGAGTGCAGCGCCAAGTACAACGCCAAAACTGTCTTTTAACCGTTTCCAAGGAGTTTGAGTTGTGAACGTCCGGCGGCATTGGCTTGCGACGCTCAACACTGGAAAACTGTTAAAAACAGTTGAAGAGTGACAAGTGGCCTGCGTTTCCCCTCCTCGTTGAAACGAGGGGTTAATGAGACGGTCTCGGGGCTTGCTGAGGTGCGCCCAATTGCCCGATTTCTCCTGGGCTTTGGCCTTGAACAAACCGGCCCGCCAAACGATAGTATGACCATGATTGCAGAAAAGTTCCCCGAGTTGAAGCGCCTCTCGCCTGATGAAAAACTCATTCTGGTTGGCGAACTTTGGGAGGAATTGGCGGCACAACCCGACGCTCTGGCGCCGCGCGAGGACCACATTGCACTCTTGAAGGAACGGCTCGAGCGTTACCGCCGGCACCCCGAGGATGTCGTCGCCTGGGAGGCAGTCAAGGCGCGCATTCTTGCGTCGCGATGAGCCTGCCGGTTGAGTTCCTTTTGGGAGCCGACGCCGATCTGCAGGGAGCTTTCAATCGTTTCGAAGACCATTCGGAAATTCCCAGCCCGGCAGGGCGAAAGAAAATAGCCCACCGATTTATCGGTGGGTAAGCCCCAAGCAAATAAGTCCCGTCAGGGACGAAAGAATATCGTCCGCTTGCCAAACGCTTTCTTTCGCCCCTCCGGGGCTTTTGAGCGTTCTGCGCCGACCCAGCGATAAATCGCTGGGCTATTATCGGTCGTCCCTTTGGGACTTTCCAGCGCGGAGTTCGGACAGAGCGAACCAAAGTGCTGGCTGAAGGATGATGCCCCATCGGGCATTAAGTTTGGCGAGGAGTGCAGGGCAGGCAAGGCGTGCGGAACAAGAGGCACTAAGAATTGGATGGTGGTGCTTCAATTTTCGCCGCTAAATGGGCTTCGAGCACAATTTAGTTATACATAGTGTGCATAGTGTGCACAGTTGTTAGACTGGGCGCTATCGTCGTGGGAGGGTGGGAACGAATGATGATTGTCCAAAGTCCAAAAACCCGAAGCTGGAACGGCCACAAGAACGCACAAACTGAAAAAGGTTGCGTCACAATATGTCATAGTATGTCACAGTGGTTGGACGGTTCCCTCATTGGCGTGCGAAGGTCGGCCACGGCAATGACGAATGTCCAATGTTCAGGGTCAGCCGGTCCAGACAAGGCAGCGCTTCCCGCCGCACTCCAAGCCCTGGCGGGGGCGGGCGGTTTCGGTGGTTCGTTCTCTCGCCTGACGCTGCGCTTCCGCCTTCGCCCGGAAGCTACGGCGAGACAAGCGGCGACGGAGACGGCGCGGCGCACCATTCCCACCGTGCGGCAGACCCGGGTTCGAACCGGGTTTGGATGCGTCCAAACCGGCTTTGGGCGGTTTCAAACCGGGTTTGAACGGGTTTGGGCGGGTTTGAACGGGTATGTTTTACCCCCAAGCCGCGTCAGGGGACGAGGACGTTCCGCCTCGCGTCATGCTTTCAAGATGCGCTCGGTCTGCAACAAGTCATTAGCCGTTGACGCGCCCGGCGCGCTCCGGGCTCGCTTAATCATGAATTGCTCATCAAGCATTCACCCGCGGCTTCATGGTGAAGTAAAAAGTCGCTCCCTTGTTGACCTCGGCTTCAGCCCAAATCCGTCCACCGTGTTTGTTGATGATGCGCTGCACGGTCGCCAGCCCGACGCCGGTGCCTTCGAATTCCTCGGTACGATGCAGGCGTTGAAAGACTCCGAACAGCTTGTCGGCGTATTTCATGTTGAAACCCACGCCGTTGTCGCGAACGCGAATGACGCTCTCGCCATCCACCTCAATTTGATCAACCTCGATGGTGGCCAGTTCTCTTGGCCGTGTGTATTTCGCGGCGTTGCCGAGCAGGTTGGAAAGCACCACGCGGGCGAGGCCGGCATCGCATTCCACCGTGGGCAGTTTGCCAATGCGCCATTCGATCTGGCGGCCGTTGATTTCGGGTTTGAGGCTGGCCAGGACTTCGTCCACCAGGGGATTCAACGCCACGGCGTGGCGCTTGAGTTCCGTTTTGCCGATTTTGGACAGGTTCAGGAGGTCGTCCACCAGCTTGCCCATGTTTTGGCTGCTCAACCGGATTTTGGTGGCGTACTTCAGCGCGCCCGGCGTCAATTCCTTCCCGTATTCCTCCTGGAGAATTTGGGCGTAACCATCCACGTGCCGGAGCGGCGCGCGCAGGTCGTGCGAAACCGAATAGGTGAAGGCCTCCAATTCCTTGTTGGTGGCCACCAGCTCGGCCGTCCGTTGCCGCACGCGTTCCTCCAGCCCGGTGTTCAACCGCCGCACCTCTTCTTCCGCCCGCTTGCGTTCACATACTTCTGCTTCCAATTGCTTTTGGTGCTGGATCGCCTGCCGCGCATGCGCGTCCGCCCGTTCTCGCGCCAGGTGCATCGAGCGTGCGAACATAATCACTATCGCGCTTATGATAACGAACGAAAGGCTGCCCATCACCGCTGTGGTATCAACGACCAGAAACGAGTGTTTCGGCGGGACGAAAAACCAGGTTCCAACGAGGTAACCCGTGACGAAGGTCACCACCGAAGGGCCAAATCCGGCATGCCAGGCGACCAGGATGAGCGCGATCGCAAAAGTAAAGAAAGGATAGCGGCCATCAGGAACCAGCGGGATCATCGCCCATCGCGCAGCGAACGCCACGGCTGTGGCGCCGAGGGCGATGCCATAGCGCACGAGCCGCCGGCTACGAATGGCAGGCATTACAAGGGGAGCCGTTTCTGAAGCAGTCGCATTCATCACAGCAATGGTCAACCGGAATAATAGCGTGCGTGACCGCGAAATAAAAGGTTTGTTTTGGTCATCGAACGGTTTGCGAGACCGACGGCCATGGATTTGAGCAGGAGCAACTGGTCACGCCGGCTTGCAGGCTTCGCCGCATTTTGCGACTTCCGCCGCGTACGCCCCCCGGATTTTTCCAACCAGGGGCGATTGCTTCAGCAACTGACCATCCAGCCCGGTCACCTCAATTATGCCCCAGGAACTCAACGAAAGAAAGACCCCTTGAACGATCCGCAAATTCTCGGAGGTGATACACTCTTCCCGCGTCGGCAGGCCCAGCCGCTCGCAAATCTCCAGCACGATCACCCGCGTGACGCCGGCCAGGATGCCGCTCGTCAACGGGGGCGTGCAAACTGTTCCCTCGGTGATCCAAAACAAATTGCTGCTGGAGGCTTCCACGACTTCACCGTTGGTGTTCAGCAAAAGCGCCTCGTCTGCCCCGGCCGCTTCCGCCTCCGCCCGGGCCAGGATTTGCGGCAGTTTGTTGCAAGTCTTGATTTGCGCCAACCGCTCGTTGGCAGGCAGGCGGAACGAGGACGTGATTACGCGCCATTTCGGGGCCGGTTCTCCGTTGGCGTCCGGGGCCGGGTGCAGGCTCATCGCCAGGGTGGGCCGGTCTGCGCCCCGAGGCGAATAACCGCGCGGACCCACACCACGCGAGAGCGTCAGCCGCAACAGAGCCTCCGGCATTCGATTCACCCGAACCAACTCATTGACGTGCTGGCGCAACTCCGTGGCAGGGCAGGGGAGCCGGATGTTCAGCAAATTTGCTCCCGCCTCCAATCGCCGCGCATGGTCCGCCCAACGAAAAGGCGTCCCTTGATGAATCCGCACAGCCTCGAACACGCCATCCCCATAAAGAAATCCCCGATCAAACACCGACACCACCGCTTCATTTTCAGGAACGAACCTGCCATTGAGAAATACGATCATGATGTCGGGCCGGATCATGGTCTCGCCTGAATGAGTGTTCAAGCGAAGAGAGACGGAGCAGTATCATCCAGTTACCAGCGAGGCAGGGCGCGTCACTCCGTGCGCGCTGTGCTGCGCATAGGACGACACAACGATGATGTATTCCGAAGCGTGGCCCTTCCTGTCAAAAATGCCTCGATGGCTCCCCAACGATTCCCCATTCCTGCTCAATGAACCGCTCGTCGATGTCCTCGGGATCGATGCTCCAACGAGCGGCGAGGAAATGGACTTTGTCCGCGTTGTTGGTGCCCGTTTCGCTCTGGCTTGAGTTGAACACAGGGGTTTCCGGGGCTTCCGTGTATGCGTAACACTTCAGCCCCAGATCGGTTTCGGGTTGGGTGGGTTTCCCCTGGTTCCATAGGGTCTTTCCCGCCCAGGCGTACGCTCTCAGCACGCGGCCCCCTTCCACCTGCGCCCAGGCATGGTAATTCAGCATGCTGTTCGCGTTGAAAAATTGCACATGGCCCAGCTTCCGGCTCAGGTCCACCAGGAAGCGGAAGCACGCGTCCACGTCATCCCCTGGATCGGGCAGCGCCGAACCCACGACCAGGATCCATCCCGACACCGGCGGCGAGATGAATACCTTCTGTTCCCCATTTCCCGAGAGGCCTTCTGCCCAGGAACAGGGTTTGGGGTTGTGCAAGGAAAGGGCGTATTGGACCGCCAATAGGTTCTTATTCTTGATCGCCAGCCAGCAGGTCGGGCGTTTTAGGCTGGTTGAACGCAAGTTGGGCGGTCGGATGGCCACGGACTCCTTATCCCCTTCTGTTGGGGCCGGGCGCGCGGAAGTACGTCGTCCCCTCCAGTTGATTACCAGGAAGGCAAGAAAAACCCCCATGATCAGGACGAACCAGAACACCGACACCAAAAGAGTCGCCATGATCTCATGCACCTTTGCACCCATACTACGCTAACTTACGCCTGCATTTCTCAGATTCAACTGGAAAGGAAAAAGTACGCGCGATTTTTTGCAAATCACCCCCATGGCAGGAACGACGCGCTGTGCCGTCCCGTCGCCGCTTGTCTCGCCGCGGAACGAATGATCCGGATCGCACGGCTTCGGCCGGCGCGTTCCGCCCGCCCCTTCCAAAGCTTGTCACCCTCTCTCTTTCCTGCTGATATTACCCCAGAATGAAAAAGTCGTCGTCGTCCAAAGCCAGCAAGCCGGTTGATCCGCTTCGCCCCTATTCCAGTCTCGTGCTCGACGGTCCTGAGCGCGCGCCCAGCCGCGCCATGCTATATCCCGTTGGCTTCAAGCCCGAGGATTTCAAGAAGCCGCTCATCGGCATCGCCTCCACCTGGAGCATGGTCACGCCGTGCAATATGCACATCGACAAGCTCGCCCTCGAGGCCGAGAAAGGCGCCAATGAGGCCGGCGGCAAGGCGATCATTTTCAACACCATCAGCGTGTCCGACGGCATCTCCATGGGTTCGGAAGGCATGAAGTATTCCCTCGTCTCTCGCGAGGTGATAGCGGATTCCATTGAAACGGTCGTTGGTTGCGAGGGCATGGATGGCTTTGTGGCCATCGGCGGTTGCGACAAGAACATGCCCGGGTCAATGATTGCCATTGCGCGCATGAATCGGCCGGCGGTCTTCGTTTACGGCGGGACCATCCTGCCCGGCTGCATCATTGGAGACACCCGCAAACTGGACATCGTGTCGGTTTTCGAAGCCGTGGGCGCGCATGCCAACAAAAAGATCAATGACGCCGAGTTGCAAGCCATCGAGTCGTGCGCCATCCCCGGCCCTGGCTCCTGCGGCGGCATGTATACCGCCAACACCATGGCCAGCGCCATTGAGGCGTTGGGCATGAGTTTGCCGAACAGTTCCGCGCAAGCCGCCGTTTCGCCCGCCAAGAAAAAGGATTGCCTCCAGGCCGGCGCGGCTGTGGTGAACCTGCTCCGTCAGGGCATCAAACCGCTCGACATCATGACGCGCAAGGCGTTCGAGAACGCCATCACCGTCGTCATCGCCCTCGGCGGTTCGACCAATGCCGTCCTGCACCTCCTCGCCATGGCCAACGCCGCGCGCGTGAAATTGACCATCGACGACTTCACCTGCATCGGCAAACACGTGCCCGTGCTGGCCGATTTGAAACCGAGCGGCAAACACCTCATGTCCGAACTCGTCGCCATCGGCGGCATCCGCCCCATGATGAAAACGCTGCTGGACGCCGGGTTGCTCCACGGCGATTGCCTCACGGTCACGGGCAAAACGCTCCGCGAAGACCTTGAAGGCGTACAGCCGTATCCCGCGGGCCAGACCATCATTCATTCGCTCGATAACCCGATCAAAAAGGACAGCCATCTTGTTGTTCTCTACGGCAACCTTTCGCCTGAGGGTGGCATTGCCAAAATCACCGGCAAGGAAGGCCTGCGTTTCGAAGGCCGCGCCCGCGTGTTCGACTCCGAAGAACAGGCGCTCAAGAAAATTCTCGACGGCGGCATCAAAAAAGGCGACGTCGTCGTGATCCGTTACGAAGGCCCCAAAGGCGGCCCCGGCATGCGCGAAATGCTCGCGCCCACTTCCGCCATCATGGGCAAGGGCCTCGGCAAGGAAGTGGCCCTCATCACCGATGGCCGTTTCTCCGGTGGAACCCACGGATTCGTCGTCGGCCACATCACCCCCGAGGCCTATGTCGGCGGCCCGCTCGCGCTCGTGAAGGAAGGCGACACCATTGTCATCGACGCGGAGAAGCGCGCCCTGTCCCTCGTTATTAGCGCTCAGGAAATGAAAGCGCGCCGCAAGCAATGGAAAGCTCCCAAACCCCGCTACACTCGCGGAGTTTTGGCCAAGTACGCGCATCTGGTCACTTCCGCAAGCACCGGCGCCGTCACCGACCAAAACCTGAAGCTTGAGTAGGCGCAGATTGTACGGTAATGCCTTGCCGGCGGAGCGCAGAATTTCAGCTCCGCGTGATCTTACCCGCCGGAGCCTTGAAAAGATGAATATGGTTATGAAACGGTTTACCAAAAACATTCTTTCGCTGACCGTAACTGCAACCCTCATCCACTGCGGCGACACATTGCGCGCGGAATCTGCCGCGGGCAATCAAACGCCCGCCAATCTGGTTCCCGAACGCCTGCCGCTGGTTCAGCGGGCCACGCACTTGATTGGACTCGCAATCCATGATCGCCAGAACCACGAAATCGGCCGGATTGACGACTTGGTCATCAATCTCGGTTCGGGCCAGGTTCTGGGCGCGCTGGCTGCGCCGGCGCACATCTACGGCGATTTCCATGTGTTCATTCCCGCAGGGAGCTTCGCTTCCGCCGGCGGTGATCAGGCAATCCTCGGCGGCGAGCGAACCAACCTGACTGCCGAGCCCTGCATTACCCGCGAGGTGGCGGACTCGCCGGATTTTTCCAAAAAGATCGCGGAAACTTATACCCGCTTCGGCGCGACCCCGATCTGGAAAGAGCAGGACTGCCCGCGCGGCTTCACCAGGTTCAGCCGGCTTTCGGGCTTCAAAATCCGCAACCGCGCACACGAGAACCTTGGCCGGGCAGCCGATTTGATGGTTGACCTGGCGGCGGCACGAATCGTTTTTCTGGTCGCTTCGCTCGACGGTGCCGGCCACAATTATTATGCCGCTCCTCCCAGTGCCTTGAGCCTCGATCCGGATGACTCGGCCTTGCTGCTCGCCGTGGACAAGGCCGCCGTCGCCCGCGTCGCGCAAAACGGCGACTTCATTTGGGCGCAAATGGACAACCCGAATTGGGTCGCCGCCACCTGCCATCTCTACGGGCAGGACCCGGGCTTTGCTCCAATCGCGCCCGCATCGGTTTCGACCGCAGCCTCGGAAAACCTGTTCCCGAAAATCGAGGGCAGTTCCGCCACGATTCGGATTGCGAAACCGGCGACCTTTTCCGACGCCGAACTCGCGCGAAACATCATGGCTGCAATTGTCCACGAAGGGCTCGATGCCCCCTTCGCCAAAAACCAAGTCCAGGTTACCACCCGTCAGGGCCGGATTACCTTGCGCGGCCAGGCTGCCAGCGTGGACCAGAAGACCCGGTTGCGCACCCTCGCCGAAAAAGTGGCCGGTTCCGCCAACGTGGATGACCAAATCCAAATCCCACAATAGCCGCCCGCGTCCAACGGGTGGAACGATCCGTGCCCTGCAAGACGGCCTGAAAATAGAGGTCGTTTCAGTTTGTTTCGGCTTGATCAGAGCCGCCTAACTGGTCTTTTGGCTTGTCCCGCAACTGTGCCGATTGCCCCTCGGCCTGAGTACTCGATTTTCGCCACTGACTTGGACTGGCGCCGAATCGTTTCCTGAAACACGTGTTGAAGAGGCTGAGATTATTGAATCCGCATGCCTGGGCTACTTCGATAATTTTCGCATGAGGTTCCTGCAGCAGTGAGAGGGCCTTTAGCATGCGCAATTCCATTCTCAGGGCGGCCACGGAAAGGCCAATGTGCTGATGAAACAGCCGGTTAAGATGGCGCCGGCTGCACCCAAACTTATCCGCCA
>JAJPHR010000010.1 GCA_021325145.1 Verrucomicrobiota bacterium | reverse complement strand
CGGACCGTGGATGAATTGACACCACTCACGGTGACCAACACTGCCAGCGACTCGGACGTGCCGGCACTGGCGCTCAATTACCAGCTTTTGAACCCACCGGCGACGGCTAGCATCAGCTCGAGTGGCGTGATCACTTGGATTCCAAGCGAGGCGCAGGGGCCGGGCACAAATATAATTACAACCGTGGTGACCGACAGCGGGGGCTTGAGCGCAACGAACAGTTTTAGCGTGACGGTCAATGAAGTGAACACCGCGCCGGTGCTGCCAGCGCAAACCAATGTGACCATTGTCGGTTTGGCCACGCTCGTGGTGACGAACACTGCCGGCGATTCGGACATTCCGATCAACCCGCTGGCGTATGTGCTGCAAACCGGCCCGACCAACGCCGCGATTGACGCCAACGGCATTATCACCTGGACGCCGGTCGCCAGCCAGGTGCCCAGCACCAATGTGTTCACGACCGTGGTGACGGATTCCAATCCGGATGCCGTCAATGCGCAACATTTGAGCGCGACCAACAGTTTCACGGTGACGGTGAACGCCGTCCACAACGGTCCGTCGCTGCCGGTTCAAAGTAACCGGACGGTGAACGAGTTGACGCCGCTCACGGTGACGAATACCGCGAGCGATTCGGATATTCCGGCCTGGGCACTGAGCTACGCGTTGTTGAACGCGCCGACGACGGCCAGCATCGATGCCAGCGGCGTGATTACGTGGACGCCCAGCCAGGCCGAGGCGGGCACGACGAACAACATCATCACGGTCGTCACCGATCAAGGCCAGCCTCCGTTGAGCGCCACCAACTCGTTCACGGTGACTGTCAATCCGCCGCCGCCGCCGCCGTTGATCCTCTCGGTCAGCCTTACCAATGGGGTCGCCTGGATTACCTGGAGTTCGACCCCCGGGTATAGCTACCAACTGCAATACAAGGACGACCTGCTGACCACAAATTGGAATCCTTGTGACACGGGAATGAGAGCGGGAGGAGAGTCCCTGACCACCACAAACGTCAGCGGCGGTTCGATGCAGCGGTTTTATCGCGTCATGATGGTGCCGGGAAATTGATCAGAACGCGACGTTTGTTCACCTTTATCCCAATTGCGCAGAATGGAATTTCCGACTGACTGATCAGAAAAAAAGCCGACGAAAATGAAGATAGCAACCTTTGACTGGAAGAAAAGGCTGGCGGTTGTGTGCACTGCCTTGGTCCTCGCGTCCCCGGCCGTTTACGGGCAAGTTTTCACGGATAATTTCACACGCACAAACGATCCCGCCCCGCCGGCTCCGTGGAATGTCGTGACCGCCGTCACGGGCGACAATTGGGTGGTGACCGGAGGGGCGATGGTGGCCGGCCTCAATCCTTCCGGAGACTACGGCTATGTCAGCATAACAAACAGCTATGCGGATTATTCAGTGCAAGCCCAGGTTAGATTCTCGACGACCAACGCCTGGGGCGGGGGTATTGGCGGGCGGCTGAACCCGGCCACCGGCGCTCATTACGCGGCGTGGCTTTATCCCGACGCTTCCCCGGGCGGCGGAAATGCCCTGCGCCTGGTCAAGTTCCAGAGCTACTCATCCTTCGGCTACAACGGCACCGGTAATTTCGCTTTCATGGGGGTCACCAACCTGCCCTCCGTTGGCACCAACTATCATACGATCAAACTCGCGATGACGAGCAACCAGATCACCGTGTCTTATGATGGCGCCATCGGCATCAACGTCACCGACACGGACACTGCGGCGCCGGTTTACACCAACGGGGCTGTAAGCCTTGATATGTGGACGGACGTCGTTCAATACAACATGTTCGTGGACAATGTGGTGGTGACACTGCTTTCGAGCGCCGTCGTGGCCAACAATGATGCCTACAACGCCACACGCGGCGTTCTGCTCACGGTGCCGGCTCCCGGGGTGCTGGCGAATGACAGTGGCGGGACCGGGCCGTTGCACACGGTGCTCGCAACCAACGTGGCTCACGGCACGTTGAATCTCAACACCAACGGCGGATTCACCTACACTTCGAGCAACAATTTTACCGGGACGGACACTTTCTGGTATCGGGCCAGCGACGGGGTGTCGAACTCGACCCCGGCAAGTGTCACCATTACTGTCTCGCCGCCCGTCCCGCCGGTTGCGAGCAATGATAATTACACCGTGACCCAGGGCCTGAGCCTGAACGTCGCCGCCCCGGGCGTGTTGGGCAATGACACAGGCGGATCCGGGCCTCTAACTGTAGTTTTGGTGACCGGGCCGGCCCACGGCACGCTGAACTTGAATACCAACAACGGCGGATTCGTTTACACGCCCACGAACAATTATGTCGGCGCGGACACTTTCACCTACCGCGCCAGCGACGGAGTGACGAATTCCAGCACGGCGACCGTAAGCATCACTGTTCTCGCCGAGGTGCCGCCCGTGGCGCTCAGCGACAGCTACAGCCTGGCGGTGAACACGCCTCTCTTAGTCCCGGCTCCGGGCGTGCTCGCGAACGATTCGCAAACCAACGGGAACAGCCTGACCGCGGTGCTGATAAGCGGCCCGACGAACGGCACGCTTGCGCTGACGAACAACGGCGGGTTCATTTACACGCCCTCTCCCGGCTTCAGCGGTCTGGACGGTTTTGTTTATCGGGCGACTGACGGGGTGGCCAACTCCGGCAACGCCAACGTGACGCTGTCCGTGCTGCCGCCTGGGACGCTTTTCCTGGACAATTTCACGCGCGGGACCGATCCGGGACCGTTGGCCCCGTGGGTGGCGGCATTCGGAAACGCCTGGACAGTGACTGGCGGCGCGCTATTGGACACCAATGAGAATCTGACCAGTTACGCATATGCCATCATGCCGACCAATAGTTGGACCAACTATGTGATGCAGGCGAAAATTCAATTTGCCACAAATGCTTTCGGCGGGGGCATCGGCATGTACTTGGATCCCGTTGCCGGAACGCATTATGCGGCCTGGGTCTATCCCGAAGGCTCCGCAGGCGGCTCCAGCGTCCTATCGCTGTTCAAGTTCACAAGTTACCAGGGTTTCACGGCGCTAAATCCGCCGGTTAGCCTGCCATCCGTGGGTACGAACCAGCACAGCGTGAAGCTTGCGGTCTTCGGAAACCAGGTGGCCGCCTACTATGACGGTGTTCAAGTCGTAAGTGCCGCTGATGCAAATCAACCGTATGCCGGAGGCGCCATCGATGTGGAGCGGTGGACGGATGCGACCAACTACAACTTTTCAGTGCGCAATGTGGTTGTCAGCAGCTTGGTTGTCGGCGCGGGCTACAGCGCCAACGGAACCACTCCGCTGGTCGTGGCCGCACCGGGAGTTTTGGCTGGTGATACTGGGGTCTTCGGGACCAATCTCACCGCGGCCGTGGTGACTCCGCCTGCCAACGGCATTCTCACGCTCAACCCCGACGGCGGGTTCACCTACACTGCCAATGTTGGTTTCAACGGCGTGGACACTTTCATATATCGCGCGTTGGATGGCGCGAATGTTCTGGGCACGGCCACCGTCAGCATTGCGGTTTCCGGGGGACCCGGCGTGGTTTTCTCGCAGAATTTCGACGGAGTAACCGCTCCCGCGCTTCCGGCAGGATGGACGACGAGTTCAACTGTGGGGACGAACTGGTCCACGGAAGCGACCGTGAGAGACACTGTTCCCAACGCCGCGTTTGCGCTCGATGTCACCCTCAAAGGCACGAACGATCTCATCTCACCGTCCATCGCACTGCCCGCCGGACCAAACCAGCTTACGTTCCGGCATGAGTATAATTTGGAAAGCGCCGGCGGCACCACGTACGACGGTGGCGTGCTGGAAATCAAGATCGGCGCTGGTGCATTTACCGACATTCAAGCGGCGGGCGGGACTTTCCTGGCCGGGGGATATAACAGCACCATTGGCAGTGATAACGGGTTGTTGGGTCGGGCGGCCTGGAGCGGCAACGCTGCGAATTTCGTCACCACCACGGTTGATTTGCCTCCTGGCGCGTCCGGGCAAACGGTTCAATTGAGATGGCGCTTGTCCACCGATACGGGCAATGCCACGACTGTCTCTGGTTGGTACGTTGATAGTGTGGTCGTCAGCAACTGCCCCGCCTCTTCCTGCTGGAACACACCTCCGGTTCTGTCGGCGGTGGCTGCCCAGACTGTCAATGAGTTGACGCTATTGACCGTGACCAACACGGCCATCGACGGAGACACTCCCGCGCAAACCCTGACTTACACGTTGTTGAGTCCACCGGCGACTGCGGCCATTAACAGCTCAAATGGGGTGATCACCTGGACGCCCAGCGAAGCCCAGGGGCCGGGCACTTATACGATTACCACCCGCGTGGTGGACAACGGAACGCCGCCTTTGAGCGCCACGAATGCTTTTACGGTGGTGGTCAACGAAGTGAACACCGCGCCGGTCCTGCCGGCGCAAACCAACCGGACGACCGTGGGGTTGGCGTCCCTGACCGTGACCAACACGGCGACCGATACGGACATTCCGGTCAATCCGCTGGCTTACGCATTGTCGGTCGCGCCGACCAACGCGGCAATCTCTGCCAATGGCGTGATTACCTGGACACCCGTGGCCAGCCAGGTGCCCAGCACGAACACGTTCACAACCATCGTGACCGATACCAATACCAATGCGGTCAACTCACAGCATCTCGTCGCGTCGAACACATTCACAGTTGTGGTTAACACCCAGCACAACGGACCTTCGCTGCCGGCCCAAAGCAACCGGACGATCTTTGCCCTGTCGCCATTGACCGTGACCAACACGGCCACCGACACGGACATTCCAGTTTTGCCCTTGAATTACCAATTGCTTTCTCCGCCCAGTACCGCCGCCATCAGCGCCAACGGCATCATCACCTGGACGCCGAGTGTCGCCCAGGCGCCCAGCACCAATATAATAACAACGGTTGTAAGCGACAGCGGTTCGAGCACCAACCTGAGCGCGACCAATGCTTTCACGGTGGTTGTGCTGCCCGCCAGCGCGCTCATTGCGTCAAACTCGGCCGTCCTGACTGCGGAAGGCTGCACGCCCACAAACAACGCCATCGATCCTGGTGAAACGGTGACGCTTTTGTTTGGATTCAAGAACGTGGGCGGAGCGGACACCACCAACCTGGTGGTGACGTTGCTGGAAACGAACGGGGTCGTGGCGCCCAGCGGGCCGCAGACTTACGGGGCGCTGACGGCCGGCGGGGCGGCGGCGAGCCGTTCATTCTCGTTCATCGCGGGCGGCTCCTGCGGCGGAGCGATTACGAACGTGTTTCAGATGCAGGATGGCGCGAGCAACTATGGAACCGTCTCGATGGTTTTCCCGTTGGGGGGCTTGGGAGCGGTTTTCTCGCAGAGTTTCGACGTCGGTGTCTCCACGCCGGCCCTGCCCGCGGGATGGACCTCGGTCATCACGAACTCGTCGAACTGGGTCACCCAAAGCGCAGTGCGGGACACGGCACCCAATGCGGCATTCGGCATGGACGTGACCAATCGTGGAATCAGTGATCTCATTTCACCCGCCATCGTGCTGCCCAGCGGCCCAAATCAACTCACGTTCAGGCATCAATACAACCTCGAATTCACCAACAATGTGACCTTTGATGGCGCTGTACTCGAACTCAAAATCGGCACCAACGCGTTCCAGGACATCACGAACGGGGGCGGGTCGTTTATCAGCGGCGCTTATAACCATGTGATTGCCAGCGATAATCCGCTGATCGGACGCCAGGCTTGGAGCGGGAATTCCGGCGGGTTCATCACCACGAGCGTGAGCCTGCCCCCGGCATCTTCGGGCCAAACCGTGCAATTCCGGTGGCGGCTGGCAACGGACACCCTGAACGCATATGCCCTGACTGGGTGGTATATCGATACGGTTACGGTTACGGGGCGCGTTTGCTGCGCCAATACCGCGCCAATCCTGTCGTCGCAAACCAACCGGACGGTCAACGAGTTTGCGACGCTGGTAGTGGCCAATACGGCTGTCGACGCGGAAAGTCCGCCGCAAATCCTGACTTACCAGTTGTTGTCGCCGCCGAGCGGCATGGCGATCGATACCAATGGCATCATTACATGGACGCCCGTGGAAGGCCAGGGGCCAAGCACGAATACCATCACGACGGTGGTGACGGACAACGGCTCGCCGCCGTTGAGCGCGACCAACAGTTTCACGGTGGTGGTCAACGATGTAAACGTACCGCCAACTCTGCCGGCGCAGACCAATCGGACCATCGTCGCGCAGGCGACGCTGGTGGTGACCAACACCGCCAGCGATTCGAACATCCCGGCTGCCACATTGACCTACGGGTTGCTGGCCGCCCCAGCCAATGCGGTGATCTCCGGCAATGGTGTCATCACCTGGACGCCAGCGCTGGCGCAAGTGCCGAGCACGAACGTGTTTACGACGGTGGTGACCAACTTTGATCCGTTCGCGCTCATCAACCAGCATCTGACCGCCACCAACAGTTTTACGGTGACGGTCAATGCCATTCACAACGGGCCTTCGCTCGCGGTCCAAGGCAACCGGACGATCGATGAATTGACGACGCTGACGGTGACGAATGCGGCCAGTGATTCGGATATTCCTCCGCTGCCACTCAACTATCAGCTCTTGAATTCGCCGACGAACGCCACGATCAGCGCGAGTGGCGTCATTACGTGGACGCCGAATGAGGCACAGGGGCCGGGTATAAATACGATCACAACGGTGGTAAGCGACAGCGGCGGCCTGAGCGCAACCAACAGCTTTACCGTGACCGTGAATGAAGTGAACACCGCGCCGGTATTGCCGGCCCAGGGCAATCGAACGACGGCTGGTTTGGCGAGCCTGGTGGTGACGAACACGGCGACGGATTTGGATGTTCCGGTCAACCCGCTGGCGTATGTTTTGCTGGCGAGTCCGACCAATGCCGCGATTGATGCCAGCGGCGTGATCACGTGGACGCCGGTGACGGGCCAGGTGCCCAGCACCAATGTGTTCACGACCGTGGTGACGGACACGAACACCAACGCGGTCAACTCACAGCATTTGAGCGCGACCAACAGTTTCACAGTGACGGTCAACGCCATTCACAATGGCCCGTCGCTGTCCGCCCAGACCAACCAGACCGTGAACGAATTGACGACACTGACCGTGACCAACGCAGCCAGCGATTCGGACATTCCGGCCCTGACGCTGGGTTACCAGTTGTTGAATCCGCCGACCAATGCGGTGATCGATACCAATGGCGTGATCACGTGGACGCCGACCGAAGCTCAAGGGCCAGGCACCAATACGATCACCACGGTGGTAAGCGACAGCGGCGGCCTGAGCGCAACCAACAGCTTTACCGTGACTGTGAATGAAGTGAACACCGCGCCGGTATTGCCGGCGCAAACCAACGTGACGGTCCTCAGTTTTGCGACGCTGGTGGTGACAAACACGGCGACGGATTCGGATATTCCGGCCAATTCGCTGAGCTATGTATTGCAAACCGGTCCGACGAATGCGGTGATTGATGGCAACGGCATCATTACTTGGACGCCGCTGGCCAGCCAGGCGCCCAGCACCAACCTGATCACAACTGTGGTGACGGATTTCAGTCCCTTCGCGGTGGATGCGCAGCATCTCAGCGCGACCAACAGCTTCACGGTGTTTGTCAACGCCGGCACGCCCCCAAGCGGGCCTTCGATCCAATCGATCGGCATCAGTAACGGCATCGCCGTCATTACCTGGGCCACGGTACCTGGCCACACGAGTTACGTGCTTCAATACAAGGACGACCTGTCAGCGACGAACTGGAGCCAATCAGATCCCATCACGGCCAGCGGCGCAAGCGGTTCGATGACGAATTCCATCGGGAACGCTCCGCAGCGGTTCTACCGGGTAATGGCGCAGTAGGGTTGCGGTTGGCGAGGGCAGGGATTTCTGCTCGAACGCATTCCGCTATGGTAAAAGCGGCTCTGGACTCGGGTGGAGTCCCGCCTTTAGGCGGCAAGGCGCTCGCACACGCAATGAAGGCGCGAAATATCCAAGGGTTCGTTGATTTAAAGGAAGCCCCAGCCGGCTAAAGCCGGGGCTCCATACTAAATCAAATTAGCTCGAGAGCGCGCCTTGGGCGGCGGCGTTCTGGATGAATACCAACTTGTCCTTCTCGAACGTCACGTGGATGGGATCGTTCTCGTGGAGGTTGCCCTTGAGGATTTCCTCGGCAAGCGGGTCTTCCAGGAACCGTTCGACGGAGCGGCGCATGGGGCGCGCGCCGTAGTTCGGGTCGTAGCCTTTTTCCACCAGGAAGTCCTTCGCCTTCTCGTCGAGGGTCAGCGTGATGTTCTTGTGCTTCAGGCGTTCCATGACCTTGCCGATTTCGAGATCGAGAATTTCGATCAAGTCGGGCTTGGTCAGCGAACGGAACACGATGACATCATCGAGGCGGTTCAGGAATTCGGGCCGGAAGGTGCGCTTGGCCTCTTCGAGGATTTTTTCGCGCATCTTCTCATAGCTGCTTTCGTCCGAGATGGGCGAAAAGCCGAGCGTGGACTGCTTCTTGATGGTCTCGGAACCCACGTTCGAGGTCATCAGGATGATGGTGTTGCGGAAGTTGACGACGCGGCCGATGTTGTCGGTCAGCTTGCCTTCTTCCAGGATCTGCAAGAGCATGTTCCAGACGTCAGGGTGGGCCTTTTCGATTTCATCGAACAGCACCACCGAGTATGGCTTGCGCCGGACTTGCTCGGTAAGCTGGCCGCCTTCTTCGTAGCCAACGTAACCCGGCGGCGAACCGACCAGGCGCGAGACGTTGAATTTTTCCATGTACTCGCTCATGTCGAGCTGGATCAGCGACTTGCTGTCCCCAAACATTTGTTCCGCAAGCGTCTTCGCCAGCAAGGTCTTGCCGACACCGGTCGGA
Organism: Verrucomicrobiota bacterium; assembly: GCA_021325145.1. Classification (GTDB taxonomy): domain Bacteria; phylum Verrucomicrobiota; class Verrucomicrobiia; order Limisphaerales; family Pedosphaeraceae; genus JAJPHR01. Next base: position 17,270 of record JAJPHR010000010.1, on the reverse strand, counting down.
CCCAGCAGCGCAAAAGTGCCAATGGGCCGGCGAGGATCCTTCAGGTCGGCGCGCGAACGGCGCAAGGCCTTGCAAATCGCCGATACCGCCTCGCGCTGGCCGATGACCGTGTGGGACATCTGGTCTTCCACGGCGAGGAGACGCGCTGCTTCGCCTTGCTCCATCCGCTTGAGCGGAATGCCGGTCCACTTGGAAACGACGTGGAGGATGTCTTCCTCGTCCACGCGGACGCGCTTCTCTTCGCGATTCGTGCGCCAGGCGTTCAACACGGATTCAAGCTTTTCCTTGGCTTGTTTTTCCTTGTCGCGCATGGAGGCCGCGCCTTCGAAATCCTGTTCGCGGATGGCGCGTTCCTTGCGGCCCTTGATATCCTCGATTTCACCTTCGATCTGCTTCACTTCCGGCGGCCGGGTCATGGTGCCGATGCGGGCGCGCGAACCGGCCTCGTCCATGAGGTCGATGGCCTTGTCCGGCAGGAAACGGTCCGGGATATAGCGATCGGACAATTTGACCGCGGCTTCGACGGCCTTGTCGGTAAATTCGGCTTTGTGATGTTCTTCGTACTTCGAGCGCAGGCCCTTGAGGATGAGCACGGCTTCCTCGATGGAAGGCGCTTCCACCTTGACGCTCTGGAAACGGCGTTCCAAGGCGGCGTCTTTCTCGATGTACTTGCGATACTCGTTCAACGTGGTGGCGCCGATGCACTGCATCTCGCCGCGGCTGAGCGCGGGCTTGATGATGTTCGAGGCATCCATGGTGCCTTCGGCGGAACCGGCGCCGACGATGGTGTGCAATTCATCGATAAACAGAATGATGTTCTTCGCGCGGCGAATTTCGTCCATGACGGCTTTGATGCGCTCCTCGAACTGGCCACGGTATTTGGTGCCTGCGACCATCAAGGCGAGATCCAGCGTGATGACGCGCTTCTCGCGCAGCAATTCCGGAACGTTGCCGGCGGCGATTTCCTGGGCGAGACCTTCCACGATGGCGGTTTTGCCGACACCGGCTTCGCCGAGGAGCACCGGGTTGTTCTTGGTGCGGCGGCAAAGGATCTGGATCACCCGTTCGATTTCATTCTTGCGACCGATCACCGGGTCCATTTCATTCTTGCGGGCGATTTCGGTCAGGTCGCGTCCGAAAGCTTTGAGGGCCGGGGTCTTGACTTCACCCTTCTTCTCCGCGGGAGCGGCTTTCTCCGGCTGGCCAGCGCCTTCGCCGGGGGGCTGTTCTTCCTGGGCGGCGAAGTTGGGGTCCAATTCCTTCAAAATCTCCTGGCGGGTCTGCTCGATGTCGATGTCCAGGTTTTTGAGCACCCGGGCGGCCACACCGTCGCCCTCGCGCAACAGGCCGAGGAGGATGTGTTCCGTGCCGACATAAGTATGGTTGAGCGCGCGGGCTTCCTTGGCGGCGAGGGCCAGCACCTTCTTCACCCGGGGGGTGTAGGGGATGTTGCCGATCATTTTCTGATCAGGGCCGGTGCCCACCTGTTTTTCGACCTCCATGCGGACGGTTTCGAGGTCGAGGCCAAGTTTTTGGAGTACATTAACCGCCACGCCCTGGCCCAATTTGATCAGGCCGAGCAAAAGGTGTTCGGTGCCGACAAAGTTGTGGTTAAACCGGTCGGCCTCCTTGCGCGCCAATGCCAGGACTTGTTGGGCACGGGGCGTAAAGTTGTTCATTGCGTCGTCGTTTGCCATAAAATCAATCTGCTTCTACTTGCTAGGTTTGTCCAATCCCGCCCCGCCGGCGCCCGCGGGCTTTGAAATTGGCCGGCTCACGTTCCGCAGATGCTCGCGCAACATATCTGCTCTAAGCACATCCCGTTCCTCTGCGGAAAGTTTTTCGGAGTGTTGTTTCTGCAAATGAGCGGGTTGCGTCAAAATAAACAGTTCATCGGTCAAAGTCCGATCACTGCCTGGAAACAGCCCCAAATCCATGCCCAACCGCATCATCGAGAGGAGATTCATGGTTTCCTTGGAAGTGATGCTGTGGGCGTTGGCCAGGGTGCCGTAAGCGCGACCAATATTATTATAGACCATTTTGGCCTTCTTTTCCAGGAGCGTATCCCGGGCATTCTCTTCGTGCTCAATGATTTGCGAAAGAACCTTGTCCAGGCGCTCGACAATGGCGGTCTCGGTTTCGCCGAGTGTCATCTGATTGGACACTTGGAAGACATTTCCCAGCGCCTCGGTGCCTTCGCCGTAGAGGCCGCGGACGGCCAAACCGAGTTTGTTAACGGACTGGATAATGGGATTAATCTGTTCCGCCAGCACGAGGCCGGGCAGGTGCAACATGGCGCTGACCCGGATACCGGTGCCGAGGTTCGTCGGGCAGGCGGTCAGATAGCCAACATCCGTGCTGAAAGCGTAGTCGAGCTTCTTTTCGAGCGAGGTATCCGCGTGGTCGATGGCCACCCAGGCCTGCTTGAGCTGCAAACCGGGACGCAAAGCCTGCATGCGGAGATGGTCCTCTTCGTTGATCATCACGCAGAGGGACTCCTCTTTGTTCAAGACGAGGCCGCTGCCGGCGCTCTTGGCGGCGTGTTCGCGGCTGATCAAGTGCCGTTCCACGAGGATTTGCTTGTCCAGGGTGGACAGGTTGTCCATGGATTCGGAAAAAGCGTCCTTCATTTCCGGCAAGCCCTCGATGGCGGGCCGGATTAACTCCAAAACGCGGATCCGTTCGGGTTTTTTCGCCCAACCGGGAAACGCCGCATTCTTCACATTTCGGGCCAGGCGGACCCGGCTCGACATGACGATGCGGTCATGCGGGCCTTTGCGGCGGGCACTGTCAGCGGGAGGAATGAGGAATTCGTGGATGTTCATCGGCATCAGGTGGCGGCCAGATTGCCCAATTTGCTGGACATCTGCTTGATTTCATCCCGAAGCAAGGCCGCCTGTTCGAAATTCTCATCGTCCACGGCTTTATCGAGCTTCTTGCGCAGGACTTTGAGCCGTTCGGTGAGGTCGCGGCTTTGTTGCAGGGATTGGGGCACCTTCCCGAGGTGCCGCACACCCTTGTGCATGGTTTTGAGCAGGCCTTCGAGGCCCTCAGCGAAAGTCGTGTAGCAATCCGAGCAGCCGAGGCGACCGGCCTTTTTGAAATCGGCCTGGGTGAACCCGCAACGCGGGCATTTCAGCTCCACGCCGCCGGCGGCTTGCTGGAGCTCCTGGGACGCGCCCAGGCCGAGCAGCAGGTCGGCCAGCGAAAAGCCGGCGGGGTCATTGACCCCTTTGTGTTTGGCGCACTCTTCGCAGAGGTCCACCTTCTGCATTTTGTCCCCGGCAATCTGGGTCAAATGCACGGTGGCGTCTTTCTCTTTGCAAATACAACACAACATATAAGTCTCACTCGTATATCGGCTCACCGGAGCTATTAGTCAAGGCATGGTATTGCTCAACGAGCCGCCGGAGCACCGGGCCGGGTTTGCCCGTCCCAATGATCCGCCCATCGATTTTTACCACCGGAATGACTTCGGCCCCGGTTCCCGTCAGGAAGCATTCATCCGCGTTGAACAAATCATAACGCGTCAGGTTCGGTTCCGCCACTGCCAAGCCGGATTTTTTTGCGAGGTCGATGACGGTCTGGCGGGTGATGCCGTAGAGGGCCCCGGCGGAAAGCGGCGGGGTCAGGAGGTGGTTGCCTTTGACGATGAAAATGTTGTCGCCGGTGCACTCGGCCACGAAGCCCTCGGCGTTGAGCATGATGGCCTCCTCGCAACCGCTGTTGGCCGCCTCGATCTTGGCGAGGATGTTGTTCAGGTAGTTGAGCGATTTGATGGCCGGGTTCAGCGCGCTGTGCAGGTTGCGCGTGGTGGGCACGGTGATGATTTCGAGGCCCTTGCGATAATACTCCTCGGGGTAAAGCTGGATCTTGTCCGCGATGATGATGACCGAGGGGTTTTTGCAGCGGTTCGGGTTGAGGCCGAGCGTGCCCGCGCCGCGGGTTACGACCAGGCGGATGTAACCGTCCCGGAGTTTGTTGCGGCGGCAGGTTTCGACCACGGCTTCCATGATCCGCGCGTGCGGGAGCGGGAGCGTCAGGAGGATGGCCTTGGCGGAATAGAACAACCGGTCGATGTGTTCCTTGAGCTTGAACACGCGACCGTTGTAGGCGCGAATGCCTTCGAACACGCCGTCCCCGTAAAGCAGCCCGTGATCGAAAACCGAAATCTTCGCGTCCCGTTCGCTGTAATATTTCCCGTCAATATAGATCTTCATGCCAATCGAGGCTGAAACTACGGGAAAAACCGGGCAGGGCGCAATATGATAGTGGGGGTGTGTTGTAAAATTCAGGGAGCCAAGCGCGTGAGGACTTTCCCTTTGACTGTCCTGCCCACGACCATAGTTCGTATCCGCAAAGTTGTTGAGGACGGGATAGTTTTCTATTACTCTCAGGGCTCCAAGCCTATGGGTGAATCAAAAATCAGTTGTCCAAAGTGCGGCGGGCACGTTGCCTTTCCAAAGGAAATAGCCGGACAAGCAGCTTCCTGTCCTCACTGCCAGGAGCCGATCATTCTGGGAACAAAATCACGCGCTTTTTTGTGGGTCATGATTGGCGCCGGCTTTCTCTGTGCCGTTGCTGGTTGTGCGGTCCTGTTCTGGCAGATGGGAAGAAGCAGGGCGGATTCAGCATTGCGGCCAAGTTCCGATACGACCAGAGTTTTTGCAAAGAAGGAAAGAGCGAGCGTGGAAGATCCGGCAATTTCGGAGGATGACCGCGCGATTGAGACGTTGTGCCGGGCCATTTACGCCCGTTGCAATGAGAGGGACTTCAATGCCATGCATGAACTGATGGCAACTCCCTGCAAGTCGGCGTTGACAGCCGACGAAATAGGCAAGGAGTTCTCGGGTGGGGGTGCGTCGTATCGCTTCGTGGCGATGGAATCCATAACGTATTCAGGCGGTCCATCAGGCAAGCTGGCGAGAGCCCGGTTTCGGAGATTCATGCAAGATGGCGCTAATGATGGGGAACGCGTTCTCGAGTTCAAGTGCGTCAAAGAACTGCAAGGTTGGAAACTCTTCCGAGATTTTGAGTGGGCGCGGAAGATTGTTGCTGAGTACGCACGATCCGGCTTAAACGAGGAGGTCCGCTCAAACGTTGAATACTTTTGCGCGAGCAATCCCTTTGATAAATGGCCCGCCAATGCCACGAACGCATTTGAGAAGATCTACGATGTCGTTCACCCGGGCGCGAAGGATGTATTCCCGTGGAATTTATCCTTCTCGATCACGACGAATTACGTAGATGTTGGTGGCTCTATTTTGAAACTGACTTTTTCGATCCGGAACAGTGGGGACCGTGCTTGGGAAAACCCGGGTATTGGCCTCGGGTTGGGGCAGCGGGGGAAGCAAGTTGCGGAAGGATTCGAATTGCTTTCGAATTTGAGTCAAGGAAGTGAAGTGAGTCGGGAGGTGATTTTCATCCTGAAGGAGCCACTGCAAGAAAATATGATCTATGAACTCGATGTTTCCTATACGCTTTCGGGCGGGGAGAAATGTTTCCTCGCCGCCAAAGTGCCAGTCCAGTTTAGGCTGAAGAATCTGGCGGAATCAGTAAAATTTGAAGTGATCAGGCGATCGTTCGACACGACCAAGAGTCTAAGCGGGGACAACATGTTCGTGGCACGTGTGGATTATCGCCTAAAGAATGCAGGCAATGAGCCTTTGAAACAGGTGCAACTCAGATTCGTATGGTTGTCACTGACCGGCGAAGTGTTGGATCAGACGGCGGAGTACGCGGTAAGCTACAGTGATCTGCCCCTTACCTCGCAACAAACCAAGACTGGGTTCGTGCAGTGTGGCAAGGGGTACGCATTCCAACGAGTGCCTGTTAAAGTTGACATATACCTGGAAGATGGCGAGCGCCGCTGGCCGCTATACAAGAGCATGCTTGTGCAGTGAAAGGATCAACCATTCGGGCGCTAGCCTGCTACAACCGACCGCTTCTGCCACCCCGCTGGGGTGCGCTTAATTTTGACGGTGATCCGGGGGTATCGCTGGCGCTCAACCACCCGGCTAATGTCTGTCACGGCTCCGCTGTGAAGAGGCTGAAAGTGACTGGATGAAACGGGTGGCGCGACGGCGGTATGAAATATTCAGTTGACTTCAGGGAAAGGAAGTGTTCTATTCGCAGCGTTAAAAGGATGGGAGGGCATCCTGAAGGTGGGTGGCGTCGCGCGATTGGCGCGTCGTGCGGGTGAATTTTGCCCGGCTCCGTTTGGGGGCGGGTTGGTTCTTTGACAATTCAATGCGAAAGCTGAAGGCTCGGCCGATAGAGTCCGAAGTCCAAAGTTGGGCGGCAAAATCGAACCCCGAAGCCCGGAATGAGCGCTGAGTTTTCGCTTATTTCCATGTATTTCCGCTTATTTCCGCATATTTCCACTTATCGGGGAAATATTCGGCTTGGGGTGGAACGGGAAGATACGCTGGGCCGGGCTTACAGCCCTGAGCGGGTTAGATTGGATGCCTGGCCCGTTGGGCCAGGCTGGTATGGAGCGCGCCGTTGGCGCTGGGGGTTCGGTTCTGCCAAGCCGGAATGATGCAGTTGGATCGGGGGAGCGCACGCGCCCTCGCGTGCTGTGGCTGGCGCCTCGCCAGCCACACGAGGGTGTCCGAATGGTCCACCGTTTGGTGATCGCCGAGCGCTTCGGTTCCGACCGGCGAGGGCGCCGGTCGGCACACGCGGGGGCGCGTGTGCTCCCCAAAACCAACCGCATGGTTCCGGCTAAGGCGGGTGGCATTACCGGGCAGAGCAGTCGCGAAAGCTCTTGGATTGCGCTCGGCCTGAAGGCTGGGGCGCGAGGGTCGGGCTTGATTTTCGGGGTGCCTTGGGCCGCGAGATTAAGGCGAATTAATAACCTATTCCGGTAGGGCGGGCAGTCCTCTGCCCCCGTCGGCGCGCACGGAGTGACCGTCCTTCGCTCGAAAGCTACGGCCCGGCCAGCGCTCCCTATCGAGACAGGCTCCAAATTAAACCAAATTAAAGTAAATTAAGCCTCGATTTTTTGCCGGGGGCCGGAAGGTGGTCTGGCGGAGGAAGTCATTTCTGGCACACCCTCCGGGGGGGGTGCTGGGAGCTTTTGATGCTGGTCCGGGGTGTCGCTGGCGCTCAACCGCCCGGCTAATCTTTATCACGGCTCCGCCGTGAAGGCAGAGTCAAAGAACCCCCAGCAATTCCGCTCAAAGCAGCGGGGAATCCATAAAATCACCGCAAACGTTTGATGGGCAGCGGATTGGATCGGAAGCGGACCGAGATTGTGACAAGGCCAAACAAAGTGAAACAAAGTGAAACAAAGTAGCTTGCAGCAGGGTGGCGGCGAGTCCCGCTGCAAGGGCGCGTAACGCTGAAGCTGCCGGAGAGCGGCGGGCAGGGGACTGCCCGCCCCATCTGCCGAAGCGCTGGCGGTGGATTTAGTGGGGACAAGGATGTCCCCGCCCTTTGCGTTGCTGGTTAAGGGTTGACGAGCCGGTAGAACTGGGAGCCGCCGGTGATGGGGACGGTGGTTTGGTTCAAGCCGTTTACCACGCTGACGGGGTTGGTCACGTTCACCCAAGTGCCGCCGCCGATGGTGGAGTTCTGTTGGAGGACGTAGCCGCCGATGCCGGTGGGCCAGGTCAGGGTCAGCGAGGCGCTGTTCGTCGGCAGGGCCGAGAGGCTGACGAGGCTGGTGAACACGAAGTTGCTGATGGTCTGGGTGGAGACGGCACCGCCATCCGAGCCGGTGAAGCCGACATATGCCTGGTTGGCGCCGACGATCGCCGGGATGTTGGCGCTCACGTTGGTGGTGAAGGCATTGCTGGTGACGGTGTCGAGCATGGCCAGGGTGGCGAGTCCGTTGAGGTAATGGACGGAGACGTCGATGGGATTGCCGCTGTCGAGCACCAGCGGAGCCGGGTTGACGTTCGGGCCGAGGGCTCCATTGGTGTTGAAGGAAACACCCGCGCCCGAGGCCGCGCCGGAGAAGAGGTTGAATTCCATCGCCGCGCTGGGGGTGATGGCGCCGACGCTGCCGTAGCCGAAGGCCCCGCCAAACGCGGCGATGGCAGCCGGTCCGCGCGGGTCATTTTGGATGACGAAGGCCATGCCATCGGCGTTGGTCGGGGCGGGATTGATGACTTGATAGGTCCAGGTCGCGAGGAAGCCGCCGACATACACGGGCGTGTTGAAGAAGGTGCTGCTGCCTTGATTGCCAACGCCCTGGGTCATTTCCACGACGTTGGAGAACCCGTTGTAAACGTACAACGGCAAGCCGGCGGTTCCGTTGGAGGACCAACTCTGCCCGTCGCCGTTGAAAGTGAGCACGGGAACGAAGGTGATGGATACGGGGACACTGGTGGCGGTGGACGGGGTCTGGTTGCTGACGACGGCGGTGTAAGTGCCGGGCAGGGCGGCTTGCGCGGCGTTGACGGTCAGGGTGGATTGGGTCGCGCCGGCGAGATTGGTCCCGTTGAATTGCCATTGATAGTAGTAAGGCTGACTGCCGCTGGCAACGACGGAGAAGGACGCGCCCGAGCCGGTGAGAGCGAGGGCGTTTTGCGGTTGCGACACGATGCTGACGGGCACAGCTTGCGGGCCGAATTTGATGCCGCTGAGAATATTGCCGGGGCTGGTCGTGAGCAGGGTGGTTGCGCCCGAGCCAGCGCCATTGTCAATGATCCGGACGAGGCGGTTGCCGGTGGCTTCGGCGGTGGTGGCGAATATTTTCGCGCCGGTCACTCCCGCGCCCCACGCTGGCTGCGCGCTGAAGTCCACGGTCACGCCGCGAGCGCCAATGGTCGAACCGGCGCCGGTGGCCAGCGTATAACTATAGGTGTAGGTGCCGCTGACCAGGTCCCAACGTTCGATGCCGCCGGCCGGAACGCTGCTGCCGCCGAACGCGCCGTTGTCCGCGATGTACGCGGTGCTGCCGTCAGGGCTGAAGGCGAAGTCCATCGGACTGTTGGTCTCAGGAATGAGGATGGTCGAAACAGCGGAATTTTGCGGCAGGCCGCTGATCTGATAGATGCCGACCGGGTTGGTGCCGACATCGCTGTAGTCGAGATTGCCGCCGACGACCTGGATGGCGCGGGTGCCCGCCGCGCTGCCGCCCACACCGGGAATGCCCCCGCCATTGGCCGGTTCGAAGCTGGGGGTCAGGTATTTGACGGCGGTTGAGCCGGCTTCGCCGGTAGTCCAGAAATTCGTTTGGTCCGAAGTGACCGCGCCATGGATCTGATGGCCGCCGAGGCTGTAAAGGCCGGTATTGGTATAGGCAAGCGCGTAAAGACCAAAGGCGTTGACGCCGCCGATGCCGCGCCAGTTCACACCGCCATTCGCACCCGTGGTAATGTCCGGGCCAAGGAACGGGTAAGCGTCGCAGTAGCCCGCGAAATTGATCGTCTGCCCATCCCCGGAGCGGCTGAGAAGGGCCTGGAACGGCGCGTCATTTGCGGGGGCAAGATTGCCGCCGCAGACCAGCAAGGCCGGGCTGCCGAAGGGCATGCTCGTGCTGTCGGAACCGCCGGTGCCGTAGGGCTGGCCGATTCCTTCGTCCGGTATTTGGATGGTGTTGACGTAGGTTCCGGCGGGCGTGTACTGGTCCAGATAAAGAGTGTTGCCCGTCGCGCCGCTCAAGGCTTGAGCGCCGTCGCCGATGCGCGCCACCACGAGGTTGTTGCTGGACAGGGTTTGCGGCGAGGCGGTGACGACCAACGTGCCCGAACTCAAGTTGGTTCCAAAAATATTGGACACCTGCACCAGGTAAGTGCCGCTTTGGCTGGTCTGGATATTCGTCAACACCAGGCTGAGATTGGTCGCGCCGGGAATGGGGTTGCCCGTATTGTTCAGGAACCACTGGGCGCCGATGGGCAGCGAGCCGGTTATCGAAGGCGCAAAAGCGAGATGGTCCCCGACCGTCTCGACGTAGGATTGAACGCCGAGGGCGAAGACCGGCGCGCCGGCGGTCACGGTCAAAACGGCGGTGGCGCTGGCAGAGGAAGGAACCAGATTGCTGACGATCACCGAATAATTTCCGGTGCTCGCGAACGTCAGATTGTTTGTGGTGAAACTGGAATTCGTGGCGCCGGCGATGTTCGTGCCGTTGAATTGCCACTGGTAAGTGAAGGGGGGCGTGCCGCGTGGAGTGACGGAGAAAGTGACGCCATTGCCGGGGAAGTTGGTTTGATTAACCGGCCCGGTCAGGATGCTGACCGGCACGGCGGTTGGGCCGAACCTGACTCCGCGCAAAGCCTGGTTTTGCCCGGCCGTGGCGATCACTGTCGGAATCGAAGCGGGTCCGTTGTCCACAATCTGAGTCAGGCTGTTGCTCCTGGCGTCATACGAGGTGGTGTAAAGAATGGCGCCAGTCACCCCGGGCCCCCAGACGGTGATGCCGGGCGGGAAATACACGGCCAGGCTCTGCGCTCCGTTTGTGAGTCCGTTGAGCGGCGCAAGAGTGTAGCTGTAACTCCAGCCGCCGCCGGAGCTGTTGGTGTCCCATCGCTCAATGCCCCCGGCCTGAATATTAGTGCCGGCAAATGCCTGGCCATCGGCAATGTAAACCGTCTGATTGTCCGGGCTGAAGGCAAAGTCGTTTGGTTGGCCGCCTTCGGGGATCAGGTTGGTGAACGTGATCAAGCCGCTCGGGCCTGGCTCCGGCGTTCCGCCGCTGGCAAACAGCCCGCCCGTGTCGGAGCAGACGAGGTTGTTGACGCTGGAGAAACCGGTGAGCGGCCCGTTGACCACCTGCACGACGCGCGCTCCCGTGGCGCTGGCGCTCGAACTGGGGACGTTGTTGCCCGTCGCATAGGAGCCCACGGTGCTGTTGACGTATTTGACGCCACCCGAGCCAGCCTGGCCGGTGGTGTAGAAATTGGTCCCGTCCAACGTCACCATGCTGCGAATGGTGTGATTGCCGCCGCTGTAAAGCCCGACGTTGGTGTAGGCCAGCGTGTAATTGCCGAAGGCGTCGATGGTCGAAAGGCCGCGCCAGGTGTTCGTGGCGCTGACGACGGCGGTGACATCCGCGCCGGAAAAGGGATATTGCTGGCAGTAGGCCGCGAGGTCGAGGTACTGCTGGTTGCCCGCGGAGAGAGTCAGGAACACGCTGTTGATTGCGTCCGCGCCCGCGCCTTGGGCGAGCAACGCGGGGCTGTTCGTCAGACTGACGCTGCCTCCCGTGCCATAAGGTTTTCCAACGGCTTCGTCCGGCACCTGAATTGTGTTCACGTAAACCCCGCTGGGAGTGTATTGGTCGAGGTAAATGGTGTTGCCGGCCGCGCCGCTCAGCGGTTGGACGCCGTCACCCACGCGTGCGACCACAATGTTAGTTGCCGACAAGGGCAGCACCGTGCTATTGATCACCGTGAGCGTGGCGAAGGCGCTGTTGGTGCCGGCAATGTTGCCGACCACCACCGAGTACGTTCCACCGTTCGTAGTTTGGATATTCGTCAAAACCAGCGCGGTCGAAGTAGCGCCGGCAATGTTTGTGCCGTTGAATTGCCATTGGTAGTTCAAAGCTCCGCCCGTCGCGCCCACCGTAAATGCCAGATGGTCACCCGCGCGCTCGGCAAGGGACCGGGGTGGCTGGGTGAAAGCCACGGGATCGGCCGCCACCAAGGTCACGGTCGCGCTATTGGTGGTTTGACCGCTGGCGTTGCCAATGACACTGACGTAATAGTTGCCATCATTGGCATCGTTGACGCCGGTGATGGTCAGGATGTTGCTTTGGGAACCCGAGATTGTGCTGCCGCCGGGCCCGGGCCCATCGCTCAAGGGGCTGCTTCCCTGGACCCATTGATAGCTCACGGGTGCGCTGCCGTTCGCGACCACGCTCAAGCTTGCGCTTGTTCCAGCCAGAACGGTTGTATTCGTGGGCTGCGTGACGATGTAAGGGTCAAGCACGGTCAGCGCGACGGGAGTACTGAACGCGCCATTGTTGAAATTGTTGGTCACGAACAAACTGTAGATGCTGCCGTTGTTTTGGTAGGAAACATTGCTGACCGTTAGAGTCAGGGTATTCGTGCCGCCGGAACTAGTTCCCGAGGATCCGCTTACGACGCTGCCGTCGATCTGAAGCCCGTCCACGAGGGGATTTGGGCCGTCATACCAGGCGTAGGTCAATGAGGGATGGGTGGTTAGCGCGGTGGCGGTGAACGTTACCTGTCCGCCGTAGAGGGACTGGGCCGGCTGTGGTTGCGAGAGATAAAGAGGATCGCTAACCACGGCCGCGACTGAACTGGCCAGAGTGAAACCCGTGCCGCTGGCAGTTGCCACCACTTGATAAGAGCCGAGGTCCGCGGGGGAAATGCCGGTGAGTGTCAGGTTGGGGGTTGCTGAACCGCTGACGGTCGCTGTGCCCCCTGCCGTGCCATTTCCGTCGGTGAGATTATTGGTCGAGGCCCCGACGATCTTCTGCCAGTGGTAGGACACGCTCTGGGCTGCGGCCACGGCGGCAGCGCTGAGAGTCGCATTGCCACCTATGAGCACACTTACGGTAGCGGGTTGGTTGGTAAATTCCGGTCCACCCGTCACGTAGGACCAAGTGGTGCCGATAAGCAGATTCGCCATGTAGTTGGTTCCCACGCCGCCGGAAACGCCAGAGCCGGGGCGGTCGATGATCACCATGCCGCCCAGATCGCTCATGACGGTGGTCATGGGGTAGGCGAAAATCGGATTTGAAGGCGGTGCGGAACCGCCGAAGCTGTTGACCGCTGGATCCAGCCAAAGCGTGTTGGTGTCCTTTACCGCTCCCGTCGTAAACGTGATTTGGCCGACGACAAAATGCGCGACATTGCTGGAAAGCGGGAACGTGGCTGGAAACGGACTCGGGGCTTTGCCGGCGCTGGAATCGGTTGGCCCAATGTCCAATACGCCGGATGATGGGGAAATCACACCGTGCGCCACGTACCGGTTGCTCACGTTGTTAAAGCTGTTAAACATGCTGTTAAAGGTCTTGAAAGCCCCAGTGGTGTTGCTTCCTTCAACCAGGTTGGTTGACGCCACGAAAGCCAGGTACCGGCCCACATTATTCGGGCCTGCCTGACCGACCTGCGCGATGTCAAATAAGTAGGACACGTAGAGCGTTTTCGTCCCATTGGTTGGCCGGGTGAAGTCCTGCGAGAAAGTAAGCACCGCGCTGTTGCCCACAAGGTTTGCGCTTGCCCCCGCCTGCGCCGGATTCTCAAGCACCGTGGTGATCGCTTTACCAGCCGGGGGAAAGCCCGGGAAAGTGGATGGGAGAATTGAGGACAAGGCCGTGGCCGTGAACACACTGGCAGAATTGTTGGTCACCAGAATGTCCAGGCCGTGCAGGCCCGTACCCGCCGTACCGCTGAAATTGAGGCTGGTCCAGGTTTCCCCACTGGGAGCAATGAACGCGCCAGTGGCAAGATTGATGGCATTGCTGCCGGTCAAAACACATGCGTTCGAGTATTCGGTGAAAGGTTCGTACGTCGGCAAAGCGTAAGTTGGAATGGCGGCAGCACAGAGGGCAAGGATCAGGATTTTCTTCATAAGCAGTCGGTGTTCGGTGGTTTTCGATTTCCGGTCGACGCGGGCTTTCTGAATATGGTTGCTTTCTTAAGCGGGGATACTGCTCGGGATTATCGGCTGATTTGCACTTTTTTTGAAAGAATCCAGCATTTGTTCTCGTCAAATACGAGAGTGCGCAGCATTCCTCGAGGAGGAAGCTGTGGCGGCATAACAACGCCACACGAAGGGGTCATGCCGCTTTTTTACCTGAGACTCGTAGCATGTCAAGAGAATTATTTCGCTTTCGCAATAATTCTCGGCACGGATTCGGGAATCGGGACGAAGGGGCTCGGGGACGCCTACTTTCTCGCGCGAATCCGGCGCAGACTGCTATTCCGCTCCGATTCGTTCGACTTTGATGCGTTTGGGATCGCTGATGCCGATTTCGAGGAGCGAGGCGTTGGGATAGAGTTCCAAATTGGTGATCGTGGTGGTGATGCCCGCCGCCTGGCGCTCGCGGTCGATTTCTTGCAGCGATAACACATCCAGCGCCACGGGGTCGCGGCTGAAACGCAACTCGTACAGGGAACTCGAATAGTGCAGCAGGCCGCGGTCCTGGCCTTCATACTGGCAGATCAAGGCATCCACGATGTTCAGTGCCACACGATCGCCCAGAACGGGGAGCGCGTAGATTTCAGGGACGGCGCGGGCGAGCGAAGCTTCATTTTCGAAACGCAAGGTATTGTCCACGCTGCCAACCGTCAGGGTGTAGAGATTGCCCGCAACCCCGGTGAGATTGTGATGCATCATGGGCGAAATGTTGATGATCTTGGTGATCTCTTTCGTGATGAGCTTGGTGACATAGGATTTGCGCCCGATGCCGGGGCCTTTCTTGCCGAATTCGAGGTCACTCCAACTCAGGTTGCCGAGCAGCGGCGTTTCATAAAAGGTCTTGTCATCGTAACCGGCTTCAATGCTGCCGGCGACGCGGATGCCAAAGCGTTCTTCGAATTCGAAATAACCGGCCAGACGCAAATCGATGGATTGCCGATCCCACAGAATAATGTGACGCGGCGGAATGCCCGCGGCAATTAAGTCCTTCACCACAGCGGCGGCGACAGCGGATCGGGTGCCGCTGTTCGGTCCCGGTGAAGAGAAGACCTTGACGCCGACGATGTCCTGGGTGGAAACGATGCTGCGCCACGCCTCGACAAGGTCTGACTTCGCGGTCAGGTTGGTCATCGCACGATCGACCATGGCCTGAATCTTGTCCGGGACGGGAATAAGTTTTTCCATCGCAAATGGATCCTGGACAATGACGACGCGAGCGGTCGACGGGGGGGCATTGGAAGCCGTCAGGGGAGGCTCGGCGTTGGCATGACAGACGAGGAGGGCGAGAAGACAGAGAAAAAGGCCAAAGTTTTGTCCCCAAAGCGGGCGCTGTCTTCGCACCGTTCCACCAATACGCATAATTCTTTCCACTTCCAGAAAATCCATTGCGCTAATTCGCGGTATTCACGCCGCTTCAGCAACGGTAATTTGAGCCGCGCTGAGTTGACACATCAGGGCGCGGATGTTACCACCACGCAGAATGCTGACCATCAAAAAGCTTCGCGGCAATTTCGCGAAGGCGGACCCGCAGGTGCGTCTCCACCTTGGCAGGGACGGCGCGTTGCGCCATTCGCGCCGTGTTCAACGGCGCAACCGAACTGGCAGAGCGGGCGCGCTGTTACAATCATTTCGCCCGCTGAACGCGGGCCGGAGCATCGCAGCGCGGTGTCCCGGCTTTGCGGTCTGGCTGCTCGCCCTGTTACTCGCCTTCGTGAGCGGATGCACTCCGCCCGGACCTCGCGCGTTATTGGAGGGCAAAGAACTGATCGAGCAGGGCAAATATGCACCGGCGATTGAAAAACTCAAGCTGGCTACCACGCTGTTGCCCACGAACGCGCTGGCGTGGAACTATCTCGGCCTGGCGTATCATAACGCGGGGGAACCGGCCAACGCACTGGGGTCTTACCAGAAGGCGATCAAGTTGAATCACGATCTTGTGGTCGTCCATTATAACCTGGGTTGCCTATTTCTCGAGCAGAATAAGCCGAACTTGAACGAGGCTGCCCGGGACGAACTGATGGCGTTCACGCTGCATCAGGGCAATTCGTTGGATGGACGCCTCAAGCTCGCCACTGCGCAACTGCGACTCGGCGAATTAGCCCCGGCGGAGGCGAGTTTCAAAGAAGCATTGCGCATCAGCCCGCAAAGCGCGGAGGCCATGAACGGACTGGGAATGGCCCAAATCAAGCGCAACCGTCCCCGCGACGCCATCGCGTGGTTCGAAGCAGCCCTGAAACAACAGCCCGGATATCCGCCGGCTCTGCTTAATCTGGCGGTGGTATTGCAATCCACGCCCAATGGACACGCGCAGGCGCTGCAAAAATATCAGGAATACCTGGCGCTCAACCCGCGTCCGGCTAATTGGAACGCCGTCAACACGGCCGCGCGACAGCTCGAACTGGAGTTGAATCCTCCAGCGCCAGCCCATTTGACGACCAACGCAGTCGCGGCCGCGCCGCCACCAATCGCCACTCACCCCGCCACCAACAATCCTTCGCGAGTCGCGGTTAACTCCAACAATCCTTCGAAGCCGGACGGCCATGCTTTTACAGCCGAACGATCCGGTCAGTCCGCGGTCGGTTCGCCCCTGACGAGTGGGAAGGCCACTGCGCCCTCTAATTTAACCTCGGGTCCCGTCGCCCCGGTAAAACCAATTTCACCATCCACACCCACACAGGCCGCCCCCGAGGTAGTGCAGTTGTCCGAACCGCTCATTGTCAAACCAGCGGATGATAACATTGCTTCCAACGCGGGCCAGCCCGGACCGTCAGCCCCCGCCGAACCGATCGTGGAACCGCTGTCGTCCGATCCAGCAGCCACAACCCCCAAACCGGTTCGGAAGGGATTCTTGCAGCGAGTGAATCCGGTTAACTGGTTCAACCGTGACACAGCCATGGCTAAAGCCGACCCATCTTCGCCGGTCGTAGTGACGCCTGATTCAAAAGCACGAACAGCCGAGCCCGTCAACTCGGCTGCCATCCCCCAGGAGGCTTCGGCAGAACCGATTTCCGTAACGAACCGATACGTTTATCGTTCCCCGCCCAAACCCAGAGCAGGCGACCGGGTCGAAGCGGAACGATTGTTCGCTCAGGCGTTGGAAGCGCAGCGGGACCGGCGCATTCCCGAAGCGGTGGCGGGTTATCGGGCGGCGACGCAAGCCGACCCAGGCTTTTTTGAGGCGCAGTGCAACCTTGGCTTGTCGGCTTACGACGCGAGTGACATGCCGCTGTCGCTCTCGGCCCACGAGACCGCGCTGGCGATCCGACCGGATTCGTTCAACGCGCGTTTCAACTTTGCTCTCGCGCTGAAAAAGGCAGGCTACCTGATCGATGCCGCCCAGGAGTTGGAGCGATTGCTGGTCGTCAACGCAAATGAAAGCCCCGCACACCTGGCCTCCGCGCACCTCATGCTTGCCAATCTCTATGCTGAGCAGTTTCACCAGCCCCACGCCGCCCGTCCTCACTATTTGAAAGTGCTCGACCTGGATCCGAAGAATTCGCAGGCGACTATCATCCGCTATTGGTTGAGGGATAATCCGTGAGGAAAACACCAAGCGCCAAGCTCCAGAGAAACACCAAGGACTAAACTCCAATAATGCAGTTTAGAACCTATCCCGGTAGGGCGGGCAGTCCTCTGCCCGCCGTCGGCGCGCACGGAGTGACGCGCCCTGCTATGGGTATTGTCAAGGGAGCTGCTGGGTTATTTCT
>JAJPHR010000083.1 GCA_021325145.1 Verrucomicrobiota bacterium | reverse complement strand
GGCGGCGGCGAGCCGGCGTCGGCCTTGCCCGGCGCGAACATCTTGCGGGCCATGGTCATTCCCATGCGCATCATTTGCAATTGGTTCGTTTGGAACTGGGCGAACGATTGCAACTGGTCTGGCGACAGCACCTCCTTGGCGCGGTCATAAACTCTTTGGTTCGTTTCTTCCTGCGCTTGCAGGAACTTGTCCATTTGTTCGGGGGAAGCCATGGCTTCAAAACCTGCCTTGGTCTGGTCCGCTCCGGTGAGGGACTGGCCGGTGGCGGCGGCGACATTCTGCTTTTCCTCTTTCATGAAAGTCAGGAGCTGCTCGGTTTGCTGATCGCTCAGCGCGTTCGCGCTGTCGGCGTTCTGCTGTTTGAATTGGTTCAGCATGGTTCGCTCACCCATGGTTAGTTGGTAATCCTTGTATTGGGCATACTGCGCGTCCCCGAGGAGCTGTTTGATCTGGTCGTCTGAACTCTTTTGCGCCTCCGTCACTGCGGCCATGGCTTCAGCCCGGTTGGTGGGGGAGCCGTTCATTAGCGAACTGGCCTGTTCCGCGGCTTTCATCTGAGTGTTTGCAATCAGGTCCTTGAGTTTTGCCGCCTCATCCGGCGGCAGGCCCAATTGCTTGATCAGTGGGTTATACATTTGATCCACCATCATGCGCTGCTGATTCTGGATCATTTTCTTCATCTCGGGATCGTCCATCATTTTCGAAAGCATTTTGCCGAAGCCACTCATGTCGTTGCTCGCGTTTTCACCCTGTTCGGGCGCGGCCAGGGCGAGATTAGTGAGAGCTGGAACCGCTGAGGTTGACGCGCTCTGCTGCGCCTGGACGACCTTGGCCGCGTACTCGTCCGCCTTGCGCCGCAGTTCTTCGCGCTCGCTGGCGGCGCGTTGTTCGGCGGTTTGCAACTCCTGGACCTGCTGGGATTTTTCGTCCAAATCCTGGTGCAAGGTGGTGAGCTGGGTCTTATGCTCGGTGATTTGCCGGCGTTGTTTGAGGCACACCACCCCCAAGGCGACGGCGGCGATGACGACCAGGAGCACAATTGTGTTTTTCATAATCTCATCTGTTACAGAAGCAATTTGAGTGAAAGGTTACACGCGAATTATCAGCGCGGCACCAGCCAGGTCCCGGCGAGCCGGTCCGGCAAACTTCGCCCAGGCAACGCAAGGGATAAGACCACGAGCCCGACCAGCGGTACCGTCACCACGGTGGCGGTGCCCAACAGCCCAAGCGGATGGCGCAGCACCATGAACGCGACGGCAGTCAATAGGAACGGCGCCCAGGCCACGAGACTCCGGACCAGCACGTGCAAACGGGAAGCCTGGGCGCCGTCCCGCCGGGCGATCGCCAGACCCGCGGCCCGCAAAACCAAACCACCGCGGAACGCCAGGGCCGCGATTAGCGCCGGAATACAAACGTACGCAAGCAAACTGATCGCCCCCACCGCAACGGCGAACCACGGTTGGTCCGCGAAACTGAGGGCATTTTTACCGCTCATCACCTGAGATTTCAACGCCGCTTCAGCCTGATGAATCTCCTCGGGTGCCGGCTCGGGGTGATCAACCACGCTTTGCTCGGCAAAGCGCCGGGCTTCCATGGGCAAAATGGAACGGACAAAGACATTGGACCACGTCACGCCGTTGGTGATGGTGGAGCGAAAATGGCTGGCGATGTAGATTGCGTACGTGCGGTCGTCCGGGGCGGGGACATGCTTCATCCAGGGTTTGTGCATGGCCGCGCGCATCTGCAGGATCTGGTTTAGTTGGAGAACTTCGGGCTGAGTGCTTTGAACGACAGCCAGGGCGTGGGATCCAAACATGAAACCCAAGCTCGCCAGGATGGGAAACAAGGCGCAACCGGCAACCACGCCAAGCCGGCGCCAGCGCGTGACCGTCGCCAGCTTCTGAAGCAATGGCGTGAGCATCATTAGGATGGCATCCGGATGCGGGCATTGGGGCAGCTTATTCAAGAACTCGCGCGCGTGCAGTGGCAAAGGCAACATCACACCGGGCGGGTTTTCTTCCGTCGCCGGCGTGCCGCGGCCTTCGAGTGCGGCGAGCGTGACTTCATTCAGAAAGCTTAAAACTTCAAACTGACGTCCGCGCGGCGGCATCGAGCCGGAGACACTGGGCTGGTTCCGCTCTCCAAGATCGAATTGCGCTACCGGCGCGGGGAAATCCAGTAACTTGGCGCGGCCATCCGCAGTGATCCAAACACGATCGAGCGACAGTTCCTCGGGCAGCGTTCCATCCTTGAGCGCCACACTCGTTTCCTTCGCGAGATCGAACAACCAGAACCGCACCTGGTTCCACGGCTGGCATTCGCGAACGAGGTGGACCAGCGGCTTGCCCGTTACCGCTTCGAACGCATCCCAATTCTCCGTCGCGGTCCGGCGCCCAGCGATCCACCGCAACCGGCCCACGCGGCCAAGGTTGCGCAAGCGCGGAGCGATGGGCGGAGTGCCAGGCGCCACCACCCGAACCCACGTTTTGCGCAACAACTGCGCGTCATAGCCGAGGAGCCACTCGCTGTGCGCTGATTTTTCAAGGCTCTTGAGGACGTGATACGGGCCGATCATTGGCTTGAAGTCCGTGGCTGGCAGCGGTTCGGCAGCCCCTTGGAGAACTGGCCGGGTCATGTGCGCGGCCTTGAATATGACCTGGGTGCGCGTGAGCAGGTCGTGGACGGCTGCGAAGCCGTTGCGTCGGCGAACCGTCATGAATAAAAGCAGGGTTATGCCAAGCTGCGAGTAAGTGGCAAAGAAGCGTGCCAGGCCGCTGCTCAAATCAAAAATGCGCGCTGGATTCGTTCCCAGGATGATCCAGAAAGGCAGGACCGGCATCACCGCATAGATCAGGGCACGGAATAATGCCTTCGTCACGCCTGGCGGATTGCGATCCGGCCCCACCACCCGCAAGCGGCAAATCGCCTTGCCGATACTTGCACCCCACAAACCTTCAAGAACTGTGAAGTAAAGCACCGACATCAAAACGCCGACCGACATGGAGAGAAAAAACTTTTGCGGGTGCTCGGCGGGGGAATTGAGAAGGTTCGTCAGGCTGCCCCAGAGCGGCCACTGCACGGCCAAGCCCATTAAGCCGAGGACAATCATGTCCACCAGACCTGCCACACACCGCAGACTAACGGTCGCGGGTGTTGGCGCAGCAGAACTGTATGGCGCCAGCGCCTGGCGTAATTCGTGGTAATTCTTGAAGCGGTCGCCCGGTTCCTTGGCCAGGCAGCGCAGGACCACCCTCGCCAATCCCGTGGGCATGCTCGGTTGAAACTTGCGCGGGGAAGGCGCGGGCTGTTCCAGAACTGTAGCCAATAGATGGACGAGGGTCTTCCCTTCGAATGGAGTTCTCCGGGTCAGCAGGTAATAGAGTGTTACCCCCACGGAATACATGTCGGACCGCGCATTCAATTCCTCCCCGCGCAATTGTTCCGGCGAGCAAAAAGCAGGTGTGCCGAGGAAGGAACCGGCGAGAGTAATGTCAGTGTCCCCGCGAGCGGCAGTCGAAATGGAAAGTCCGAAGTCTCCAATTTTTGTGGCGCCATCGCTGTCTTGAAAGCAATTTGAGGGCTTAACATCACGATGAAGGATGCCGATCGCCTGGGCCGCTTCAAGTCCCGCAATCACCTGGAGAATGGCATCCACTGCCTCCGGCGGAAGCAACGGCCCTTTGCGTTGCACCAGGTCCTGAAGCGTGCCGCCGGAAACAAGCTCCATCGCGATGACTGGTGTGCCGTCGATTTCCTCCGTGCCATAGACATAAACGCTGTTGGGATGATTGATGGAAGCAGCGAGGCGTCCCTCCCGCAGAAAGCGTTTGCGCGCGTCGGGCGAATCAAGTTGCTGGCCCAACACTTTGAGCGCGATATACCGTCCGCTCTCGAGGTCCTCAGCCTCGTACACCGCGCCCATGCCGCCGTGTCCAAGCTCGCGCACAATCCGGTAGTTGCCGAACTGCTCACCCGGCTGCGGCAGTTGGCGGGGCAAGACTTGACCGGGGGTTACCATGATGGTGTGTTCCGGCACCGACTCGGTGGCCAGCGCCTGTCCCATGAGGCATTTGGGACAAAGTCCTTCAGGCGCGGCGCTGCCGACCAGTTCTCCACATCCAGGACATTTTCTAATGTCGCTCATCTCACTCACTACAGAAGCAATTCGCTGGAAAGGTTACGGGCCATGGAGGATCAGAAGAGTAGTATAAAATAATGAAAGCTCGCCTTCACCCCGTCCCTCTCCCGGAGCAGAGGGACGGGGTGAGGGGCTTGCATTTCCTTTAGAGCGCGAAGCATCCGGGTTATTCCGTGGTAAAAACCGAAAACAGCGCCCGTATCTCTTCCTCAACCTGCTCCGGGCCGGTCACGGTTTGGGCAATCTCCTCTTTCAGCAACTCGCGATAACGCCGCCGGAGCCGGTGCGCGGCGACCTTCACCGCGCCTTCGGACATCCCCAGTCTCGCCGCAATCTCAGCATTCGAAACCGCTCCTTTTCCCGCCGTGAGAACAACCTTGAGTTGGTCAAAGAGCGCAGCCTTATTCTCGTTTTCGAACTCACGGCGCAACCGCGCCAGCACCAGGTCGAGCAAGGTCAGAGCCCATTCACGATCGAAAATCCTCTCCGGCGTCAGAGTGTCCACAGGTTCTTGCAGATAGCGCGATTCGGCGGCCGCGCTGTCCAGGGAAAGGTGAACTGCTCCGCTGCCGCGCTTTTTCGTTCGGGCCCGGTCCCATTCGTTGGCGAGAAAATGTTTTAGCGACGCAAGCAGAAAGGAGCGGAACTTTCCCTTGTCAGGATTCACACTTTTCAAATAGTGCTTTTCCAGAAACCGGGCAAAAAACGCCTGCGTCAAATCCTCCGCATCCGCCGGCGCGCTGCCCTGGCGGCGGATGAACGCATACAGAGGATACCAATATGCCCGGCAAAGAGTTTCCAGTGCTTCACCTGATTGCGAATCCTGGGCTCGCGCCGACAGCACCACCGTCCAGCGCGTGGTCAGGAAAAAAGCGTTTGAATGCAGGCCGACTTCTTGACGTGTGGAAGCCATATCGCGGCGGGCATTCTGTGGTTATCGCAGGCGACCCGAACGCGAAACTCCGAATCGGGTGCTTGTCGAGATGGATTTTCCGTGCATTGCCCCATCCTACAAAAGAAATGCGCTTGTGTCACGGGTGTTCTTGGATTAACGTCCTTGGCAACCAAAACGGGTTGCCATGTTTCAGTGGCAAATTCTACTGGGCAGATAAACTCAAATTAAAAACTATGGCTTACGAACTACCCCCGCTTCCTTATCCGAAAGATGCGCTTGAACCGCACATCGATGCAATGACGATGGAGATCCATCACGACAAGCATCACGCAGCTTACGTGACGAACGTCAACAAGGCCATTGCCGGCAAACCGGACCTCGAGAAGAAATCACCCGAGGAACTCATCAGCAACCTGGACGCGGTCCCGGCCGATATTCGCAATGTTGTTCGCAACAACGGCGGTGGACATGTCAACCATTCCATGTTCTGGAAATTGATGGCGCCCAAAGCCGGCGGCGCGCCCAGCGGGAAACTCGGCGACGATATCAAGTCCGTGTTCGGCAGCTTCGACGCTTTCAAGGAAAAGTTCGAGGCCGCGGGCACCGGACGTTTCGGCAGCGGTTGGGCGTGGCTGGTTGTGAACAATGGCAAGCTCGAGATTGTTTCCACCGCCAACCAGGACAACCCAATCATGGGCAAGGCGGTTGCGGGCGCTGAAGGCAAACCGATCTTCGGCTGTGATGTTTGGGAGCACGCGTATTATCTCAAATACCAGAACCGCCGTCCTGATTATTTGAAGGCCTTCTGGAACGTGGTGAATTGGCCCGAAGTGGCGAAGAATTACGACGCGGCGAAAAAGTAAGCGACCAGTCGCTTCCCGCAAATCAGTCTGTAGCAGCCGACGTGAGAAGGCTCTGATCTCTTTCCTGGAAAGTTAGAGCCTCCTCACGTCGGCTGCTGCGTTTTTGTCAGCCCAGGCTGGGTAGTCAACTCAATGGTTCTCCGAACTTAGCCTGAGTTGGAGCTTTTCTGGCGTTTGGTTTTTGGCGCTTGGAGCTTTCAAACAAATCTCTTCGTAAATGCTGCGCACGCGTTCCGTGCCATGGCGGGATTCCAATCGCTTGACAATGAAATGTCCCCGCGCCATGTCCTGGAAGTGGGCGATGAACAGCACGTTAATGATTCCGCCTCCCGCCGCGCCGATGATCGGCACCGCCTTGGCCGCCACCTCTTCTGAAACCATTACCCCGAATCGCGAAGCCAGCTCGTTGATGAGACGGACAATGACTGGCGCGGTTTCCTTGAGCACGCCTTTTTGGGTCAGGTATGCGGCGGCGTCTGCCACTGTTTTGCTCAGTGCCGCGCGCGTCAGCCAATAGACGCTCTCGGAAGGGTCGTTGACCTCCGGTCGGCCGCCGAGCGCGAAGACCTCGAGGCATTCGAGTTTGGTTTGAACGCGGGAAATATCGTGCCCTTCACTGCGCGCAATGTCCGCAATGGAGCGCAGCATGATCGCTGTCGAGATCGGCAGCTCGATCGGCAAGGCCGCCAGCCCGAACGCGCCGCCGATGCCCCCGGAGGTTCCCACCAGCACCTTGTGAAACAATTCCTTGGATCGCCGGCGATGTTGTTTGCCCAGCGTGGCGACGGCCAGTTCCAGCGATCGCAGCAGCGCGGCTTTGGTGGCTTTGTTGACGGTGTCGTTCCACCCGCGCGGCAGCAGCGCAAAGCCTTTTTCGATCGGTGATCCGATCATGTTGGCCATGCGCATGGCGAACCCGGGATTTTCGAGGAGCGATTTGGCCAACTCCAAATCGCGCAGTTCTTCCTTTGACAGTTTGTAAATGACCGGAGGCTGGTCCATTTCGGTTAAGGTGCCATGCCTTTAACTAGCGCACAATGGCGAACCTTTGGGGCTATTCATCAGTAACGAAGGAGAGTTTGAAGCCTGGAGTCCCGGCTTTGGCCGGCAGGGCTCCCGTTATTTTGAGCGCCTGGAAGACGTTCCAGTTGGTGGTGGTGTTTGCGTGTGCCCGCCGCCTAAAGGCGGGACTCCATACACTCGCTCGGACCTTACTCAATCACCCATTCCCCCGCGAGCAGGCGCGGGACTACCGTTTCCAGAATGCGATAGGTCAATCCCCAGGCACGATGCGGTCCCACACGATAAAAAGGCACGCGGCGCGGCTCTGGCCAGCCCGAGAAACTTTCGAGTCCAAAATCGTGTGCTTCCGGCCGGGCGAAGTGTTCAACTGGCGTCTCGAAGACCTCGGCAATCTCCCGTTCCGAGGGCCTCCAGCCCCCGGGATTGAGAATCTGGGCCAGGAATGGAAAGACCATGACTTCAGTCGTCAAGGTTTGCACGGGCGGAAGGCTTGCCAGAACCCTGGTTTCGGCGGCCGAGATCATCAGTTCTTCGCCCAGTTCCCGCAGGGCCGTGTCAAGCAGCGTCTGGTCGCATTCATCGCGCATTCCGCCGGGGAAGGCCATTTGTCCACCATGGATGCCGGCGGGGCTGCGGCGGATCAGCAATAAGCGCACCTCGCCCGCTGGTGTTTTGAACACTGGAACGATGACGGCGGCTTCGCGGCTGGCGTATTCCGTTTTCATGGCCCGACTTGCCATTCTGTTATCAACATACCACAGCCCCCTCACTTCGTGCTCGTGCTCGTCCTCGTCCTCGGCGGGGGATCGAGGACGAGGACGAGCACGAGCATAAGGCAATCACTCACCCTTTGGGCTTCATTTGCGGAAAGAGAATGACGTCACGGATGGATTCCTGGCCCAGGAGCATCATGCAAAGGCGGTCGATGCCCATGCCCATGCCGCCGGCGGGGGGCATGCCGTGCTCCAGGGCGACCAGAAAATCCTCGTCCAATTTCTGCTGTTCGCCGCCGGCCTGGTGCTCCAATCGCTCGCGCTGCTCGATGGGGTCGTTTTGCTCCGAATACGCCGGGGCGATTTCCTGGCCGTTGATGCAGCACTCGAAAACTTCGACGGCGGTCGGATCATCCGGCGAAAGCTTGGCGAGCGGGACCAGTTCCTTCGGCAAGTGCGTGACGAACGTGGGATCGATCAGCGTTGGCTCGATGAGTTTTTCGAAGACCGCGCCGGTAACCTCAAAATCTTCGTACCCGGCGGCGATGTCGCCGCCCAGTTTGAGGTCTTCGATGGCGCGGCGGCGGCGCTCGGCGGGCGTGATGTCGAACCAGTCGGCCCCAGCTTTTTCGCGCACGAGGTCCTTGTATTTCGCGCGCCGCCATGGAGGAGTGAGGTTAATAATCTTTTCCGTTGTGAGATATGTGTTTTCTTGATGCAGTTTGACGACTGCCTCCATTGTCTCCTTGAATGACTTGTTGGCCTCAACGCCCGCTTCGGCAACCTTAGCGCCGGGGAGATTGGGAGAATGCTTGATAATGAGCGTCCCAAGCGTGGCCTGCGCGACGTGGACAATAAGCGATTGCACCAACTCCATCATCGTCTCGTAATCGCCGTAAGCTTGGTACGCTTCGAGCATCGTGAACTCCGGGTTGTGTTTGCGCGAGAGCCCTTCGTTGCGGAAGTTCTTGCCGATCTCGAAAATCCGGTCGATGCCGCCGACCAGCAGGCGCTTGTGATACAATTCAATCGCGATGCGCAGGAAGAAATTGCAGTTCAGCGCGTTGTGATGCGTGACGAACGGGGCGGCGGCGGCCCCACCGGGGATGTTCTGCATCATCGGCGTTTCGACTTCCACAAACCCGCGCGAATGGAAAAAGTTGCGGATTTCGCGGACGACGGCGCTGCGGAGCAGGAAGGTCTTTTTGACTTCGTCGTTGGACATCAAGTCCAAATACCGCTGGCGGTAGCGCATCTCCGTGTCGACCAGCCCATGCCACTTCTCGGGCGGCGGACGCAAGGCCTTCGCAAGGATGACAAAGGAAGCCGCCTTGACGGAAATCTCGCCCGTCTTGGTGGTGAACAGCGTGCCCTTGACGCCGATAAAGTCACCGAGGTCGAGGTGCTTGAAGATGTCGAACTGCGCGTCGCCCAGCGCCTGCTTCTGGACGTAGACCTGGATGCGCCCGCTCTGGTCCTTGAGATTGACGAAGATGCTTTTGCCCATCTCGCGCTGCGCGGTGATGCGGCCGGCCACGGCCACCTCGCGGCCTTCGACGTAGTTCGAGCGCGCCTGATCGCAAGTTTCGGTGGGCGTGAATTTATTCGCAAACGGGTTGATGCCCTTCGCCCGGAGCCCGGCCAGTTTCGCCTTACGCTGTTCGATCAATGAGTTGGTTTCGTCCATACACGCAATGTAACCATGGATGAAACACGGAGAAAGCCTGCTTGTCCAAGGTTTTGAAAAGCAGGTAGTGCCTCAAATTAAGGCACTACCGAAAAGCATCCCACCAGCGGGGGTGTAATTAAAAACGGTTGAGGCACAAGAGGGTGGCGCGGGCAACCTGCCTGCCCCGGCCGGCTGCCAGCCGACCGGAACGTAAGGAAGGCTCAAATAAACACCCCAGGCCTGAACATTCCATGGCATCCGGATGTCAAAAGGGTCAAAGCACAAGCGCCGGAAACCTGTTGCGCAGATGGAAGCTTTTGAGTAATAATTAGTTCATGCGTATCCCAAAGTTTATGGTGCTCAGTTGTGCGGTGGTTCTCGGCACCGTTGGTTCCCTTCAGGCACAAAGAGATGATTCCGATTTGCAGGCGAAAGCGCGGGACGAACTGCATAAGAAGATGATGGAGTTGAATTCCACGCCTTCGGCTGCGCCTGCCCCAGCGCCGGTTGCGCCCGTGAAAAAGCCCAAGCCAGTCAAAGTGCAAGCGCCGCCCGTCGTCAACACCCCCCCACCCGTGGTGGCGACTCCGCCTCCTGTCGTCAAGGCTCCGCCGCCGCCTGTTGTGAAGCCCATTCCGGCGGTCATTCCCCCGCCGCCCGCTCCGGTCGCCGCATCGGCTTCATCAGCCGGGATGTTCATGCCGCCGCCGAATCCTGACCGGGTGAAGGCTGAAGAAGTATTGCGCCAGAAGATGGCTGAGTTGAATGCGCAGGATGCGGGAGCCAAACCAGCGATGGTCATGTCGCATTCTTCCGATGCCGACGCAAGGGATGTGGCGAAGACGGAAGCGGAACTCAAAGCCAGGTCGGATGCCAAGGCCAGAGCAAAAGCTCCGAAGGCAGTTCTTCCTCCGCCTGTGGAAACCACTCCGGGCGTTCCTCCGCCAGTAGTGATTTCTCCAACTGTCGCGTCTTCCACAACGCCGCCTCCCGTGATTGTTCCGGCAGCCATGGGGTCGAAGGAACAGCGTTTGGGGGTTCTGTTGCAGCAATACAAGGCTGACCAGATCACGCCCCAGGAATATCACGCGCAGCGAGCGAAGATTTTGGCTGAGCCATGACACTGCTGGGGCGCAACGAGAGGTCGCGCCCTGTGACGGCTCTTTTGTCGGAGTGCGCTCGTCCCGGGCGCGGCAACGTCCAAATGACCAGCAGCATTCGCACTTTCTGAGCCTTTTGAACCGTCGCACATTGCCGCGTCTGAGGACGGACGCACTCCATCCAAGGTGCCTGAGAGCGGCTGGTTCGATGGTTCGTTGCTCGCCCCTTTGACGTTTGGTTTCAATTTTGGCATAAATAACTCATGCATTATTTTCGTTACGTTGGGAATCGGCTTTGTTGCGAGGGCGTTTCGGTGGAATCGCTGGCGAAGCGTTACGGCACGCCGCTTTACGTTTACTCGCAACGGACGCTGACGGAGCATTTTCAGAAGCTGGATCGTGCAATGGCGCAGGTGGACCACTTGATTTGCTTCGCCGTCAAATCCAATTCCAACCAGGCGGTGTTGCGAACCCTGGCGGACCTCGGCGGTGGTTTTGATATCGTGAGCGAAGGCGAGTTGCGGCGGGTGATGGCCGCCGGTGGTGACCCCGCCAAATGCGCTTTTGCCGGCGTGGGCAAGACCGAGGGGGAGATCGAATTTGCGCTGAAACAGGGCGTGTATTCCTTCAATGTCGAGAGCGAGCCGGAATTGGAGCGGATCAACCGCATCGCCGCCCGGCTGAAAAAGAAGGCGCCCGTGGCCGTGCGGGTGAATCCGAATGTGGACGCCCATACGCACGCGAAAATCAGCACCGGCACGTACCAACACAAATTTGGAATCGCTTACGAACAGGTCGAAGGTGTTTATGCGCGGGCGGCCCGGTTGAAGAATTTGAGCCTGCGCGGATTTCAAATGCACATTGGCTCGCAATTAACCTCGGTGCAACCGTTCGAGCAGGCGGTGCAGAAAGTCCTGCCGCTGGTCAAGCGGTTGAAGGCGGCCTACGGGTTGGAATTCGTCAGTATCGGCGGCGGGTTGGGCATCGTTTATAACCCGGCGTTGGAAAGCGGCTTGCCCCGCTGGTGGGAGTCACGACAGGCAAAAACCATTCTTACGCCGACCTTGTACGCGGCGCGGTTGGTGCCGCTGCTCAAGCCGCTCGGTTTACGCGTCGTGATGGAGCCGGGGCGGTTCATTTCCGGCAACGCGGGCATACTCGTGACGCGCATCGAATATGTAAAACGCACTGGCAAAAAGAACTTTCTCATTGTGGATGCGGCGATGAATGATCTGATCCGGCCGGCGTTTTACGACGCGTATCATGAGATCGTGCCGTTGCGGCGCAAAAACGGGGCCTTGGTGAATTCGGACGTCGTCGGGCCGATTTGCGAGTCGGGCGATTTCTTTGCCAAAGACCGGCCATTGCCGCGTTCGGGCGAAGGCGATTACCTGGCGTTGTTGAGCGCGGGAGCGTATGGGTTCGTGATGGCGTCGAATTATAATACTCGTTCCCAGGCGGCGGAAGTGCTGGTGAACGGCAAGCTATCCGCCCTGGTGCGCGAGCGCCAACCGGTGGCGGAAATTTGGGCGGGCGAGAATCCCGCGCCCTGGCAGGTGTAAGCACGGAGGCAGAGCTCCGGCTCTGCCGAACGCAAGAGGTGGCATCGAGCAGAGCAGGAACTCTGCAACTCTGCGCTGCCCTGACGTTTTCCCTTCCCTTCCGGGGGTGATCGTGTTCAATTTGTGGCCGTTTGCAACTATGCCGAAACGCACTGACATCCACTCCGTCCTGATCATCGGCGCTGGGCCCATCGTGATTGGCCAGGCGTGCGAGTTCGATTACTCCGGCACGCAGGCCTGCAAGGCGCTCAAGGAGGAAGGTTACCGCGTGATCCTCGTAAACTCGAACCCGGCCACCATCATGACCGATCCCGAGTTCGCCGATCACACCTACATCGAGCCGATCACGCCGGAGTGCGTTGAAAAAATCATCGCGCGTGAAATGGCGGAACTGAAGCGCCTCGGCGTCCAAGGCAAGTTGGTATTGCTGCCCACGCTCGGCGGACAGACCGCCCTGAACACCGCCATGGCCCTGCATCGCAATGGCGCACTCGAACGCCACGGCGTCGAGATGATCGGTGCGAACGCCCGGGCCATCGAACGTGGCGAGGACCGCCAGATTTTCAAGGATCTGATGATCAAAATCGGCCTCGATGTGCCCATCAGCGGCACCGCCCATAATGTCGAGGAAGCCCGCGCCGTGGCCGAAAGAATCGGGCGCTTCCCGCTGATCATCCGTCCCGCCTACACTCTCGGTGGCACCGGCGGCGGCATTGCCTATAATCGCGAGGAATTCGAGGAAATTGCCAAACGCGGATTGGAACTCTCGCCCGTCTCCGAGGTTTTGGTCGAGGAGTCGCTGCTCGGCTGGAAGGAATACGAGATGGAAGTCATGCGCGACCGCGCGGACAATTGCGTCATCATCTGTTCCATCGAGAATTTCGATCCCATGGGCGTTCACACCGGCGATTCCATCACCGTCGCCCCCATCCAGACGCTCACGGACAAGGAATACCAGATCATGCGCGACGCGAGCTTCGCCGTCATCCGCGAGATTGGCGTCGAAACCGGCGGCTCGAACATCCAGTTCGCCGTCAATCCCGACAATGGCCGTTTGGTCATCATCGAGATGAACCCGCGCGTCAGCCGTTCCAGCGCGCTCGCCTCCAAGGCCACCGGCTTTCCCATCGCCAAAATCGCCGCGAAACTCGCCGTCGGTTATCTGCTCGACGAAATTAGAAACGACATCACCCGCGAAACCCCCGCAAGCTTCGAGCCAACCATCGATTACGTCGTTACCAAAGTCCCGCGCTTCGCCTTCGAGAAATTTCCGCAAGCCGATCCCACACTCAACACCCAGATGAAATCGGTGGGCGAAGCCATGGCCATTGGCCGCACCTTCAAGGAATCGCTCCAAAAATGCCTGCGCTCCCTCGAGATCGGTCGCAGCGGCCTGGGCGGCGACGGCAAACCCTGGCGCATCGGCGCGGAAGTCTATGGCGACCGCGACATTCTTCCGCGCGACGTCATCACGCGCAAACTCAGCGTCCCCAACGCCGAGCGCATCTTCTTCATCCGCCACGCGCTCCGGGCCGGATTGACCATCGACGAGATTTTTACGCTGACGAAAATCGACCGTTGGTTCCTGACGCAGATGAAGGAGATCGTGGACTTCGAGGAAGTGCTGGCGGGGACGAAGAACTAAGCGCGGTCACTCAATAGCGCAATCGAACATCGGCGTCCGCACTTCGGATTTCGGCCCTCGGATTTCAACAAGCCCACTCCGCATTCCCATTCCTCATTCCGCGCCAGGTTGGGCACTCGCGCCGCGCGCCGATCCCTTTTCGGTCATTTTGTTATATACCCCTCCGAACCCGTCCCAAGGCCGGTAAACATTGGGTTTCCTTCACTTTCAATCCGTCCCAAACTCAGTCCCCTGCCAATCACAGCATACTCACCGGCCTTGATCGAGATTCGATGGCAAGATATGCCATTGGGAACCCAATTGACTTCTGCAATTGCATCGCGTTTGACTTGATCCAAACAATTCCGAAGGGTACAAAGCATGAGCCTTGTGAACTGCCGCATATGAAATCCGGCCACCTTCTTCCCACTTTTGCGCTTTTAGTTTGCCTCGCCGAGCCTGCGCCAGCCGCGACGCGTTTCGTCGATCTCAACAATTCCTCGCCCGCATCCCCGTACACCAATTGGCCCGCCGCCGCGACCAATATCCAGGACGCCATCGATGCCTCCAGCCCGGGCGATTTGATCCTCGTCACCAACGGCCTCTACAACACGGGCTCGCGAACCGACACCGTCGATTCCACGCCCTGCCGTGTCGTCATCGACAAGCCCGTGACCGTCCGTAGCATGAACGGCCCCGGAGCCAGTGTCATCGAGGGCTTTTCCCAGCCGGGCTCGTTCCCTTGGAGCCTGAGTTCGGTGCGTTGTGCCTACCTGACCAACAACGCGACGCTCATCGGCTTCACGTTGACCAACGGCTCGGTCCGCGCCACCACCTACCTGAATTTGGGCGATCTGGGCGGTGCTGCTTACTGCGAATCCACCAACTCCGTCCTCTCCAATTGCGTGCTTATCAATTGCGCGGCTTATGCCGGCGGTGGCGCAAGTGGTGGCACCTTTTTCCATTGTCTCATCACCAACTGTCTGGCCCATATCGGCGGTGGCGGCGTGGAATCGGGAAATCTCGACCGCTGCGACGTCATCTGGAACACCTCCGATTATTACGCGGGTGGCCTTTACTACTGCCAGGCGACCAACTGCAATCTAGTCTACAATCTGGGCCTGTTCGGTGGCGGGGCGTATGGCGGCAGCGTTTCCCAATGCACTGTCTCTGGCAATTACGCGCCCACAGATCCCAATTTGGGCGGCGGTTACGGCGGCGGCCTCGACAACGCCGATGCCAAAAACTCCATCATTTACTACAATGTCGCTGACGCGGGCGGCAACGACACTGCCCTCGGCACCTATACCAATTGCTGCGCCTCCGATCTATCCGTCGGCTCGGGAAACATCACCAATGCGCCCCGCTTCATCGATACCGTCGGATTTCCCGGCAATTTCCACCTGCAAACCAACTCGCCCTGCATCAACGCCGGCAACAACTCGTTTGCCTCCGGCCCGCTGGATCTCGATGGCCGTCCTCGCATCGTAGGTCCGAAAGTCGATATGGGCGCCTACGAATCCCAGGGCGGGGCGACCAACGCCTTTCTCACCTGGCTTTGGACCTATAATCTCCCTACCGACATCTCATCCGATCTCGCCGACTCCGACGGCGACGGCATGAACAACATGCAGGAATGGCGGGCCGGCACCGCCCCGACCAATGCCGCGTCGGTGCTCAAGATGCTTTCCCTCCGCCGGGATGTCTCCGGCATCACGGTTGGCTGGGAAAGTGTGACCAACGTGACCTATTACCTCCAACGCAGCACCAACCCGGCCCGGCCCTCGTCCTTTTCCACCATCAAAAGCAACCTCGCCGGCCAGGCCGGAATCATGACCAACAAGGACGCCAGCGTCACCGGCGCCGGCCCATTCTTTTATCGCGTTGGCGTGCAATAATAGTAACGCGTCTCCTCTTCACGGCGGAGCCGTGACAGAAGGTAGCCGGGCGGTTGAGGAGTCAGCGACGATACCTCCGGACAGCCAGCCAAAAAACAAATCAGCACCCTGAAAGCGGTGCCAGAATTCATTTCAGCACAAAAGTGCGACGGACACGGCGTCAGAAACCCGCTCGAACCTGTCATTTCGTCTGCCGCCCCCCAAGGCAAAACCATGACGAGAACTGATAAAACTGTCAAAAAGTGAGGACCACTCCTTTTCGACGGATTTTTTTTGCAGGATTAAATTGATTAAAGTTGATGTTTAGTCGACGGGCGTAAAAGGGCGCGTTTGGTGCGTTGAAGGCTATCGCACAGACTCTGGCCCGATGCCAATTCGCGTGACGAGCCAGCCGTCTTCTCTCAACTCGAAGACAAACCGTGTTCCAAGCGCCTTCGAGCCGGCATGCCCCTCGGCTGTTCGGTTCCCCGTTCGCTGAATCTCCACATGAGACTCTCGAATGCGGCGCGCGATGTCAAAGGGAAGACGCGCCAGGGAATCCCGCGAAAACTCACGGAGGATACGGGGCCGATATGAGGCGGCAACGACCTGACGCATGTAATCCAAATCCGCCGCGGAAAAGTCGCCAACCACATCGATGCTTGGCGGGAGGATCGAACACCAGCCAAACGCCAGAACAAGAACGGCCGCTGTGATAGAAAACGATAATTTGTTGCTTCTTCCCACCCTCACTTAAACACCGCATGGCCTGAAACGTTTTAAACGTAACATTTGCCAGGTGTTTCCGCATTTCGAATGGAGGAGAGGGTCAGTACGGCGCTTCCTTCTCAAAACATAACCTTGCGCAGCACCAACTGAAAGTCCCGAAGGGACGGACGATAATAGCCCAAGGCAAGCGCTCGTCGCGTCGCAGCGCAGCGAAGACGGAAGTCAGCGAGTATCATTTACCACACCATTATGCTTGCCAGACGCCTCCTGATTGTCCTCTCTTCCGGCATCCAAGACGACGGCGCAAGGCTGCGACAATATTCTCGGAGCCGGATAATATTTGGTTTAGGCTTGATCGAGATGACGATGCCATGCGCCAAATGATGCCAATCACGGAAGTCACCGGCGGTTACTCCGGGATGGCACAGATGGTTGGAATATTTGTTCACCCGGATGACGAAGAGAGGGCGGTGAAGATACTGAGTGAGAATACACAGGTGTAATATTGTTTTCCTTTGGATTGCCGCCTGACAAGTCGCCGAAGCCAACCGCCGTTGGTTGAATTTCGTTTTTTGAGGAACATTTTCCCGACTTGATCATCTTATCTGGACAGACCGGTCTCAGTTTGTACGACGACCAAACCAAACAACACTCCTACGACTATGAAACCGAAATTGACCCCAATTGATTTTTCACTAGCCATCGCGGCGGCATTGGCAATGGCCACTCTTTCCAGCCAGGCACAAAATGTGCAGGTCACTGACAGTCTAACCGCGGTGGCGGCGGCAGGTGGTGTTTTTGATTATACCTTGCAGTTGAATAATACCGGCGGCGAGGCGATTCAGAGCCTTTGGTTGGGCTGGGTCCCTGGCAGTTTTAATATTGCCAATCCAACCAGTGCCGGGAACAACCTCGGCTGGACCAGTGTTTTGGATGGCAGTTCCATCCAATACGGGGGGACTGCCGGTACGGCCCTGGCCGCGGGCCATTCGGGGATGTTCACGTTTGACAGCACCACCACCCCGGCGGAATTTATGGCTCAGACCGGACAGGCTGGGCAATCTACCGCTTACGGTGTCAACGCCGCGAACGGGCAGCTTTCCCTTTTCCTTTCACCACCAGACACCGAGGTCTTTGCTCTCACGGTTACGCCTGAGCCTTCCACGTTCGCCATTCTTGCCCTCGGCTCACTCGGTTTTTTAGGCGTCCTTCGCCGCAAACCTTCTTTTGCCGCAGTGCGCATTCCTTAGCCGGATTTGGCGAAAAGGGCCGCCCATCTCACTTTTTGACAGCCGGCTCGACTTTTGCAGCCCCTCGACCGGAAGTTCACGACAAAGTGGCAGGTCTGGCCAGAACAGGAGCTGCAGAAGCGGCTCACCCGCGTTCGCTCCAGTGACCTTGTCGGCTACTTCGTCATATTCCAGCGATCCTTTTGGTGATCCGGCCTTGCGGATCCAACAGCATGACTTCGATGACATGGAACCTCCCAGCGTCATGCCCGTTTCCCTGAGTGGCATCCGAAAGGTGAACAAGAACAGTGGCGGTCGTGCTCGATTGCGTCCCTATGGAATATGGGAGGTAGATATCCCAGCAGTAATAGTAAAACGACGACCGATAGCCGAGTGACCGAATCTTGGAGGACTTTGAGTAATCCACGACCAACTCATAGTTCCCACCAGAAGACTCTGCTAGGTCGGTCTTTCGTTGAGCTAGGAAAGAATCAGCAGCCGCCTTGATGTTTGTGCGGAGCAAATCCATTTGAGGATGCCCACCCACCGCCAGATCAATTGCTGTTAAGCCAAGGTCATTCGTACCTGTTAGACTAAGGTCATTCGGATAGAACAAATAAAGCGTGCCGATTACGGTGACAAGCAATCCACCACTGGCAAGCACCCAAAGCCTTTTCGTCTTCATCTTTGCAACCAACAACTAATATACGGCGGCCTGTTCGTTATCCCAGCACAAAACTCAGCCTCCTGAATAAACCCGGACATTAGTTTAGAAACGGGTCGCCATTAGGGCGGGTTGCCTGTATTCACAGACCAAGTGAGGACTGAAGCTTGCACGAAATTCGCCATCGGTTGAAGCGGGTCAGATGGGGAATGCGCGTACCACTTATTCCGCTTTCAAACGCGAAGGAATATCTTTCGCTGATACAGAAAGCGGCAAATCAGGAACGAAAACGAAAGCGCCAGAAGAGCAGTGACGAGGTCGCCCAACCCGCGGTGCAGGTTTTCCAGCCCGGAGTGGATTTCGCCGCCGACGAAAAAGTTTGCAATATCTTCGAGCTTCGCAACGCGGGCGATCAAATAGATGGTGATCGAATTCATCCCGATCCAGACAAACGGCCGGCACCAGCCGCGGTGGTTCTTGAGGTCGATGACGTAATAGAACAACGCCAGCAACAGCGAACTCACACCCGCGGTGAACAGGACAAACGACGAAGTCCAGATTTTCTTGATGATGGGAAACTGCAGATGCCAAAGCAGGCCCGCCACCACACCGGCGCAGCCGCATGCCACCAGCAAACGAACCTTGCGCGCCGGTTCGACGGACGGATTCTTGAGCAGCAGACCGGCCAGGACGCCCCACAAGCTCGAAGCAATCGCCGGCAGCGTGCTCAGGAGCCCCTCCGGATCATGATCCCCATCCCATTTGCGCAGAGGCAGAAACATCTTGTCGAGCCAGTTGGTGAGATTATGCCCTTCCGCGAAGTCCCCGGCCCCGAAACCCGGCACGGGAACAAAAACCAGCAGCGCCCAATAACCGGCCAGCAGCGAAATCGTCAGCGCGACCAGTTTGCGCGGGCTTAGCCACACAAACGCCAGGCCCGCCCCGCAGTAACACAGCGCCAACCGCTGCAGCACGCCCAGGAGCCGGACATGCTGGATGCCGCCGCCGATGCCCTCATAGTACAACACGCCGAGAATAAAGAGGATCAAACTGCGCTTGAGAATCTTGCGCGTGGTTGCGTTCTTCCCTCCCTCGGTCGCCACGGCCTTCGAAAGGGAAAAGACCAGGGACGTCCCAATGATGAACGCGAAGAGCGGGAAAATCAGATCGTAAAAGTGAAATCCCGCCCAGGGCGCGTGCTGCAGCCGGTCATTCAGGCTCGGAGACATTGGAAACATCCTCGACAGCGCCTCGAACACCTCCTCCATGCCGACGATGAAAAACATGTCCATGCCTCGCAGCGCATCGATGGACATCACCCGTTGCATCGGAGTCGACCCAACTCCGGAGGCGTCGCGCGATACGGCACCCGGTTCTGTCGTGGGCGAAGCAATTGAGGACATTTGGGTGCTGCCGCTGCCGCAGGCTAACGCTTCACCAGCTTCATCACCGCCTCCGTGCGCGAATGGACGCGCAATTTCGCGTACAAGTTGCGGATGAAGAAATGGAGCGTTCCCTGGCTGATGCCCAGGCGATCCGTGATTTCCTTGTAACGCAAGCCCTTCGACAGGTGGACGAGGACTTCGTATTCGCGCGGGGTGAGTTTCTCCAACCCCGCGGACGCCGCCGGGGCTCGACGAGGACGCCCCACCCGCCGGCCGGTTTCGGGCGGGATCGGCAACCTGCCTTGGCGTCGTGACTTCATGGGCGCGGGTGAGTCCGCAGTTGCCAGCGAGGGCGTGAACTCATTGATTTGCATAAGGTCCGAAAGGTGGATTCGGTTTGAAATAGTGTTGCCAAAGGAATGCTTTGCTGCCATTAATCCGCTAAGTGAAACGGGCCATCCGGTATATCAAACGGAGTCGTTCGTGCAGTTTAGTAGAAACCGTTCCGGTATAGTAAATATGGGGTCGCGCTTGGCAAGAACTTTTTTTATTGGCCGCAATAATTTCTAACATGAGTCCCCCCGGCAGAAAGACCAAGACGGACCCGGCGGTGAACGTGCTC
The DNA here is from genome assembly GCA_021325145.1 of Verrucomicrobiota bacterium. Taxonomy (GTDB): domain Bacteria; phylum Verrucomicrobiota; class Verrucomicrobiia; order Limisphaerales; family Pedosphaeraceae; genus JAJPHR01. Next base: position 81,827 of record JAJPHR010000083.1, on the reverse strand, counting down.
GCTTATGACACTTCGAGCAGCCATTTTGCGCGCCGATTAAAGCAGCTTCGGGCCGAGCGCGGCTGGTCGTTGGACGCGCTGGCGAACGCCTCCGGGGTCAGCCGCTCAATGTTGAGCCAGGTGGAGCGCAATCAGGCCAACCCCACGCTGGCGGTCGCTTTTCGCATCTCGCGGGCGTTCGGCATGTCCCTGGGTGAACTGGTGGAAACGCCCGGCGCGACTTCATCGCTGGTGGTCATCCGCGCCGGCGATCATGCTTACCATTACCGTTCGGACCGGGATTGTCAGATCCGCACGCTCTCACCCCTGCACCTGGAGAAGGATGTTGAGTTCTACGAAGTGCAATTGAAGGAAGGCGGGGCGTTGCGCAGCGCACCGCATTTCGAGGGGACGCGCGAATTTCTGACCGTGCAGAAGGGCAGGGTGAGGGTCGAATCGGGGGCTGATGCCGAGGAATTGGAGCGCGGGGATTCGGTGAACTATCGCGCGGACGTGCCCCACGCGATCGTGAACGTCGGCCGGGGCGATGCCGTCGTTTTCCTGGTCGATATTTACCGCTGAGCCGATTGACTTTTCCAGCTGCGGCTGCTATAAGGACTGCTACACAGCTACTAGCAAGCCCGGTGACGCAACGGATGGCGGGCCTCCAGGGTCGCTATGATGGCGGGTTGAGAAGCCGCCCGCTTGTCCGTTGAAAACCGTTATGGTGAAGTTTGCGATGTTGTACGGCCCGCTTGGTTCCTGCGCAACCATTCTGTTTCTCCTGCTGGGTGAAGCGAAGTAGCGTGCTCTTTATTTATGACCATAATCAGAAATGCCAACCCCCGGAACCTACTTGTCTCAGCCCTGCCGTCTTCAACAGGAAGTTCCGGCGTTTCCCCTGAGGCAGGCAGCGCGGCAAACGCCAGCCTGCGAAATGCCGGCACAACGCCATGGTCCGTGCTGGCGTCAGTCTGCCTCTTATTATTGGCAGCGGCGGCAGCCCCAGCTCAAACCGCTTTTGTTGATTTCAACACAGTGGGCCAATACACGAACAACTTCAATCCCTGGAATGATAACGGGGCTGGAGCGGACGCCGGGAATTATGCGTTCACTGAAGGAACGAACGTCGGGGTGAACGGCAGCGGCGGCGTGAACGTGTTCCAGAGCACCGATACAACCGCCAGTTACAAGAGCAACAGTTGGAACTTTGCCACGAATGGGGCCACGGTTTCCGTGTCTGTGATGCTGCAAGCCAACGGGCAAAGCTCCGCCAACAAGGTGCAGATCGGCTTCCTGAACTCCGCCACCAACGGTTTCAATTCAAACACGGGAGTTGCCTTCGAGAGCTTCCGTTTCGTTCCCACCAGCGCCACGGTCTGGTCGTTGCGCGAGCAGTATCGCACGGGAAACACCAACCTGGAGACCACGTTGGGGAACGTCATTGTGACCTCGGGTCACTGGTACAAGTTTGTGGTCGGTTTGACGAATACCGGGGGAGGGGGGACGGGCAATTACTCGGCTGGCTGCGCCATTTACGATTATAATACCAGTGGTCTTTCGCCCGGCGCAAACATCGTCGGCTTTTCGACCGTCCTGAGCCACACGAACCAGGACATCGCCAAAGCAACCGTCTTTGCCGGGATACGCGGATATCAAAACGCGGGGATCAGCGCCTGGGATAATTTTTTAGTCTTCACGACGAACAGCTTGCCGGTCATCACGTTGAAGCTGGCGAATACGATCGTGGCCCAGGGAGGCACGCCGACATTTAACGCCCTGGCGGACGGGCCGGGGACGATTTCATACGCCTGGTACACCAATGGAATCGTGGCGGCGGGGGCGACGAGTTCGACCTACACAACGCCTCCCGTTGGCAGCACGCTGACTAACGTGATGGTGGTGGCGAGCAATGCGAAGGGTTCGGTTAGCAATTCGGCCATCGTCACGGTAGTAACGGCCACACTGCCGCAGGTGGCCACTTCGCCCGCGACCAACGTGACCACCACCACGGCCACGCTTGGTGGGCAGGTGCTATCGACCGGCGGTGTGCAAACAACTGTCACGTTGTTCTACGGGACGACGGACGGAGGCACCAATCCGGCGGCCTGGGCGCAGAGCATTGGTTTAGGCCCGCAGACCGGGGCCTTTTCGCAGGCGGTTACCGGGTTGGGGGCGGGGACGACCTACTTTTTCACGGCGGAAGCAGTGAATGCCGCAGGTGCGGCCTGGGCAACGCCCTCCCGGTCATTCAGCACGTCCAGCAACATGACGCCAATAGCCCTCAGCGGGTTCAATCTGGATGTGGTAATCGAGAACACCGCCGCAGGGCCGCCCTACAGCGGCTATGCGTCGGAACTCAATCCGGGAGAAGGCACGTGCTTTTATCAGCAAGGTTTGGCGGGGACCAGTTTCGGTTTGCCGGCATCCGGAGTGTTTAACAGCGTCATCGACGGAACAACTTTCCAATTTCAGCCATACACCGCCAGCAACGCGCTGGTGATGAGCAGTGACACAGGCATCAGCAGCGGGACGCTAAGCTTGCTGGGGCCAGCCAGCTACAGCAGCATTTCGCTTATTGCCAATTCCGCGAGCGCCTCTCCCACCAGCACGGGCACGCTGACGATCAACTTCGCTGACGGAAGCACCCTGATCACCAACTTCAACGCGGCGGATTGGTTTTTTAATCCGGGATTCGCACTTCAGGGAGTGGACCGCATCACCATCGCCAATGGCGGCACCGGTGGCGGCCCGAACGATCCACGGTTCTATCAAACGACGATCAACCTCGGCGCGCTGGGCCTGGCGAACAAATCGATTGTCAACCTGACATTCGGACAGGCCACTGGATCTGGCGCAACGGCGGTCTATGCGGTCAGCGGTCTGTTGAGTGGAACCAATTCCTTCACGCTGGCCGTGGTGACGAACTTGCCTGCGAGCGGAGTTCAATCGACAGCCGCCACCTTGAACGGGCAAGTCCTCTCGACTGGAGGATTTGCGCCGACAGTCACACTTTTTTATGGTCCCAGCAATGGGGGCACCAATGCCGGGGCCTGGGCCAACAGCATTTCGCTGGGTGTCCAGACTAATTCATTCAGTCAGACGGTCACGGGTCTGGCGGGCAACACGACCCATTATTATGCCGCCCAGGCGGTCAATTTCGCCGGCACAACCTGGGCAACCCCCCCCCAGAGTTTCACGACGCTCCCTGTTTCTCTCGCGCAAGTGACCAATGCGCCGGCCACGGCCATCGGCGCCACGCTGGCGACGCTCAACGGGCAGGTCCTTTCGACGGGTGGTCAGTCAACGACGGTGATCCTCTATTACGGGCTGGCGAACGGCGGCACCAACGCGGGCGCCTGGGGCCACAGCATCTCACTCGGCGTGCAATCCGGGCTGTTCGCGCAGACGCTCAGCGGGCTGTCGTCGAACACCACCTACTATTTCACGGCGCAAGTCACCAACTCCCTGGGTGTTAGTTGGGCCGCGCCATCCCTGAGTTTCACGACCGGTTCCACCAACCCGATCTCTACTCAGGTGCCGGTGTTGACCTATCACAACGACAACACCCGGCAAGGCGCGAACACTAATGAGACCACGCTGACTCCCGCCAATGTTAACACCAACACGTTTGGCAAGTTGTTCTCCTATCCGGTGGATGGTTACGTTTATGCCCAGCCGCTGATCATGACGAACGTGGCGATTCTCGGCAAGGGAACGCACAATATCGTGGTGATCGTGACCGAGCATGAGAGCGTCTATGCCTTCGATGCCGACAGCAATCTGGGGCTGAACTCCGGCCCGCTGTGGCAAACCAGTTTCCTCGGGCCGGGCGTGACCACGGTTCCCAGCGGCGATCTTGGCGGCACAACTGATATCACGCCGGAAATCGGCATCACAAGCACACCGGTGATCGATCCTGTCACGGGGACGATTTATGTTGAGGCCAAGACCAAGGAAGGAACCATCTATGTGCATCGCTTGCATGCGCTCGACATCACCAGCGGGCTTGAGCGAACGAATTTTAACAGCCCCACACTTATCGCGGCGACCAATTATCCCGGCACCGGCACCGGCGGCGGCGACACGGATGGCACGCACGTGCTTTGGAACCCGCTCCGGGAACTCAACCGCCCCGCGTTGACACTTGTCAACGGCGTCGTGTACGTGGCCTATGCTTCGCACGGCGACAGTACTCCTTATCATGGCTGGCTGTTTGCCTTTAACGCCACGAATGTGTCACAACAAATCAGCGTTTATAACAGCACGCCCTACGGCGGGTTGGGCGGTTTCTGGCAGGCGGGCGGCGGCCCGGCGGTGGATGCGAATGGATTCATGTATTTCCAGACCGGCAACGGGTCGTTCAACGCTTCAGGAACAACCTTCAGCCAGGCTTCGAATAATTTCGCCATGAGTGTGCTGAAGTTCGCTCTGACCAATGGCATCACGCTGGCGGATTATTTTGCGCCTTCCAATGCCGTTGCCCTGAGCGGCGGGGATCAGGATCTTGGCTCCAGTGCGCCGATTGTTTTGCCGGACTCGGCCGGAAGCGTCGCGCATCGTCATTTGCTGGTGGGTGGCGGCAAGACCGCGCCGATTTACATAATGGACCGGGACAACCTGGGGAATTTCACCTGCACATCGTGCAGCAACAACATCGTTCAACAGTGGAATGGCGGTCCTGGCGGAGATCGCGATACGACGCCCGCTTTCTTTAACAACACGCTCTATATCATTGGATCATCGGGCGCGATCAGCGCCTTCACGGTTTCCAACGCGGTCTTCAACACGACCCCCGTAAACACCCCCGACACCTATGCCAACAAGGGCGGCGCCACCGCCTGCGTTTCCGCCAACGGCACGAGCAATGGAATCGTCTGGGCGATCGCCAATGCGGGTGGCCAAAGCCCCAGCAGCCCCGCCGTCTTGCGGGCCTACAATGCGACGAATATCGCGCAGGAACTCTACTCCAGCGATCAACTCGCGCGGGATGCCGCGGGCAATGCCGTCAAATTCATCGTGCCAACCATCGCCAATGGCAAGGTGTACGTGGGGGCGCAGTTTAGCGTGGCCATTTATGGAACGGCCTCATCATTTGTGACCACGCCAACCATTTCCCCGAATGGCGGCTCCTTTGTCTCCTCGGTTACGGTTACGTTGTCGGATGCCACGCCCAGCGCCACTATCTATTACACGCTGGATGGCACCACGCCGACGACCAACTCGCTGCTTTACACTGCGCCATTCGTGTTGACGAACAGCGTCGAGGTTCAAGCGATTGCAGTCAAACCCGGCTCCGTGAACAGTGGCATTGCCAGCGCCGGGTTCGTGAATACGTCGGCCATCGGCAACGGGACCGGCCTGCTCGCCTACTATTGGTCCAATATGACCAGCGTGGCGTTCACGAATGCGGCGTTCAATACCGCGCCAACTCTGACGCGCACGGACCTGATGGTGAATTTCAATTGGACCAACACGCCGCCTCCCGCGCCGGTTGGTCCGTCGAATTTCGCGGTGCGCTGGATCGGGTCGGTACAGCCTCAATTTAATGAGACCTATACATTCAAAACCTTCACTGATGCCGGGGTGTTGGTCTGGGTGAATGGCCAGTTGCTCATCAACCAGTGGGTTAACCAGAACCCGACGCTCGCGAGCGCCTCGATTCCGATGGTGGCCCAACAACGGTACACCATCGAAATGAAATACTTTTACGCCAGTCAGGGCGCGGGCATCGCGCAGCTTTCCTGGAGCAGCCCTTCGACGCCCTTGCAAATCATTCCTCAAAGCCAGCTCTATCCGGTCACCAATCCGCCGCCCGCAGTTGCATTGACCAGCCCCACCAACGGTTCCGCTGCCACGGCGACCGCAACCATGACCATCGAGGCGAACGCGGATGCGCTTTACAATAATTTGAACGCGGTGACTTTTTATGCGAACGGCAATTCCCTGGGCAGCGTCAGCAACAGCCCTTACGACCTCACCGTGCCGGGCGTCGCTGCGGGCTCTTACGTGCTGACAGCCGTCGCCACAGACGGCTCGGGTTTAAGCAGCACCTCCGCGCCCGTCACCATCACTGTTACCAATGGCAGCGGCCTGCCATATGGTTTGACCAACCTGGCGGCGACGACTCCGTTCTTCAACATGCCGCACGCGTTCGACGGTTCGGCGTTTGGTTCGCTTCCGCCGGTGCTTTCACAAACGGGAGTTTTCACCAACACGCCGGGCATGACGCCTTACGGCGGGCTGATTCCCTACGCGCCGAACGTGGCTTTGTGGTCGGACGGCGCGTTAAAGACTCGTTATGTGGCCGTTCCCAATAACGGCGCGCCTTACACACCCGCAGAACAGATCAGCTTTGCGCCGACCGGCAATTGGTCGTTCCCGGCGGGAACGGTTTTCGTCAAAACCTTCCAACTGTTGACCAACCAGAGTGATCCGACTTCGCTGCATCGCTTGGAAACCCGCCTGCTGGTGCGCGACACGAACGGGGCCGTCTATGGAGTCACTTACAAGTGGCGGCCGGACAATAGTGAGGCGGATTTGTTGATGACCAGCAGCAATGAGAACATCGCGATTACAACGCCGAGCGGAGTTGTGACCCAGACGTGGTATTATCCCAGTCCGGCCGATTGCCTGAAGTGCCACACGCCAGTGGCCAATTACGTTCTCGGCCTGAGCACGCGCCAGCTCAATGGCAACTTTGGCTATCCTGGCGGCACGACGGACAACCAGCTTCGCACGCTCAACCGTTTGGGCCTGCTCTTCCCGGCGATTGACGAGGGGAACATCAGCAATTATTACGCGCTTTCGGCGCTAACGAACCAGGCTGCGCCCCTGGTGAACCGCGCGCGTTCTTATCTGGACGCGAATTGCGTCCAGTGTCACCAACCGGGCGGGAGCGGACCGACCTTTGACGCTCGCTACGACACGCCGCTGACCAACCAAAACATCATCTTTGGTGTGCTGGCGAAGGGCAACCTGGGCTATGATAATGCCTATGTGGTGACGCCGAAGGATATCTATCGTTCGGTGCTCTACGATCGAATGAACACCCTGGACGACACCGTGAAAATGCCGCCATTGGCCAGAAACCTGATCGATACCAATGCCGTCGCGGTCATGGCGGCCTGGATCAACAGCCTGCCGGGCACGCCGGCGGAATTGCCGCCGACGATCAACCCGGCGGGCGGCACCTTTGCCGGATCGGTAAGTGTCACGCTGGTGCCGCCGGATACCAACGCGACCCTCTACTACACGCTGGACGGCACGCTGCCTACCACCAATTCGTCGCTCTACACCGGTCCGTTTGTCCTGACCAGCAGCGCCATGGTCGAGGCCAACGCCTTCGCAACGGGTTCCAACAACAGCGTTGCGGCCACGGCCATATTCACCGTGAACCCGGCGCTCATCTTCACCGGTTTGGCGCGATTCACCAACGGCGCGTTCCAATTGCAATTGAACGGCACGGCAGGCAAGACCAACATCCTCCTCGGGAGCACGGACTTGGCGCATTGGATTCCGATCAGCACCAATGTGCCCTTGGCGACGCCGTTCTTTTTGACCGATCCCGGCGCGACGAATTTCCAGCGGCGATTCTATCGCGTTCAGCAACTCCCGTGACGTGATGGGAATGGAATTGGAATTGTTCGTAGAGCGACACGTCCGGATGCGGTTGGCGCCGATCCGGGCGCGCGGCGCGGTGGTGGAAACACCAAAACCCAAACACCAGGCTCCAGAAAAGCTCCAAGCTTCAAATTCCAAGAGATGCACGGACCTTTTGAGGTTTGGAGTTTGGCGCTTTTCTGGTTTTTGGTGTTTGGTTTTTGCTGTTTTTATCGCGTTCGACTGCTCCGCGCAAACGAACCTTAATACACGGACGAGTGCAACGGTGTCTGCCAATTCCCCTAATCCGCAATCGGCCGCTCTGACAAATCGCGAGCCGGCCAACAATCCTCCTTTTACGAGCTCCACAAATCTCGATTTGCGCGCGGAGCAAATAAGAGCGGCCGGTATTCAGGGGCGCCGTTCGATCTGCGGCAGGATACTGAAAATACTTCCGGACGGCCTGGTGGTGGAAAGCGGCTACACCAGTTTGTTGCGGCCTGAACTGAGCCATTCCTGGCTTGTGCCGGGGACAATCCAAGCCAGTCCCGATCCGCACCTGGTGGAAGGCCGCGAGCCCGGCGACGTCGCCACGGGCCTGGTGTTTCTGACTGATATTCCCAAGACACGCGGTCTCAAGCCCAAGGCCTACGATTACGTGGTGATTCAGGCATTCCCTGCCGGCCAATATACGTACACCTCCGTTGGCAACATCCAGCGAACGGTCCGTCGCTTTGCCTGCGGCCTGGAAACCGCGGTCAGACTGACTTTGGAAGCTGGTGGAGAGACGAATTCTTCTCCCGTGGGAGTTCACTGACTTCAAGCGCAAGCAACGCGGCAGATCCGCTTGCCGCCTTTCATCCAACGTAAGTGTTAATTCCCGGTTTTTCCCGGGATTCGAAACGGCTGGGATGAGCCTCCCTGGTAATCCGCCCAACGGGCAGTGTCCTCAATCGCGCCAAATATTCTTTACTGTCCTCGACAGCCATGCTAATTAATTAACCATCACCGGAAGTCATAGCGTGCGTTTGACCAGGCTTTGCGCACTCATTCCGGAACCATTGCCGTAACATACTTGCAAAATGCCAACTCCTAAATTCTCTCCGGCCGCACGAAAGACCTCTGAAAATCCCGGATCGATCTTGCACACAGGCTCCGTCCTCGCTGCCGTGTCGCTGGGTCTTTGTTTGTTTTCTTTTCCTGTCGTTCGTGCGGCGACCATGCTGCCGGTGACATTGACACCGACCGGTTTCAACCACGACGTCGTGGTTGAAAATACCATCTTGAGTCCGCCGTACACCAATTACGCGGTGGAGTATAACACCGGTGAAGGAACGGCATTCTATCAAACCAATTTGGCCGGGGCTGCCAGAACCAACGGCCTTCCTCTCACTGGACTTTTTACGAATGCCAACGATGGCACCGTACTCCAGTTCCAGCCGTACACCGCCAGTAATGCCCTCATTTTGAATCCAAGCACCGGTCTCACTAACGGCACCTTGTTTCTAGCCACGCCCCGGGCGTATGACAGCATCGCCATTCTCGCCAACTCCGGAAACGGTGATTCCACGGGCACTGCCAGTTTGACCATTCATTTTAACGACGGCACCACCTTGGTCACCAATTACTACGCGCCGGATTGGTTCAATAACAACAGCGGCGCTCTTTACACCGTTGCATTGCAGGGAGTGCAGCGCATGAACCTGACCAGTGGCGCCGTGAGTGGACAGCCGACCAACCCACGGTTTTACCAGACTGCCATTTCACTGGCGGGCGTTCCTGGAGCGACGAACAAACTGATTTCCAGCCTCACTTTTGGCAAGGCGACGGGAACTGTCTCCGGTTCGGCAAATACCACCGGAATTTTTGCCCTGAGCGGCGCGACGAACGCTTCACAATCCAATGTTACGTTCACAGTTGCGACCGTAACGAACTTGCCCGCCACGGGCGTTCAGACCAAGGCGGCTACGCTCAACGGCCAAGTCCTCACAACCGGAAACGATGCGCCAATTCTCACACTCTTTTACGGCCTGAGCGATGGCGGGACGAATCCGGCCGCCTGGGCGAACAGCGTTGTCCCGGGCTGGCAGACCGGCGCGGTGGCGCAGGCGGTTTCCGGATTGTCCTATAGCACAACCTACTACTTTGCTTTCCGGACGGTGAATGTTGCCGGCACGAACTGGGCGGGCCCGTCGCGCAGTTTTGTCACGCTCGCACCAAGCCTGGCGACGGTGACGAATTTCCCGGCGTCTGGCATTCGCGCGGACTCGGCGGAATTGAACGGGCAGGTGCTGGCAAGTGGCGGCGACACGCCCTCGCTCACATTTTTTTACGGGCCGGTGAATGGTGGCACCAATCCAGCCGCGTGGGCGAAGAGCATTCCGTTGGGCTTGCAAACGGGGTTTTTCGCGCGGGGAATTTTCGGGCTGACGGCCAATACGACTTACTATTCTTCCATTCGCGCCGTAAACGGCGGAGGGACAGCCTGGACCACACCGGTTCAATCGTTCGTTACCCTCGCGTCGAATCCGGCCGCGCCATTGATGGCGGTGCTGACTCAACACAACGACAACAATCGTTCGGGGGACAATTTGAACGAAACGGCCCTGAACGCCGGCAACGTCAATACGAACACCTTCGGGCTGATTTACACGCGCCCGGTGGACGATCAGATTTATGCGCAACCGTTGGTGGCCACGAACGTCACGATTCCCGGCAAGGGGGTGCACAACGTTGTTTATGTGGCCACGGTCAATGATTCCGTCTATGCCTTCGATGCGGATGATCCGACCGTCGTCACGCCGTACTGGCAGACCAACTTTCTCGGCACGTTCGGCGGCACGAACGTCCTGGTGCCCGTCAACAGCGACATGAATGGGGCCTGCAATCCCTATCGCGATTTCAGCGGGAACATTGGGATTGTCGGCACGCCCGTGATCGATCCGGCGGCGAAAATCATGTATCTGGTCGTGCGCACCAAGGAGGTTGTTTCACTGACCACGAATTTTGTGCAACGCCTTTACGCGCTGGACATCACCACCGGGACCAACCGCCTGGCGCCCGTGATTATTTCAGGGAGCTATGGTGGAGTGACGTTTGATCCGCAGAAAAACAACCAGCGGACTGCGCTGACACTGGCGAACGGCAATGTTTTCATGGGTTGGTCTTCGCATTGCGATTGGGGCCCCTATCACGGTTGGGTCATGGCCTACAACGCGGCTACTTTGGCGCAAGTCGCCGTTTACGCCGACACCACCACCGGTTCCCAAGGCGGCATCTGGATGAGCGGTCAGGGACCAGCGGCGGATTCAAGCGGCAACATTTTTGTTTCCACCGGCAACGGCACGGTCGGTTCCACGGGCAATCCCTCCGACACCGCCAACCGTGGCATGAGCTTCCTGAAACTCAGCGGTGTGGATCTCAGCATCATGAGCTGGTTCACGCCTTACAACTATAGTTTTCTGAACGGCGGCGATTGGGACCTCGGCGCGGGCGGTATCATGCTTATTCCGGGGACGAGTCTTGCCATCGGCGGCGGCAAGAGCAGCAGCACCGTGCCCGCCAATCTCTATGTTGTGAACCGCGACAACATGGGCGGTGTCAGTTTGGGAACTTCCGACACCAACATCGTGCAAGCGATTCCGGTCACGCCCACCGGCCTGGGCTTCAACCATATCCACGGCGCGCCGGTTTGGTGGGACGGCCCGGACGGTTCCTACACTTACGTTTGGGGAGAGAGCGATCATTTGCACCAGTATCAATTCGACAAGGTAAACGGAGTATTCATAACCCCCGCGTATTCCCAAAGCCCCACGCCGGCCTGGGTCAATGGCATGACCGGCGGCATGCTGGCCGTCTCAGCCAATGGCACGAACGCCGGCTCCGGCATTCTCTGGGCCGCGCACCAATTTACCGGCGATGCCAACCAGGCCGTGCGTCCGGGAATCATGCACGCTTATGACGCCCAGAACGTGACCAACGAACTTTGGAACTCCGAACAATACAGCGCGCGCGACTCTGTTGGCCTCTACGCCAAGTTCGTTCCGCCCACGGTTGCGAATTCGAAAGTGTACCTGGCGACCTTCTCGGGCCGGCTGAACGTCTATGGGCTGCTGCCCGCGGGTCGGCCATTGATTTATCAGCCCCCGCAGCCCACGGCCCGGTATGCCGGGGACCATGTCACTCTGGCGGTCGCGTCGGGCGGCAGTTCGCCACTGACGTTTCAATGGAAGCTGAACGGAACCAATATTTCAGGCGCGACGGCTTCCACCTACACTCTGGGCAACGCCCAGTTTGCCAATGCCGGCACTTACACCTGCTCCATCTCAAACAGTTTCGGAGTTACCAACACTCCCGGCGCTCTGCTGACCATTGTGCCCACTCCCACCATCAGCTACGCCCAGGTGGTCATGGCGGATAATCCGATTGCCTATTGGCGTTTGGATGAAACGAATGGCACGGTGGCGCACGATTCAGTGGGCGGCCACGACGGCCAGTACCTCAGCGCTAACCTCGGCTTCCCCGGGTATAACCCGAAAGACCCGAACACAGCGGTCGAATTCGGCACCAACCGCGTCAACTCCGTGGCGATCACCGACAGCTATGTGGGGAACATCTTCGGAATCGATTTCAGCACGTTCGTCAACAATGCCACCTTCTCCGTGGAAGCGTGGGTCAACGGCGAAGGCATGGCGCAGGCGAGCGGCGCGGGCATTGTTACTTATGGCTACGGCGGCGGCGGCGAACAGTTCAATCTGGACTGCGGCTCCGGCAACTCCAGTTTTCGTTTTTCAATTCGCGACGCGATCAACATCGCGCACAATGCCAACGGGAACATCGGCGCGAGCAACACCAACGCCTGGCGGCATGTGGTGGGAGTTTGCGACGAACCCAACGGGTTGGTGCTGCTTTATATCAACGGCGTGTTGAACGCCAGCGCTGTCATGTCGAACGGACTGCAAATGGGCACGAGCCCGCTCAGCATCGGTTCCCGTCAGGCCAGCTTTAGCAGCACTTACACCTCGAACTTTAAGGGTCTCATTGACGAAGTGGCCATTTACCCGTACGCGCTCAACGCCGCCCAGGTTCAAAACCATTTCCTCGCCGCGAGCAATCCAGTGGTGACGCTTTATATGCAAGCCGCCGGCACGAACGTCGTGTTCACCTGGTCGCCGGGCACCTTGCAATCCGCCCCGACTGCCACCGGGCCTTACACCGACATTCCCGCCGCGACGGCGCCTTACATCGTTCCAGTGTCGGCAACCCAGCAGTTCTATCGCGTGCGCGTGAAATAATTTATCCGCGGCGGTGCCAGGATAATTTATTTTTCAAGCACTGGGTATCCAACCCCGAACGGATCGGTAGGAAAATTCGGCATGGCGCCATCGCTGGCAGCGCCGCTTGAATCTTTAGACTACTTCTGTAATAATGGAGAACCCGGCATCGGTGGATATAGCCCCTGGTCCACCAACGGCTGGGTTCTCTGCCGCTCGATTTCCGTTAAAATGGTTTTCTCTTCCGCGGACATTTCCGGCGGCTGCGTTGCCGCGCCATTATTCACGCCGGCATACAAGGCATGGTTTGGCGCAAGCGGTCCCGAGCCCCGCGTCAAGGGGATGTCGGCCTTCGCGGCGGTGGGAAAAGATGGACGTGGCGGCGCTCCGCCTGCTGAAGCACCCGCCGGCTTGGCGGTTGTGTCGAGGGCGAGCACCGACTCGTTCCCGTCGTTCCTGATCCTGGCGATGCCGGCTTTCTGATTGACCTCCAGCACTTCGATCACCCCCTGTCGCTCGCCTTCCGCTAGAATATAAGATTCCTCTTTTCCCGGCGGCTTGCCCGGTTGTGCCGCCGCCGAAACCAAAAACAGGGCGCGCCTGGTTCCCAACATGCTGGAGATGCCGGTCAACTTGATGTTGGCCGCCGGGGGTGGCGGGTTGGTGAACACAGGGGGAGGGACCGGCGCCTTCAAGTCAAAGACATTCCGCGCGGCAATCGCGCCATACGAATCTTGGGTGACTCCACTGGCCGCGCCCGTCGCTCCGATGGCCAGAACCGCTCCGGTTACAAGGCAAATCACCGTTTTAATGCTGCGTCTCATCCGCAATAAAACACCGCCAGGCACCCCAAGTTGCGCGGAAGGCTGGCTTGCTGGACCCTCGCATCCCGCCCAAACTGCGGCACGCGCCTTCCCCGTTAACGTTAAACCTCCATTTGCCCTTATTCGCGCCAAAAAAGGAGGCTTAATTTACTTTAATTTGGTTTAATTTGCCTTAATTCCATGGCTTGCGGCCACGCGAACCCAACCCCGATTTCAAAGAACAACCCCCAACTGCCGCAAGGCAGCGGCCAAAGACCGGGCGCCTGGGCCGGCTTGGGACTATACCGGACTGCCTCCTCTTTGTCCAAAGAAACATACAGCTACCTAAAGCCATGCACCGATTCCCGCTTTGCCCTCCAGCCGGAACGCTTAAGCGCTGTGGCATGGTTTCTGATTCAACCCTTTCCGGGTTGTTGGTTTGTCTGGACGCCGGCCCAGCGTAGCTCGTGCCTTCGTCTTTGCTCCGCTACGACGCGGCACGCGCAACGCTGGGCTGAATGATTGCAATCCCTCCGGGATTTCAGCCAGCAAAGCCGCGGTGACTGCCTCCGCCTCCCGTCTTCGCTCCGCTACGACACAGCACGCGCAACGCTGAACTGAACGATTGCAATCCCTTTGAGATTTCCGCCAGCCAATTCAACGCGGCATTGCGCTGGGCTGGTGCGCGCCAAATCAGCCTGGCTGCTTGCTCGCCGACTTTGTCAGTGCGGCAAATCCGAAATCCCTACGGGATTTAATCATTCAGCCCAGGGTCGCGCGGAACGCGCCACCCTGGGTGGCGAGCACAAATTCATCAACTCTGAAAGGGTTGAATCAATTCACCCCTGCGATCCGTCAGAATCAAACCCATACTTCGCACTGCCACATCAACCACCCCGTTCCGTTTCAACGGAAAGACGCGGAGGCGCAAAAACGGTGACATAAGTTTCACGGATTCTCGCGAAGCCAAACTGACTTGTCCCAGTGGGGCAATCCTGCAACAGGTGTAGCAAGACCCCGTGCGACAGCCGCGCCCATGTGAGGTATATTCACTCCATCGATTAACTCAAAAAAAGGAGTTCAAAATGGAAAACATCCAGGGAAAAGTCGTTGTGATCACGGGTGCAAGCAGCGGACTGGGCGAGGCGACCGCCCGGCTTCTCTCCGCGCAGGGCGCGAGTGTTGTGCTGGGCGCGCGGCGTCTTGATCGCCTCAAAACATTGGCTGACGCGTTGGCCGCCGGCGGCGGCAAGGCGCTCGCAGTAGTTACAGACGTCACCAATCGTGACCAGGTGAAGCGATTGGTTGACACCGCCGTGCAAAAGTTCGGGCGCATTGATGTCATCATTAACAACGCCGGGCTGATGCCGCAGTCGCTGATCGAGAGCCTCAAGGTTGACGAATGGGACCGGATGATTGACGTGAATATCAAGGGGGTGCTGTATGGCATCGCTGCGGCATTGCCGTATATGAAACAGCAGAAATCCGGACAAATCATCAACGTCTCCTCGGTGGCCGGCCACAAAGTCAGCCCTGGCTCCACGGTCTATTCGGCGACCAAATTTGCCGTGCGGGCTCTTTCCGAAGGGTTGCGGCAGGAAGTAAAGCCCTACAACATCCGCACGACGGTGATTTCGCCGGGCGCGGTGGCGACGGAACTGCCAAACAGCGTGACCGATCGGGACGTCGCTGCCAGAGTCCAGAAGCTCTATAAGGAGGTCGCGATTCCTGCCGATTCATTCGCGCGGGCAGTCGCCTTCGCGATGAGCCAGCCAGAGGACGTGGACGTGAACGAAATTCTGTTTCGGCCCACGCGCCAGGAGTATTAACGGTAATTCCCGGCTCATCTCAATGAAATGAATTATACTGGGCATCGTAAGTCGTCACAGCGACGCGGCGGACAAAGGGCTGCCCGCCTGCCAGGCGCAGGTAGGGCGCGCACTCTATGCGCGCCGCCGTCCGCCTGACGCGGAAAAAAGACTCGTGCAACAACTATGGAAATCAAAAGAAACGGCTCACAACCTTCCAACAAAGGACCGGCCGACTGGTTTACCGGCACGGTGCGCATTGACCCTCTATTTCAGGCGAATGCCCCGGCGCGCGCGGCTGGTGCCAGTGTCACGTTCGAACCTGGCGCTCGAACCGCATGGCATACTCACCCACTCGGCCAAACCTTGATTGTCACGTCCGGTTGCGGCCGGGCGCAGCGTTGGGGAGGTCCGATCGAAGAAATCCGTCCAGGCGATGTCATTTGGTTTCCGCCGGGCGAGAAACATTGGCATGGTGCTGCGCCGACCACGGCCATGACGCACATCGCGATTCAAGAGGCGCTCGACGGCAAGGTTGTGGACTGGATGGAAAAGGTCAGCGAAGAACAATACAAGGGCTGAAGGGCCGGCCTCTACTTGTTTGCTTCGCTTTCTTCCGCTGGCTCCTACAAATGAATAATCCCCCGTTGCAACGCCGCGGTGACTGCCTCCGTCCGATCTGCCACGCGCAGCTTGGAGAGGATGCTCTTCAAATGGTCCTTGGTCGTATGCTCGGTGATGTTCAAGGTGTCCGCGATTTCCTTGTTCGCCAAACCCTTTGCGAGTTCCTGGAGCACTTGCACTTCGCGCGGTGTCAATTGCTCGAACGAACTCCGCGACGCCAGCCGGCTGGCGACGTCCTTGGGTATCCAGCGCTGCCCGGCGGCGACCGACCGCAGCGCGGGAATCAGCTTTTCGCCCGAGGAGCTTTTAAGCACGTATCCCTGGGCTCCCGCTTGCAAGGCCCGGTAAATGTCCTCATCGCCATCGTAGGCCGTGAGAATGAGCACCGCCGCGGCGGGAAATCGCTTCCGAATTTCAATCGTGGTTTCAATGCCGCTCTTCACCGGCATGCTTAAATCGATCAGTGCCAGATCGGGATTGCATTTCGCGAAGAGTTCCAGCGCCTGCGCGCCATCGGCCGCTTCCGCGACGACCTCCATGTCCGGTTCAGTGCTGACCAGCGCCACCAAACCGATGCGAACGATGTAGTGATCGTCCGCAATCAGAATCCGGATCTTCGCGTCCTTTTTCATGTCGTGGCCCCTTCGGACGCGCTGGAGATGACTGGTTCTTCAGCGGACGATTCATCGGCGGGCAGGGGCTGGAAAATCTGCATCGGTTCGACGGGAATTTCCACGCGCACCGTCGTGCCCTTTCCCGGCGCGCTCTCGATTTGGACTTTGCCCCCGAGACGCTTGGCCCGTTCCGACATCCCCAGCAATCCGAAATGTCCGTCCTGGGGTCCGACCGCTGTTTCGGGATTAAAGCCGCGACCATCATCAGTGATTTTTAACAGAACGTTCTGCACACCAAACTCCAATTCAATGTCCGCGCGGGCGGCCTCCGAGTGCTTGATGACATTGGTGAGCGCCTCCTGGCCCATGCGCAGCAAATTTTCTTCGACCACCTCAGGCAACGGGCGCGCCTGGCCCCTGGTTTCAAGTTCGACACGGATGCCGGTCCCGTGGATCATTTGTCTCGCGCTGCGCAACAAGGCACCGGGCAAGTCGAACTGTTCCAGCGCCCGGCAGCGCAAATCCCACACGGATCGCCGCACTTCCACCTGGCTTTGATTCATCAGGTTGCGGGCCAGGTCAAGGTGGCGGACGGCGGCGTCCGGGTTGCGCTCGTACAACTTGGAAGCCGCCTCCAATTGCAACGCGATGCCCGCCAGGCTCTGCTCCAGCGTATCGTGCAGTTCCTGCGCCAGGCGCGTTCGCTCGCCCAGCACCGCCTTGGATTGCAGTTCGGACTCTTTGCGGGCCGTGATTTGAAATTTAAGCTCCGCCGTCCGTTCCTTGACCCGTTCCTCGAGCAGGTCATGAGCGCGCTGAAGCTCGATTTGCGCTTCCTCCCGCTCGCGAATCAGCAGGCTTAGCGTCGCATTTTTCTTCGAAAGCATCACGGTCCAGCCCATGATGACCACCAGCACGGCGCACAGGAGTCCGAAACCAACCAGCAGACGCCGCGGGGTAAACCAACTCGGCCGCTCAAGTATTTTCACATCATTCGGCGTTCGAATCAGCAGCCGGAACGATTTCATCTTTCCATCGCTGTCGATTTCCGTGAGGCAAATCCCGCTGACTTCGAGCGTGCTGCCCAGCGGGATCAAGGCCAACTCCGCTTTCTCCGCCGGTTCGTCTCCTTCAGCGGTGAAGAGCAGGTTGGTGCTTTGCAGCACCAGGGTGGTTTGCATGCCGGCCGGGTCGGTCATCTGCCGGCGCATTTGCCTGGTCGCGCGATCAATCAGCCGGCCCTGGAACGAAACATAGTCCGCGTGATGCAGGCCGTTTTGAACATCTTCCAGCGATGCCTGCTTGGGCGTTACCGCCACCAGCGGATCGCCCGCTTTGCGGAAAACGGCGTCCTGCAGGACCGGCAGGTAATTTTCGAAATTCGGAAATCCGACGGCCTCGACGACTTCGCCCGGCGCGAAGATCGCGGGCTGGCGGCTCTGAACTTGCAAGCCCCCCGTGGCATCCTGAAGAAACAGTTTTTCGCCGGGCTTTTGGAGCGTCACCACGCCTTTGACGTGGATCCGTTCGTCCAACGAATTGTTCCGATGGTATTGCGCCAGGCTGGAGAGCGGCACCACCGGCTGGTCAAAGGGATTGGCCAATTCCGGTTTCTCCACAATGAAATCAGCAGGGACAGGCACATAAACTTCCGCGCGGATCAATTGCCGCAGCGTGCGGTTATGCGCTTCGGCCGCGGTGCCGCGCACGCGCACCTGGGCGGCCACCAACGCCTGCGGATCCGTGGCGGAAGCGAGCGGAGCATACACCCGAAAGCTGTAACCGCCCGACATGAGATCAATGGAAAGATGCTCCCCATCCACGCGCGCCGCGCGCACGATCCCCGAGACTTCAATTCGCTGGCTGTCCTCCGCCCCCGACATCAAACGCTCGATTGGCACGGGCTTGGCCGGCGGCAACGGCGCGGTTCCAAGCTTTCGGATGACCGGTCCGGTGACGATGGGTGCGTATGCCCCCACCATGCTCAACCCCGACACTTCCACCACTTCACCCGGTTCCGGACGGTGGCCATTCGCGTTATCCACGAAAACGCCCGCGCTGGAATCCTGGACGAAGAATCCTCCCTTCAACGCCGGATCGGCCGCAGTGACGATCCCGGTCACCCGGACCTTAAGTTGAAGCCAGGCCCGCTCCGCCGGCAGCGAAATCACGTCGGCCGCATTGGTGATGGTTTCGTTCTCCTGCGCGCTAAAAATGAGTGGCCCGTTGAACAGGAGGGCAAAAGTAACAAAATTCCGGAGAGCTGAGGCAAGCCGCGCGCTCGGACGCCAACCAGTTATGGAATTTCGGATGATACTTTAGATATGAGCGCGGCGCATTCTCAAGTCCAGCAAATTCCATACCCCTCTAAAGAGGGATGACATGCGCCTTTGAAATATCGTAGAGTTATCGCGACCACCAATGCAGTTATTGCATCCAACCAAAGGCCGGCGTGTCCCGGCCCGCAACCACTACGAACGTATGTTTCCCAAACGTAACCCCATCGGCAATTCCCAGAAAAGACGTGTCGTTTCACTGCTCGGCAAACTGGCTTTGTGCGCGGGCGTTTTGCTTTCCAGCCAACTGGCGCGCGCGCAGACACCAGTCAACTTGCTGCGGCTTCCGTTTACCGACGCGCCGGGCGGCACGACCACTCCCAGCGACACCAGTCTGGGCGGCGTCAGCCTCAGCTTGAGCCTGCTTAATGGTGCTGGCACCGCCACCGATTACCATGGCGCCGTGGGAACCGGCGTGGAAGGCCTTATTAACGGCAACCGGGCCCTGACCTTCACCAATCAGCCCTCCTTGACCACCAGCAATCAGCCGGGCAATCCCGGCCCCATTGCCGCTGTGATCAACAGCACGGCACTTGGCTTTGGAACCGTCACTTCTTTTGTGGCTACAATCTGGATCAACCAGAACCTGCTCATGAATCTTTCCGGCGGGAATGTGAACATCGGCCCGCGCCTCTGGATTCTGAACTCTGGCGCCACGGCTCAGGACTCGGGCGGCAACGCCACCACTCTCGGGCTCAAGTTTCAAACCGCCAGCCAGCTTTTTTTTCAGTGGGGCACAGACGTTGCTACGGTGAACGCGCCGAACCCGGCAGGTAATTTCCCGACCAATAAGTGGCTCTTTTTTGCAGTGACGTACGACGGCACAAACGCCTCCCTCTACTACGGTTCGGACACCGCCACCTGCCAGAAGATCGGCACCACAAACATGCCAAACCGGACGATTAACTTGGGCACGGCAGGCTGCCTGGCAATCGGTAACCGGGCGAGCAATCGGCAGCGTTCGCTCAGCGGCTGGATTCAAGACTTCCGTTTTTACAGTGGCGGCGTCGGCAACGCTGCTTTTGTGGAAGGTATCCGACAGCAAACGGTCGGAGGAGCGCCGATTGTCACTGGCATCTACCCCGATGGCACGATGCTTCAGCAGGGTACGAATACTCTGGTGTTCACCGCCAATTCCCCCGCCGGAAGCTGGGGCCCGAGCACGAATATCAGCAGTGCTCAACTCATCCTGAACGGCGTGGACGTTTCGGCGCAACTCACCAGCAGCGGACCCAGCAATAACCTGACCTACAGTTACAACGCGTTGCCGCAAAATGCGCTCGTCAACGCTGCCATCACGGTTACGGATGCCAGAGGGCTGATCGGCACAGCCTCGGTCGGTTTCGATACTTTCAATCCCACCAACTTCGTGTGGGAAGCGGAGGAATTTGATTTTTTCAATCCGAACATTGGAGCGAGCGGTCAGTTTATAGACAATGCGCAGTACACTTCCTACGCTACCAACGATCTTTCCAACAACCCCTTAAGTTATTTCGGGCTGGATAGCTCGGAATTAATCGACACGCACAAAGGCACCGGCAACGGTGGCGTCAACGCCAGCGATTATCGCGTGGGCGCGACCGACGCCACAAAAACGCAAACACCCGCAGCCACGGGCGAATTGCCGCGGCTGAAATTCATCAATAATCCCGATACCAACGCGGTGGACCACATGATCGCCAACACCTCAAACCCGGATTGGCAAAATTACACAAAGGTATTCCCCGCGGGGTTATATAATGTTTATGGGCGGTTCTCCGGCGGTTCCGGCACCGTTCCCGTAACCCTCGCCCAGGTCACGAGCGGGCAAGGCACAACGAGCCAGACCACCAGCAATCTGGGGACGTTCAACTTTACGGCCGGTGGCTTTTCGTACGCGGCATTGCGCGACAGCTTCGGGAATCTCGCCACCGTCAATCTCGGGGGCACAAACACTGTCAGAGCGACGTGGGGTTCCGGCGGTTCGGCGAATTTTTACATGCTCGTGCCAGCCAACACCAACTTGCCCACCATCAGCAATGTGTTTCCAGACGGCTTGGTCCTGTTCGAGCCCACGAACAAGCTTGTTTTCAAAGCCAGTTCCGCTGTCACTACCATCAATACGAACAGCATTCGTCTTAACCTGAACGGCACGGACGTTTCCTCAAATCTGGTTTTCAGCGGCGGACCTTCAACTTGGAATGTGGCCTACAACGGTCTGTCCATCAACTCCGCATACACTGCCGTCATTAGTGTGACCGATGCCAGTGGCGGCAATGCCAGCAGCACGGTAAAAATAGATACCTACAACCCGGTCCTGCAGGTCGAAGCCGAGGATTTCGATTTTGACCCTAACCAGAGCCCTATTTCCAGCGGCACCGGCCTGCGTTTCATCGACAACCCGGTGCCCAGCACCAATGCCCTGGCCAACAGCTATTTTGGTCAGGTGGGCAACGAATTGATTGACGAGAATGGCAATCTCAACGGCAACGCACTTAGTACACTGCCTGGCTACAACACCGATAATTACCGCGTAAACGATCGCATCATGACCTCACTGCTGCTCACAGATGCGAAAAGGCAGCAATTCGTCACTGCGGGTGCAAACGATTACAACCTCGGATTTATGGGTAACGGATTCTGGCAGGAGTACACGCGGACGTGGCCATCAGGCACTTTCAATGTCTATGGACGCATGGCTTCAGGTAATGGCGGCACGATTCACGTCCGTATGGATCAGATCATAGCCGGGTGGGGCACCACCAACCAACTGCTTCCGCCGACCCAGGTGGGCACATTCAACTGCCCGGGAAGCGGTGGTTATGGCAACTACCTTTATGTACCCTTGCTCGACCGGTTCGGCAATTACGCCAACGTGACCTTGGGAGGCACCAACACGTTCCGCATGACTGTGGATAACCCCATCAACCTCAATTTCTACATGCTGCTCGCCGCCCGGACCGACCTGCCGCGCATCGACAACGTTTCTCCCGACGGCTCGATGCTTATGCAGCAAACGAATACGTTCTCTTTCGTCGCCAGCAGTCCGACCTACGGGATCAACACGACGAACATCCACGTGACCTTGAACGGGGTGAACATCTCCTCGAACCTGGTGTTCAGCGGCTCGTCCACGAGTTGGAACGTGAGCTACCCCGGCCTGCTGCCGAATACGAATTACACTGCGGTCATCTCGATAACGGACGCCCATGCGCAATCGACTTCAACCACGGTTACATTTGATACGTTCAATCCGAATGCTTTCACTTGGGAAGCCGAGGACTACGATTTCAATGGCGGACAGTTTATCGACAATCCGTCGCCAGGCTCGCCGTCCAATCCCAATAACAGCTATTATAATCAGATCAGTTCGATCGGGGTTGATCAGAACTACGTGACTTATCAGGGCCTCCACATTTATCGGCCTTCGGACTACATACCCACTGAATTTACCAGCGATGTCGCGCGCACGAGGTACCTCAACGCTAGATTGTCGAACATGGATTCGGGCATCAACGATTATGACGTGTACGACTGGGTCAACTCCTCGTGGATCAATTACACGCATACCTATCCCACCGGGAACTTCCATGTTTATGCCCGCCTGTCAGCCGGGAACGGCGCGTTCAATCTTCAGTGCGCGCAGGTCACCAGCGGCGTGGGGACGGCGAGCCAGACAACCTCGTACTTGGGCACCTTCAAAGGCACCGGCGCCAGCTTTACCACCTGGCAATGGGTGGAACTGGTGAATACTAACACGGGCTTGCCCGCAGTCGTCGCGCTCGGCGGCACCAACACCTTGCAGATGACCGCCGACGGAAACGAAAATGCCAACTTCTACCTGTTGGTGCCGGTTGTCCCCCAGGCGGGAACGCTCAATGCCACGCTCAGTGGAGGGAACCTTGCGCTCTCCTTCGCAACGCAATCCGGATTCAATTACACCGTGCAATATAAGACGCATCTTACGGATGCCAATTGGACGGTGCTCGGTAGCGTTGCGGGCGATGGGACGGTCAAGTCCATGAATGACGCAGCCACTCAGGGCAGCCGGTTTTATCGGCTGGCAGTTCAGTAAAAAATGAAGCAGATGAGACTTATAGGGTTGGGACCCGGTATTGGTAACACCGGGAGGTCTCGAGCGCGCCGCCTTTGCCATCATAGGCAGGCAAGGGCGGCCGCTTCCGGACTCGCCCGGAGGGCGTTCACATTGATCGAGTTGCTGGTGGTCATCGCCATTATCGCCATCCTGGCCGCCATGCTGCTGCCCGTGCTGGCCAAGTCCAAGGAAAAAGCCAAGCGCGTCCAGTGTCTCGCCAACTTGAAGCAGATCGGCATTGGTATGACAGTCTATGCGCAAGACAATGGCGACAAAGTCGTGGAGGCCCGGGGGCAACCGGGTCAGAACTCCTTTGTGCAATTGGCGTTGAACCCACCGGATGCCGCCGCGGCTTCCACAGTGAACCTTGTCGTGAGCACAAACCATCCGTCAACCATCTGGACCTGCCCGGATCGCCCTGGATTTCCGTGGTTTGATCCAGGGTTTCCCCAGTGGAACATCGGCTATCAATATTTTGGCGGGATCACGACCTGGGTGAATCCAGTGGGCACCTTTATGAATCTCAGCCCTGTAAAGGTTGGCACCTCGCGGCCTCACTGGGTGCTGGCGGCTGACGCGGTGGTGGAAACAGAATTTGGCTGGGGTCAGCCTGACCCCACGCATACCGGCGTCTATGACAACCTGCCGCCGCACAAGGGTTCCCCATCTTCGGCCTTTCCCGCCGGCGGCAATGAAGTCTTCGTCGACTGCTCGGCGCGATGGGTCAAAGCCAAGGACATGCGCTTTCTGACCACTTGGGACACCAGCAATCGGAAGTGCTACTTTTATCAAGACCCGATTGATTTTCCCGCTGGCCCGCTCCTCAATCTCCTCAATCAGCCCTTCATGTGTCCGCAACCTTGAGCACGCCTGCGTCGATGGAGTCAAAGTCCGCGCGAATTGTAAATTCGTCCTTTCCTTTGCCAGTTCATCGAAAGCTGCGGTCCGCTCGCCGGTCGTTGATGATTCTCGCGCTCATGGCGTGCTGGGCGATTACGAGCGGCGCCCGTGGCGACTGGAAATTGGTCTGGGCTGACGAGTTCGAAGGCGATGCCATCGACACGAACCATTGGACCTTTGACATCGGCAATGGGCGCAATTCCGGCTGGGGCAACCACGAACTGGAGTATTACACCAGCCGCCCCCAGAACGCTTTTGTCAGCAACGGTGTTCTTCACATCGTGGCGATACAGGAGCGTTATAAAGGACAGAACTTCACCTCTGCCCGGCTCAAAACCCACCGCCTGTTTGGCAAAAAATACGGCCGCTTTGAGTTCCGGGCCCGGTTGCCGCGCGGCCAGGGCTACTGGCCGGCCCTTTGGTTGATGCCCTGCGACTCGGTTTACGGCGGCTGGGCGGCTTCGGGTGAAATCGACGTGATGGAAAATCGCGGCAGCGATCCCACCACCGTGCTCGGCACCATCCATTTTGGCGGCCAATGGCCAAAGAAAACCCAATCTCACGGGCCGCCCTTCCAGTTTCGTGACGGCGGCTCCGTCACCGATTTTCATACGTATGCCTTGGAATGGTGCACCAACACGATTGAGTGGTCCATCGACGGTCAGCGCTATGAAACCCAAACGAACTGGTGGACTTCCGGCGAAAAGTATCCCGCGCCCTTTGACCAGCCTTTCTACATCATTATGAACCTCGCCGTGGGCGGGGATTTCGGCGGCAATCCCGATGCGCACACCAGCTTCCCCGGCGAGATGCAAGTGGATTACGTGCGCGTTTACGATCTGGTCCCCGCAGCGCCGCAACCAGTCTCATCGCCCGCAAGCACTAGTCAGACGGGGGATAATGGCAGTCCCGATCCTCATGGTGCTGGACCTGCCGTGGAATCCGCGCTGCCCGCTGCTTCAACGGGTGTCCGGCATTGAATTCACTGGAGGGTCGCGCCTCAGGTTTTGATTCCAAGTTCGTTCTTCACCTCGCCGAATTTGGCAATCGCAAAGTCGAGATCTTCCAAAGAATGCGCGGCGGAAATTTGGGTGCGAATTCTTGCCTTGCCCTGCGGAACCACCGGGTACGAGAAGCCAATGACATAGACGCCTTTGGCCAGCATGGCTTCGGCGACGCGGCCGGCCAGCGCGGCCTCGCCCAGCATGATTGGCGTGATCGGATGTTCGCCGGGCAGGATGTTGTATCCCAGTTTGCTCATGCCTTGGCGGAAATACTTGGTATTGGCTTCCAATTTGTCGCGAAGAGTTGTGGCGCTGGAAAGCAGTTCGAGGGCCTTGATCGATCCGGCCACGATCGACGGCGCAACCGTGTTGGAAAAAAGATACGGACGCGACCGCTGGCGCAGGAATTCGATGATCTCCTTGCGTCCGCTCGTATAACCGCCGCTCGCGCCGCCCAGCGCCTTGCCGAGCGTGCCAGTGATGACATCCACGCGGCCCATGACGTTGTGATACTCGTGCGTGCCACGCCCGCGTTTGCCCATGAAACCGACCGCATGCGAATCATCCACCATCACCAAGGCATCATGTTTGTCAGCGAGGTCGCAAATCGCCGGCAGATTGGCAATGAAACCATCCATGGAAAAAACCCCGTCCGTGGCAATCATGCGATGCCGCGCGGATTTGGCCTCCGCCAACCTGGCCTCCAGGTCCGCCATGTCGTTGTTTTTATAGCGAAGCCGCTGGGCTTTGCAGAGGCGCACGCCATCGATGATGCTCGCGTGATTTAATTCATCCGAGATGATTGCGTCCTCCGGGCCGAGGAGCGTTTCGAACAAGCCGCCATTCGCGTCAAAACAGGAACTGTAGAGGATCGTGTCTTCCGTGCCGAGGAACTCGCTGAGCCGGCGTTCCAATTCCTTGTGCGGCGATTGCGTGCCGCAGATGAACCGCACGGACGCCAATCCGTAGCCCCATTGGTCCAGCGCGGCTTGCGCCGCTTTGACGATCTCGGGATGATCCGCGAGACCGAGATAATTGTTCGCGCAAAGGTTGAGCACCGGTGCGCCGTCGTTCACGCTCACGCGCGCGCTTTGCGGCGTGGTGATGGTCCGCTCGGATTTATACAACCCCTGTTTGCGGATGTCAGCCAGTTGATTCGTGAGGTGTTGTTTTAATGAAGCGTACATAGCTGCTTTTCTTCGTGCTCGTCGTCCCGACTCACCCCGCATTCTTCCAATCGAGGATCACCTTCCCCGACCGGCCCGAGAGCATCACTTCGAAGCCCTTTTGGAATTCACTGTACGGCAGGCGGTGTGTGATGACCGGGCTGATATCGAGGCCGCTTTGCAGCATGACGGTCATTTTGTACCAAGTCTCGTACATCTCGCGTCCGTAAATGCCCTTGATCGTCAACATGCTGAAAACCACGGTGTTCCAGTCGATGGCCATTTCCTTTTCCGGAATGCCCAGCATGGCGATCTTTCCGCCGTGGCTCATGTTGGCGATCATGTCGCGAAAAGCCGCCGCATTGCCGGACATTTCCAACCCGACGTCGAAACCCTCGACCATTCCCAAATCCTTTTGCACTTTCCGCAAGTCGGTTTCCAGCGCGTTCACCGCCATCGTAACGCCCATCTTTCGGGCCAATTCCAGCCGGTAGGGATTCACGTCCGTGATGACCACAAATCTCGCGCCCGCATGCCGCGCCACGGCAGCCGCCATGATCCCAATCGGACCGGCGCCGGTGATAAGCACGTCTTCGCCCAGGACGGGGAAGCTCAACGCCGTGTGTACGGCATTGCCAAACGGGTCGAAGATCGACGCAATGTCCCGGTCGATATTGGAATTGTGGTGCCAGACATTCGTCATCGGCAGCGACAGATACTCGGCAAAGGCCCCGGGGCGGTTCACTCCCACGCCCTTGGTGTCGGCGCACAAATGCCGCCGCCCGGCCAGGCAGTTGCGGCAGCGGCCGCACACGACGTGCCCCTCGCCGCTGACCACGTCGCCGGGGAAAAAATCCTTCACGTTCGCGCCCACTTCCACGATCTCACCCACGAATTCGTGGCCGACGACCATCGGCACGGGGATCGTTTTGCGCGCCCAGGCGTCCCACTTGTAAATATGCACGTCCGTGCCGCAAATGCCCGTGCGATCCACCTTGATGAGCACGTCATTGAGGCCCACTTCCGGCATGGGCACATCCTCCAGCCACAAGCCGGGTTCCGATTTGCTTTTGACCAATGCTTTCATGTTCTGTCTTATCGGTGAAAAAACTGGAATATTGTTGCTGACCAAACCATGCCGCGTCCTTTATCCAATAAAGCAGACGAGACGTACATCATATTGAACACAATCCCCGCGAGCGCGCAAGCAGTTTTTTCGCCCAACTCGCGTCCCGGGCGCAGGCGGAAGCCTTGGCGACGGCGGCTTTGCACTCGAATTGACCCGTTCAAACCCGCCCAAACCCGTTCAAACCCGGTTTGAACCCGGGTCAGACCCGCCGAAACCCGGTTCGAACCCGTCGAAACCCGGTTCTCCCGCGTGGCGGGGACGCCGCCCCCGCTCCCGCCGGCGAAAGCCTTCGGAGTTGAACCGGCCACTCCTGCGGATTTCCGGCTTCGGATTTCGGATTTATCCAACATGCCGCCATCCTCGCACACCGATGGAGAACCGTCCAACCACTGTGACATACTGTGTCGCACTATGACATGCCATGTCGCAACCTTTTTCCTTCTTGGGCCCTTGACCGCTCTCCGTCTTGTCGCGCCCGAGCTTCTGAGCGGCGACGAAGCCACTCTTGAGCGAAGGAGAGCCTGCCCCATTGCCTTTGCCCAGGGCTCCGGGCCTGCCGATTCGGATTTCGGGTTTCCGGCTTCCTTCGGATTTCTGGTTTCGGATTTATCCACCATGCCTCCATCCTCACACGGCCACAGCGCCGGGTCTAACAACTGTGCACGCTATGCATGATCTACACACTATGCACACTGTGTGTTCAGCTCACCCGCCAAAAAAACCATCGAAATCGCCTCCCAAAAATCCACTCAACAAATCCTGTTAGTTAATCCATGCCTGCCCTGCTTTCGCCTTCCGGCGAAAGAGGGTTAATCCTGACCAAAACCATCCGGGGTTTTTGCGCCTCTTTGCGGCCAGTCCATGCTTTCTGAACCCGTGTCCATTCGTAGTCAATTTGGCAAAAGCCTTGTGGTAGCGCCTTATTTGAAATGACCTCAATTTGATTTCCCCATCTGACTCTTTGAATAATGGAACCGCATGAAACCGCCGTTAGTTAAAAACTCAATTTGGTCGCCGCCGTATATGCCGATTTTGGGGGCGGGAGGCGCATCAGCAGGGAACGGAAGCGCCAGCAGCCAGAATGACGTTGTCATGACCGTGACATGTTTTACCGCCACCATTACAATAACTGGACATCTTGGCCCCTCCCATCGTTTATCATTCGGCAGCGGAACGCTTATTGTTATTACCGGCAGAGCGCCGGAGGTGTGTTTTGCGAAAAACCCACCACGGCGAACAAGTGAAGTGTTATGTTCAAAATGGGCAATTTCCCAGCCTTCTGCCGAGCACTTAACCTCAGAGTCGATGGAGATGCCGACCGACACTTCTTCAGCGTCAATTTCTGTCCTGTTTGTTAACAGTGGAATCAATGAGATATTTGTCTCTGTTCCCGCCAAAGGAATTAATAACCAAGGACTGCTATTGCTGAGAATGGCCCACGTATACCAGGAACTGTTGTTTGAAAACGACGATTTTGCCAGAAAATCGTTCGTCAACCATGCTTCGTTGGTGCTTGACAATGCCAGTCCGAATTGCAAATCCGGCTTTAATTCGGTTTTGTTTGATGCGATCAGCCCCCATAAGATGCCAAACACTACCAAAAATAGGCCAAAGATTGACCAGACTCTTTTTGCCTCCGGCCATATTTTTAATACTGTAACAGGAACGAGAGCGAAAAACCCTGCGCAAGATAGAAAATCCACAAAGCTCCCAATCTTAGGGTAACCATGCTTCTCCAAATGTTCTCCAAAAACCCACAAGCCAGTCGCAACTCCACCAAGGGCAACAATCTCAATGGCGAACAATACCACCTTGCTGACCGATTTGTCGTTTGCAGGGGAGAGGCGCTGGCTTGGGTCGCAGTCGCCTTTATCAGCGGGCTTGTCGGCGGCGGGCTCGTTGCTCGGTTTATCCTCGCTCATCAAGCGTAATTCCAAACTTGGATTTGAATTATAATTGCTATGAAAGCCTCCCGATTCAAATTAAGGCACTACCTTAAATGGGACTTGTTCGTGAGTTGGTCGCGAATAGTCTTCTCTTGGTTCATAGCGTTCACTAACAACTTAAACACTTTCCAATAGTGGGTGTCTTCTCCTTCCCACATAAACTTTGCACTGTCACAAGCCAATATTTCTATGCCAAACAAGTCGTAAGTTTCACTCCTGGGGAATCTACCGGCCAACATTTGGGCACCAATTTCCTCCATTTTCGCAGGGTAATCCCTATACCGACGCAGCTCATCTTGAGAAATAGGTGAACCGTCATCTTTGATTCCAGTATTCTTTTTTATTTGTTTTGAGATGTCAATAAAGTAGTCACTATTCAGGGCCAAGATATATGGCGCAAGAAGCTCGGCTGTCTTTGACTGAGATTCCCTGGCCTTTCGTTCCTCCTCTCGCTGCTCGCGTTCATCGTGTCGACTCTTTCTGGCATCTTCTCTAGCATCCGTGATCATCTTAACAATGGCTACTGCCCAACCGGATGCTCCGAAGAGGCCAACCAAAATTTCGCTGAGAGTCAGGTTCATGCTTTTTAGGGTATGATTTTCATCCGTGTGATGCAATTGGAATGAATGTGTTGCTGTTAGGCGACAGACGAATGTTTTCGACCTTCGCCTTACGTTTCTCCGAAAGTTGCGAATGTCCTCCGCCTTCCAAGCCGTACAGCGCTGAGACAATTTTACTGGTTTTGGGGATCGCCCCGGCTTGACGCCCTCCCACCAGCAGGTTTTGCCAACTGGGATTACCGTCAGGACTTCCCTCAATCGAACAAACCCAACTTCTGGAATCATAAACTGCATAACCAACCTCCCATATAAAAATTTCAGACCTCCGCCGCATGCGTTGTCTCTAATGATTTCCAGCCCGCCACGACGGTTTGCAGGCTACATTGGCCTTCACGCTTCGTGCCCTTTCCGCAGGGCGGAAAGGAGAGTGTTGAGAGTGAAAGGAGCCAGAGGCAATTTCGCTCCTGTTGGATTTCAATGGTGCATGCTAACAGGTTATCATGAACAGAATTGTTCTAAAAAATGGGCTGGTACTGACACGGCGATCCAGCCAAACCACTGCCGTGCAGGAGACTCCTCAAGTCATGATTTTCGACCAGAGCTTGGACGGTGAGCAAAGGATCGTAACGGTTCCAACCGATATCGGAAATATCCTGTATAAAACGCTTCTCGTCGAAGCCAAAGCAGCCTTGAAGCCACCAACCGAATGACAGTGAAAATCCTTCCGGACTTACGAAAAATTCTGGCGAGTTAGCGCGAATTCCTTTGATTTCACAAGGGTTTTTGCTGCTCTAGTAGTGTTCTGAGTCAGGTTCACAGCTCGTGCCCATCCGTGGTCAAACTCCCGTTTCGGCGCGCCCTCGTAAAATTGTGCTTGCCAAATTCGCTCCACCGCGCCTTAATCCACTAAAGCAGACGAGCCGTACAGCATATTGAACACGATCCTCCCGACCTGCAAGCGATTTTGGCCCTGCTTCTGGCTTTCACCAGGGCTGGAATTGTGACATACTATCACCAGCCATCAGCCGTATCCTCAATGCTCAATCAGTTTAGCGCAACCCAAACTTATGTCTCCCAATCATAGCCACAACGCACGGCCCCTTCCTGCCGCGATCCTGGCGGCACTGTGCTTTCTCTTTGTCGGGCACCCGGCCCAGGCGGCCCCAAGGCAGACCCTCCACGGAAACTTCGTTCGCGAAGTGGCCGGCATCCAGCCCACGGATCGACTCCCGGCTTCGCAAACCATGAAGCTGGCCATCTGCCTGCCGTTGCGAAACAAGGAAGGATTGACCAATTTGCTCCGGGAAATTTACGACCCGGCCAGCCCAAAATATCAGCAGTTCCTTACGTCAGAACAATTTACCGAACAGTTCGGCCCCTCTGAGTCGGATTATCAGGCGGTGATGGATTTTGCCCGGGCAAACGGTTTCAAGGTGACGAGCACGTATTCCAACCGCGTCGTGGTGGATGTCAGCGGGTCGGTCGCGGACATCGAACGGACGTTGCATGTCACCATGCGAGTGTATCCGCATCCAACCGAGGCGCGGACTTTTCACGCCGCCGATGCCGAGCCTTCGCTCGATCTGGCGGTTCCAGTGCAGGAGGTTTGCGGGCTGGATGATTTTATGCCGCCGCGGCCAATGAACCTGATACGCCGGGACGATGCCGGCGGTGTGAAATCATTTGCCACCGGTTCGGGGCAGGGCGGGGATTACATCGGCTTCGACTTCCGGGCGGCCTACGCTCCGGGAGTTACCCTGACTGGCGTGGGGCAAACGATCGGGTTGTTCGAACTCGGCGAGTACTTCACCAACGACATCATCCTCTACAAGCAGGCTGCGGGCTTGCCGAATATCACCGTTACGAACGTCCTTTTGGACGGCCTTAGCGGGATCCCGGCGCCCGGCACGGACGACGGCGAGGAAACTTTGGACATCGACATGGCCATGTGCATGGCGCCCGGCGCGACCATCATCGTTTACGAAGGCAGCAGCATGATCGACATCCTCAACCAGATGGCCTCTGACAACAAAGCCAAACAATTGAGTTGTTCCTTCGGCGTTTACCCTCCGCCCTCGACGATGGACAATGTCTTCGCGCAATTTGCCCTGCAGGGGCAGAATTTCTTCGTGGCTGCGGGCGACGGCGGCGCGTACAACTCTTCGCAAACCATCTTCGCGCCCGCGGACGACCCCAACATTGTATCGGTGGGCGGAACCGGATTGACCACCAGTGGACCCCGTGGGCCGTGGCAATCCGAAACCACCTGGATCGGCAGCGGTGGCGGGATTACGCCGCATTACACCATTCCGAGCTACCAAGTGGGCATGAACATGTCCACCAATCACGGTTCAACCTCCCAACGAAACTTTCCCGACGTATCCATTCTCGCCGATACCGTAATCTTCTGGTATTTGAAAAACGGACAGTCTGGAACGGTGGGTGGCACGAGTGCAGCCGCGCCGCTGTGGGCTGGCTTCATGGCCCTGGTCAACCAGCAGGCCGTTGCCAATGGCCGCGCCAGCATCGGGTTCCTCAACCCGATCCTCTATGGAATCGGCAACACCAATCCCAGCTACGCCACGATATTTCACGACATCACGACCGGCAACAATACCAACAGCGGCAGCCCGGCGAACTTCTTTGCCGTCGGAGGTTATGACCTTGCGACCGGCTGGGGTTCACCCAATGGGAGCAACATGATCAATGTCCTGGCCGCGCCACTTGACAAGCTGAACGTGACGCCGGGCATCGGCTTTACCTTAATGACGCCCTTCGGGATTCCATTCAACGCCGCGTCCCTGGATTTTTCCCTGACCAACGTCAGCGCGCTGCCGCTCAATTGGAGCCTGAACAACACCTCAGTATGGTTGAATGCCTCGGCGAGCAGCGGGACGCTCGCGTCCGGCACGGCTACTACTGTGACGGTGAGCTTGAATACCGCCGCGACCACGAGTCTCGGGGCAGGGACGTATTACTCGACAATTTGGATCACCAACGTGACCAGTGGGGTGGTGCAAACCCGCTTATTCACGTTGGTTGTGTCGCCCGCGAATTTCCCAATTGCGGTGAGCGGGTTTAACGCGGGTGTGATCGTTCCCGCCAACGCGACCCTGGCCAACAAAGGCGCGACGGCTTTCGATTTGCCGAACAACATCTGTTTTTACCAGGCCGGCTTGAATGCGAATCCGCAGGTAAGCGGCAGCGGCGGCACGCAGGGACTGCCTTCCAGCGGCAGTTTCACCAGCCAGGCCGACGGCACCACGGCCTTTCAGTTGGGACCGTATGGGACTGCTACGAACGTGCTGTTGATGGGGGATACCTATGCGGCCTCGGGGACGCTCACATTCACCAGCCCGCAATCGTATAATTCCCTGGCCATCCTCGCTTCATCAGCCAACGGAGGCGGGACCGGCACGCTGGTCATCCACTTCACGAACGGCACAACAAGCCAGACGTTCAATTTTAATGCGCAGGATTGGTTCGGCACGACCGCCAACGTGGCCCTCCAGGGTTTTGGCCGGCTGGATCTGGGCACCGGCCTTTTCACGGAGAACAACGGTGGCAGCAATCCGAACCTCTACCAGACCATAATTAATCTAGCGGTGTTCGGGCTGAACCAACCCGTCGCCTCGATTACTTTCACCAAACCCGTCGCCGGCGGCACTCAGGATACGGGCGTATTCGGGGTGAGCGGCGCAATCATGCCGCCACAGGTGGTCATCGCCCAACAACCACAACCCACCACCAACAGCACCACTGGTTCGAGTTCGACATTCACCGTGGGAGCCATGGGAACTCCGCCGCTGGCTTTCCAGTGGTACAGTCCCACAGGGGCGATTTCCGGGGCGGTCAGCAGCACCCTGACTTTGCCCAACGTGCAAACAAATCAGGCGGGCAATTATTACGTGGTCGTGACCAATTCGCTGAATACCGCCACCAGCGCGGTCGCTTCGCTTACGGTGTTTCGGGCTCCGGTCGTGACGCAACAGCCCAATCCGACCAGCCTTTCTCTTTTCGCGGGCGGCAGTACGACGCTGTCCGTTCAGGGCGCCGGCGCGCAGCCGTTGAGTTACTCCTGGACGCAGAACGGCACGCCTGTTCCGGGTGCGACGAGTTCAAACCTCACACTGAACAGCCTTCAGCTCGCCAACTCCGGCAACTACGCGGCCATACTCAGCAATTCCATCGGCACCGCCACGAGCAGCATTGTGTCGCTGACCGTTGTCGCCGTGCCCGTTAGTCCTTATGTGCAGCAGGTCATTACCGATCATCCGATCAGCTACTATCGGCTGGACGAGGCGAGCGGAACGGTGGCGCATGATTATCGCTCCGGCCTCAACGGCGTTTACAACAGCACGACGCTTAACCAACCGGGCTATAATCCCGTTGACTCGGATACGGCGGCAAAGTTTGGCCCGGGCACGGGCAGCTACGTCGGCAGCGTCAATATCGATTTCTCGAGTGCCGGCAATTCGGCATTTTCGGTGGAAGCCTGGGTGAAAGGAAACGCGCAGACGACGGATGCCGGCCTGATCACCAAAGGAACCGGCGGAGGAGGCGAGCAGTTCAATCTGGATTGCGGGAGTGGCAGCCATGCCTTTCGTTTCTTTGTTCGCGATAGCGGCGGCGGCGTGCATCTGGCCAACGGCACCATCGCGCCGAACGGCAACTGGCATCATCTGGTGGGCGTTTGCAACGAGGCGAGCGGCTTCGTCGTCCTTTACGTGGACGGAGTTTCGAACGCTTCCGGCACCATCACCGCCGGCAGCGGAATCCTGGGCTCGACAAACGCGATGAGCATCGGCTCGCGCCAATCGGGCACGACGGCCTATGACGCTCAGTTCAACGGCAGCATGGATGAAGTGGCCATTTACAATTACGCATTGAGCGCCGCCCAGGTGCAAACGCACTACTCGGTGCGCACCAACTTCCCGCCCACTTTTGCCAGCAATCCCTTTAGCAGGACGAATGCGAACTCAGGCCAGATTTATTCAGGTTCTCTGACCGCCAATGCTTCGGACCCGAACGGTGACACCATCACCTTTTCGAAAATCAGCGGCCCGGCATGGCTCGGTGTCGCCGGCAATGGCGCGCTCTCGGGCACGCCGGCCAACACGGATTTCGGGACCAACACTTTTCTCGTGCGTGCCACCGACCCGGGTGGTTTGTCCAACAATGCGACGATGTTCATCTACGTGAACGTCGCGCCGTCCTTTATTAACAATCCATTTACTGAGCCGGGTATTAACGCGGGTCAGGCCTATTCCGGGACCATTGCAACCAACGCCACCGACCCGAACGCCGGAGGCACGCTCAGTTTCTCGGCCGTCAGTGGTCCGGCGTGGCTGAATATCGCTGCCAACGGTTCGCTGTCCGGCACCGCCGCCAATGCCAATGCCGGCACGAACATTTTTGTGGTGCGCGCGACCGATTCCGGCGGATTGTTCAGCAATGCGACCATGTCCATTTACGTGAATGGTGCGCCGTCTTTTACCAGCAATCCTTTCTCGGAGCCGGGCGCCACCGTCGCGCAGGCCTATTCCGGTTCGCTTGCATCCGCTGCCAGCGACCCGAATCCCGGCGACACACTAACCTTTGCGAAAGTCAGTGGTCCGGCATGGTTGAGCGTAGTCGGTAGCGGCGCCTTTTCCGGCACGCCATCTCCGAGCGACATTGGCACGAATAGCTTCGTCGTCAGCGTTACCGATCCGGGCAGCCTTTCCGGCAGCGCAACCATGAACATTGTCGTGACCGAAGTCCCCATCAACGCGGCCATCGCGCTCCAGGGCGGCAACCTCGTCCTGAGCTGGACCGGTGGCGTGGGTCCCTATCAGGTTTTGATGTCCACTGACCTGGTCAATGTTTCGTGGCAAACCGTTGCTGGTCCGTTGAACACGAATACCGTAACGATTCCGGTGACGAACGCAGGCGCGTTTTACAAGATTTCGGGGCAATAACGGCAGACGGTTACACCGGCGAGCAAAACCAAAGCTTGTTCCCTTCGCTGTCCAGAAAACTGCCGACGTGGAACCCGTCATAAGCCTGGACCGGGTCGGCAATGACAACGCCCCGCGCACGCAGCGCCTGCTCGGTTTGAGGCGCATTGTCGGTTGCGATGGTGATGCGCGGATTCGGCGCTTCGGTTGGGGGTGCGTACCAATTCGCTTTGAGCATCAAAATCGTTTGACCGAGGAGATATCCGACCTGTTCGCTGCCTTCATACGCCGGCGGCAATCCCAGGGTTTCACTGTAAAACCGATTGGCGCGATCCGCATCGAGCACCGACAGCGCAATCACTTTGACACGCTGAAATCCCAATGGTGGCGCGCTCATTTGACGAATTTCCGGTCAGTGGAATTAAGCTCGTTGAAGGCTCGGCCTCGTTTATGGAAGTTCCTGCAAGCGGATTCGGCGGTATTCCACCTGTCCGCGGTCGCCCTCAAGGCCAATCGGGCCCGTGGCAGGCACTTTATAAGCGGCTTCAAGGACTTCGCCGTTGCAGGTGCAGTAGGCCACGTTGTTGGTCACGGCGATGACGATTTCGTTCCAGTCCTGGGGCTTGTATTGCTTGAGGTCTTTGTAAGGGCCGGCGAGGAGGTAGTCGCGGCATTGGAGTTGGTGCTCTCGAATGAAGATGCCGCTGTCGGCGTACGGCGCGGCGCGGAATTCGAGCTTGAGGATGAAATCCTTGGGGAACTCACGGGTGGTCGAGATCTCCTGAATCCTCCGGTATTCCGGCGCGGTCATGACGATCAAGCGGCCATTCTTCGCGACATAGCGGCCATCATCGCTCGCGGTCTTGCCATCAAAGTTGACCGCCTCCGTCACGATTGGCCACGCAGGCGCGTTCGGTCGCCCCTGTTCTCTTTTGGCCGCGCGGATGTCCCCTTCAGAAGTCGGGCGATAGCCCCAGCCGGTAAGGTCGCGTCCATTGAAGAGACTCACGAAACCCGGCTCGGGCGTGAATTGGTCCGGCGTGGTGTCGAGGAAATCAAGCGTGGCGAGCAGCGGCCGCAAGGCCGCGGCCCACTTCGCGTATCCGATTTCGTTCGGATGAAGTAAATCGGGAAACTCCTCGGCTTTCGCGTCGCCTTGCGGGTTGGCAAAGAGAACCCAGGTTTCGAGCAAAGTGATTTGCGCGTCACCTTTCACAGCGGCGGCGTAGAGTCGATTGATCTTTTTGATCTGGCTGGCGGGGCGCTTTTTCGATTCGGAACTGGGGAACACCTGGCAAAGAATGATTGGCATCTTCGGGTTGCTCTCCTTCAACTTGGCCAGGATAAGCTTTAAGTTCGCTGCGATGGTTTCAGGATCGGCATTCTCTTCAAGATCATTGGTGCCGATGAGCAGAACGACACCTGCCGGATGCACATCGAGCACGTCCTCCTGCAAGCGGATCAACACGCCGCGCGTCGTATCGCCGCTGATGCCGCGATTGGCCACCTTTATCCCGGTGAATTTTCCCTTGAAATCGTCACCCCAGCCCTGTGTGATGGAATCACCAAGGAATACGAGCGCGCCCTGGTCCTGCTGGAGGTGTTTGGCGAAGGCCGTGCGCTTCTCCAGCCAAAGCTTGCGAAACCAATCGTAACGACGAATCGGTCCGGCCCCGGGGAGTCCGTCATCCGTGGCCGGAAGTTCTAAGTGTGAGTTGGCCGGCGGCGTCTGCGCTGACGGCGAGAGCGCGGAAAATGAGAGCAGAAAGGCGGCGAGCAGAAGAGGCGAGATCCGTTTCATATTTGGGTGGAAGGATTGTTAGCCGCGCCTGGGTGAAAAACAAGCGCGGAATTGGTGACGGAGTAATTGACCGCTTGTGCAGTTACCCCGGACACCGGCAAATTGAAGGGTGGTGCAGTGCTCCAAGTTTGCAAGGCGGATTCGTCAGAGCGAGAGCACAATACAATGCTCCAGCACGCCAAAACTCTAATTCCCATTCCCTAACCTGCTGAGGTTTGGCAGAGTAACCGTGACGATGTCTGAAACGGGTTCTGAAAATCCAAATGACGGTCGGTATTCGACGGGTGAACTGACGCGACGGTTGCTGGGGCTGGCCTGGCAGTTTCGCGCGGACTGCCTGTTGTCACTGGCCTTGAGTGTCCTGCTGCTGGCGCTGGCGCTGGTGGGATTGCAATTGTTGGGCGTGGTGATCGATGTGATTCGGCATGCCCTTGATCCCGCGCTTGGCGCGCCGGCGTTTCCGTTTGGATGGAAGCCGCCGGCTCGCTGGAAGCCATTGGACGTGGTGACATTTTTGTCGCTGGCCATTGTCGCGCAGGCCTTGCTGCGCGCGGTCCTGACTTATTCCTACAACATGGCGACGGCCCGGTTGACTCAGGGAAAGATTGTGCCCGATTTGCGCGACAAGCTTTACGCCAAGCTGCAACGGCTGAGCTTCCGCTTCTTTGAAGTCAACGGCTCCAGCTCGATCTTCAATCGCCTCACCGGCGATGTGCAGAACACTCGGCTGTTTGTGGACGGCGTGGTTTTGCAGGGCATCAACATGATTATCACGCTCGGCGCTTACTTTGTCTTCATGTGGCGGATTCATCCGGCTTTGACCGTCGCCTGTCTGTCGGTTTCGGTGCCGCTGGCGTGGGTGACACATTATTACTCGAACCGTTTGCGGCCCGGCTACCTGCGCAACCGGGAGTTGTATGACGGGTTGGTGCAACTTTTTTCCGAAAGCGTCCTGGGCATCCAAACTGTCAAGGGTTTTGCGGCGGAGCGCGGGTGCATCGAGCGGTTCGAGCAAGGCAACAATGAAGTATCGGCGCAACAGCGGCGAATCTTTTGGGACCTGTCAATCTTCACTCCGGCCACGCAACTCTTGTCGCAGTTGAGCCTGGCCATTTTATTTGCATACGGTGGCTGGTTGTATGTGCAGGGTCGGATCCCCTTGGGCGGGGGATTGGTCGTGTTCGCGGGTTTGTTGCAACAGTTCACCGGGCAGGTCGCAAACCTTTCAACCATCGCCAACTCGGTGCAACAAAGTTTGACGGCGGCACGGCGCGTCTTCGAGGTGCTTGACACGCCATTGGAAGTCCAAAACAAGCCAGGCGCGCTCGCGCCGGGACGATTGACCGGCAGCATCGTGTTTGATCACGTGACGTTCGGATACAAGACGGGGGCGCCGGTGTTGCATTCCGTGTCATTCGAAGCGAAGCCCGGACAAGTGGTCGGCATTTTCGGCATGACCGGCGCGGGCAAAACTTCCCTGTTAAGCCTCATTCCGCGATTTTATGATCCGCAACAAGGGCGAATTCTTGCCGACCAGTCAGATTTGCGCGACCTCGATCTCGATGCGTACCGCCGGCAAATCGGCATCGTTTATCAGGAGAGCTTTTTGTTTTCAAACACAGTCGCGGCGAACATCGCCTTCGGCAATCCTCATGCCACGCAAGAGCAGATTGAGCGCGCCGCGAAGGCGGCCTCGGCGCATGAGTTTATCCTCGCGCTGTCGAAGGGATACCAGACGGTGCTGGGCGAATCGGGCGTGGACTTGTCCGGCGGCCAGCGGCAACGATTGGCCCTGGCGCGGGCTTTGTTGCTGGAGCCGCCCATTTTGATCCTGGATGATCCGACCGCTTCGGTTGATCCCAAAACGGAGCACGAGATTGTGTCCGCATTGCGGCATGCGATGGCGGGGCGAACGACCTTTGTGGTGGCAAACCGGCTGAGCCTGTTGCGGCGGGCTGATATCATTCTCGTCCTCGATGGCGGGCGATTGGTCCAAACGGGCACGCACTCACAAATCGTGCGGCTGCCCGGCCCGTACCGCGAGGCGGCCATGCTGCAATTGATGGACTTGGATGAGGACGAGCCGATCGGGGCCGAGCGCGCGCCGGGGAGGTTCACATGAGCGATCATCGAACCCCCACGACCGCCGCCTCCCGAATGTTCACCGAACCCAAGGGCGATCGTCATCTGGACCCGCGCGAAGCGATCACGTACTTTCGGCCGATGGAGGAAGGTGAAGTGGACCGCGCGCCGCTCAGCTTGCGATTGATCCGCCGGATTTGGACTTACACGCGGCCTTACGCGCGCAAGCGGAATGCATTGCTCTGCCTCACTCTTCTGCGCGGTGTGCAAATGCCGATGCTGGCGTGGATGATTGGCGCGACAATCAAAGGCCCCGTGGCGGCCCGCGATCAGCACGCCATCTTTGTGTATGCCGGGACTTTTCTGGCGTTGGTTTTGTGCACAGTCGGCGTATTTCATTTTCGCCAGCGG
The DNA here is from genome assembly GCA_021325145.1 of Verrucomicrobiota bacterium. Lineage (GTDB taxonomy): Bacteria > Verrucomicrobiota > Verrucomicrobiia > Limisphaerales > Pedosphaeraceae > JAJPHR01. Next base: position 41,775 of record JAJPHR010000083.1, on the reverse strand, counting down.
TTCGCGCTCGAACTCGGCGAGGCGGTGGTTCATGACATGCGTTCGGATTTGTTCCTAAAGTTGATGGGCATGCCGATGTCGTTTTTCACTCGCACCAAATTTGGCCGGATTATCAGCCGGATGACCTCGGACATCGACAGCGTGAAGGTGGGCGTGCAGGAAGTGGCGTTTGTATCGATCGTGCAGGCGTTGCAAATGGCCGTCTCGGCGGCAATGATGGCCTGGTACAACTGGAAGCTCTTTGCGGTCATGCTGGTGCTGGTGCCCATCATCTGGGTGGTCAACCAGCGCTACCGCGCGGAAATGAGCCATCAACTGCGCAAGGTGCAGGAGAGTTGGAGCCGGCTCACTTCGACGCTCGCCGAATCTGTCAACGGCATCCGCGTGACGCAGGCTTTCGTGCGGCAGGAAGTCAATGCGGGCTTCTTTCGCAAGCTGCTCGGACTGCATTGGGAAAACAACCAGGGGGTCGCCCGCGCCTCGGCCGTGTTCGTGCCGCTCCTGCAAATGAAGAGCCAGCTTTTCCTCGGCGCAATGGCGCTGTTGGGCGGTTACGGCGCCTTGCAATGGCAAGGCTGGCTGCACATGGATGTGGGCGACCTCGTGATGTTTTTCTTTCTCGCGAACCTTTTTTTTGAGCCGGTCCAGGTCATCGGCAATCAATACAACCAGGCGCTTACCGCGATGGCCGGAGCGGAGCGTTTCTTCCGCTTGATGGATCTGGAGCCCGATTGGCGGGACGCTCCGGCGGCAAAGCCGCTGCCGCACATTCACGGGAGGGTTGAATTTGAAGCTGTGCATTTCGAATATGAGCCGGGCCGGCGGGTGCTCGAAGACATTTCGTTCGTTGTCGAACCCGGCCAAACCGTGGCCCTCGTGGGCCACACGGGCAGCGGCAAGACGACCATCGTGGGATTGCTGCAGAAGTTTTATCTGCCGACGCGCGGACGCGTGCGGGTGGATGGAATCGATCTACTGGACGTAACGAGCGAATCGCTGCACTCGCAAATGGGCAGCGTGCAGCAGAATAATTTCCTGTTTGCGGGATCGGTGATTGAAAACATCCGCCTCGGAAGGCGCGAAGCCACCGTGGCCGAAGTGCACGCGGCGTTGGAGGCGCTGGATTGCGCGGATTTGATCGAGTCCTTGCCGGACGGCTTGGACACACCCGTGGGTGACGGGAGCACCTCGCTTTCGCTGGGCCAGCGGCAGTTGGTATGTTTCGCGCGAGCCTTGGTAGCCAACCCGCGCATTCTGGTGCTCGACGAGGCGACGAGTGCGATCGACACCGTCACGGAAACGCGTTTGCAAAAGGCTCTGGAAGCGTTGTTGCGCGGACGCACGTCCTTTGTGGTGGCACACCGGCTCAGCACGATTCGAAAAGCGGATTTGGTCCTTGTGTTGGACAATGGTCGCATCGTCGAGCGCGGCAATCACGAATCGCTTCTGGCCGCCGGCGGGGTGTATGCGCGGTTGCATGCGGAATTTGTGGGAATCAGCGCGGCGAGTTTGCGAGCGTGAGGTCGAGGAGTTGCAAGGGTTTTTCTCGGCGTTGGGCTGGCTTTTTGCTTTCAATAGAGCAACCGGTGTGGCAGAGTGATTATGGTGCGAGTGCTGAATGAGCGCTCACTACCGGAGTTGGGATTGGCCAGCCCGGACATGGCCTGCGGCGGCGGCAAGAATGGTCAAGGAAATGGCAAACGGCGTGGAGAGGGGCTCCGCAACGTGAAGTAAGGTTTTGCTCAGGTTAGTAGGGTTGGTTTGAATGGGCGAAATCGATGGGCTGGCCTTCCACCAGCCCATTCCCGCTTGGAATCCTGCCGGGATGCCGGTCCGAATAGTCAGAAAACACTGGCAAATCGAACCGCGGCCGCATTTAACAATTAGAAATTGAAAATTATGACATCGATTGAACAACTATTGGGCGACAAAGCGCAATCACTGCTCGGCTTCAACAACCCAAAAATTCCCAAAGAGCGGCTGCACCTCCCCGGACCGGACTTCGTGGACCGCGTTTACAGCGCCAGCGACCGCAATCCGCGCGTGTTGTGCAATCTGCAGCGGATGTTCGGCCATGGCCGGTTGGGCGGGACGGGTTATCTGTCGATTCTGCCGGTGGACCAGGGGATTGAGCATTCGGCCGGGGCGAGCTTTGCGAAGAACCCGGATTATTTCGACCCCGAAAACATTGTTCTGCTGGCGATCGAAGGCGGTTGCAACGCGGTGGCTTCGACTTACGGCGTGCTCGGTGCGGTGGCGCGGAAATACGCGCACAAGATACCCTTCCTCGTTAAAATCAATCACAACGAACTGCTTACGTATCCCAACAAGTTCGACCAGATCATGTTTGGCACGGTGAAACAGGCCGCGGACATGGGTGCGGCGGCGGTCGGTGCCACGATCTATTTTGGATCGGATCAAAGCACGCGGCAAATCGTCGAGGTCAGTCACGCATTCGCGCAAGCGCATGAGCTGGGCATGGCCACCGTGCTCTGGTGCTACCTGCGCAACAATGCTTTCAAACAAGACAAGGACTATCACGTTTCGACGGACCTCACCGGCCAGGCGAACCATCTGGGCGTGACCATCCAGGCGGATATTATCAAACAAAAATTGCCGGAGAATAACGGCGGGTTCAAAGCGCTCAATACCGGCAGCTCAAGTTACGGCAAGCTGGACGAACGCATCTACACCGAACTGACGAGCGATCATCCCATCGATTTGTGCCGTTACCAGGTGGCCAACTGCTATATGGGCCGCTCGGGGCTGATCAACAGCGGCGGTGAATCAAAAGGCGCGGCGGACCTGCAGAACGCCGTGGCTACGGCGGTCGTCAACAAACGCGCCGGCGGCACGGGCTTGATTTCAGGCCGCAAGGCGTTTCAACGTCCGCTGAAGGAAGGCGTCGCGCTGCTCAATGCGATTCAGGATGTTTATCTGAACAAAGCCGTGACTGTGGCGTGAGTCGTTAGGCAAGGCAGCGAAGGAACGGAGCGCAGAGCTCCTGCTTTGCGCCAACCAAAACCTGGCATTACGCAGAGCAGGAATCTGCGCTCCACGGGCTCGGAAAGGTCTTGCGCCTCCCGCGCGCAATCCCTATTAAGCTCCTCCCATGAGCATCTTGAACATCAAGCCCGCTGGCTCCTGCAAATATGACCTGATCGCCTTGGGAGAAGTCATGTTGCGCTTCGATCCGAACGAAGGGCGGGTGCGCACGGCGCGGGAGTTCAAGGTCTGGGAAGGCGGAGGCGAATACAATGTGGCGCGCGGGTTGCGCCGTTGCTTTGGCTTGCGCACAGCCGTTTGCACTGCATTCGCCGACAACGACGTTGGCCGATTGGTCGAGGATTTCATTCTTCAAGGCGGCGTTGATACATCGTTCATCAAGTGGGTTCCGTTCGATGGCGTGGGACGCGCGGCGCGGAACGGGATTTATTTCATCGAGCGCGGTTTCGGCGTTCGCGGTGCGGTAGCCACGTTCGACCGCGGCCATACCGCAGTGTCCCAACTCAAACCGGGCGACTTCGATTGGGAGGATATTTTTGGCAAACAAGGTGTGCGCTGGTTGCACACTGGCGGCATCTTCGCCGCGCTGTCGGACACGACGCCGCAGGTGGTCGTGGAAGCCGTGCAGGCGGCGAAGAAGCACGGGACAATCGTTTCCTACGATTTAAATTATCGCCCAAGCCTGTGGAAAGCGATTGGCGGCAAGGAACGTGCGCAACGCATCAACCGCGAAATAGCAAAGCACGTCGATGTGATGATCGGCAACGAAGAGGATTTCACCGCGTGCCTGGGATTCGAAGTCGAAGGCGTGGACGAGCACATCTCGAAAATCGACGTCAGCGCGTTCCAACAAATGATCGAAAAGGCCGTGAAGGAATTTCCGAATTTCCGCGTGACGGCCACGACATTGCGCGCGGTGAAGTCGGCGACGCGCAACGACTGGGGCGCGATTTGTTGGGCGGCGGGCAAATTTTACCAGGCAACGCCGCGGCCCGATTTGGAAATCCTCGACCGTGTGGGTGGCGGGGACAGCTTTGCGTCGGGCCTCATCTACGGTTTTATGGCTTTCAACGATCCGCAAAAGGCCGTTGAATATGGCGCGGCGCACGGCGCGCTGGCCATGACCACGCCCGGCGACACCTCCATGGCGTCGTTGAAGGAAGTCGAGGCGCTGGTCAAGGGCGGAAGCGCGCGAGCGCAGAGGTAGGAAAGGCGTTTCAGCGCTGCGGTTGAAACCGGCTTTGATTGGAAATGGGATTAGTGATTAGTCCGTAGTGAAGGAGTTGGTGCAGAGTTTCCTCTAAAGGGTATATTGCACGCGGTTTGGAACAAGGCCCGGCATGGCAAATCGCAAACGAAAGGTCCTTCTGTGGGTGGGAGTTATTTTACTCGCGTTGGTCATGTTGGTGGCGGCGCTTCCGATTTGGTTTCCGTGGGTGCTTCGCCCTATTTTGCAGCGCTATGGCGTTCGCTACGCTGCCTGCGAACGGATCGGCTACACACGGTTCGCGTTGCAAAAAGTTACTTTCGTCCGGGGCAATACGAAATTCGAAGCCCGAAGGATTGAAGCCCTGATTCCCACGGCCTGGTTATGGCGGCTCTATTTCGGCCAACGAAAATCCCCGAGTGGATGGCTGCAGGTTTCGGACTGGCGTCTGGCCGTGTCCAATCAAACCAAAAGCGCAATGGTTTCATCAGGTTCCTCGGCTTATGAAACAATGCGGATGGCCGCCACCGATCTCCAGACCGTAAAAAAATGGCTGCCGGAAGCTGCCTTTACCAACGGCACTGTCGAGATTGACCGCAGCACCATCGTCCTTTCTCGTGTGAATTGGGATGAGGGGAAAATAGCTGCCCACCTTTTCGAGCCGAAGTCTGGTCAAGCGGGAACCATGCAAATTGATGCGACCACCAATCTCTCCTGGCGGACGTCCGTGAGGGTGGATTCGCTGGATCTCAATTCACAGCTTCTTATTGCGGAAGACGCCGCTTCCGTGCAATTGAAGGGCGCGGTGTTTTGGCGCAGCAACCGGTTTGATCTCACCACCCGGTTTGGACGACAAGGCTGGATCCCGGAACAGGCTGCGGTCACCGCCAAATCATTCCGTGTTCCGGCAGGTGCGATTAAAGCTACAGGTTACGAAGATCTGAGTGGTTCACTGGAGGGCCGTTGGGAAAATGGGCGGTTTGTGGTGGATCTGAATGCCAGCGCAAAGCCTCTGATTAATACCACGGTTCCACCGGTACAGGCCGCCGTTCGGGCTACAGGCGACATGCGAACGGTTACGATTGAGACTGCGGTTGTTTCGTTGCCATGGTTGAAGGCGCAATTGACCCGGGGAGTGCAGATGGATTTCACAGGGCATCTGCTCAGCCCGGAGGCGGTGGCGCGAATTGAAGCGGATCTTGCACAGCAGCCCTGGGTTGCCCTGACCGGCAAGTTGGACGGCGAAGCGAGCTTACGACCCGGCCCAGGCGGCTTTCCGGCCACTGCCTTCCATCTTTCAACGACGAATATCGGCAGCCGTGCGCTGCAAACAAAAACGGTCGCACTTTCAGGCGAATTGTCGGGTCCGTGGCAAAACCCGGTGTACACAGTCCACGCGGATATAGATGGATTGGCCGTGCGCAATCTGAAGCCATTGAAAGCGCAGGTGGATGTGCAGGGGCATGGCACTTCCTTCGAAAAATTAAGTGCACGATTCGCGGCGGGCGAATCGTCACTTGTGATGACAGGCTCGGGCAAGATCTCTGAGCAGACCAGTCTGCGCATCGACGGCTTGGATTTGCGCAAGGGCGGGGAGAGCGAGTTTAAGTTAAGCAAACCATTTCTTATTTCCTGCCAGCGGTCCAATGCGGACAACAAAAATCCTCCCGGACCCTGGGTTGTGAATGTCGAGGGATTGCGCTGGGAGGGAAAAGATCGCGAACTGAGCTTGGAAACCCGCGTCGCCTGGCCATCAACGGGCTCGGTTTCAAGTTCTGCTCAGGGCATCGACCTGGCTCTTTTTCAGGATTTTTTCGTTAAATCTCTGCCGCGAATTCGTTTTGGAGAGTTCACATTTTCCGGGGCCTGGACGAATGGACCGGCGAGCTTTAACGTTGGTCTGACTGCCACGCTACTCGAATCCGGTAACACGAACTTTTCGGCTCAACTCGAGGCTTCCGGCGACGGAAACGGGGTTTCCGTGCGCCGTCTCGATGTGAGCACGGGCACGGAAACGGTGCTTTCCGGCCAGGGCGCCATGCCTTTGACAATTGAACCCGGACGCGCCACCCACATTTTCAACCTCCAGGAAGCGCAGCCTATAAATTTCTCCGCCTCCACCCGGCCCAACGCGGCTTTCTGGAATGAGATGGCCGCGCTGGTGGGAATCCGGTTTCAGGAACCGCGCCTTGATCTCACCATCTCGGGAACCCTTAAAGCGCCGCAGGGCAAGCTGGCGCTCTCGGCCCGGGGAGTTGAGCTCTTGAAGCCTTCGCGAAGAAACGTTCGCCTCGAAGATTTGACCGCCAACCTGACTCTTGCGGAGGGCCGGGCAAAGCTCGATCAATTTCGAGTGTTGGCGCAAGGCCAGCCAATCACCGTCAACGGCGAGTTTCCTTTAACCGGAAAGTTTACCGGAAGTCCCTTGACGATGATTGATTGGAATCGAGCCACGGCCCGGTTGACGGCGTCGGAGGCGCAGCTTGCCGCATTCGCGCCGCTGTTTCCCGAGGCGCTGGCGCCGCAAGGCAAGCTGAGCCTGGATATAGCGCTTCAACCCGGAGCAGAATTCAACGGGTCGTTAACGATCATGGATGCGGCCACGCAGCCTTTGGGGACGATGGGCGCTTTCCTGGACGCCAACGCTCAACTAAAATTCGTGGGCCACCGCGTGATCATTCAGACCTTTACCGGTTTTCTCGGCGGCGGACGGCTCAACGTCGCGGGGGGCGCTGATCTCGAACCGATCGTGAAGAGGAAAATGCCGCAGTTCGAATTCAGAGTGAGCGGCGCGAACGTTCCCCTCGTGCGGGAGCCGGACGTCATTGTGCGCAGCGACGTGAACGTCACCCTTGCGTACGCGGGCGAAGGAGAGCCGGTGTTGTCAGGCACGCTGAATTTACGGAACAGCTTCTATTTGAAAGACCTTGCCACTCTGATCCCCGGAGAGGTGTCCACGCCGGAGCAGCGCCCTCCTTTTTTCAGTGTTTCGGCCAGGCCTTTCGCGGATTGGCGCGTGGACCTGGCGGTGGTGGGCACCAATGCTTTGAAAGTTCGCACCCCTTATTTCACTGGTGGGATCTCGCCCAATTTCAAGGTGCATGGCACACTCCGCGAGCCGGTTGCGGTGGGCGAGGCGAGAATCGCGTCCGGGACGGTTCTTTTTCCCTTCACCAATTTGCAAATCAAACAGGGCTTGATCTCCCTGTTCAGCGACAATCCCTTCGTGCCCCAGCTATTCGTCACCGCCGCCAGCAGGACATTTGGCTATGACATTCGAATGGAAATTAGCGGCCCGGCCACCCAGCCCAAGATCGAGTTTACCTCGACGCCACCGCTTACCTCGGAACAGGTGCTGCTCATGGTAACGGCGGGAGTCCTGCCCGAAGGCGAGGGCAGTTTCACCACACAACAGCGAGCCCAGCAACTCGCCGTGTTCCTGGGCAAAAGTTTCCTTTCCAAGTTTGGACCCGGCGGCGACTCCGACCGGCTCACCATCCGCTCCGGCGAATATCTTACGGAACAGGGCGGGCAGACGTACTCACTCGAATACCGATTGAGCCAGACCTTGTCGATCGTTGGAGAATACAATCGGTTCGAGGAGCTGGTATTTAGTTTAAAATGGAAGGTCTATTCCAGGTAACGTGAAGAATGCGGCCCCGAGCAATGTCGCAGCGACGGCGGGTACGCTCTTGCGCGGAGCGCACCCGTCCCCGGGCGCAGCAAGCCACAAGGAACGTAACGCGCCCGGATTGACTGGAGCCTTCGAAACTTTGGATGCTGCCGCGCCCGGGGACGGGCGCAGTCCAGTAATGCCATTTTTCACGACCACTCATCGACTACATCTCGTGATGTGCGTCACGATGCTTGGGCTTATCCTGGCCTTGACGGGGTGTGCCACCTTCCGTGGCAAGCACGGCGAGAAGGCGCCCAAAGCCGAGTTGAAAATCACGGGCTATGGAATTCTGGGAAACCGAAACCTCAAGAAGCTGGTCGCGTTACTCGAGGGTAAACTGGATCGGGAGTATTACGATGCAAATTTCATCGAAGACACGGCCCTCATCATCACCTCGCAGCTCAATCGCGATGGCTTTCTTCATCCCAGGATCACCGCTCGCATTACCGCGGATGACGGGCAAATCGTCACGCGAACATGGACCGGCGTGACGACCGAGCCGTTGCCGCAATCATTACGCTCGCGCAAGGTGGTGTTCAAGATTGACAGGGGACTTCTATATTATTACGCCGCCATTGATTTCGTTGGCCTGAAATCCATTCGTGAGAAGAAGGCGGAGGCGTTTTTTCGGGCCACGGGCGGGTTGATCCCCTCCAAAAGAAGCAGGGTGTACACGCCGGATAATCTCCGGCGCGGCGAAGCCAGCTTGAGGGATGCGTTGCAGCGCCAGGGCTACCGTGAGGCCAGGGTCAAAACCGCACGGTTGGACATCGATGACCACTCAGGAAGGGTTGCGGTTGCCATTCAGGTCGATGAGGGATTGAAATCGATCGTTCGCTCCGTGCGCGTCGAAACTTTTGCGGCGGAGGCGAAGCAACCAGCCTCCGTCCAAGTGGTGCATCCAGGTGTCCCCTATTCCGACTTTTGGCTGCAGGATTTCATGCAGTCGCTGAAGGTGACGAATTTTCATCGCGGCTTTCCCGATACGGCGGTTACGGTTTCGACCCAGCGATGGGAAGTGGTTGTCACAAACATTCAAGTCGATTTGTTGGCCAGGGTCAGTACTGGACCACTGGTCACGATTGGGAAAGTGAGCTTCGCCGGAGAAAAAAGAACCCGCGAATCTGTCATGGCGGCCAGTGTGCGGTTGAAGCCGGGTGACTTGCTTGACCGCACCGCCGCAGAGCGGGGCCGGGTTCGCCTTGCGAGGCTTGGGGTTTTTGATTCCGTCGATCTTCACTATGAGACAGTGGATGAACATGCGCGCGATTTGATCTATCAGGTGAACGAAGGCAAGGAGATCACCGTCAGTCTTCTGGCCGGCTACGGGGCTTATGATTTGCTGCAAGGAGGGGTTGAAATCGAGGAGAACAATATTTTTGGGCGCGCTCATCATGCCGATCTGCGGGTGGTGCAATCGTTCAAAACCTCCAGCGCGGACCTTACCTACACGATTCCCGAATTGGCCGGGCGCGATGTGGACGGTTTTTTTACCGGGTCGGGTTTGAGGCGGCAGGAAATCTCGTTTCTGCGCGAGGAGTATGGAGGCAGCGCCGGGTTGCACGAATATTTCACAGCCATCGCCAGCGATGCCAAGGTGAGGTATGGCTATCAGCTTCTTAACGCGGTCCAGACCGGGTTCAGTCCCAGCGAAGGTTTGCAGAGCGCGCGGGTCGGTTCGGTGACGTGGGAACTAAGGCACAATCGCGAGGACAACCCGCTTTATCCGCGCGCCGGTTACCGTGTGTCCGGCAATTTCGAAGTGGCGTCCGACTATCTGGGCGGCAACGCCAATTACGAGCGCTTTGAATTCATTGCCGCCTATCATCACGCCCTGGGCACGGGCCACTGGCTGCATCTGGGATTGTCGCACGGAGCGGTGTTTACGCCGGGCGGCCCGCAGTTCGATCTGCCGTTCAACAAACGTTTTTTCCCGGGCGGCGCGGATTCAGAGCGCGGCTATCAACAAGGCGAGGCCGCGCCGCGCGATGCGCTCGGCAACGTCGTCGGTGCGGAATCTTACGTTCTTGCCAACGTGCAATTCGAACAAGCATTGACGGAAAATTTTTCGTTGGTGGTCTTTTCCGATTCGGTGGGACTGGCGCATTCGATCAGGGACTATCCCGCGAGCCAGGGGCTATACTCCGTTGGGGGCGGCGTTTATTGGAAGACGCCAATCGGTCCGGTGCGTTTGGAATACGGGCATAATTTGAACCGGCGTCCTCAAGATCCGGCCGGGACGATCCAGTTTTCGGTTGGATTCCCGTTTTGAGTTCGCAAAGTCACACAGGGGACCGGCCGATTTCCGCCGCCCGGGTTCAGTCCCTATTAAACCCGGCCCTTGATGGCGAAGACACGGTCGATCCCCTGCGATTCCTTCAAGCTCGATTCACACTAACTACAGCGACGTTTACTGAGGCGGAGTGTTGGGCATGGGGTTGGGGCTGCCGGGCTGAGCCTGGCTGCTTCCCTGTCCCTGTCCTGTTTCGCCCATGCCAGAGCCAGTGCCGCCCATCGCACCGGGTTCAACGCCGTAGAAACGGTAGATTTCGATGACGTAATCGGGACCCTCCAATTCAGGCATCTGGGTTCCCAAGGTTGGCCCGGACTGGAGCTTCGACTGGCTGATGTTCGCGGTGGCCTGTCCGCCAGGCTGGAAATTGAGCGCTTTCCACGGGATGGCCCGCTTGGTTTCCGGCCCGCCCGCGGCTCCGGAGCTTTGGAGAACAGCGAAGGTGATTTGTCCGCTCTGAGGGTCAGCAATAATATCTGTGATTTTTCCAAGGTCTTCGCCCTGGCTGGATTGCACCTCGGTGCCCAGAAGTTTGCTGGCCCGCATGGCATGGCCGGCGTGATGGTGCTGGTGATAGGGCTCGTTGCCCTGCTGGTCCGACGGCGTTTGATTCTGTGTGCCGGTGTCTGTCTGCGCAAGGGCAAGACCCGGGAGCAACCCCAGCGCGATGCCCAAACCCGCCAACTTAACTGTGATTTTTCTCATAACATCCCTCCTCAAAGCAACAAGCCGCAGTTTCAAAGCCCTGACCAGTAGGCGTTCGCCCACTTTCCGCAGGGTGGAACGCGGTTGAGATTCTCGGAGCGCGCGGAAGACTTTTCCCTTTATCACGTCGGCCATGCGTACCCGTGAGCGTCATTCTTCATTGAGCCCCACGATGGGAGCCTGAGCACTCGCGCCTTCACCAGCCACATTTACCGCTGACACCGCGCAGGTATAGGCAGTGCCGTTCTTCAAGTCATCCACCGGAAAATAGGTGGCGTGCCGGCCATCTAGGGTGAGGGCGGTGCGTCCGGTGAGTTCGAACTGGCGATGGCCTGGCTCAATGAGGAATTTATAAGCGATGACGGGGCTGCCGCCGTTGCTCAGAGGCCCTGAGAAGCAAATGCTTGCCCGACCGTCGTGAATGCGGGCCGATTTGACTTGCGGCGCGCCGGGCGGTTGGATGGATTGCGAATTGAGCGTGATCGGGCGCGATGGAAGTGAGGAAACACTGAGGCTGTTGGCATTGCGGGCGCAGACGCTGAAAGTGTAGTTAACACCATTGCTGAGGCCGCCCACCTTGACGTAGCCAAGCTTTTGAAATTCAAGCGCGGAGATCGTGGCCTTGTCACCAGCCGAGGAAGTGATCGTGTAGGATTCGACGGGCGCTCCACTGTCGAAAATGGATGGATTCCACGAAACCAGGGCGCATCCATTTCCCGGCGCGGCCACCACGCGTCGCGGAGGTTCAGGCGCGGTGGGTTTGCCGAACTGTTCCTTGAGCATGGCATTGAATTCGGGCCGTGGACCGGCGTCCTTGAGAATCTTCGCGGGGGCTTGTTCCAGTTCGGTGATGATATGATTGCCTCGAACAACCAGGCCGCCTTGCGAAGTGTAAGAGTTGCCCTGCCAATAATTGTCCTCGACAGCGAAAGGAATGCGCTCCTTTCCGTTTTTGCCATCGCGAAAATCCGCTCGCGGCGCGGCCCAGTTGTCATGGTTGGGATGATAAAAAACGTTGCTCTTGATCGTCACCAACCCGGAACCGTTGTCGGTATAGATGCCGTGTCCGCTGCCGAACTGGTCATGGATGAAGTTCCCAATGATTTTTTCGCCGTCCGCGAGCGTTGGGCCGGTGAGGCCCTGGTTGTAAATGCCGCCCCCGTCGGACAGCAGCAGCATGTGATTAAAGATGTGGTTGTTCGCGATGACGTTGTTCTGCGAATTGTTGGCGAGGCCCGGTTTGCGGATTTTGTCCAGCCAGCCGCCCCAGCCGATGGAGATTCCCGAATACGGCACGTGGTCGATTTGATTATATTGAATGGTGGTCCGTTGCGCGTAGCCGACACAAATACCTATCGCGCCGTGAAATTCCGCCCCGATGTTGAAAACATGATTGTTGAGGATGCGATTGTCGCGTGTGACCTGCGCATCGCCGGCCTGGGGCAGGGTGACGTCGCCCAATTCCAGCCCGCAGCCTGAAGTATCCGTGAAAATGCAGCCTTCAACCAGGTCCGATTGCGAGCCGTTGCCGAGATCCAACCCGGCAGCGCCCAGATGGACAAAGGCATCGTTCAGAAACTGGATGTCATGGTCATAACGGAACGAAACATTCCCGGCGGATTTCGTCCAGCCGCCAAAGGGTTCCTTGCCGTTGGGGACCAGGGAGTCCAGGCCTTGCGCGGAATAGCCATCTTCGCCCGTCACAAGATAATTGGCCTGTATCTCCGAAAAGCCCTCGCCGCTATTCGGAAAGAGCCACGTGGCATACGAAAACTGGAGGCCGGAAAAAACGATGTTGTGCACCGGGTTTTCCGGCTGTCCGTTTCCGGCCACGAGTGTTTCCAGGATGGGCGCCTCCACATCTTCCTTCAGGACATCTTCGCCGGGAGCCGTCACATAATAGATCATGCGCTGGGTTCGATCAAAATACCATTGGCCAAGCGTGCCCAGAAACTCGAAGACGTTTTCGATGTAGGCCGGTTGTTTGCCTTGGAGAGTTGCGGGACCGACGAGGTTGGCGGGGCGATTGAAGGGCAGGCTGGGCGGGAGCATAACGCGCCGCGTTGAATTGTTCCAACACGGCTGCGCCATTCGGATCGTCGTGCCTTCAATGTTGGCGACTGGACACCGTGGTTCCGTCCAACCGCCCATGCCGGTCGAGCGCTCGCCCCAAATCGAATCGCCGCCGGTGTAAACGAACTCGATGTCCTGTGGATTTCGCCAATGGGACATGACGTCAGAAGCGGCCTTGTAACCGTCCTCGGTTTGAGTCAGTTGGACCGGCGCGCGTCCGGCGGTCCGCGGCTTGCGAACACTGTCCACGTAAAGCTGGCGCATGTTCTTGAGCGCGGCGGGAGCGGGCGCCGACCAGATGTTCCGGGCCGCATCCGAAAGTTTCCAGCCCGTCACCGGCACACCGCCGCTGATAATTGGCCTGGGCCCCGGCAGGGCCTTGAACACGACATTGTGACCGCCGGTGCCGGAATCTTTCGGTTCCAATACCAGCGGTTCGGGGAGGCGATACGTCCCGCTGGCCAAATAAACGACGAAGTCCGCCTGCATTTGCTGGTTGTTCAGTCGGACGAGGTCGCGGGCGTGTTGCAAGGTGCGGATGGGATGGTCCCGCGTGCCGGCCTGGCTGTCATCACCATCGGGCGAGACATACAGTTCGGGAGCGGAGACGGCGCTGGCAATGCCGGGTTGGAAACAAAGCATGGCAACGACTGCGGTACAACAGCAGAGGGCGCGGTTCATGCCTGTGTCATCGCCATTTCCCGCGGCAAACGCAAGTGGAGATTTGGCGTTAAACTTTATTCCACTTTAATTGATGAATTTCTGTTGCGCTGACAGTTGAACAGAAAGCGGTCCTTTGGCGTCCAACTTCCAGACGAAAAAATTACGCTGGCAAGTTCTGTAAACGCGGCGGCTGGGTGCGTTGGGGGCAAATCCCCATGGCAGCCGGGCGCCGGGTGATTATAGTAAGTGCAATCACAGTTGGTGTCGTATGACTGGAAGAATTGTTGGAACCCGAGGAGTGACCAAATCCAATTGGCCCTTGCTGAAACCGGTGCAGCCTGATGATCAACTTTCACAAATCACCGGCAACAAACCGAGGCCGCTCAGCGAACTCATAAAACGGCTTTGGACTTATATTCAGCGGCACGGATTGCAGGACGTCAAATGCCGGGCGATCATCAATGCCGACGAAAAATTAAGGGCGATTTTCAATGGCAAAGGAAGAGTGACTGTCTTTGAAATGTTCAAGCATGTCTCCAGCCACGTAATTCCTGCGACAGGGTGAGTCCCGCGAGGTGAAGGACACTGTATTTACGTTCCCGCCATTCCGGTCTGGCCCAACCTTGGAGAAGGGGGAACGACTCTGGCCGGTGTTTTCCGGGTCCGGACAGGGCTGCCGGGATCTTTCACGGTTTGAGGAAGAGCGGGCGACCGGGCGCCAATCATTTGGAGCACAATCGTTCCCAGGTCACGAAGAACTTCCGCATCGTTTTTAACCTTGGCCTGGAGCAGCACCCCCGTAACCAGCGAAAAAATCGTCCGGGCTTTGGCGGAGAAATCCTGGGTTGCGATTAATCCTTCCTTGTGAGCGTCGCGCAAGGCGCTTTCCAGGTAGTGGGACATGCGCTCAAACATTTCGCCGGCTTTCTGCCGGATTTTTTCGTCCTGAGTGCTCAACTCGCAACCCACCGAGGCAAACGGACAGCCCAGGACGCGGCCGGTTTCCTGCTGGACTTGCCGCTGGCGTTCGTAAATTCCATGGCAATAATTTTCGATTCGCTCCAGAGGCGGGACCAGCGGTGAAAAAATCCCGTCGTACTTGGGCCGGCTGGCCTGCCAGTGTTCTTCATAAGCCGCGACGGCGAGGTCGGATTTCGAGGGGAAGAAATGGTAAAAGCTGCCCTTCTTTACCTGGGCGCGCTCGCAAATGTCATCGACACTCACCGAGCCGTAGCTTTGCTGCCAGATCAAGTCAAAAGCGACTTGCAACAACTTCTCTTTCGCGTCACTGGTTCTTCCCATACAGGATTGGTCGATAGTCTGGTCGCGCGGAATTTGATTAGCGTGAAATATCGGCCTGGCGCAGCAGGCGGAACTGATGGCGCGCGAGGACTTTCTCGGCCATCTCATAATCCTCCATGCTCAAGGCGAGCATGGATTTGCCCTGGGGATGCGGAATGAAGGAATACATGTAGTTGATGTTGATTTCGGCTTCGAGCAGCGCCGACATCAGACCGCTCAGCTCGGTGGCGGAATCCAATTCCACGACCAGCAGGTTGCTTTCCGTGAACGCAAATTCGTTCCGGCGCAGCAGTTCACGGGCTTGTTCCGGATCGTCGGTTACCAGCCGGATAATGGCGCTGTCAGTGGTGTCCAGGATGGTGATGGCCAGCACGTGGACGTTGTGCGAGGCGAGCAACGAGACAAGGTCGTGCAGCCGCCCGAGACGGTTCGCGGTGAACACGGAGAACTGCTTCACTGAAGCGGACTCTCTGGCCGGGATTGCATTCGCAGCAGTCATGAATTTAATAAGCCACAGTTTTTGTGCGCACGCACGCGAAAGTTTTGGAGATCGACTGGCGCGAAGTGTCTAAAAAGTGGAATGGCACGGGACATTCGTAAAGCGGAAGGGCCAGCGGCAAGCACCGCTGGCCCAACCAACATACCTACGAATTGGCAATATCAAACAGGATACTGCCGATTGGAACAAAAGCATAAATACTGCCAAGTTGAACATAGGGGTAATACCGTAAATTGCGAGCCGCCATATCCCCAGCCGCGGAGTCGAAATGTGTTGCGCTGTTGTTTCCTTTGTGATTCGTTCCGTCGCCTGACGCTGCGCTTCCCTTCCCCGGAAGCTACGGCGAGACAAGCGGTGACGGTGATGAGATGCACCCCGAAATTGCGATGCTGTTTTTGCTGGAACCATTTCTGCAATGTGGGTACTTTCCGGGACAATTTGCGCCCGGAATCTCAAAGCTCGAATCTCGAATTAACGATCTTCCGGTTGTTCGGCAGCCTGCTTATCCTCCTTGCATTCTCCGCCGCGGCTGAACCTGGCACGGCGCCGCCCGACGACTTCAACGCCCAAAGTGCCGCCGCCACGACTGCTCTACAGCAGTGGTACAACCAAAAAACCGGCTTGTGGGACACTACAGGCTGGTGGAACGCAGCCCATTGCGTCGAGGCGCTCGAAGACAGCATCGCCGCCAACCACAGCGTCGAGTATCTGCCCGTGCTCGACCACACTTTCGAGCGCAACGCGCGCGGGAAATTTCTCAACGAATATTACGACGACGAAGGCTGGTGGGTGAATTCGTGGATTCGCGCCTATGACCTTACCGGCCAGGCGCGCTTCCTGGCGATGGCCAAAACCATCTTTCAGAACATGACCGGTGGATGGGACGATCATTGCGGCGGCGGCATCTGGTGGAGGAAGGACCGCAGATACAAAAACGCCATCGCCAACGAACTCTTTTTTCTCGACGCTGTCCGGCTGCATCAGCGCACTCCCGGCGATGCCGGTCCGCAGAGCTATTTCGATTGGGCGGCGAAGGAGTGGCACTGGTTTGAAGCCAGCGGGCTGATCAATCCCCGGAGCCTGGTCAACGACGGCCTCGACGCCGATTGCCAAAACAACGGCCGCACGACCTGGAGCTACAACCAGGGTGTGCTCATGGGTGCCTTGGCGGAATGGCACAAGGTCACCGGCGACCCGCATTGCCTGGAACAGGCCATGGCCATAGCCGATGCCGTGCTGGCCGCGCTCGTGAATACCAACGGCATCCTGCGCGAACCCCGCGAACCCCGCACTGCCAGCAACCACGATGTGCCGCAGTTTAAAGGAATCTTCATCCGCCAGCTTGCGGCACTGTATGACTTCACCCACAAGCCCGCCTATCAAGCTTTCCTGCTGGCCAACGCCCGCTCGATTTGGGCCAGCGATCGCAACGACCGGGACCAGCTTGGTTTCCGGTGGGCTGGTCCCTTCGACATCGCTGACGCGGCCCGCCAGAGCTCCGCGCTTGCCGCGCTTTGCGCTGTGGCTTCTCCCATTACCGAGGTTGCCCGGGGTGGTCCGAACATCCAGGTTGCTTCGGGCCTGATGCACGACTTGGGCCGTCCCGACGCTTTCAACAACTGGCAAGCCGATCCGCTGCGGGACAAGGCATCGGGGTTTCTTTGCAAAGGCGGTGTCGCGCTTTCACGCGGGGGCGGCGGCGCAAGCCAGACGCTTAAGCCCGGCCGGTATGTTGCCGAATTCGAACTGAAGGTTGATAACTTCAACCTGGACAATTCGCGTGTCGTCACGCTCTCGGTTGCGGATGCCGAAAATGGAACGGTCATCGCGACTCGCGATCTCACCCGCGACCGATTTACGACCATTCTTTATCACTCCTTCCCGCTCACTTTTCGGGCCGCTCCCGGCCATCGGTACGAATTTCGCGTTTTTTGGCATTACAGCCCGAATGCTCCGCGCCTGACGCAACGTTCACTTCTGGTGAGGCCGCTTTAAGTTGAGGTCAGCAATGCCTTGATGAGGTGCGGAGCCCGGAGCTCCAGTTCTATGCGGACATGAGTTGTATCCTCGAGCAGAGCTGGAGCTCTGCGCTCCGTCTCCCACGGATTACGCGTCAATCCAAAGGCCGAATTTTCCGTGGAGAGCCAGAGCCGGTGCAAGGTGATGTTCCTCTCTTAACATCGGAACGCCGTTCGTCTGCGGCTCTTCATCAAAATCATCCACAGCCATCAACGAGTCGTCGGACTGCGCCAACCGTTCGTCGAGACCGTCGAATTCCTCGGGCATTTTCATTGCGCGGAAGACGTTTTCATCCCAGCCCAGCACGCGCCAGGCGATTTCCTCACCCAGCTCCGCAAGCATGGCATAACGACGCCGGTAAACCGGCCGCTTTTTGCGGGGCAACTCCTCGAGGTTGCGCGCGAGCGGCGCCGCAGGCAGCCGGAAATTGCCGTCGGGCAACAAGACTCCATGGCATTCCTGCCAGAATTCGTCGTAATCAGCGTCAAAATTCTTCCGCTTGAGGAAATGGCTGTAGATGTGCTCCTCGCGCGCCACAGCCCGAATGCCGGCGATGCCCCAGCTTTGTGCGAGCCGTTGCACCGCGAAAACCAGCAGGGCCTTGGGCCGCAGTCCTTCGAGCGACCGCGTCAGTTTGACCGTGACCTCGCGCATTTTATCCCCGCGGCGTCCTTGCAAGCCGCCGATGAAAATTTCCCGGGCTCCCGCGGTCTCGGAGTTGCAAATGCAGAAGGTCAAGGTGAAGAGCGCCGGGCCGGGATTTTCATCGAACAGACCGATGCTGAATTCGCCTTCCTTCCAGAAGTGCGAGTAGAACAGGCGCAGTGTGAACCGTTCCTCCAGTTCCGGCAGCTCGGCCAGCAGCAGTCCTGCGGGCGCGAAAATTTCCTCGCGGACGCGGTCGTCCAGGAGTTCCGTGACGAATTGATAGTGGCTTCGAAGGACAGACAAACGGTCGGAAACATCCAATCGGCGATGCAGGTAAGGGCGCTGGAGCTTGCTGAGGATGTGTGGGTACTGTTTGACCAGCGAGGCGAGCCGCGGCGAGTTCATGATCGCGAACCATTCCGCCGTCAGCCTGGGCGTGGTCAGACCGCGCATTACATATTTAGTCCTTGCCAGCACCCCCTTGCACCCCGGCTCCGGATGGACTGGACGCGCCGTGCGCAATAGCATTCCGGCTAACTTCATTTACAATATTCCGGCAAATTCCACTGAATCCCAAGCCTTCACCACGCGCGGTGATTCTCCGCATCGCGCTTCCACCGCTTGGAATATTAATTTCCACGATTGTAACAATTACCCGGAACGTGGCCAGTTTTTTTTGCGCCGTCGTTACTTGATCAGCTTTTGATGATACGGCCAGACCCAGTCCCCTTGATCGGCATCGAAACCATTGGCGTCCTTTCTGCCGGCAATGCCTCCGTCATCCTTTTCGTTCCAGCCAACCGAGTAGAGCAGGAATTGTCCATGCGCCGCGCATTGGTATTTCAACGGTTGGCCGCCAATGGGGTCGGGCGGCGTTTTTTCGAGGAGCCGGGGCGAGAGCGCCGCGAGCGTTTCGGGATATTGGCCATGCGCCAACCGATGCCGTTCAAGCGCGCAGACGACCAAAGCCTCGTTGACCAGCGTCTGGTTCTTCGCGCAGACCTGTGTGGCCCGGAGCAGGTTTGGCACCATGAGGTCCGCCAGGAAGGTGAAGGCCCGGTACGGTTTGAGAGCGGCAAGTTCCCGGCTCAGGCTGTCCGCTTTATGCGGAACAACCACATGGTTGTTCACATCAAATGCGGCCATGGCCTTTTCCATCCTCAATCCGATGCCAGCCATGTTCTGATAGATCCAGCCGCGGGGCGCCAGGGTGAGGAACATGTATTGCGGATCCTTGAGCTTCGGCCACAAATTCGTGGGAGTGTTGCCTGTCCAGCGCTGGTAAAAGTCATTGGGCGTGCTGGACTCCAGCGTGTGGCACCCGGCCACCCGCTCGAAGTCAAAGGCGGCCATGACAAGCGGGGGTAAATCGATTTGCTTGAGCTGTTCCTGGATCGCCGCGAGTTGCGGCTCCTGCCAGGCGTCCAGGCGGAGTCCCTCCTCTACCGCGCCCACATAGAGCCCAGTGACGGCTACGTTGATCATGGCGGCCACCAAAGTCATCGGTTTGCCGGTGGGGCGGCCTTCGAGCAATCGGCAAAGATCGCGTATCAGCGACAAGTCGCGCAAGGCCTGGTCCGGTTGATCCAGCAGCAAGTGGCACTGCGCCCGTTGGGCGAGGGTTTGGGCCACCATTCGCACAGTGATGAAGTTTGGGATTGGGATGTCGAACGGTTCCTGATAGCTGCCGGGTATTTGCGCAAAAGGACGTTTGAGCGCCTCCCGGATGTCATCGAACTCCGGCTTCAGTTCATCGCTCCATGCGAGGTAATCGGCCGCAGCCGTGTAGGGACCGGGGCTGAACCACATTCGGAAGGAACCCAAACGGTTTTCTGTCGCTTCGATATGGACGCGGCCCCAGTTTGAACCCGGGGGAAGGTTCGGCTGCCGGGGGAAGAATTCGGCGATTTCCTCAACGCTCGGAATTTTCTCCGCGCGCACAAAGATTCGGGCCGGCTTGATTCGGCTCGGGGATTTAACGAATACCGTGAACGCCGACGCGGCATTGGCATCGACTCCGCCCGCGCGGTTCATCCCGGACGCGATCGCATTTTGAAGGAGCGTGACGATCTGCCGGCTGGCCCTGGGGGCGACGCACACATCCGGGTCGCCTGAATTTCGCTGGATGATACCCGCCACGCCGGGGGCAGCTTCGGGGATGAGCTGGAGATTGTAGTTCTTCAGCACCGCCACCAGCGCAGCCTCGGCCGTGAGATTCGTCCAGCGGAACGAAACCATCGGCTGGGGAATTGCCAGGCCGTCGGGGCCGAGCCGACCGTAGTTAATTTTTGGGTCAAGCGTGTAATTCAGGCCGCCCTGGCGCGCGAGATTTTTGATCGCGTCGGTCAGCGGCACTTCGTCCATGATGATCAACGGAATGACCTCGGACCGCGGTTCGGGTGGGCCAGCGTCTTCCTGGAGCGGCGCCAGGCTAAGGGCGGAATGCTTGAATTGCAGCACCACGTCCGCAGCCTCTGGAGGGATCACGGCATTCGGCGACACAATGGTCAACTCGACCAGCGGATTGGTGTCGCGCTGTTGCAGGAAGGCATCGCGTCCGGCGGTAAGGCGTCCGGATAAACCAGTTCCGCCCCGGCCCACGAACCAGCCTGACATTCGTGGCGCCTCGAAAAAGTTTTGGTCTCCCGGCACCGGCGCGGGGATGTATCCGGACCAATCGAGCTTTCCGCCGCCAGCCTCCACGCGTTGCTTGTAGTGTTCCCAGGCCCGTTTGCCGCGCCAATTTTCCTCCAGATAGAAGAAGGCAATGAGCGCGACGATGCCGGTAATGGCGATAATCGCGCGCCGCCAATGAAATTCCAGTTCATCGGCTGGCTGTGCCAACGCAATTTTCGGCGCGGTGGTCGTTTCCGCTTTGCTCATCATTGCTGTAACACTTTCCAAAGCTGCTGGTTGCGGTCAGGGCCGGCGATGCAAAGCGAGCCGACACCCATAAACCAACTCTCCACAGCAGGTTTCGAGCCGAATCTCCGGTTCCAAAATTAGGGCCGAACAACAGCGAACGCCTGAAAATCGGCCGTTTGTTCGAAGCAATCGGCTATTTTTGCAACGAGCTCTTAAGCTTCCGGTGGATACGAAGCTTGCACAGAATCGCCCGAATTCGCGCCGTGAGCGCATCTAAGCGGCCCTGGCGGCGAAGGCATGCCGCACAGGTCGATAGGCGGGTGCCGAAGTGGCGATCCAATCGGCGCGTGAGGGGTCGCAGGAGGCGGTGCAGCCAGGTGCCGAGGCCGGGCTTGGGTGGGACGCTTGGGCGCGGGTGGGGGTGTGTCTTTGCGGCGGCGTGCCACCAAACGGGGACGGGAGGCTTTATAGGATGCCGGCGGGCCATGGTTTGGAGGCAGCCGTCCAGGTGGCCACGGTGGTATTGTCGATGAAGGTGGTGATGAGCATGTACACGCCGGGGAAGCTGGTGGCGTCGGAATTGTCCCATAGGTCGGTGGCGGTGCTGCCGTCTGCGCCGATGACGTAGGGAGCGTTGGTGAAACCGTTTTCGGGGCCGGGCACAGGTATCCAGACGTAGCCACGGCCGTCGCCGCGATGAGGGTCGGGCGTGGGGGCGGAATAGTCGGCGGCGAGGATGTCTTTGACCCATCCAGCAACGGGCCAATCGGTGGTGCCAGCGCCGACGTTTTGCCAACCGGTAACGCCGGTCATGTCCACGGTGGTGACGATCCACGTCACCAGAATGTAATTGTTGAGGGTCGCAATTCTGGAGTGGGCATAGCCAATCATGTTTGAGCCAAACTCCGCATTAACCAGGATGCAAGTATAGCTGCAGGCATTGACTAAGGTTTGTCCCATGATCGGCGGGGTGCTGCCGTCCAATGGAAAGCCTCCGGAGGCAAAGGACACATTGGCATCGAGACTGCCGTTCTCCCTGAGACCGCCGTTGAAAGGTGTCATATCCAAGCCGCTGAAGTCATAGCCAATGGTGCCGGGGGCGAGGATGAAAGGATGGGAACTATCCGGGTAAGCTTGATTGGCCCAGGGGAAATCGTTGTAGCCCCAAACGACAACCGAACCATCGGCTGGCCCGCCCGTGCCCGGTGTGGCCAGAACATCGGAGCCGGTGATAGCTCCGGTGCGGAGGTTGGCCACGTCATTGGCGGTATCGTTGACAAAGTCTTCGAAGGCGCTTTGTATCAGGGCGTCGCTATAACTGACGGTGGTGTCAGCGAGTCCAAATGGCGGTTGATATTCGAACGGAATGAACATCCCAATGGGAAACCCGTTATCAGTTTGCGAGCCAACCCCCAGGATGGTGTAGGTCTGCGTGCCGACGGGCAGGCTTTGGAGGGTCCCGGAGACGCTGAGGTGGCCGCTGAGATTTTCCACGGTTGAACCGGCGAAGGTCGATTGGGGATTGGTCCAGGCAATGTCAATGGTTCGATAGAGCGTGGTGGACCGGTCATGGTTCAACCTGAAGGCCGGGTTTGCGCCAGCCGGGAGTGGAAATGGCGCGTCCGTATCATCCGCGGTGTTGGGAGGAACGAGGGCATAAAGCACGCGATAAACATTGAGCGTGGTGGATGCGAGGATTGGTGGTGGGCCTGAGCAACAGCCGCCGAGTAAAGCCATAAGGTTAAATCTTCAGAGGTCTTCCGGGGTGGTGCAGAGGATGGCCATTTTCTGTTTGATGGGTGCGCCGCCGCCATCGAGCATGATGTTTCCGCTGGAATCGGTTTTGCAGACGAAGATTTTTTGGATGGACATTTTTTTATTGGTAAGACCAAGAGCGGAGAGGTCGGAGATTTTCTCGTCGATGGAGTAGGAGCCGCTGACTTGTGCGCCGGTGCTGCCCACTTGCAGGACTTGCCGGCGTTGGGTGGTGGCGTCGTGCTGGAGCATCCATTGATGCCCGCTGCCGTCCGGAACGGTGATGATGGTCTGGACGCTTTTTTGCGGCAGGGCCTCGGTGGTGTTTTCCTTGGCGTTATCGGCGGCCAGTTGGACGTTGTTGCCCTGGTTGTCCTGGCCGCTGTTGCGAATTTGGGGATTGTCCCAAACCAGGCGGGTGCGGAACTGCATGATGAGCTGGAAGAATTCCTCGGCGGTCAGGTGCCGATGCGGGCCAAATTGGAGGGTGGTTTTGCCGCGGAAGAAATCGTATTCCACGGAGTAAATCTGGGCGTTCATCGTCGCCCAGGCCGAAGCGCCGCCGGAGAGGTTTAGCAGGTTGCCGGGCGTGTAGTAAGTGCTGATGGTCTTCTCGACAATGGTGTGCGTGCCTTCCCACGCGAGCGGCGCGCCGTAGTTTGTGCCGCTGAGGGTGATGGGCGCGCCGATGGAGCTATAAATGTTCTGCGCCAGGCCGGTGACGGATGGTTCCCCGGCCTCGGTATGCGCGACGGCGGTGTAGGCGACGGAACCAGCCGCGGAGTTGGTCAGCCGGACGCGGCAACTGACGGTGTGGACGTCGACCTGATGCGCCGTGTTCGTATTGAATCCGCCCACGATTTTCCTGTAGCTGATGCGGGCGGTGATCGTTACATCCCGGGCCACGATTTGGTTTCCGCTGCTGTCATACATCCATGTCGAAATGCCCGATCCAGGCTGCAACTCATTTGGCCAATTCGCGGCCCAGGTCGCAGTAATATCGGTGCCATCCTCCTGCACGACGGTGATACTGGAGCTATCCACGGCCAGGGCTGTGATGAGCATCGTTCCGGAACTGTCCTTTTCTTTAAGGTCCGGCTTTTTCGACTGCCAAAACGCGGGTGTGGTGGGATCGTTGCCTGAGCCCGGGGCTATCGAGACGGCAGTAAGCATGGAGGAAACGTAAGTCCGGCTGCCACCGCGCAGATCAATGGGCACGACGATGGCTCCATAAGCGTTGCCGGCGCTTCCGGGCGGGAAAACGTCGTTGGACGTTTCGACATAGTTGGCCCCGCCAACGTTTGCCACGCTCTGGTATTGAATGACGACTTGCGAGGCTTGCAAATCGGGGCGCGGCTTGATGCGGGAGGATTGGTGTTTGATGCCGTCGCGGTAGGGCAGTGTGACGGGGCCGCCGGGATCGGTTGGAGTTCCCGCGGCGATGGCCAGCGCGGCGCGCTGGCGGACGTGGAGTTTGGGCGGCGATGCGGTGTAATCGATGAACGTGACGGCGTCCGGGATCGGGCGCAGGCACAGCGTCAGCGCCTCGGCGCAACTGATCGCGCGGCAGGGATAGAAGGGCTGGTTCCAGGTGGGATCGATTTTGCCGGCTTGCACGCTCAGGCTGCAATTGGTCTGCGCGTAATTGAGGATTTCCTGAATTTGCGCCTGCGTGGTCAAATAGCCCCACGAGCCGGATGGTCCGGCGGTGATGTCCTGGAACAAATTGATGCGCGAATAGTAGCCGGTGGTCACGCCGCCCGAGCCGTTGGTTTGCCGCCAGAGATGTTGGAAGGGCGTGTATTGGAGATCGAACCAAACATCACTGAAGGTGGCCTGTACGCCGGGCGCCGAAGGCTCGGCGAGGCCGTCCAGCGCGGTCAGGCGACCGACGAAAATAGTCTGGCCGCCGCTAAAACTTCCTCCACTGGAAGTGCGGCCATCCCGGATGGTGACAATTCCGCCCGCCGGGATGGGAAACCCGCCCTCGGGCAGGTAACCCGGCGCGCGCAGAGTAAAGGTGCTCGCGGCGCGGGAACGATAGACCATGATGGGATTTTCAAATCCCCACGAGGGCTGGCCCGCGACCTGGCCGAGCCATTGTTCGGTGCCGCTGTAAATTAACGTAAGAGCGTTCATACGAGTGCGGAATGCGGAGTGCGGAGTTGAGAATGTGGACTGGGGAACTACAAGTGGCTATAGAGGCGTGAAAGCGCGGGAAATGAATTTTTGATTCGAGTTTTTTGATTGGTTCGGCGCGATGCGAAGCGCGGCCGAGAAAAGTTTTGAATGGGTATCAGGGAAAGTTCGCCTTTGCCATGGAGGTTGCGGGCAGCGACTTGATGGTTCAGTGCTCGCTCAGGGCCAGGGTCATTTCCAGTCGGGCCCGGGGCGATTTATCATGTTGCTCGATTCCATTTGTTGCGAGACGACACAGTAGATCAAGAATGCCACTGCGAGCGCAAAAGCGAGAATGTAGATCCACGTAAACCGGTAAGGATTTGGCGCGTTGAACAGTTGCCCGCACTGAGGGCAATTGAGAACGTGCCCCCGCATGGTAAAGGGCATTTCGATTTGATGCGCGCAACGCGGGCAATTGAATTTTAGTGTTTTCATAGAAGGGCTGCAGTTTATCGGGCTGCTCCCGAACCGGTCAATGGTGATTGGTGTTGTCGGTTTGCCCGATGCGAAGAGCGAGATTTGCGATGCTCTTCTTAACGTCCTCAATCAGGGTTTGCTGCGCTTCGGCATTTTTGTTCGCCTCGGCGACGGCCCTGATGGTTTGCGCTTGATTCGTTTGGACGTTGTTGAGGAGGGAAACGAGCATGTTGAGGAGTTGTGTTTGATTGGCATCGACTTTGCCGCCGTGAGACATGGCAGTGGCGCCTTTGACTCGCTCACGGTCGTCGGCGAGTGCGAGGTCAGCGTCGGCAGCTTTATTGTGCAAAGTTTCGGACCTTTCTTCGCCGTTGGAGACGGCTCTTTGGAGCCGTGCAATGAGTGCGTCGTTGATCCGAGCTTGTTCTTCCTTATTTTTCCGCATGTCTTCGGGAGCTTCGATCTTAAGCCCGAGCCTCCTGAGCCCGCGCAGAACGTCATTAGCGACACTGAGGTCAAAGACTCCCAGACGGGCGGCATTTTCATCCCCGGCTGCTGTTGCGATCTCCTCATTCAATTTGTCACGCTCGGCGAGGGCTTTTTCGAGATTGGCCTGATTAGCCTTTAGTTTTTCGGCATTTCTAACTTCCGCAGCACGGGCATCAGCAGCGGCTTTTTGGGTGCTGGGACTGACACTTCCAATGGCACTATCCGTCCGTTGCTGCGGGGTCGAGCCTTCGTGTTTGATGTGCGCCAGTTCGCGATTGAAGTCAGCAGCTTCCCGGGCCGCAGTGCGGTAAACTCCGCGAATTTTTTCCATGAGACCGGTTTCACGCTCCCAATCTGGCCCGGGCCGGTTCTCCATGGTCTCAAGTTCCTCGTGCAGTTCGACTACATTTTTTGCCACAAGACCGATCGTCAAAGCGGCTGCGCTGGCAGGATTGCTGAATGAAGTGAGGATCTCCGCGTATTCGCCCGCGCCGGGCACTGCGCCATCCACGACTTTTGTTGCTGCTTCGATCGCGCTTCCGAATTGCTCCTCGGCTTTGGCGGCTTCACCGGCGGCCTCGCCGCTTTTCGTCGTGGCTTGCGTTAATTTCTCAATGGCTGCCATCGCCCGTTCAGCGCCGGAAGTGTCGGCAGGGGTCGCGATGCGGATCTCATGTTCTTGGTCAGGCATGGGAGTGAAGGTTGGAGGCCAAAGGTTGAATCACGGCGGGCTCAGGAGTTCCAGGGTGGAGTCGTACACATAAACCGTGTTGCCCGCGCCGGACCAGGCCATGGTGGCGTCGAAGGTGTTCGCGACGGTGGTGTTGATGGGATAGGAATTGGTTTGCTGCCACAACAACGTGCCGTTGGGGATTTCGGTGGCCATGACTGCGGCAATGGTGCCCGCGGTTCCCGTCTTGGTGACTTTGGCATACCACCCGTCGCCGTGCGAGCGGCACGGCCATTTGATCGAGGAGTTGTAGCTGGTTTGCTGGACAAGGAACGCGGCGCCGTTCAACAGGAATTGGTTTGTGAATGTGAGCGTGGTGGTATTGCTCATGGCGCCTACGAAATGGACCCGGATCAAGGAACCGAGCTGCAACACATTCGGCGGCAGGACGATTGATCCCTGTCCCGCGCCCCAAATGCTGTTGGTGGTCGTGCTGGTGATGGTGAGCGGCGCGTTGGTCATTTGGTAGAGGATGACCGCGGACGGGACGGGGAGCGGAGCGAAAGGAGGCTGCGAATTTCCGCCGGGGCTTGGAGTAAGCCGAGGGACCGCCGCCGGGTTGGGCGGGCAAAGGGTCGCAGCCGGTGCGAGTGGCTCCGGGCCGTTCGAAAGCGGCGCTCGGACGCCGCACTCCAGGACGCTGACGCGCGGTTCAGGGGCGTCGGTGGAAATCGCGATTTGGTTGGTATCGTTCATGGTCAGCTCCAGCTTTGATCGCCGCCGTCGTTGGAATGCGGGACGGGAATCGCGGGGAGGCCCGATGAGTTCGGAGTGCGGGGCGCAGACTGCGGAGTGGGAGTTTCCTGCGCGGCGCGCTCGGCGAGGATTCTGAGGGAGCGTTGTACGTTCAGGCGGATGAGGGTGAAAGTGAGGGCCTTGGTGGAGCGGCCGAGTTCGGTGGCGAGCTTCGCGGCCTGGTCCAGGTGCGTCTTGAGAACGCTGGTTTTGAGTTCGTCCAACATTTTTGATTTTGAATTTTGATCTGTGATTGGCTGATTTGGCAGGGACGGCCTGCTGACCATCCGAGCGGACGTGCGGCAGCGCGTCCCTGCCGATTCAAAAAATGATCTTGGTGAAGACGACAAATTCGCCGCTGGGACGGGTGTTGAGCGCGCTGCCGGTGGGGTTGGTCAGGAGGCGGGCTTCGGCGCCCAAGCTGAAATGTCCGCCGGTCATGGGGAGCCAACTTGCCCCAAGCGCGCCGCCAGCCTGCCAGCTCGGGCGGGCGCCGGCGTTTTGGGACCAGGTGCGTCGAACGAGGACCTGGCTGTAAACTTCGGCGGAGGTCCAGGCTTTGCGATAACCACCGAAGACCGAGAGGGAATCGACCACGGCCGAACTGGGGGCGTTTTGCAGCGCGACGGAGAACATGAAGTTGGTATGAACGTAGGCGTCGAGTTTGAGTTCGTTTTCGACCGCGCCGTTGCGGAGGAGAACGCCGACGTTTGCGCCGATGGTGGCGGCGGGGTAACTGGAGGCGGTGGGGAGGTTGGTGAGGAAATCGAGCGTGAGAAACGGGGCGGCGGGGAGTGAGGGCGGCGGAGGCGGGGTGTTGGTTTGGCTGAGGCCGCTAACGGCGAGCATCCAACATCCAAGCATCAAGCTCCAGAGAAGCTTCAAATGAGAAGCTCCAATGAGGCTTGAGGCTTGGCGTTTTTCTGGCGCGTGGAGGTTGGTGCCTGGAATTTTGCTGGCGTTTTTCATGGTGTTATCTGGGTTATGGTTGCTGATTGAAAGAGGACCGCGCCCCGAGGCAGGATGGATGGGGCGCGGTATGCTGGTCAGCGAGGAGGGCCGGAGAACCGGCACGGCCAGGAGCCAACCTGCCTGCGGAACACTGCGAGCGCGGAGGGAAGGGCCAACGCTGGCAGCGGCGCCGGGGGAGGGGGCCCGGCCGGCAGAAGCAGGTGAACTTTTTTGGCTGACTGACTTGACGCTACGTTGACTTAGCATGCGCCAAGGATTGCATGCGAATGGGGGAACGGTCTAACCACTGTGTCATACTATGACATACTGTGACATAATAAATTTTTCTGTTCAGGTTCGGAAAAGCCGTTTGAGGTCAAAATTCGAGTTTTTTGGACGTAAATGCAGGTGTCACCTGTCCGGGAAAGGTGTGAAGGAGGGGGATATTTAGGAGATTTGAGGAAAGATTGGACTACAGGGCGGCGGAAATGAATTTTCCAAGTCGATGATTACAATTATAATCTTTCAAACTTGAGACAACTCTTCCATGAGGTTTCCACGAACTGAGGAGACCTCCTTGATAATGACACGCGTGAGTCTCGGGGCCGCCACTGATTTGTAGGTGTGCGGATTTCTGGTTCGCAGGCTCGTGCCTGCGATATGCAGGGATTATTCCACGCGCTAACTTTGCCCGTCTTGTGTGGCCCGGAAACGGGCGCTTCGGGACACGGAGCGCGTTCCGGAGCGCCAGTTCAAGCTCAAGGCCCGCCCATGCGGAGGTTTAAGGGCGGGTGGGGTAAGGGTCCATTGACCCACGATTGATTTCGACACCCATTGACAAAATCCACGATGGCATGTGGCTGCGACAGATCCAGAGGCGGCAAAACCGGCAGGGGAGCCTTTCCCGGAAAGTAAGTTTCCGACGGGGACGGCGTGAGCAGCACCGTGTAGGTCGTTCGGCTCTTAAGCGAAAAAACCTTTCCTGACAGCACGCCGCCCTTAATCAGGCTGGTGACAGGCAAGTTGGTGGAGTAATTAGTCCATTTGTCACCGGCTTGGACGGTCACATTCCAGAGACCGGTGACATAAAAGTCGTGAAGGGAAGTGAAATTGGAGGAAGCTGCCGAATGAGCGGTGTTGGTGTCGTAGATGGTATAACTGGAAAGGACCCAGTCCTGAGGCGCGTTTTTGATTTCGTCCGGTTCTTTATTGTCCTTGCCCGCTACGAGAATGGAAATTTCCTGGGCGCCGGGCGGTCCTCCATCCACAACGAGAACGGAAGTTCCCTGGGCGCTGGGCGGTCTTCCATCCACACGTTTCCATTTTTCCGGCACAATCCATATGTGGTCGCCTTTCTCGGCGGCCTGCGACTCGTCCGTGGAAAGGGTTGGATCGCTGGCTGCTTCGCCCTGGGGGCGCGTGTTCGCTGAACCCGCAAGTCCGGGTGGTGGGTTGGTGGGAACGGAGTTGCCGGGAACGGAGCCGTTGGTCGGCGCGGGAGGTGGTTGGGGAGCGGGAACTTCGGCTGTGGGCCGGTTGGTTCTTTGGACATCGAGAGGCGGTGCTTCGTGCTTCTTCCCGGCAGCGCTTATTTCGATGTATGCGGCCAGGGCCACCAGGACGATCCCGATGATCGTGGCGATGAATCCGATCAGCACGTAGCGATAAACCACCAGTTTGTAGCGTTGTTCCGGGGAGAGGCCACTGAGTTCGGAGTAGCTGTAACCTGCATCGCGAGCGACTTGCGGCCGCTGTTCCTCTGCCGTCAACTCCAGAGTTTTCAGGAACGTCCTGGATTGCGTGCTGCCGATTTTCCAGATCAAAAAGCCCGCAAAAACAACGATGTAAGCCAGGATGGCGAGAGGCTGGGTGGCTATGGAAGGCAAGATTTTAAGAAATTCAGCGAAACTCATAGTCCTGCCGCGGATTGGTATAGTAATACCCCGGTGAAATCAACTGCTAAAGCAGGATCACCGGGCGCTGAGCGATGGTGGGATGGACTTGGATCGCAGCCAGTGAAGGGGAAGGAACGCCGCACTTTTTCAAGCTCCCGGGAACTCCGGTAGTGCCTTAATTCGGATTCAAATTAAGGCACTACCGGAACTGCAGACGGTTGTCGGCAGGTGTGCCACCCGGGTTTTATTCATGTCGCTCGCGGAATTTCGTACGCAGGTGAGTGACGGCCTCGACGCTGATGCACACCTCGCGCAAGCCGGCATGATGGACAAATTGCTCCGGAATGAGGCCTTCGCTTATCCAGCGGTAGATCGTGCGGCGCGATTTGCCGAATCGGATGGCCAATTCTTTCGGCGTGAGCGTGGCGGCAATCACGGGCTTGCCAGGGGTGACGATGTAAGAACCGTCGCCCCGGGGGGTGACGCTGGAAGGAAAGGTGCAGGCGATTGGGTTCGGGTTCGGAGGGGTGGGCTTTTTCATGGCGGGAACGCGCGGGGCGCTTGCGGCAGGGTTAATCGGTTTAGTTTTTGGAGCGGATGTAAAACTGCTCGTCCTGGGCGAAGCGGATGCCGGCGGCGTCGAGTTGCGCGGGGGTGAATTTGTCGCGGTCGGCGAGGAGGGCGTCTTTGTTGAGCTGGGGCTCGGGTTGACGGACGTAAGCGGGGCCCCAATCGAGGCCGAGAAGCGAGCCCACGACCAGCTTCCAGGTGACTTTGCGGCCGGCGGTTTCGACGCGGTGCGGCGTGAGCTCGAAGCCGATCACGGCGGTCAGGGTCTCGCGGCTCTTTTTCGCGGGGAAGAGTTCGGCGCGATGCGCATGGCAATACACCCGGACGGCGTTCTCGCGGGCGAGAAGCTGGTGGTCGAGATCGGCAAGGGGTTTCGCATACTCCTGCTGGACGGCGGCGACGCGCGCTTCGAGTTCCGCGACCCTGGCCGCGCGGGCCGCGCGGAGGCGGACAATTTCACAGATTTGAGCGTCCAGGTTTTCCGGACTGGTGATGGCGGGGAGGGGTTCCAATTTTTGACTTTTGATTTTTGATTTTGGATCGTTGATGGGTTTCATGGTTTTCATGGGTTGTTTGTTCGTATGTGGGTTGGGTTGCTGGAGTAAATTGGCGGCGGGAAGATTTTCTTCGAGGCGATGGTGAGCCGGGCGCGCCGGGCGGTATAAGGGACAGGGCGGCGCTCATCGCCGGCGTTTCGAGGCAGATTCCCAAGCGCTATATTATACTGAATAAAACTTAAGTTCAAGTCACGACGAATGCTAGCGGCTCCCGGCAAGCGTTTGGCCGGCGGCGGCCGGGCGGCGGGTTTAAGGGCGGAGTTGAGGAGCGGGGCGGGGTGGTTATTCATCGCAAATCGGCGCAGCGGTCCGGCGTCCATCCACCCGGTCTTGCGGGCTGGGAGCCTGCCCCGGGACGGTGCATTTTCTAGTTGCATAGGCGCTCATGAAACTGTACAAATCTGAATGAAGTTTAGCTGAATAACATTATGAGTCAACAGAAAAGTAAAGACAAATCAAGTACGGAGTTTGGCACGCGGCTGCGGCTGCGGATGAGCCGGCTCGGGATGCAATCCAACGAGGTGGCGGAAAAACTGGAAGTGTCCGAGTCCTCCATCAGCAACTGGCTGAGCGGGGTGAACTCG
Source organism: Verrucomicrobiota bacterium (assembly GCA_021325145.1). Lineage (GTDB taxonomy): Bacteria > Verrucomicrobiota > Verrucomicrobiia > Limisphaerales > Pedosphaeraceae > JAJPHR01. Next base: position 9,955 of record JAJPHR010000083.1, on the reverse strand, counting down.
GCCAAGGGCGCCAACTTGCGAAAACTCGCCGAGTTGCTGTCCGTCTCCGTCCCCTGGCTGATCGGGGAGAGCGACAGTGAAGAACAGCGCGAGGAGCTCCAAAGCGCCTACATTTACCGCCCCGGGGAAATGGACATGCGCGAGGAGCTAAACCATTGGCGGCATCGCGCCGCAGACGCGGAGAAACGGCTGGAGGAACTGCAAAAAGCAATTCGTTCGCTGGTCGATCTGAGCGCCATTCCTTCCCGCGATGACAAGCGCGGTGCCAAAGGTCCCTCCCTGGCCGCGCGCGTTGTCGCCAAGGCCGCCGAGGAATTCGAAAAGCGGCGCAAGTAAACCGCGTGTCGGACAAAGCGGGCGGGTGGAAAACTGCCTGCCCCGACTTGCTGACGGCGCGGCGCGGCACCCGTGCGCGCGTCGCGCCGCAGGAGTTCCGCCCGGGCTTGAAGTGCCGTTGAGTTGAGCAGCGCCGCTTGCTCATGCCGGACGCTTTTCCACCGGTTTTCACGGGGTGCATCCCGGCCTTAATTCGTTCGGAGCACGGCGGCCGAAAGTCGGCGGATGCGCTTGATCGGCGGATGGGGATCATCCCGCGCGAGGACGTCGGCGCTCACTTCCAGTTCGTGCGCCCACCGGCGTAGTTTCTCCGCCAACGAACGGCGAACCTCCGGCGAAAAGTGGCCCGCGATCTCTTCCAGTTCCGGCTCCATTCTAACTCGTTTGCTATCCATATATCAGGTGCTTTGTTATCCGTTTTTCGGGATAACCCTAACACCCCGGGTAGGACATTCGCGGGGGTATCCGTAATAGTTAGGAGAAGAAACTTGCTCACAAGTTATTCACAATCCAGCGCCGCCCGGGTCAGAGAGGAAGGTGTTGCTAAGCCGCGTCCAGCACTGGAGCGGTCGGCCCGTTCTCACCACCACTTCCGCTTCATGCAGCGTCAACCGATTACCCGAAAGCGCCAACCCACCCGCCGCTCTCGTGGAGAAACCACGAGTGTCAGGAAGAGGGGTCAAAGCAGTTTTAGCGCCTTCTGGTAATCGTCGGGGCGATCGATGTCGAGGTCGAGGCCATCGTCGTCCAATTCGAGCAGCTTGACATCACCCGCCATGGGTTGCAGAAATTCCTTAAGCGTGCCCGCGCTTGAGCCAGCGAGCCGGTTGAAGATTGTCTTCGGCAGCAATACCGGATGGCGCGGATGCCCATGCCGGCTTGGCTGGCAAATCTGATTCGGATGTTGGGCTGCGAAACGGGCGAGAGCGTTGAGGCTGGCTGATTGCAAGTGTGGTTGATCTCCCAGCACAATTGCCCAATGCGTCAACGTTTCCCGCCATCCGGGCCATTGAGCGGCGCATTGAATGGAACTGAACATGCCGCGCTCCGGATTCGGATTGATGATTCGCTCATCGGCGGAAAACTCCAATCGATCCAATTCAACCCCGATGGCCGCATCCTCTCGCGCGCAAACCACGCCGATTTGCCTGGCCGGCACTTGCTTCCAAACCGTGATGAGGTGTCCCAGCACAGTGGTTTGCCCCCACGGCAAAAGCATCTTCGGACGGCCCATTCGGGAAGACCGCCCGGCGGCAAGGAGGACGGCTGCCAATCCAAATTCTCGGTGGTCCGACATTGACTGTATGGTGACACGAAATCGGACTGATCATGAAGCCAAAAGCGGTCAATCTTATTGACCAAGCACGCGAAAGAAACCTTTGGCGTTGGTGAGCGGCACGGAAAAGTTTCGATTGCTCGTCGTTCCCATGGTGGTCCAGGCTGGAGGAAGCAAGGTCGGTGATTGCTGCACCGTGAATGAGGGTGTCCCCCCGATCCAACTCAGGTTGAGGTTGGTGCTGGTCTTTGTGAGCGTGAGCGAAAAGGTTTGCGAAACGGTGATGACCACGGCGTCGTAAGCCACCGCATGAACACCATCATCGGCGCTGAGCCTAAGCGTGTAAACACCCGGGGCGCTGAAATTTGCGGTGGTATTCGTTTGCGTGGCATCGCCGAATGTGACGGTGCCGGGGCCGGAATAAAGTTTCCATTGTATGGCCGGCAGCGCGCCGGTGAAACTCACCGCTCCCTGCAACTGTGCGGCGCTGCCGAGCCCGACGGACTGATCCGGGCCCGCGCTGGCAGTGGGCGCGCCCGGCGACCGCGGACCTTCGCTCGGGCCGGTCGTCTGGATCACCTCGAAATTGGTGATGCTGATGCTCGTGAAATGATTGAAACAATTGGCGGGCCAGCGATCATCCGGTGTCACGGAGATGGAGAAAAAATGGCCGTTGTCGGCCACCATTGCGCCGTATTTCTGGAGCCCGAGCAACACGGCCCGCTCTTCCTTGGTCCATGTGGGCGGGATGGTGAAACTCGATTTAAGCCGCAGCCTTTGACCCATGGCCGGCAGATTGACGCTTGTATTGGTGGAGGGCGCGGCATAATGCGTGGCCGGGTAAATGTAATGATTGTAACGCGAGCGCTGCACCACCAGCCGGCAGGCGTGTTCGACCATGCCGCGCTCGGCTTCGTCATAACGCACCAGCGCGGGGAACATTGGAAAACCGGCGGCGTCGCCCGAAGTCCAGCCGTCAGGCCGCAGCGCGTTGGTGTTCAAGTTGAACTTCGCGCCGTTCGAGGCTTCCCAGTTCGTACCGTTCCGGTCTGTCAGCCAGGTTTCCCAGAAGTATCCGGCGCCCGGGGCCACCATGATGCTGTGACGGTCGCTGCCGTCGTTGTTCGTCTGCCATTGCGCCAGGGTTTGCGGGGCCGTTTGGGACGGCCATCCTTCAATGGGCAAATTCGATGGGATAGGATAAAGCCCGTTGGGAAAAGTGCCGCCGTCGAGCTCGGATTGGTCCGGGTAGTTGAAAAAATTGATCGACAGGCGCGGCTGGTTGTCCGGCACGAGCACGAAATTCATTTCCTGAAAGGCAATCAAAGTGCGCCGGCTGGGCGAAAGGTCCGACATGATTTGCGCAATCATCGCGTCCGAATTGGTCAACACCGGCCGGCGCGAGATATCCTCGTTCCACGGATTGGTCACGGGGAAAATCTGCATGTTGGAGACCACCGCATCGGCGTTGTTCGTGTCGAACAGGATGGGGCTGGTCACGGTTGGAACTGGGCCGAGGATGCGGCCCTCCTGGTTGATGCGTTCCGCCAAGGCGGAACCAAGGGAACACAGCAAAACAACTGCTGCCACTGCCAAACACCGCATAATAAAGAATAAGCTAGCGCGAATCCGAAGCGGATCAAATCACCATTATCCGTGGCCCGGCCCACGCTTCAGAATGGAGACAGGGCTGTCCTGTTCTTGAGCAATGGGGTTGTGGAATGACGGGAATCCGGTATCGCACGCGAAATGGTGAGCAAGCGAAGTGCCACGACCCGGAACGATGAAACGGGCATCTCAATGAACCTGGCGCTCCGCGGGAACTTCTCCGAGAGCGGCGGTAGCCAGGACGAAGAATCCTGCTTTGCACCGGTTTGGAATCCTCGCTCACACTTTGAATTTGCCATCGTTCGCTCCGTCGGTTACAAATGGAGAACATTCATTCGCGGGTGTGGTTCAATGGTAGAATGTGGGCTTCCCAAGCCTGAGACGAGGGTTCGATTCCCTTCACCCGCTCCAACTTCAATTCCAATCAATAGAATGAGGCATTTTGCAAATATTATCACCTTCAGAATTCAAAAAGTGAGAATAAAAGTGAGAATGCGTGCAATGCCGACGGTACTCCCATAAGACGAAACCCCTTCAATTCCACTGGCTTGCCGGCAATTCAGATCTATAAGAATGAGAATATTCACGCGGCGGAGCCGCTGGCCTTTTGGGTTAACTGTTCGTGGGGCTGGAACTGAGTGATTGTATGGACATCTTCTTGTCCGGCGTGCGCGATGTTGCCTTTTTGTGATCGAACCATTTCCGTGCAAGACAGTTCCACCCCTTTGGAGTCGCAGTTTTCCAATTCCGGCACAAGTCCAAACCATCGGCGAGCACTTGCGGAGACGGCGCTTTGAATCGGGGCTCCGACAGTCGGAGCGCCCTAGGGTTTGACAGCGCATTAGTCGCCGAAGTCGCACGAAGCGCGTGTGGTCCCGATAATTCCATCGCTATTCGCCACCTGAAACGAATTTGGTCGCTCCAAGTGGACGAGGGCGATCGTTGCGCAAGCCGGCCAACAAGTCCGTGGAAAAGAACTTCGGGGAATTGACCGGCGGATGGCCAAGCAGCTCGAGAGCAGTTTCGCGCTGACCAACGCAACAAGTCAAGCTTAAAAAAACCACAAGATGTTGAGGTGTTACACGTTTTTTATCAACATTATGTGGTTTTCTGTTGACAGCCCACCTATTTTTTGAAAATCTCCAGAAAATGCAGGAGTAGGCTGTTAAAATAAGCACTTGCAGGAAAAATGCAATGATTGTGAAAGAGAACCGTTCTGTTGCGATAAATCCATTGTCAGTCATTGATCGGATAATAACAGCGTTGGAATTATCACCAAAACAATACGACGAAGCAACGACGAGCTATCAAGCCGTAGCTCGGGTATTAGCCAAGTGGATTCCCGGGATAAATGTTGCAATTCACCCGCAAGGTTCGATGCGGCAAGGAACGACGATAAAGCCGATAAACCAGGACCAATTTGACCTCGATATGTTGTGTTGGTTGGAATTGGATGCTACGGAAAATGCTCCAGAGGCCGTTTATGAGCGCGTTTGGACAGCCTTGGGAAAGGATGAAACTTATCGCGTGATGCGGAAGAAGAAAAGCCGGTGTATTCAGCTTACATATTCCGCCGCGAAGCAGTTTCACATGGATGTTGTCCCGGCTGTGCCGGCCTCAGCACTTAATGGCTCGATTTTTGTCCCAGATCAAGAACTCAAACAATGGTGCCATTCCAGTCCTTTGGTGTTTTGCGACAAGTGGTTTAAAAAAGCAGGCGAGACAATGCCGAAGATTCAGAAAGTGGTAATTGCAAACGCACGAATGGACGAAAAAATGATTAACGCAAGTGCCTACGTCGAGCCAATGCTCGAATATGGTGCGTTTGACAAAACGCCACTCCAACGAATTGTCCAGCTTCTCAAGAGGGACCGCGACGTGCGTTTTCAAGGCGACGTAAAATACCGACCAGCTTCGGTATTGTTGACTACTTTAACCACACATAGTTATTCAAACGCAGTCCAACACTCAGTCGCGGACATGTTTGAATTCGTAGTTAAAGTCATTGCGGGGCTGCCGGAATTCATTGAAATCAGTGGCCCGGCAAACAACAGGAAATTTTCGGTTTTTAATCCCGTCAACCATCCTGAAAACTTCGCCGAAAAATGGAATGAGGAGCACCACCAGTGCTTTCTTGCGTGGCATACGGGTTTGATGAGGGGCTTGCAGCGTATTGCAGACTCAAAGGGACAAGGCAGTGATGTTTTGTTAAACCGGCTCTCGGACAATTTCGGCAAGGAGCAGGTTATAAAAGCCGCTGACGCTATTGGTGCTGACACGCGTGCTATTCACGACGAGCGAAAACTCCGCGTGAATTATGGTCTTGTCGGAACCGCGGGGGCCGCTATTCCGCCGACAATTAATTTCGGAAGTGAAAAATAGAATTTCACCGGCACCGCCATTATCAATGGCAATCCAAGCGGCAGGCTTGCGAAACTCTTTTCCACAAGGAACAACTCGTTTGAGACGCCATTCCGTTGGCTGGCTTGGTGAAGTCTACCCTGGCGATTACAGCCGCACATACACCGTCGAACTGCTATATAAACAAGGTGGGCATCCGACAGTGTGGGTCAGAAAACCAGATTTAAAGCCGTTGATCGGCCAGCGCCGCCTGCCTCACGTTTACGACCAAGAGACGCAGGAATTATGCTTATATTTGCCGGATTGCGGCTTTTGGACGCCGCAAAAAGCGATCGCTTCAACAATTATGGCGTGGGCGTGTCTCTGGCTTCGAAATTTCGAACTTTGGATCATAACAAATAATTGGTACACGCGCGGCGAGCATCCAAAACCGAGCCACTCTAACAATTAGAGTGCAGTTGGAGGTATAAAGGTGCAATTTGCTCGATCATTTATAGTCCGTTGACAACCTGAGAATCCGATAACATGGCGGAAGTAACCGGGCCGCATAGCGTTACTTCCAGCACCAACTATGTGGCGTGTGGCAATGGGACCGGTCCCGACGGGATCAGCGCGAGGGCCACATTAGTTTACACGCTGGCCGGTTCAAGCAATGGCTACGATATCGCTGCTCAATGTCCTTCCCTCGGCACGATTGTGCAAGAGCCAGAGGTTTGCCCTTGTTCTTCTTGCTGAAACATTTTCTCGCATCATTCCATCCACCGCCTGATCCTGTCCTCCACCACGCGGCGCTTTGTCGCATACTTCTCCCTCGACCACCGGATAACCTGCTCCCGCCTGCCGTGTCTCGTCTCCACCGGCTGCAACGTCCGCCCCAGGAACGGCTCCGAAAGATGGCCGCCAAAAAGGAGCTTGGCGCAGACCTGATGATTCGGCAGGCCGGTAAGGGTGGAAGCGGGAAACGCCCCGCCGAACTGCCGTTCCAGAATCTCCGCATCCGTCTGTCCCACTCGAAAAGTAATGATCGACCCGACATTTCCGAAGACCGCCTGCCGTATCTCCGGCTTCACCTGCTCCATATATTGATGCGAGAGCGTGAGGCAGAGCCGGTATTTCCTTGCTTCCGACAGGATTGAAGTAAACGAATCCGAGGCGAAGGACTGGAACTCGTCTACTATCAAATTGAAGTCCGTCCGCTCATGTTCGAGCACATCCGCCCTCGACATGGCCGCAAGCTGGAAGTGCGCGACCAGCAAAGCGCCCAACAGGTTCGACTTGTCCTCGCCCAGCCTGCCCTTGGAGAGGTTGGCGATGAAGATGCGCTTGTTGTCCATGATGGAACGCGCATTAAACCTGCTTGCCACCTGTCCTACGATGTTCCGTATCTGCGGCGACATGAGAACCTGCCCCACCTTGTTCTGTATCGGCGAGACCGCTTCCTGAAAGGCAGTGCGGGAATAGGCGTTGATTTCCTTGCGCCACAATGCCTGAACGAACGGGTCCTTGATCTGCCTTTCCACCCAGGCCCGGTAGGGAGCATCGGAAAGCATCCGCTGGAGCGACAGCAGGCTCACGTTGTCGCATTCCGCAAGCGCGGCGACCGCCGCACCGAGGATGTATTCGAGCCGCGGCCCCCAGGAATCCCGCCAGATGCTCTTGAACGCACCCACGACACCGGAGGCGATCAGATGCGGCTTTGCATCCGACCGGAGCAGGTTGAACCCGATGGGATACTGCTCATCAGCGGGGTTGAAATACACGACATCCTGGACACGCCAGGGCGGTATGTAGTCAAGCAATTCGCTCGACAGGTCGCCGTGCGGATCAATGAAGCCAACACCCTGCCCGTCGTGCATGTCCTGGACGAACATGTTCCCGAGCAGGGTTGATTTGCCCACGCCCGTCTGACCGGCCACATATACGTGGTGCCGCCTGTCCTTCTGCGTAAAGCCGAAGGGGGTTTCTTTCCCCCACGTCTCCCTTATGCCAACAACCACCGGGTCAGTATCCATGCAAACCCCCGCTCCGACGGGACATGATGGTCCCGCTTAAAACCCGCGCAGCCTGGCGTCTTGGTGCTGCGCGGGCAATCAGCCGGCAAGCGCTTGTGTTACGAGCCGGCCGGCGAGCGGAGGCTTGGCTGGAGACGACGCGACGAAAACGGACGTAATATTTTAACACAACCAGCTAAGACTGTTGAAGAATTTTCGATTTCGCCCGGCGTTAGCCGCGCTGAGTTTGTGTGCATGGGGAAAAACTGGTATTGTGGCACCATGTCCGAATCTCCGGTCCCTTCAACTTTGGACGATGAAAAGCATGGGGCTTCAAAACCCTATCGTATCCTGTCCCTCGACGGTGGCGGTGCCAAGGGCTTTTATACGCTTGGGGTGTTGGACGAAATCGAAAGGAACATCGGTAGGCCGCTTCATGAATGCTTTGATTTGATATTCGGGACCAGCACCGGCGCGATCATCGCTGCACTTATTGCAAGGGGGGACAGCGTCGAATCGGCGCTTGGACTGTATCGGCAACATGTTCCCGAAATAATGAAGCATCACAATCCGGCGAAGCGCTCCGAAGCGTTGCAAAATTTGGCAGTCACCGTTTTCGGGAAAACGAAGGTCGAAGATTTGAAAACCGCCGTTGGGATAGTTGCGACGAACTGGAAGGACGAACGTCCGCTCATTTTCAAGGCCTCAGTTACGCAGGCGCACGGTTCCGCCGGTTCTTTCGTGCCCTTTTTCGGATGCCCGGTTGCCGACGCGATTATCGCCTCCTGTTCTGCCTGCCCGTTTTTCGAGACCCATACCATCAAAAAGAGCAACGGGGATGCCGTTGAAGTAGCCGACGGTGGATTCTGCGCCAACAATCCGACGCTGTACGCTATCGCCGACGCGACATTGGCCATGAAGCAAAAGCACCCGGACTTGCGTGTGGTCAGCGTAGGCGTCGGATCATATCCAGAACCTGCGGTCTGGAAGAAGGCTGGCCGAATCAGGGGCGGGTGGGGCTTAATCCGCCACGCTCTCAACTCCGACTTCCTGCAAAGGATACTCGGGGTCAACACGTGTTCGATGGAGGTGTTGCGCGGGATTCTGTTTAAGGATGTCCCGACAATCCGGATTAACGGAGCGTTCACGGAGCCAGCCATGGCGACGGACCTCCTTGAGCACGACCTGAACAAGTTGAACCGACTGGTGCAAAAAGGTCGTCTTTCCTTTCAAGAATACGAGGGGCGCCTGAGGGAATTTTTAACCGCTTAGGCCATGACAATCTCTGAGGAAACATTCAGGAGTTGGGCCAAGGGGCCGGGCACGACCGAGCAAGACAAATGCGATAATGCTGAACGAGCCATACGCAAGGCGATTGACGCTCACGAAAAACTGTCGGCGATGGACATCACCGTCTTCCCGCAAGGTTCGTACAGGAATCGAACCAGCGTCCGACAGGACAGTGACGTGGACATTTGCGTCCGCTTAAATACAACCTTCTTCCCCGATTATCCTAAAGGGAAGACCCGAGAGGATTTTGGGAACCTTCCTGGAAGCATTTCGTTCAGTGAATACAAAAATCTGGTGCAGGAAGCGCTGGAGAACCACTTCCCCGCTGGTTCGGTCAAGAGGGGCAATAAAGCATTTGATGTGCATGCCAATACGTATCGTGTGGATGCTGACGTGGTGGCGGCCCTAGAACACCGCCGCTACACGGGCCGGATCAATCCAAACGGGTCACACCATTATCTGAGTGGCATTGGATTTGATACCGACGCCGGCAAGCGGATCATTAACTGGCCGGAGCAGCATTATGACAATGGTCTCGAAAAACATGAGGCCACGGGGCAGCGGTTCCGCAAAATGATTCGCATTTTCAAACGGCTGCGTAACGACATGCAGGAGAAACGGGTAAAGGCGGCCGAAAATATTGCCTCCTGCCTGATCGAGCATCTTGTCTGGAATACGCCTAACGACAACTTCGGGAGCGAACAATACAGTGACGATGTCCGCGCGGTGCTGGCTCATACATTTAACAGCACCATGAAAGACGAGGACTGCAAGGAGTGGGGAGAAGTTTCAGAACTGATTTATCTTTTTCACTCAGAACAACCCTGGACACGTCAGCAGGCTCACGACTTTCTCTCGGCAGCATGGGACTATGTCGGTTTTAAGTGATTGCTTCGCAGCATGGCGCAAACTCCTTTCACATCATTCCTAACAATCGTGAAGCCCAGGTCGTCGCTATGCTCTCGATGCAATTACAGTAACCCGTGGTGTGTGCCCCCGTGGTGGGAGCGTGAGCGACGGGAGGGAGGTTGAGGCGAGCACGGCTGTTCACCATGTGAATGGTGCCGTGCGAGCCGAAAACCGACCGAAGTCG